>NZ_LYXE01000126.1 GCF_002532075.1 Candidatus Chloroploca asiatica | reverse complement strand
CAGGGCACCCGCCAGGGCACCCGCCAGGGCACCCGCCAGGGCACCCGCCAGGGCACCCGCCAGGGCACCCGCCAGGGGTGCCCCTACAGGGCCGGGGGGCGGGCCCGGTGTAGGGGCACCCCTGGCGGGTGCCCCGCCCCGGTACGGGTACCCCTTGCGGGTGCCCCGCCCCGGTACGGGTACCCCTTGCGGGTGCCTCGTTGTATCCGGTTTCGCATAATGCAATCGCCCTAGTCTAACCTGGCTACGGCGTTGACGAACGCGCCGCTGCGGCAGATCCACGCATACTGAGTGCTTCCTGGAGTTTGGTGCGTTGTTCGGGCGGAGCGAGCATATGGAGGCCAAAGTGATCCGTGAAGGCTTCGCAGGCCTTGATGCCGCGCAAGCTGAGGCCCTGGTCATTCAGGAGCGGCGAAAAGACCGCCAGGCCCAGTTGCCCCGGTACCACCAGCATCATCGCGCCGGTACTGCTGCCCTCGGCAGGCAAGCCAACCCGATAAGCCCAGTGGCCGGCCAGCGCATGCATACCACAGGTATACATCACACTCAGCACATCGCGCACATAGGCCGGGGCAAGCACCTCTTCATTGCTCACCGGATTGCGCCCCTGGTTGGCCAGGGTCGCCGCCATCATCGCGAGATCACGTGTATTCACCAGCAGGGCCTGCTGCTGAAAGAAGAGATCGAGCGTCGTTTCCAGCCCATCAGCGAGCAACCCACGTTCACACATCAGATGGGCCAGAGCACGGTGGCGATGACCAGCAGCGCGGCTTGCCGTAAAGATCGTCGCATCAATGGCGAGTTCACGGTGCGCAAGACGGCGAAAAAAGGCCAGATTCTTCTCGAGACGCTCGGTGACACTCGCGCCACGCAGCAACGCCATCGTTGCCAGCGCACCCGAGGCGACCAACGGATTGGGCAACGGCAACACCGCCTCATCGCTCAAGCGAAACCCCTCGTGAACGGGCTCGACCCCGACATGCGCCAGAATCGCGTCTCGACCTTCTTCCATCAAGGCCAGACCGTACACAAACGGATGCGCCAGCGCCTGCATGGTAAACGCCTGCTGGCTATCACCGCTTTCATACAGCCGCCCTTTGGTATCAACCACACAGAGAGCAAACCAGTTCGGATCGGCCCGCATCAACTCGGGCAGAGTCGCGGCAAGATGGCCATCAGACAACGGGGCCAGTTTGCGGTGCAGATCTGCAAGCAACGTCCGCATCGGAGACGTGACCGTCTTCATGCCACGAACGAGAGCCGTCAAATCATCAGAGTCGGTTTCGCTGCTCATGATGTGGTTTCTCCTCTGGTCATCGATCCTGCCGCCTCGCCCGCCCCGGAAGCAGCGCCCAGCAGCGACTGAATCGGGATGTGTTTGCCCGAACGGGTTCTGGCAATAGACGGCACGCATTCCACGCGAACCTGAAAATGGTGGCCGAACGTCTGGCAAAAATGCTGGGTAACAAGGGCATTGTCACGTTCAGCCTGATAGTGCTGGCCGGTGACAAGCCGTACCCTGACGCTATGGAGCTCTTCCTGGATGATCTGGAACTCACGAACATCAAGTGCCAGCTTCAGCACCAGATCGTACGACCAGTCGAGGATCCGCCCCGACGGGATATCGGGGGCATTGGCTTGCTTGAAGGCCGTATTTTTGCGTCCCGACAATTCAGCCAACACCGGAGCCGTCTTGCCACACGAACAGGCGTCATGGTCAGCCGCGATCGCCATATCGCCCTGACGATAGCGAATGATCGGCATCGCCGCATTGATCAAACAGGTTCCAACGAGCTCGCCAAGTTGACCAGGCGCCACCGGGCCATCACAATCAGGATGGAGCAACTCGATATAGGAACAATCCTGGACAAGATGATAGCGTTTGTGAACACACTGCTGGGCAATGCTGGCGAGTTCTTCGGACGAATACTCATCGAAGACCGGGCAGCCAAAGACCGCGGCAAAATAATCGCGTTCCTCTTGCGTCGCGTGTTCTGAATTGGTGACAATGACCTTGACACCCAGGGTAGCACACTGCGCCCCATAGAGCGTAACGAGCTCGCGCAGGATCGAGGGATAGATCGCCAGAATCGCCGGACGCAGGCGGCGCATCGTGGCAAAGATCTCGGCGGCTGGGCAGAGATTATGGACATAGTAAACCCGGTAAAAGCCCCCCAGCGAGCGCACCGGATAGGGCGACGTATAGACAAGCAACTCGCGATCGGTTGGTTGATAAGCAGGATAAAACTCTTTGAGCATACGCATAACCTGCAACGCTTGCGTAATAAAATTCTGGCTATCGAGATAGACCGACACAAACTTCCCCGACGATCCCGAACTGCGCGAGACGATCAAGCGGTCGCGCCGGATACGCCGATCAATCATCGCCTCGCCATGGGCAATCAACTCGTCCTTGGTCACGGTCGGCAAGGCCTTGAAAGCCTCGAAGCTCTGGATATCCGAAGGATGCATACCTGCGGCTGCATACTTTTGATGATAAAACCATGTATGATCATAGGCAAGTGTAACCAGTTTTTGAAGTCGTTTCAATTGATATGCTTTCACTATTTCTTGATCAAGAAAAGGAAAGCGTGCCACAGCCGGAGAGAACAGGGCAAACTGAACAAGCAAAGCAAGATGTTCGCGCCATGAAAGTGCACGCATAGACGTTTAGAATTCCAATTGATCGAGCACACTCCGCCGATGCTGGCGGCGCTTGAGCCGCCAATTGAGCATACTCTGGTCATAACTGCGATAGAGTTGACGCGCCAGCATCAGGGCAACCAGCGCACTGATCGTGGCAATCCCAAGATAGAGACTACGCCCCACCAGGGGCGCAAGCCAACCCTGCTGCATCAGCAGCACCACCCCTCCGGTCACGAGACAACTCAGGATCGAACCCGCCGGATAGAGATAGCCCTCCATAAAGGTACTGACACGACCACGGCGTTGATCAGGGATCAGGCCCTGGAAGGCCTGGCGCGCCGGCTGATCAATGCCCGTCAGCACGAGACGGATGACGTAGTTGCCAATGATGGCGCCGGTCAACATCAAGCCACCCACGGGCGCAATCCAGAAGAGCATAAGCAGCAACGCCAGGAACATACTGCCAGGCATCACAGCAAAAATCCCTTTGAACCCGGGCTGTTTGAGCAACCAGGGCGTCAGGAAGGCCTGGATCACGAGCAGCACCGGAACGCTGGCGATTTTGAAAAGCCCATAAAAGGTCTGCAACTGGCCCGGGCCGGTAGAGTGCGCCGCCAGGTCAACCAGAAATTGATACTGGATCGTATTGAGCGCAAAACCCATCAAAATCATGATGAGCGCAAGAAAACGATACGCTGGCACCTCGCGGACAAACTCGAAGCCCTCTTTGACCATATCTCTCACGTGATCACCGGCCTCCGCAGAGGGTGGGGGCAGCGTCAGACGGGGGCGTATCACCGCAAGCGCCGCTGCCCCGAGCAACAGAAGCACCCCATTGAGCACCAGCAGCAGATGCGTCGCCTCACCAAGCCACTGACCAAGGGCGGCGGCCAGTGCATTGCCAACCACGCCACCGATAATCACCGACGCCGACAAGAGCGGAAAGAGCCGCTTGGCAGCAGCGACGGAAAAGAGGTCATTCGCGAGCGTCCAGACCAGCAATGGCAGCAGTGTCCACTGCTGTTCGGTAAAGATCGCCAGCAAGCCATAGGTAAGAAAGGACGGCGCACCGGCAACAAAGAGCGCATACAAGGCCAGGTAGACCAGACTGGCCCCAAAAAAGAGGGCCACACCGAGCCAGACACGGTCAATGCGATCAACCACAAGGGCATAGAGACTCGACGTCACCATCGCCACCAGCATGACCGTTGCCCAGACCACCAGGATCTGATCAACGCCCACCTGACTCACAAAGCCACTCGTTGCAATCACCTCGCTCGACTCGAGCACCAGCGTATTCGTAAAGAGCAAAAAAGCCAGCAAGCCCACCCGTCCGAATTCACCAGGGAGGAGGAGTTGTCGTTTCAGCATAAGCACCCGGCTTTAGTTATGTCATGTTGGGCTATTCATTGGTCGAGGCAGGCTGCGCCTTGCCACGTTCACGCATCGCGCGTGCCTTTTGCTTCAGATCACGGAAAAAGTCAGTTTCAACAATCTCTTTGACCTGATCGCTGCGTTTATGTTCATCAATCATGATCTGGAGTTCCTGCACATGCTTGCGCAACTCCTGCTCGCGTTGGATCACCTCCTGAGCCATCGTGCCAAAGACCCGGCTCAACTGCGCGATTTCATCGTCACCTGTGGTAGCCTTCAACGTCTCGGCCTGAGCGAGTGTGAGCGTATTTTTTTCCATCGCACGGGCAGACGCGCTCAACTCGATCAGTGGCCTGGTCATGCTCTGCGCCATCAACGCCGCATTGGTAAGAATAAAGACCGTGGTCATCAAAATCGTCACGGCCAGTTGAAAAAAGACCCCGCCAAAGGCACCCGACCACCCTCCATTGAGGCGCGCATTTGCTTCAAGGAGAAAGATGCTAAGCATAATGATCGGCACGGCCGCCGAGATCACGACGGTGAGCAAGACGCGCTGCATCAAACCAGCGCGCAACATCGCTGGCCCATAGAGGTGACGATACGCATAATTAAAGAGCAAGATCGGCACAATAACGGCCGCATAGATCCAGTTAATCAGCACCAGAGGAAGATTGTCACGCGCAACCGTCTGCCAGATCGTCGTCTGATCCTCATAGACAAAGACAAAGGGATCGAGCACCGCCGCAAAGAGACCGGCGCCAACAACAGCGAACGACGTCAACGCGAGCGCTTTCAGCAAGCCTTCCCGCGTCTGATAACACCACTGACGCAGCACGGCAAAACCGGGGATCAGGCCCAACAGTCCATTCGCAACTTGCCAATTGATCTGCAGGCTCGCCGCCAGCGCCCGGGGCGAGGAAGCATCAAGGGGAAACTGGACAAACCCGGTAAGCGTATCAGCCAGCAGATTGCCCCCAAAGCCCACCACAAACCCGACCAGCGGGCCAAAGGCAAACCCGAAGAAGATCGGGATCGCCACCCCGGGGCGCAGATTACCTGCAATCGCACTTGAACTCGTCGTCGCAAAGACAGTCACCCACGAGGTGGCAGCATAGAGGACTGCACCCAGAAGGGCCATCCGCACCAGAAACCCCCATCCAGGTTGTGTTGCAGGGCGATCCATCACATCCCCTTGAACATTGTCTACGCGATGAGCAACGATGCCAGCCGTTCGAGCCGCGCCGTCATCGGGTGGTCGGGATATTTCAAAACAAAAATGCCTGAACTCGACAAGACCATCATTTCGTCAGAGTGGGGCAGAATTGCACCAACACGACAGTTATAGGTCTGCTCGATCTTCTGCTGCACATGGTCAAAGTCAAAGACCGGCGGCACCTTGTTGACCACCAGAAGCAAATTAGGCACCTCAAGCTTGCGGGCGACCTCGACCGTCACACTGGTGCCCTGATAATCCTGGTTATCGGGGCGCATAATGATCGCCAGTGCATCCGAGATCGCAATCGAGAGCAACGTCTCTTCATTAAGACCAGGGTGGGTATCAATCATCAACACATCGAGTTGCAGATCTTCGAGCAATTGTTGAAACCCATCATTGAGCAAGCCTACATCATAGCCCTCGCGGAGAATCTTGGCGATTTCACCTGCCTTGATACTCGACGGGATCAAGAAGACCTGCCCCTTGAGACCGGGCTTGAACTGTTGCAAAATCGAGGTCACATCCATCGCTGCGTCTTTAATTTCGCACTTGCCCCAGAGATAATCGTTCAGCGAGCGGCTGATATGCTCTTCATCCAGGCCAAAGAGCACATGGATGCCCGGCGACTGAATATCAGTGTCAACCACCCCAACCCGGAGGCCACGCTGAGCCAGGAGTGCGGTGATATTCGCGGTCGTATTCGATTTACCGGTGCCACCACGAAACGAGTGGATCGAGATAATCTTTGACATAGGTTGCCCTTCTCTGTTTCACTATGCTTAACCGGGCGGTTGTTCGATGGACTGGAGCGGATCAACGTGGGTGAGCAAGGCCTCGGCGAGATGCTCAAAGACACGGGTGATCGCATGCTTGGGATACCGCAACACAAACAGGTCGGCACTACCCAACGCGGCAAGTTCGGGATGATACGGAAACAACGCCAACACAGGATGGCGATACGTCTGAGCTAACTCTTGTTTGACCCGTACCGGATCAAAGAGCATACTGATCTGATTGACCACCTGCACAATCTGGGGGACCCGCAGCGTCTCGGCAATATCAACCGCCACCGCCGTCCCCGCATAATCGGGCTGATCAAGCCCAAGCACCAGGACGAGCGTCTGAGCAACGGCCAGCGAATGCATCGCCAGCATACTCTCTTCTTGAATACCGGCATGCGTATCAATCAAGAGCGTGTCAAGCTGCAACGACTCTGCCGTCGCGATCAGATCATCAGTGATCCGCTCGATCCGAAAGCCAGTCTGCAACAAGGCCGCACGATCACGGAGCCGCGGACTGGCCGGCATCAGCCAGATGGAACCTGCCTGAGGCAGCATAACAGACGCAGGCGCAAGCTGCCAGTTGGGGGTGACATCATACCAGGCGTCCATACCTTCGCAGCGCTCAAGCAAGAAGTCGTTGAGGGTGCAGCCAATGGCCTTGGCCCCGAGGCCAAAAAAAGAGGTCAGCCCACCCTCCTGCACATTGGCATCAAGCAGGCCAACCCGTTGACCACGCCGAGCGAGCAGGGCGGCAGTATTGGCGGCGAGCGTCGATTTGCCGATGCCCGCACGAGCCGAATGAAAGACGACACACTCAACCATCAATGCACAGTCTCCCTTTGGGGATGGATCATGATCAAGCCTCAGGAGGCGATCCGTTGAACCGCCAGCATAGTAATGTCATCAAACTGGTCAGCACTGGCAATATGGGCCTGAAGATTGCGTTCGAACCGATCGAGCACCTCGGTCGCCGACGCGGCTGGCTGGGCCAGGAGTTGAAGCAGGCGCTTTTCGCCAAAGAACTGACGCTCGGGGTTACGAGCATCAGTGACCCCGTCACTATAA
The DNA here is from genome assembly GCF_002532075.1 of Candidatus Chloroploca asiatica. Classification (GTDB taxonomy): domain Bacteria; phylum Chloroflexota; class Chloroflexia; order Chloroflexales; family Chloroflexaceae; genus Chloroploca; species Chloroploca asiatica. Next base: position 28,621 of record NZ_LYXE01000126.1, on the reverse strand, counting down.
CAGAAGAGGATCTCACCCGGATCGATCTGGGCATGGGCAATGTTAAAATCGGCCCCGGGGATCAAGCCTACCGCCGGCCCGGTCATCGCGAGCTTCGTGCGCACCCCATCAGGGCCAACGATCAACGGCGGACAATGGCCCCCATTCGCATAGATCAGCGCACCGGTCACTGGATCAAAGACGCCGAAAAAGAGCGTGACGAACATATTCATATCCAGATGGTTGTCGGTGATATAGTTGTTCGTCAGCACCATCGCATTCTTGAGCGAGGCCGCCCCAATCGTGGGGAGAGCCTGCCGCCCCTTTTCGCGCCGTGCGACCGGGGTAAAGGTATCCCCCGAACCCCCAAGCACGTTGGTCCAATCACTCAAGCTATAGTGCTGCTGGGCAAAAGCCCGCACTAGGCTTCGCGACAAAGACATAAAGAGGGCCGCCCCAACCCCTTTGTCACACACATCGGCAATCACAAAGCCAACGCGCCGGTTCTGGGTGAGCATGAAAGCATCATAAAAATCGCCCGCGACCTCACGCGCCGGATGAAACCGGGCCGCGATCTCCCACCCTGGAAGTTGCGGCAACTGACTGGGTAGAAAACCGAGTTGGATCTGGCGGGCAATCTGGACATCACGCTCGATCTTCAACAAGGTCTCTTGCTGATCATCATTCTGTTGATGTTCAAGCAACGTACGTTGCGCCAGCATGCCCTGCACCCGCGCCTTGACGACCGGGGGCAAACACGAAGCCGGGATATAATCAACGGCCCCCATCTCGAAACAGCGGGCCAGGCCAGGGTCACTATCGTCGGGCGCAATCATGAGCACCGGTGTCATCATGAGCGCACCAGTGGCGCGCATCCGATCCAGCACCTGGTAGCTATTGATCGCCCCCCATAAGCCAAGTTCAAGCAGGGCCAGATCAAAACGCTGGGTCTTTAATACATCAAGCGCTGCGCGTCCATTGTCGAGGGCCGTCACCACATAGCCGAAGGCTTCAAGCTGGTCGCGGAGCAGATTACGTCGCTCGGCTTGTTCGTCAATGATCAGGATCGTCTGGGCCGCCATAGCTCCACCCTTATGCTTGCAGAGGTCGATACATCACAAAAATATTGCGGTTCATCTGATCAACATATTCGTAGTTGAAATGGTCAACACCTTTGAGCGCGAGATAGACCCCGAGACCACCAATATTGCGCTCTTCGAGGGGGCGATCCAGGTCTTCAGGTTCGGGCCGTTCGCGGGGGTCAAAGGGGCGCGCCCGATCTTCCAGGATGATCGTCAATGTGTCAGCTTCAATCGCCGCTCGAACGATCACGTCGCCCGTAAGCCCGACCTCGGTGTGACCGTAGTTGATAATATTCGTCATAATCTCGTCAACGGCCAGGCGTAGCCGATAGGCCGCTTTGCGGTCAAGCCCGGCCTGAGACGCTGCCTCAACCACATATTTGCCGACAGCATCCAGTGAATCAAGATCGGCTGGTACAGTGAGCACGTGCATAGGTTGCTCTCTTGAGCGAGGCTACCCCAGGTGACCACACCGGCGCAGCCTCCACTCGGTATCGCTCACGCAGCAAGCGTCGTCGCATTGCCCTTAGGCTTCATCATAGCTCTCGACCATGATCACGCTGTTGTGAAAGCCCGTCATCGTGATCGTTTCCGCAACCGTCTCTTGCACGCCAACCATATAAATATCGACATTCGCACCCATTTTCTGCTTGGCAAAAGCAAGCGAACGAAGACCAGCACTCGCCATATATTCTAATTCGCTCATAAAGAGCACGAGGCGCGTGACCTTGGCAGCGGCGGCCTCTTCGATCTTCGCCCGAAATTGCGGGGCGACCGCAGCGTCCAGTTCGCCCGCCAGCGTGATATGCGCAACCTCGTTGTTCAGGGTGAGGGTACAAGTAAAGGCCATGGTTCTTCCTTTCATTCGTGTCCAACCAGAATGATCACACTCCGTCCACCAACCAGCAGTTCGTGCTGCGGCTCAAGCCGTGGTTCGCTGCCGGGTTCATACGCATCAGGGACAGCCCCCGTATTGGCAAAGAGATGCCAATGCATCCCTTCGGGCAGACCGGGCAACTCAAATGGCAACGCATCCCAATACATGTTCGCCGCCACATAGATATAGTTGTCAGTGACCGTCCCGCTCTTCGCATGTTTGCCGCAGAGCATAAAGGCAATGATGCGACTCGTCCCCGACCAGTCGGACTGCCAGGCGCGGGTACCGTGCCACGTAATGTCGGCATAGCCGCTGCCAACATAGTCATAGTTGCGCAGGTGCTCGCGGTTGCGCAGGACAGGATGGGCATGGCGGAAGGCAATGCACCGCTGAACAAAGCGCAACAGTTCGGCATTGCGTTCGACCAATCCCCAGTCGAGCCAGTTTAGCTCGTTGTCCTGGCAATAGGTGTTATTGTTGCCCTGCTGACTATGCCCAATCTCGTCACCCATGAGGAACATCGGTACCCCATGGCTCACCAGCAGCAGCGCAAAGGCGTTCTTCATCTGACGCATCCGCAGGGCATTGACCTCGGGGTCATCAGTTGGTCCCTCGACCCCACAGTTCCAGCTATGGTCGTCGTTGCCCCCATCGGTATTGCCCCAGCCATTGGCCTCGTTGTGCTTGTCGTTATACGAGACCAGATCGGCGAGGGTGAAACCATCGTGGCAACAGAAGAAATTGACCGACGCGGTCGGCCCACGCCACGCATACAGGTCAGGCGAACCCTGAAGGCGCTGGGCGACGGCGCCGATGAGATCCATATCGCCCTTGAGAAAGCGGCGCATATCGTCGCGATACTTGCCGTTCCACTCGGCCCAGCGCCCATACGCGGGGAAGGAACCGACCTGGTAGAGACCACCGGCGTCCCAGGCTTCGGCGATCAATTCACACTTGGCCAGGATCGGGTCATACGCCAGACTCTCCAACAGCGGCGGGTTCGAAAGCGGAATGCCGATCGGGTCACGCCCCAGAATGGCCGCCAGGTCAAAACGAAAGCCATCAATATGGTATTCCGATGCCCAGTAGCGGAGGCAGTCGAGCACCATGTTGCGCACGAGCGGGTTGTTGCAGTTCAGGGTATTGCCGGTACCACTGAAATTCCAGTAGTAGCCATCGGGCGTGAGCATATAGTAGGTTTTGTTATCAATGCCACGAAACGAGATCATCGGCCCCATCTCGTTGCCCTCGGCGGTATGGTTAAAGACGACATCAAGCAACACCTGAATGCCATTGGTGTGCAACTCGCGCACCAGCGCTTTGAACTCGTCGACTTGCATGCCCAGCCGCCCGGTCGCCGCATACGCCGCTTTGGGGGCAAAAAAGCCGACCGTGCTATAGCCCCAGTAGTTCAGCAGGAGCTTGTCCTCTTCCCAGGGATGCGGACGGCTTCCATCGAATTCATCAAACTCGTAGATCGGCAGCAATTCGACGCAGTTGACCCCCAGCGCTTTGAGATAGGGAATCTTCTCGCGAATAGCGGCGAAGGTACCAGGGTGCTTGACGCCCGACGAAGCGTGACGGGTAAACCCACGCACATGCATCTCGTAGATAATCAGGTCTTCGCTGGGAATCTGCAACGGGCGGTCGCCCTGCCAGTCAAAATCATCAAAGGTAAGACGGCCCCGATAGTGATAGATATTGCTCCAATCGGGAGGCACACCCCAGACATCACGCCCGCCAATCGCCTTGGCATACGGATCAAGCAGGATCTTGCTCTGGTCAAAACGATGGCCGGCTGGTGGATCAAAGGGACCATCCATGCGGTAGCCATACTCGATATTTTCATAGTCAAGATCAAAGACAATCATCGCATAGACATTGCCAATCCGAAACTCCTCGGGAAAGGGAATCTCGGCATAGGGTTGCGGCTGACCTTTGACAAATAGCACCAGCGTACAGGCCGTCGCATGGCTCGAATAGATCGAAAAATTGACGCCGCCCGGCACCAGCGTCGCCCCAAACGGCAACGGCTTGCCGGGACGCAACCTGAAGCCGTTGTAGGTATGCGTCGGATTAATATCAATGCGTTGCAGATCTGCATTACTCATGAGCGTCCCTTTGCCTCAAGCGTTACTGAGCCAGCGCCGCCTCAGCCGCCTCGACGGTATCGTAGAGCGTAAAGTAGGTCAAAAAACCGGTGGCCGACATTGTATCCTGCAGATCCTCTGAAAGCCCGGCCAGCGCAAGAGTTGCCCCCGTGCCCGTGGCCTGCCGATAGAGCAAGAGCATCAGCCGTAGACCGGCGCTCGACATATAGGTCACCTGGCTCATATCGAGCAGCACACGACTCCCCCCCTGACAGAGCGGCACAATCCGCTCTTGAGCTGTCGGCGCCGTCTTGCCATCAAGTTCACCCACAAGGGTGGCAAGGGTAAGCTGGTTGCGTGTCGTAATCGTGATTTCCATGAGACTCCTATCCATTGAGGGCTGACGCCCTGCAATCCGGTGCTTCGCTGGTCACCCAAGCGAGCGACTCAAGCTTGGGCGACCAGTGAACCGAAGATGCCTGAGGGTCGCTGGCCCCCAAACTCCAACCGGTCAGAGGCTTAGACAGGGACGACCGTCACCTTCACCCGCAGCGAAGTCTCGCTGGCTGGCAAGGTAACCGTCAGCGCCGCCGGATCAAAGTGAGCATAGGGCTGATCATCAATCCAGACCTCATCAATCCGAATACTGCCGGGCGGCAGGATATCAGGCTGGACGCGCAAGATATTATCTTTGAAGCCACCCGGTTGTGGCTTGAAGTAGAGCGTCAAGGGCTGTTTCGTGATCAGCAGATTAGTATAGACCGCCGAGAGGTAGCAGAGTTCGGTGGAGTGGTACGCACTCATCGAGTGGCTTCCCTTGAGGCGTTCGGTTCCCGTCAGGTAGGGCAGGCCATTGGCAAGCACATTGAAGTAGACACCGCCATCGTCGTGATCGAGGAAGAAGGCATTGTAGAACGAGGCCGACTCACGGGCGAGCTTCAGGTATTCGTCATCTTTCAGGATGCCGTGGAGAATCAGGTAGGCGAGAATGGCCTGTTCTTGCTGCCACCAGGCTTTGCGGTCGTGCCAGACATGGCGGTAGTGCTCTTCACCTGGGCGGAGCACCCGCTCAACCACGTCATACCAGCCACCACGCTGCTGGTCACTGCCCGCCGCTGGCATCAACTCGGCAATCTTGCGCGCCAGAGCTTCATACTCCTCTTTGGGCTTGAGGCTCTGCATCCGCATCAGGTTCCAGGCGATCTTCAGGTTGTGCCCAACCACCGCACGGTTCTGCTGCCAGCCCCAGGCTGTATCGTGGCTCCAATCCTCAAAGAACTTCTCTTGCACAAACGGGCTATGCTCGTAGTCGGGGAAGTAGCGCGCAATCGTATCAAAGGTATTTTCGAGGAAATCGGCATAGCGCTGCTCACCCGTCGCCAGATAGAGGTTGATCAGGTACGCGGGGGCGTGATCACCGACCGAGTTCCAATTCTTGCGCGCCCGGTTGTGGTTGAGCGTCTCGGCCCGTGGGTCGAGCGAAATCGGATCAATATGCGAGAAGTAACCGCCTTGCTCGCGGTCAATATAGTATTTATCAAAGAGATCAATGGTCTTTTCGGCATCATAGAGGATGCGTGGATCACCCGTGATGCGATAGGTCTGAATAGGCCCGGCTAGCGCGTAGATCTGCTCGTACATCGGCAGCGAATCGTAGTCATCGCCAAATTCCGAGGTGAGCAACTTCTGCTCGCGGTTGCCGGTCACCTGAATACCGTGGTACCAATAGACCAGATCCTCATCGGGATCATAGAAACGCATATGCTCGCGCAAATAGACGGTACCCTTCTCAGCGGCTTCGAGGAAATGCTCCTGGCCGGTCAACATATAGGCCGAGGCCAGACCATAGACCATCCGCGAGATGGTATCGGTCTCTTGCAAAAAGTCACCCTTTTTGGTACCCCCGAGGTGCAAGAAGGTACGATAGTTGTGGTAGTCAATCGCCTCGTTGGGATAGTTGAATTGCCAGCGTACATAGCTATCGGCGATCGAACGGATCTGATTGACCCACCAGTCGGGCTCTTCCTGGCGGTACGCGGTCGGGCTATCACCCGGAAAGACCAGGAACTTGGCTTCAAAGGTGTAGCTATCCCCCTTGGGATAGAAGATCCCGTGGACATGCAAAAACTGGCCGGGGGCAAGCAAGCTCCCAAAGCGACCCGTACAATCCATGTACGACTCTTCGAGATTCTGCATGATGCGTCCATAGGCCGCCGGCGTGAGCACGACATTGAATTCACGTCCATCACTGGTCTTGAGCGTAAAGCTCTTTTCGCTTCGGTTGAACTGCGTGACATAGCCTGAGATTGTATCGGCAAACGAAAACCGCATACTGTCCACATCAAGCTCCTTGCACAATAGACTCGGGTGTTGCTACCCCTCACACCTCGGGGTTCTTCTCTTCACCGTCAGAACCACAATCCAGCTGTGTCTTGAGAAAGGCTGTCAGGCTATCAAGGTCAGGAAAGCCATGGCGCTGCCTGGTCTTGGGATCTTCAATGGTGAAGTTCCACTTCGCCTGCGATGGCTCCTTCTGACTGCGCTCTTGCCAGCAGCGAAGCAGATAGACCCGGTACTCTGGTAGTTTTTCCATAGGCGCTATCTGGCGGCTGTTCATACATACGGTATACACGATGCAAACGCATTTCACAGCCCTCAAGGAAAGCTGCTTTTTCTTGCTGCAACGTAAGCGATGCCCTGGCCGAGCAATCAGAGTCAGTATGGCGAGACGTCGTTAAGTGATCGTTCAGACAATCCCACTCGATCGGCCAGAAACGTTAAGAGACCGCCTTGCTTTTTCTTAACGATCTCGCCGTAAGGCCAGCTAACCAATTAATGCTGGTTTAACGCTCACCGAACTATAGTAGGCCTGGCATCCCAATGTCCTGCAATGTTTGAGTGTGCCCTGGCCGGGCCGAGCAATGCAGTGCTGCGAACTGTTGCCACGAGGGTCGCGCCAGATCCTCCAGGGTGTTCTGGATCGTCTTCGCAGAAGCATGCGCTACGCGTTGGCAAAGATGCCCTCGCCCGCCATAAGCGTGACCAACGTTATTTTGGGGAGGTCGCCTGAGTCAACGACCATAAGGATCGATGAGGGGACGCTGCTTAATTTACGAGGAGGTTGACTGTGACCAGGAAGATCTTGGTTGTCCTTTCGGAGTACGGGTATTGGGGCGAGGAACTGATTGGCCCGCTTGATGTCATTGACGAGCATGGCTACGAGGCGACCTTTCTGACGCCGACGGGCAAGCGCCCCTATGCCCTGCCACCCAGCAAAGAGCCGGGCTTTTTCGATCCGCCGCTCGATAAGGTGGTCGTTGACGAGTACTATGCCCGCAAGACCACCGAGGTTGATGATTCGGGTCGTCTTGCCAATCCGCTCAATCTTGAAGCCTGGTTCCCCGAACGGCCTTACTTCAACTCGACCAACTTTGGGCATGCCCTCGAGGATTATTACACCAAACGGGATGCCTGCTGGAAAGAACTCGAGCAGTACGATGCCCTCTTGATGGTGGGCGGCAGCGGCCCGATGATCGATATGTGCAACAACATTCGTCTGCACGATGTCATTCTCGGCTTCCTGGCCCAGGGCAAGCTCATTGCCGCCGAGTGTTATGCCGTCACCGCCCTCGCCTTTGCCCGCGACTTCACCGAGCGCAAGAGCATCATCTGGGGCAAGCATGTCACCGGCCACGCGATTGAGTACGACTGGCACGATGGAACCGGCGTGCTGGGCATTGACCACAACTTCAAGTGGGCCTTCTATCCCCTCGAGTTCATCCTCCGCGATGCCACCGGCCCCGATGGACAGTTCCACGGTGGCGTGGGCCGCACGATTTCGACCATCCTGGATTATCCCTTCCTGAGCGGACGTTCAACCCAGGATTCACGCCTCGTCGGCGAGTTGATGGTTCAGGTGCTCGAAAATGGGCTGCGCCGCTACGGTTGGTAACCAGTTCACGCTCTGGCTGGCCGGCCCCCCGGCCCGCTAGCCAGAGCTCAGGGAGAGATCGAGCGTATGCGCAAACGTACTGGCAATCAAGCCATTATTGAACAGTTTCTTGCCGATGGCATGAACTTCATGTTCGGCAACCCCGGCACCGTTGAGCAGGGGTTCCTTGATGCGGTCGCGGACTATCCCGAGATGCGGTATATTCTGACGCTCCAGGAGTCAGTCGCGGTCATGGCCGCCGATGGCTATGCTCGTGCAACCCAGCGTCCAACGCTGGTGCAGATGCATAGTTCACCAGGGCTAGGCAATGCGATCGGCGCACTCTACCAGGCTAAACGCGGTCATTCGCCCCTCGTGGTGATCGGCGGCGACGCCGGGCTGCGCTATATGAACACCGAGTCGCAGATGTATGGCGATCTGGTCGCCTTCGCCGAGCCGGTCACCAAATGGTCAACGATGGTGCTCGAACCGGCGAATTTGCTGCGCGTGATCCGGCGGGCCATCAAGATTGCCGCAACCCCCCCCATGGGGCCGGTCTATGTCTGTGTCCCCGCCGATGTGCTCGATGCACCCGCCGTCGAGCCGGTCATGCCTACGTCGCTCTTTTCGACGCGGGTGGCGCCAGCTGGCGCGATGATCGCCGAGATGGCCCAGATGCTGGTTTCCGCGGCCACGCCGATCATCTTCGTTGGTGACGGCGTGGCCTACTCGGGTGCCCAGGCCGAACTGACGCGGGTCGCCGAATTGCTCGGCGCTGAGGTCTGGGAGGCCGATTCGGGCGAGGTCAACATGGCCTACGATCATCCGCTCTACCAGGGCATGACCGGCCATATGTTTGGCTTTGCCAGCAAGCCCATCACGCAGAAGGGCGATGTCAATCTGATCTGCGGCACCTATATGCTGCCCGAGGTCTTTCCCGAGCTTGGCCCGATCTTCGCCGAAGGTGCCAAGGTGATCCATATTGACCTTGATCCGGGGGCGATTGCCAAGAACCACCCGGTCGATCTCGGGGTGCTCGCCGATCCCAAGCTTACCCTTGGGCTGCTCGCCGAGGCCATTGATGCTAGCTTCTCAAGCGAACAACGCGCCGCCGCCCAGGCTCGCGCCGCCACCATCGGGCAGCGCAATGCCGAAAAACGGGCCAGCCAACTCCAGGCCGATCAGGCTGTCCGCGAGGCAACGCCGCTCAAGATGAGCCGCTTTATGGAAGAACTGGTCGCCCAGTTGCCCAGCGAAGATGTGATCATTGTTGATGAAGCCCTGACGTCGTCACCGGCCCTCGTACGCTACTGGCCGCCCCAGCGCACCGGCGCATACTTCCTGACCCGCGGTGGCTCACTCGGCATCGGTTTCCCCGGGGCCATCGGAGCCAAACTCGCCAATCCCAGCAAAACGGTGCTTGGCTTTAGCGGCGATGGCGGCTCGATGTATACGATCCAATCGCTCTGGAGCGCCGCACGGCACAACCTTGACGTCAAATTTATCGTCTGTAATAACTCGTCCTACCGTCTGCTCCAGCTCAATATTGACCAGTACTGGAAAGACCAGGGCCTGCCCAAACGCGACTACCCGCTCAGTTTTGACCTGTCGAGTCCACCGCTCGGCTTCGTTGACATGGCCCGAGGGATGGGTGTTGCGGGCATACGGATCGAAAAACCGGAAGAGGTCGCCGGGGCGATCAAGCAGATGCTCGACCATCCGGGGCCATTCTTGATCGACCTCGCGCTTGAAGGCGATGTCCATCCCGAACGTGTTGGCGCAACCTGTGGGCAATAAGATGCACCTGAGGCGAGGTATGAGCTAAGCAGGCCTCGCCTCAGCCTGAAACAAGCTAAAGGAAGACGATCCCAATGAGTGACTCAACAACCCTGACCGAAGCCGCCATCAGGCGCTTCGTCGCGGCCTGGTACGAAGCCCTCGATTTCCATGTACCTATCGAACAGGCCTATGCCCTGCTCGCCGACGAGGGACTCAATATGCAATTCCCCGACGGCGACATCCGCGACTACAACAGCTTCAAAGCCTGGTACGACCGTGTCACCAACCTCTTCTTCGACGAAAACCACTACGTGCAACAGGTCGAGATGCAGATCGACGGCGACACAGCCGTGCTCGACGTGATTGTCGGCTGGCAGGCAAGCTGGTGGGAAGCGCCCGCCGCCAAGAGCAAGCGCGTCTCGATGGACGCAACGCAGCGCTGGACGGTACGAAGCTCGGACAAGAATGCCTTTGGTATGGTCATCGAAAGCTATAACGCCACGGTCGAACCCTTCAAGTATGCACCCGGCTTCGCCCGGTTGTAGCCCTTAGACGCAATACCTTGCAAAGAAGGCGGCTCTTTTGACGCAAAGGCGCAAAGGCGCAAAGGTTTTTGCGTAGGTGAGCGTAACCCTTCGCGTCTTCGCGTGAGCTTATTTGAAAAGTATTGCCCTTAGACGGAGAATGACAGCATGAGCAATCGGGAGATTCTCGAAAAGTACTACGCATACGCCAATGCAGGCAACTGGGATGCCTGGTGTGATCTCTTCACCGATGATCAAGAGATGGACGAGCAGCTCGCCGGGCATATTTCGGGGTTGACCACCCTGCGCGGCATGATGGCCGGCATGGGCCAGGCCTACGCCAAATTCCAGAATGTGCCCAAAACGATCTTTGTCAGTGGCGACGAAGGTGCCGCCGTCTCGCACATTTCGGCCCTGGCCGCCAAATATCCCGACGAAGCCATTGAGGCTGAAGTGATGAACTACTTCAAATTCCGCGATGGCAAAATCGCGTATATGGCCAACTTCCACGACTCGAAACCATTCGAACCCTTCCTCCGCCAGATCAGCGAGGGGTGAGGCTGTTTGCTTCATTGGGACAAAAAGCCCGCGACGCGGGCTTTTGTCCCGCACAAGGAACGTCATCTTTAACCAAGGAGTACCTACATATGTCCACCTACCCAATTGTACACACGTTTGACGGCAAATTTGTCGAGCTCCCACGTGATCACGTTCATGCCTACATCGTTGAGTTGGAAAACTCGGTGGTGCTGGTTGATGCCACGCTGGCCCTCTCGAGTGCCAGTGAATTCCGGGCCAAAGCCGAGGCGCTTGGCAAGCCGCTCAAGGCGGTCTTGATGACCCACGGCCACCCCGATCACTACGTTGGCCTGGCGAAATTTGCCGACCTGCCCCGCTACGGCTCGCAGGGATGTCTCGACTTTGCCATCCGCGAAGACGTTGCCAAAGCCGCGATTGCCAAGTACCTCTTTGGCGACGACTTCCCCGACGAGCGCGTCTTCCCTGATCAGATCATCAGCGACGGCTTTACGATCACCTTCGATGGCGTCACCTTCACCTTCACCGACCTCGGCCCGGCTGAATCCGATAGCGACGGCATGTGGACTTTCGAGAAAGATGGCGTCTTGCACGCCTTTGTGGGTGATACCGTCGCCAATCACACCCACTGCTTCTTCCGCGATGGACACACCCCCAACTGGCTGCGTACACTTGATCGGCTCGAAAAAGAGCTCCCCGACGATGCGCTGCTGTACATCGGGCACGGCGCGACGCCCTCGTCGAAAGAGATCATTCCCTGGCAGCGCGGCTACATCCACACCTTCCTCGATGCCGTCAAACAACTCACGTCCCTCGAAGCCCTGGCCGCAACGCGCCCCACGCAGGAGAAGATGATTGCTGCGGTCAAGGAATATCTGCCCAACGATGTGACGCTCTTCCTGCTTGACTACGAACTGCACCACTCGATCCCCGAAACCTGGAAGCAATTGCAGGTGTAAAAGAGCGAGGGTTCGAGGCAAGCAAGCAGTGGGCTCCGTCAGCGGGGCGAAAGGTAACGAAGGATGAAGCTGCAAGGTCAGAAGGTCGGCGTCTTGATCGAAAGCGATTTCTACGAAGACGAAATCTTCTATTACAAGCATCGTTTTGTTGAAGAAGGGATGGAGTTGCACTTCCTGACGCGGCTCTGGGGGCAACCTTCCTTGACCTTCCTCGGGCACGAGTACCGCGCACCCTTGACCGTCCACGAGACGTTCGAGGGCATGAGTGATGAGGAGTTGCGCAGTTACGCGGCGATCATTGTGCCGTCGGGCATTGTCTCGGATCGCCTGCGTTACACCGAGGATCCCGAGAAGATCCCGCCCGCCACCACGTTTCTCAAACGCGCTTTTGCCGAGCCGGGCCTCATCAAGGGCATCATCTGCCACGGGATGTGGCTCGTTGCCCCGGCCCCAGAACTGGTACGCGGGCGCCCGGTTACGGTGCATAACAACCTGATCAGCGATGCGAAAAATATGGGTGCGCTCTATACCAATCAGGATCTCGTCATTGACGGCGACCTGACGACAGCCCGCACGGGCGGGCATTGCCACTTGCTGGCACGCTCGATCATTGATCAACTCGCCGCCCGTTAGCACCAAGGAGGTTCAATGCAATTTCATCACGTGGCCCTCACCTGCAATGATGTCGCAGCCGTCGAGGCATTTTATGTCAAGCATTTTGGCTTCCAGCGCGCCCGGGTCATTGACCTGGGCGAGAGCAAGATCGTCTTTCTGCGCGCAGGCGAGGCCTATCTGGAACTGTTCGAGACGAAAGAAGCGCCGCCGGTAGAAAAAGCCGGCAACGATGGACCAGGGTACCCAGGCTGGCGCCATATCGCCTTCAAAGTAGACGATGTCGATGCCACGCTCGCCGCGATGGGCGACGACGCCAAGGTGACGCTTGGCCCATTCAGCTTCGACGACTTCATCCCCGGCTGGCGCACCGTCTGGGTCGCCGACCCCGAAGGCAACATCGTCGAAATCTCGCAGGGCTACACCGACGCCGCCTAGACCAAAACCGTGGAAGGGCAAGAAAAAAGCCAGCAGAGCTGGCTTTTTTCTTGCCCTTAACACATTATCGCACTTATTCCCCAAATACCTTCAGATCTTTCGGTAACGCCATAATCGTTCGGCGATTATGGTTGGTGGTTCTGAGGGTCTGATGCTGATGGGCAAGGATCGGGGTTCGTATAAAGCGAGGGGCAATGCGATGAGCCTGAGCAACCTGTTCGGCGAGGCGGCGGCGATCGCCGGGAGGCAAACTCTGCACAATCGCACGCCAGATGAGCGGCGAGGCAAACGTGTAGCGCACATTGCCCACATATTCCATCCACTCCACCTCGCCTTGCGTCAGCCCCTCCTGCATCAACGCCACGGTCGGTACTTCCCGCACAAGATCGAAGGCAAGCAGCGGTTGCATCATCCGCATAATCGCGTGATGATCGCTTTCAAACGCTTTCGCCATCAAACTCAAACTAAATGATTGACCAGAGACCGCGGCAAGCTGGAGTAGCCTCTGCGCCTCATCGGGCAAACGACCGACCTGCTCCATCAACAATGCCTGAAGCTCCGGTGAAATATACTCCTGCGCATGGACAAGTTGCTGGGGATGCAGAAACCAGCCCTCATTGTGGCGTACGAGTATCTTGTGCTCAACAAGCTGCGTAACGACCTGCGAGAGCAGAAATGGATTGCCCCCTGACACCTCAGCCAACGTCGCCGCCAGCAGCGTCCTCGCCGTCGCATCAAGCCCGGGCAGGCTCTCCACCAGCTTCTTGATCGCCCCCTCGTGCAGGAGGCCGAGTTCGCACACCGCCAGGCCATCACTACGACGCAGGCGCGAGGCAAGGTGCTGCAGTGGATGCGCCACATCAAGCAACTCGGAACGGTATGCCCCGAGATACCAGATACGGGCCTGCTGACAATGACGGGTCAGGTAGTTGAGGAGATCAATCGTTGCACCGTCAGCGTAGTGCAAATCGTCAAACCAGAGCACGACCTCACCATAGTGGCGTTCGAGCTCAGCAAAGCAGACCGATACAGCTTCAAAGAGGGCCTGCCGCTCAAACACCGGCACCATCGTGTAGGCTTCAGGCACACCCGGCGTCAACGCACGCATCTCGGGCAACAACTGACGCAAAGCCAATTGCCAATGCTCAGGTAGATGCTGGAACAATTCCGGGTTGGTCTGGAAACCAGCCCGCAGCACATCAACCACCGGCTGAAAAGGTACCGCCTGATGAAAACGCTCACAGCGTGCCCGCAGCACCAGCGACCCGGTTCCCGAAATAAAATGCAAGAACTGCTCAACCAGACAAGTCTTGCCAATCCCGGCCACCCCGTGGATCAAAGTAAAACGACCGCACCCACGCTGCACGAGGTCGTACTGCTCTCTTAGCCAGAGAAAATCAGCACCGCGCCCGACAAAGGGGAGCGGCAGCAAACGAGGGGCGCTTGCGGTCATGGTGAGTGGCCTGCGTGCTGGTGCAGGCGTAACTTCCCCTGCGAGAATACGGTGGTAGAGGCTTTTCGTCTCTTCTTCCGGCTCAATGCCGAGTTCGCGCCCAAGAATCTGCTCACACGTTTTATACTGCGCAAGCGACGCACTACGCTGCCCACTCAACGCCAAGAGCAGCATGGCATAACGGTGCGCCTCTTCGTGCCAGGGTTCGAGCTTCAGCAAGCGGATCGTATAGTGCAGTGCCTCGGTATATTCGGCGCACTGCATATGATATTGGGCTAACGCATAACAACTCTGCATCATCAACTGACGCATATGCTCACGCTGGAGCAGCAGCCACTCCTCGAAGAGCAACGCACCACGTGGTTGCAGCCCGTGCAACAGATCGCCGTGATAAAGTGCGACCACATCGCGCAACACACTCATCGCATCGCTGCGGGTCGCATCGTACGTTTGCACCGAGCGTTGAAAGAGCAAAGCATCAATCCAGCAAGCCTCATCAGTTCGCAACGCAACTGTCTTGCGATTGATCTGCATATGCTCGGGAAAAAGCTGGCGTAAATTACACAACACAACCCGCAAATTTGCCTTGGCTTCGGCTTCTGGCATCTCACTCCAAAGCAGGGCTGCCAGATCGTCACGCGAGTGCGCCTCGCCTGTAATAGCCAGATAACAGAGCAATGCTTCGGCTTTATTGGAAACAAAACCTGTGACCTGCTTGCCGCCGTACGTGATGCGAGTGTGCCCAAACAACTCAAGATTGAGCATGACCGTCATCGTACTCAGACCTCCTGCGTAGATTCGATCACCATTGAGTATCTACACTCCCCGGCAAGGGAATGCGCTATAGATTGGGGACAGCCAGGAGTTGCAAGTGATAGAACGCAGTATAGCACAAAATTCCCTCGTGAGACGACCATGAAGGAATTGTCATCTTGCCCCTGTCAGCGGGGAGAGGTGTTTCGCGCAGCACAAAAGCCCGCATAGCGGGCTTTTGTGCTGCGCAAAAATACCCTTACTCGTAACGCAGCGCCTCAATCGGCTGAAGCATCGCGGCACGGCGTGCCGGATACAAGCCAAAACCGAGACCGACAA
Organism: Candidatus Chloroploca asiatica; assembly: GCF_002532075.1. Lineage (GTDB taxonomy): Bacteria > Chloroflexota > Chloroflexia > Chloroflexales > Chloroflexaceae > Chloroploca > Chloroploca asiatica. The sequence continues at coordinate 13,268 of NZ_LYXE01000126.1, read as the reverse complement.
AGACTGCGAAGACGAGCGCGATGACCACGGCTGTCCACGAGATCGCGGCGGCAATGCCGGTCGCCAGGCCAATCAAGAGCACAATGCTAATGGCACCAGCAATGCCAATTAAGCTCCCTACCAAGCTCAGCGCCAGCGCTTCCAACACAAATTGCCCGAGCACATCGCCATCCGAGGCCCCCAGCGCTTTGCGTACCCCGATCTCACGGGTGCGTTCGGTGACGGCAACGAGCATAATATTCATAATGCCAATGCCACCCACCACCAGGCTGATTCCGGCAACCAGGGCGATGAAACCAGTGATCGCGCCGTTGATGCCCGCCAGCACCCCAAGCGCCTGCGTCGGCAGGTTGAGGCTGAAATCGTCAATCGCTTCAGGTGGTACCTCACGTGACGTCCGCAGGGCACTCACAATCAACGTCTCGGCCTCATCAACAATCTGCTCGCTCGTGATGCCAATTAGGATGCTGCTCATCTCTAGGCCCCGACCCGGAAGGTCAAGGTTGCCAATCAAGCGCAGGCGTACCGTACTGACCGGCGCAAAGACCCGACCGTCGGTCGAAAAAGGGCCACCATTGCTACCAACAATGCCAATCACGGTAATCGGTTGGCCGTTGATCTCAACCGTACGCCCAAGCGCAGCCTTCAACGCTTCTTCATCGGCCCCAAAGAGATCACGGGCAACGAGGTAACCAACCACGCCAACCCGCGCCCCCGCCGCCTCGTCTTCCGCCGTCAAAAAACGCCCGGCGAGCATCGGCACCGTCTGGACCGCTTTATAGTCTTCGTTGGTGCCAACCAGCAATGCCTGCACCGCCGTTGTTCCAGCGCGGACATTCGTACTAATGGCAACCTCGGGAACAACCAGGCGAAAGAGGTCAGGCCGCTGCGCCGCCATCTCTTCGAGCACCTGATAATCCTGGATCGAGAGCAAGCCATAGCCGGGAACGTTGCGCGCCCCCTTCGCATTGGGATCGCCCGGCAGTACCGCAACGCGCCGGGTGCCAAGATCGATGAATTGCTCGAAGACGCTGCTCTGCAAGGCGTTGCCAAGTGATAAAACGGCAACCAACGTCCCAGCGCCAATAATAATGCCGAGCATCGTCAGCAAGGAACGAAATTTATTGGCCCGCAAACTATCAAAGGCCATACCAATTTGCTCTTTGAGCATAGATTTTCTTTTCCTCTTCTGTGGCCTACTGGCGCTTACTTACTTGAGACCGCACAGGTCTTGAAGACCTGTGCGGTCTGACGGGCACTGCTAGCCCGCCGGCTATTTGGTACTCAGGGCGACAATGCGCCCTGCGCAACGGTAAGTGGGCTTACACGTTGCGGTTGACAGGAACGGGCACCGGCACGGGCACGGGCTCAAGGTGATGCTCACGCTCCACCTGCTCAAAGACCTCGACGCCATAGTATTCGGTCAGAATATTTTCGGCGAGGCGGCCATCACGCAGGCCGATGACGCGATCCATATGACGCCCAATTTCAGGATCGTGGGTCACAATCACAATCGTGCGCCCTTCGTCACGGTTGAGTTCGCGAAATAGCGCCATAATCTCGGCCCCGGTGCGGGTGTCAAGCGCACCGGTTGGCTCGTCCGCCAGAATGATCGCCGGGTTGTGGACAAGTGCCCGGGCAATGGCAACCCGTTGCTTCTGCCCACCCGAAAGCGTGCCGGGCAAATTATCAATCTTATGCCCCAGTCCAACGGCCTCAAGCGCAGCCTGCGCTTTGCGACGCCGCTCACGCCCATCAACCCGCCCGTAGACCATCGGCAATTCGACGTTCTGCAACGCAGTCAACCGTGGCAAGAGGTTAAAGTTCTGAAAGACAAAGCCGAGTTTCTGATTGCGCACCCGCGCCTGCTCCAGCCGACTCAGGTTGCTTACGTCCTGATCATCGAGGATGTAGCTTCCCGAGGTCGGAGTATCAAGGAGCCCAATCAGGGTCATCAGCGTGCTCTTGCCGCTCCCTGACGGTCCCATGATCGCCACCATCTCGCCCTGGTTGATCGTGACCGAGACATCATCAAGGGCACGGAACATACCATCGCCCGTCGGAAAGTCTTTGACCATCTGCTCGATCCGCACAATTGGTCGTGTTATATAATCGGTAGTCATCTGACCTGATGCTTTCTAGTTTAGAACAACCTCATCACCCTCAACCAGACCACCAACAATCTCGACCCGCTCACTCGTGCGCAGGCCCACCTCGACGGTCCGCTCTTCAATGGTGCGCTCGCCATTGGCATCAGTCACCACCACGCGCACCACCTGCTGAGTACCCTCGCTGCGCACCGCGCTCGTTGGCACCGTCAGCACGTCGCTCCGCTCGGCAGCCACAATCGTCGCACTCGCCGTCATGCCAGGCTTGAGCGCACTATCGGCAGGGTCAATTTCGACCGTCACCTGATAGGCGGTGACACTGCTCCCACTCTGCGGAAGCGACTCAAGGCTCACGACCGTCCCCGGGAGGGTCTCACCCAGGGCATCAATCAGCACCTGCACGTTCTGCCCAAGCTGAACACGAGCAATATCAACTTCGTCAACGGTCACTTTGACCAGAAAGCGACTGATATCAATCAAGACCAGCGGGATCGTGTTGCCAACAGTCTCGCCGGGGGCAACATTGAGCGAGGCCACCACACCATCAAACGGTGCCCGCAAGATTGTATCGTCAAGCTGGATCTGGGCCTGGTCAAGCTGCGCACGTGCCTGCGCCACACCTGCCTCGGCCCGGGCAAGGTTACTCGCTTGTGGATCAGCCGTCAGTTGCTCAAAACGCGCACGGGCCGCCTCAACGTTCCCGGCCTGCGCGGCAATGGCCCCGCTGCGCTGCGCCCCCGTCAAACGGGCCAGTTCAGCCTCGGCCCGCGAAAGTTGGGCGCGCGCCGAAGCCCGCACATCAGCCTCGGCACCGGTCAACAGGGTGTCAAGGTCAGTCTGGGCGGCCCGCACACGCGCTTCGGCACTGGCAAGCCCACTGATCTCGTTCTGGATAGCATTCTGATATTCAACATCGGCCTGACGTAGCGCCGCTTCGGCGTCGGTGAGGGCCAGCGTCGCCCGTTCAAGCGCAACCACATAATCCTGGGCCTGCGCATCAGTCAAAGAGCGGAGTGTACGCGGATCGGTCTCGTAGGTCTTGACGTGCTCGAGATCCCAGTAGGCAGTGCTATAGGCGCTCTGCGCATTACGCACCACATTCGCGCGGGTTTCAACATTCTTGCTAGCCTGCTCTTTGGCAGCCGAAAGGGTACTGCGTTGACGCTCAAGATCAGCCTGCGTTTCGGCAAGCGTCGAGGCTGCACGGGTACGAGCGTCATTCCGCGGGCCAGCCTCGATCACCGCGAGCCGTGCGCGGGCCTCTTCGACTGCCGCACGGGCCGCATTGATATCAGCAGCCGTGACACTCCCCTGCGTCTGCACCAGATTGCCCTGGGCCGCCTGGATCTGGGCCATTGCTTCGGCAATCTGTGCCTCGGTCGCGCCCTCTTTCACTGCAATCAGATCGGCTTCGGCACGGGCCAGGGCCGCAGCACTTGCATCACGCGCCGCCGTCAACTGACGATCATCAAGCCGCACGAGCATATCGCCAGCGGCCACACGCTCACCGGTTGAGACCAGTACCTCGACCACCCGCCCACTCGCCAGGCCAAACGCGAGATTGGCCTGCACCCGCGGCTCGACCGAGCCAGTCGCACTCACGCCAAGCCGCAGATCACTGCGCGTCACCGGCGCAAGCGTTGTTGTTGCCAACGGATCAGCTTGACCAGCCGCAAAGGTACGAAAACCTAGGGTGGCAAGCAGAGCCACAACAAGGATACCGGCAATAATGGCCGCAATGGAAAGACGGCGGCGACTAGTTGAACGCGATTGAGGAAGCGTGGTCATGTATTATTCCTTCGTTATGCCAACACCATGTAAAAAAAGATCAACAAGAGTATGTAAATTAAGATCAGATGTCCCAAAAACTGTTTCCGACTGATGTTCCCAACCCTCCAGCGTACGTGGGGCAAACTCCTGAAACGCCTCGGCCATGCCCATAAACATCTTGGCAAGCGTCAACGCGCTATAGCGCGCCAGTTCACCATCAGCCAGGCCAGCCTCCATCACCCCGACAATCGGGACAAAGAGTTGCGCGTAAAAGGCCCGGCCAAGCATCGCCCGGTGCCCCGGCCCCAAGTGTGCCGCCATTTCGTGGCGCATCAGGCGCATATCGGTATCGCGGTTGGCCATCAAAACAGCCGCCACGGCAACCAGACGTTCAGCCAGCGCACCTGGCGTTGCCGCCGCATACCGCAACCGTTCACCCATCTCGGCCAGCACCCGCAACCCCATCTGCACAAACAGGGCCTCTTTGTCGGCAAAGTAGTAGTAGAGCGTCGGCTTGGTAACGTCAGCCTCTCTGATAATGTCGTTAATCGAAACAGCCTTGTAGCCACGCTGCAAAAAGAGGTTGCTTGCAGCATCAACAATCTTGACCGCAGTCGGGCTACTTACTGGCTCGAAGTCTTGCATCAATCGAAACCTTCCTTACCGGTCAGTAAACATATAAAGCGATAAAATTCCCAAATCTTACCGACCGGTCAGGAAGAGTATACCGCGATGCACAGGCTTTGTCAATACCCTGGGGCCAAAAAAAGCAAAACCCGCGTAAATTACGCAGGTTTTGCACAGGTTTGGCTCAGCAGCAGCTCAGCGCCGCGTTTGCAGGTTATAGACCACCACCACCACTACCAGCGGCAGCAGCAGACCCACGATCAACAGTTCACCCAGACCACCCAGGTTGAGCAAACGCATCCCAAAGAGGGCGATCACCGCCGAGAGGCCCCCCGCAACCGGGGCCAGCCAGAGGTTGCCCCCCTGTTGAAACGCTCGCCCAACAAGCGCCGTGCCCAGGCCGGCCCCAACGCCAAAGCCAAAGGAAGCCCCGAGCACGCCCACGGTCAGCAAACCCATGCCGAGTTGCTGCGCGAACAGCAATCCCGCGACCAGATAGATCGCCCCGCCAATCACGACTGCGCCAAGTATTCCGCCCAGGATCGCCCCCCCAACCTCAGCCAGAATCGTCTGCGCCGAAGGGGTTGCTGATCCACGTGCATCACGCATACCTTCCTCCTTGGTCTTGGGTTCACGCACAAGGCCACGGGCCGCTGGCCTTGCACGTGAACGTAAGCGTCTCGCGCCCTACTCATCGCTTCTGCACGCGCACAAAAGCCAGCTATGCTGGCTTTTGTGCGCGTGCTATCCTGGGGGTTGGAACCCCAAACCTCAGCCGAAGGGCGTACGCCCTTGAGCCATCTTACACCGGACTCACCAGAACCTCAAGCGTCGTTGGGTTGTTCCGGGTAATCACCAGGTTCTGGGTCGTCGAGATAAAGCGAAGTTGACCATCAATCGTGATCCGCGCCTGCACCGCATAGGTGTAGGCCGGGTTGATCTGCGCCGGATTGAAGGGCAACACAAAGGGCAGAGGTACCTGCTGCCCACCCGAAACATAGGTATCACTCGCCAAGACCACCGCCGGAGCATCGGCCCGCGAGATATCCACCAGTTGTACCTGAACAATCGCGTTGGGCAACAGGGCAATCCGTGGCAGGTACGTCACGGTGCCACTTACCACACTCTGCCGACTCGCACTCGGGCGATAGACCAGCGTCTGGCGACCCTGATCATAGGCAATGCGCAACTCGTTGTTGACAATGGTAAATGGCCGCGCACCCTGCAACGCCGCCAGCACCGCCTGCTCTTGCGCCGCCAGCGTATCGCTCGTACACAATGCCAGCGTCGTTGCCAGCGGCTGGAAGGTCACGGTCGTCCCGTCCAGGCTGTAGCCCCCATTGAAGTTGTTACAACCCGTGCGACCCATCACACGCATCCCATCAAACATGATCGTCGCAGGCTCTTCAGCAGCAGGACGAGGCGCATTGGTATCGCCAAACGCAACCAGTTGCCACGCGCCGGCCTCGAGCGCTGCCGCACCGATATTCCGATAGACCAGGGCCTGCCGCCCGTCATCATAGCTAATCCGCAGATCGTTGCCCGCCAATGTGAACGAACGCACATCTTGCAGTCCCGCAAAGATCGCTTGCTCCTGCGCATCCAACGTCGGCTCGGCACAGGCAATCAAGGTCGAAATAAGCGGGCCAAAGCTCAGTTGATTGTTATTGACCGTATACGCTCCACCAAAGGTATTGCACCCGGTCGAGCCGCTCGCACGCGAACCATCAAAGGCAAGCGTGGAAGCCTGACCAGCGTACGCCGCCTGCGGCGCATTGACATTGCCAAAGGCCACCAGTTGCCACGGTCCACGCTGGAGAGCCATTGCCGGAGCCTCAATCGTCTCGGCACCAAGGCGCCCAAACAGCACATTGAACGGTGGCCGATTTTCGGGGTGCAACTCGAAGCGCGCCCGCTCAAACCACTGCACCGTATACGCTTTGCCCTCAATGACCTCGGTCATCGGCTGCGAAATGGGATAGCCAAAGAGGGCGAGGCTCTCTTCAAACGTGATCCCAGGGCGCCCGGCAAAGTTCAGGCCATAGCTCCGAAACGCGGTCAGAAATTCGTCACAAACGATGAAGCCTGTCTCGCGGAAGAGCGCACAGCGCTCGGCATCGGCTTCGGCTGCGCTATCAGGGCGCGGGAAGCTTTGCCAATCGCGGCCCTGGCGTCCAAGCGTATCCACCCCGATGCGCCCAAGCAACACATTGTACGGGGCCGCATTCTCCGGATGGATTTCAAGGCGGTGGCGCTCAAACCACTGCGCCTGACGCGTGACCCCATCTTCGCCCATCATCGCCTGCTGGGGGCCAAGCGGCAACCCAAAGACCGCCAGACCGCCATTCTGTTCCCAGTATTCACGAATCGTGCCACGAATACAATAGCCCGTCTCGGCAAAACAGCGCTCATCGCTCTGAGCAAGCGCCACCGGATGTCCAGGACCAAACAGCGTCGCGATCATGGCAAAGGCAAGCAAAAGGGCAAAGCCAAGTGTTTTCATTCGCATCATTGCAAACTCCATAACTAGACAGAATCCTGATCAAACCATACCATCACCGCCACCGACCAACCCTAACCCTGGGGATAGTATTTGCAGGGCGATTGCATCTTCCGTGTATGCACCCCGCCAAGGCACCCGCAAGGGCACCCGCAAGGGGTGCCCCTACCGGGGCGGGCCATCCGCAAGGGCACCCGCAAGGGCACCCGCAAGGGGTGCCCGTACCGGGGCGGGGCCGATCCCGGTGTACGGGCACCCCTTGCGGGTGCCCCGTTGTAAGAGGTCAGATTTGGGCATCGCAGGCCCACTAAAGAACAGGCGCTGCCGTCAAAACCCAATCACGATACAACCGATCCAGATCACAGCCACAGGCTTCTTCGGCCACCCGCAACAGGTCGTCGCCAACGAGATCACGGTAGCGCCCAAACGCATAGTAGTTCTGGAGAAACCGGGTAAACGCCGCTTCACCGATCTCCGCACGCAAGGCGTGGAAGAAGAGCGCCCCTTTGCCATAGACAATCGGCACATAGATGCCCCTGAGTTCCGAGGGTGGGGTTGCCAACGGGACATCGCGCCCTCGCTCGCGTACCTGACGGTACATGTCACGAAACCCTTCGAGCTCGCTCAAGGCAACATCAAACGCACCGATACCCTCATAATACAGAATTTGTGCGTAGCTCGCCATACCTTCATCCAGCCAGGCTTCGCCCTGCGCATCGTTGCCAACCAGACTGTACCACCACTGATGGGCAATTTCATGCGCCACCGTCGTTTCGAGCCCCCGCGCATTGCGGGCATAGAGTTGCTGATCAATCAAGACAACCCCTGGGTACTCCATCCCCAGGAAAGTGGTCATCGCCCCTTCAATCACTTCAAGTTCAGCGAGCGGATATTGGCCATACCGTGCATTGAAGATCCGCAGCGCCTGTTCAGTCACCTGCAACGCCCGCTTGCCCGCCTCAGCATGCGCCGGTTGATAGTGGCTAATAATACGTGTCCCAGCGACGTCGCTACTGACCTGCGCCAACCCACGGGTTGCCCCCAGATAAAATTCGCGCTGCGGGCCACTCACAAAACGCTCGCGCCGCACGCCTGGAGTGACGGCTTCACGCGCCACCCCGACCCCTGTCGTCACCAGCGTCCACTCGACCGGTACATCAATGGTGACATCATACAGAGCGGTACTGCTCACCACAAAATCGCCCCGACTCTCGATCGGGCGCTCGTCCCAACCACCCTCAGGCCTTTGACGCGCCAGGATCGGGTAAAAATTCGCCATCGACCAGAGGCCGGCTTCCTGGTTGAAGGCCCCGAAGGTTCGCGCACTCGCATTGCGCGGCGTCCGCGCCACAAAGCTCATTTCCACCTCAACCGTCGCCCCCGGCAGCAACGGTTGGGCCAGTTCTAGCCAGAAAAGACTGTCATCATAGGCCGTCCCCGACGCCACCGGCACACCATTGATCGTCGCCGACGTCACATCAAGTCGCCCGCCAAAATCAGGATGGTTTGGATAGAGATGAAACACAAGCCGTGGATGCGGTGTTGCGGTACGATTCGTGACGAGAACCTGCATCCTTCCACGCACGCGCTGCTCGCCAGGGCTCAGCGCCGCCACAATGGTGTAACGCTCCCACGCCGCAGCCTGTTCAAGATCAGTCACGTACGCAGGCAACATCGCCGCGACCTGGGCCGCCACAAAGGGATCGTCCGCAAACAGGGCAGCGGTTGGCGTCGGCGTTGGTTTAGCTTGCCGGTCAGCAGATGCTGTCTCGTACTCGGCAACAACAGTCGAAGGCTGCACCACAGCCAGTGCCGCTGGCGCCAACAGGTCAGGAACTGGGGGAGGATCGCGTCGCTGGGCAGCCACAAAGGGAGTGCAACTGGTCAACAAGAGCATCAACACCAGCAGCAACATCAACAGCCAGAACCGCATCTGTGGTAGTAGCATTTTCCTCTTGATCATGGTATCCTAAGCATGTCAACCCAACACACTCTAGCACAGTCTGGGTACTCGTTTCAAGCGCGAGTGGTCAACTGGAGAAAGAAGGAGAAGGGTTATGACGTTCTTAAAACCATACTTCCCTCGTACACACGGGTTTGTTGATCAGGCCACGTTGCGCGATACCGCCTTGATGATGCCAGAGCACCCAGAGGCACCCAACACTGATCCGCTCTATACCTGCTTCTGTGTTGCCCCCCGCCTCATCTACGCACCCGGCGAGCCCCGCCTTGTTCAGACGCTCTCATGGGCAACCTTCCTGACCAAGTTGCCCATGCATGGGTCGTAATGCGGTTGACGGGCGATCCCCGTCAGGCCTGCCAGGTGTGCGCCGGGACATGGCCCCGGTATCCCCAGGATCACTACGGCGCGCACCTGGCAGGTTTCCCGCAGAGACCCCTGCCACCGGAATACGGCGCTACGAAACTGCCCACCACCCGGTTGCCATCTCGGGCTGATGCCCCACGCCTCGCCGCACGCCCCATGGCCGCCGCCGCACGCCGCGCCACTCTACGCCCACTATGTCGTTCCCACGCACACGGGATGACAGATGCCCCCTTTGCGGCCCCTCTCTCCCTCACAGGTTCAGCAACGACGGTGCCGCTTTGCCCGTCAGTACCGCTACCAGATTCTCGGCGGCGAGCGTCGCCATCCGAGTGCGCGTCCCGACGGTCGCACTCCCGATGTGCGGCACCGCAACACAGTTGGGCAGGCGCAACAGAGGGTGATCAGGGCCAATTGGTTCACGCTCAAAGACATCAATGCCGGCAGCCTGCGGACGTCCGGCTTGCAGGGCTGCCACCAGTTCGGCCTCGCGCACAATTGGCCCGCGCGCGACATTGACAAAGATCGCCGTCGGCTTCATCAAGGCAAATTCGCGTGCCCCGAACATGCCCCTGGTTTCGTCACTCAACGGTACCGTTACCACCACAACGTCACTGCTGCTCAGCAGTTCATCAAGGGCAAGGTAGGTCGCCCCGGTGGTAGCTTCGACAACAGAGTTGGGAGTGCGGTTATGGTAGCTCAGAGCCATGCCAAACCCTTGCGCCCGCCGCAACACGGCCTGGCCGATGCGTCCGGCACCTACCACGCCAAGCCTGCTACCATAGATGTCCACCCCGACCATCTGCATTGGGTACCACGGGCCCCATCCGCCCGCTTCGATCAACTTCTGCCCCTCGACAATCCGCCGTGCGGCGGCAAGCATCAGCGCCCACGCCAGATCCGCCGTTGTTTCCGTCAAGACGCCAGGGGTGTTGCTCACCGTCACCCCCCGCCTCCGGCATGCCGCAAGATCAATATTGTCATAGCCAACCGCCATGTTGGCCACTATCCGCAGATGAGGCCCCGCAGCCAGCAACTCTTCGTCAACGCGATCCGTGAGCAGCGACAAGAGCCCCTCGGCCTCGGCGACCCCGTTCAACAAGGCCTCACGTGGGCACGGGCGCACCTCGTCATCCCAGAGGGTAATGGTACACGCCGCCGCGAGCATCTCCATGGCTGCCGTTGGCAAACGGCGGGTCAAAAAAACAACGGGCTTCTTCATAGACTTTGCCTCAACTGCGCAAGCAACTCCTGCTTGAGATCCCACAGGGGCTGCGATAACGAGACGTGGTAAATGTGCGGATTCATAATGCGCCGTACCCCCACATCAAGGCCGGCAATGTCATGATCGCGCTGCGCCCTGATCGCCTCAAGCGTCGGCAACGGCGCGACAAGCCGTCCTTGATCCAGCACCTTGACCAGCAGCGGCTCAATGGCCCGCAATGCCGCCCGTTCCAGAATGCGTTGCTGAGTATGATCGTTCGGATGCCGCAAGACAAGCTGCCCGGCCTTCGTCGGATTTTCTTCCTCCAGCGTCAAGAGGTCGGCTGTTGCCTGCCCACGATCATCATAGAGCCGCCAGGCCTGTTTGAGCCCCGGATTAGTCATTTTGGAAGGCGTGTCAGCCAACTTGATCGCCGGTCGCCACGTTCCACCCTGCTGCATCGCTACCAGTTTGTAAACGCCCCCCAGCGCACCTTCACCATGCGATGTCACCAACCGGGTTCCAACCCCATACACCAGACGCCGCAGAATCGCGTCGGCATCAGCCGCATAGCGCCGCGCCTCCTCGACAATCTGCGTCTGAATCTGCCAGATCACCAGTTCATCAAGATCGCTCGAAAGCACAATCGCCGTCTCGGGGAAGCCCGCCCGGTCAAGCAAGAGAGCCGACTGGATCGCGAGATAGGCCAGGTCGCCCGAGTCGAGGCGAATGCCCACTGGACGATGCCCCTTCGCCCGCAGTTCCTCAAAGACACGGATGGCATTCGGCACGCCACTCTCAAGCGTATTGAGCGTATCAACCAGCAAGAGGCAATCATCAGGATAGACCTCGGCATAGGCGCGAAAGGCGTCCAGTTCACTCGACCCAAGGGCCAGAAAGACCTGCACGAGCGAGTGGGCATGGGTGCCTTTGGGCGGCACACCGAGCGTACTCGAAAGCCCAACATTCGAGGTAAAGTCGGCCCCGCCAATCAGCGCTGCCCGTGTACCCGCATTCGCGCCGCGCTCCTGGCCCCGCCGCAACCCGAACTCGAGCACCATGCTCGCCCGGCTCACTTCACGGATGCGGGCGGCTTTGGTCGCAATCAGCGTCTGGTAATTGAGCTGATTCAGCAACGCCGTTTCGAGGATCTGCGCCATGGCGAGCGGCCCTCGCACAATGCTCAACGGCACCCCAGGATGCACCACCCGCCCCTCGGGAATCGCCCAGAGGCTAAGACTGTCAAAGCCACCACAGCCCTTCAGGTAGGCCAGAAAATCGTCACCAAAAAGCTGGCCGCCCGTCGCGTTGCGCTGCGCACGCAAATAGGCGAGATCTTCCTCGCGAAAGGACACCTCTTGCATCCAGTCAACCAGCCAGGCGAGCCCGGCACTGATGCAATAACCGGCGGCATGCAGACCATAATCAGGATAGCGCCGAAAAAAATGATCGAATTGCGCGGTCTGCTCATGCAAGCCCTGGCGAAAATAGAGCTGGGCCATGCTAAGTTGATACTGATCCGTAAAGAGAATGCCTTCAGCCGTACGCCGATCCTCTGGTCGCATGACGCCCCCTCGCTATTAGTGTCTAACAGACACCATCATAGCGGGCAAGCGTCAAGCTGTCAAGCCTCATTGCCTCTCTTCGCAACAAAGGCTATACTAGAAGGGTAGGTTGCAAAAAGGAGACACACTATGCCCATTCCGCGGCACCCCGCGAAACACGCCTCACCAGCCCATTTCAGCCCCGAGGATCACCTCGACTACTTCCGCAACGTCGGACTTGCCCCTGGCTCTTTGCAGCCCGCCGCAGCCATTTTTTGTTACCAGCGCACCCTCTTACGCCATGTCGTGGATACCGAACAACCATCACGCATTCCTTGTGTGACCGGGATGCTCTATCCGCTCCCTTCGACCGGGGGCTCAGTCGTGCTCGCGGCTGAATTTGGCATTGGCGCACCCGCCGCGGCGATGACAATGGAGTTGCTCGTGGCAATGGGCGTACGTCGTTTTCTCAACATTGGCACCGCAGGGGGCCTTGCCCCCCATCTGACCGTGGGCGACCTGACGATCTGCACTGCGGCAATACGCGACGAGGGTGTCTCACATCACTACCTGGCCGACCCGCACGCCCCAGCCCTCCCTGCGCACCAGTTGACCGAAGACTTCGCCGCGGCCCTGCACCAGCATGGCCTCACGCCGCCCCGCGGTTCAACCTGGACAACCGATGCGCCCTTTCGCGAGACCCGCGCCGAGATTGCCCACTATCAACAAGAGGGTGTCTTAACCGTCGAAATGGAGACAGCGGCCCTCTTTGCCGTTGCCCACCTCCGCCAGGTCGAGATCGCCGCTGGCTTTGTGATCAGCGATGTCCTCGCCGGCGAAGCCTGGAATCCACAGTTTCGCGCCGCCGAAACTGCACGCGGTCTCATCAGCCTCTTTGAAGCAGCACGGGCGACGTTAACTGAAACTCCGGTGCCTTGAAGCTCGCTGGGGCGATTGCAAATTGCACATTTGTGATTGTCGCCTGCGCCCCGCACCCCCGTACGGGCACGGGCAAGCCGTGCCCCTACGCCGGACACGCCCCCGCCGGGCACGCCCCCACCGCCGCGCCCCCGTACGGGCACGGGCAAGCCGTGCCCCTACGCCGGACACGCCCCCGCCGGACACGCCCCCGCCGGGCACGCCCCCACCGCCGCGCCCCCGTACGGGCACGGGCAAGCCGTGCCCCTACGCC
>NZ_LYXE01000125.1 GCF_002532075.1 Candidatus Chloroploca asiatica | reverse complement strand
AACGCGCCCTGGACATCCGCGAGCGCGTGCTCGGCCCCGAGCATCCCGCTACCGCCACCAGCCTCAACAATCTCGCGCTCCTGCACGATGCCCAAGGGAACTACGACGCGGCCCGTCCGCTCTATGAACGCGCCCTGGACATCCGCGAGCGCGTGCTCGGCCCCGAGCATCCCGCTACCGCCACCAGCCTCAACAATCTCGCGGGCCTGCACGATGCCCAAGGGAACTACGACGCGGCCCGTCCGCTCTATGAACGCGCCCTGGCGATCCGCGAGCGCGTGCTCGGCCCCGAGCATCCCGATACCGCCTTAAGCCTCAACAATCTCGCGGCATTGTTGCGTGCCCAAGGGAACTACGACGCGGCCCGACCCCTCTACGAACGCGCCCTGGCGATCCGCGAGCGCGTGCTCGGCCCCGAGCATCCCGATACCGCCTTAAGCCTCAACAATCTCGCGGCATTGTTGCGTGCCCAAGGGAACTACGACGCGGCCCGACCCCTCTACGAACGCGCCCTGGCGATCCGCGAGCGCGTGCTCGGCCCCGAGCATCCCGATACCGCCTTAAGCCTCAACAATCTCGCGGCATTGTTGCGTGCCCAAGGGAACTACGACGCGGCCCGCCCGCTCTATGCACGCGCCCTGGCCATCCGCGAGCGCGTGCTCGGCCCCGAGCATCCCAATACCGCCACCAGCTTGGGCAATCTCGCGGCCCTGCACGATGCCCAAGGGAACTACGACGCGGCCCGCCCGCTCTATGCACGCGCCCTGGCCATCCGCGAGCGCGTGCTCGGCCCCGAGCATCCCAATACCGCCACCAGCTTGGGCAATCTCGCGGCCCTGCACGATGCCCAAGGGAACTACGACGCGGCCCGCCCGCTCTATGCACGCGCCCTGGCCATCCGCGAGCGCGTGCTCGGCCCCGAGCATCCCAATACCGCCTTAAGCCTCAACAATCTCGCGTACCTGCACCAAACCCAAGGGAACTACGACGCGGCCCGCCCGCTCTTCGAACGCGCCCTGGCGATCCGGGAGCACGCGCTCGGGGCCGACCATCCTGACACCGCCGCCAGCCTCAACAACCTGGCGGGGCTGTACCACGCGCAGGGGCAGTACGACGCGGCCCGCCCGCTCCTCGCACGCGCCCTGGCGATCCGCGAGCGCGTGCTCGGCCCCGAGCATCCCGATACCGCCTTAAGCCTCAACAATCTCGCGTACCTGCACCAAACCCAAGGGAACTACGACGCGGCCCGCCCGCTCTTCGAACGCGCCCTGGCGATCCGGGAGCACGCGCTCGGGGCCGACCATCCTGACACCGCCGCCAGCCTCAACAACCTGGCGATCAATTACTATGACCAGGACGATGTCCAAACCGCCGAGCAGCTGATGGGCCGGGCACTTGCGATCTTCGAAGCCCGCCTCGGGCCTGACCACCCCGACACGCAGGGCTCACGCCGGAGTCTGGCTGCCATACAGGAACGCCTCAGGGGAACGTCCGCCCCGCCGCCCAGCGACGTCACCGCGCTCCTCGGGGCCATCGCCGCCGTTGCCACCGGTGACGATGCGCCACGGCAGGAAGTCACAGCGGCCCTGGCGCACCTTGAGCAGCAGGGCTGGAGGCTGCGCGAACCCGTCGAGCGCCTCTGGGCCGGTGAGCGTGACCGTGATGCGCTGGTGACGGGCCTCGACGAGCAAGACGCGGCGCTGATCGACCGGGTGCTGGCGTTGATCGCGTTGCCCTGATGATCCCTGTTGGCCGGCCCTGCGGCGCATCCACGGCGATCTTGCCAAGGGAGCGTATCTTTTCGGGTGCGCAGACGGTCTAGCGTGGAGTACCCACTGTGCTGGAAGCAAAGGCGGGCAGGAGTCGCCATGGAAGCCGCTTGAATCGGATCCAGGCCCCGCAAAGCCAGAACAACTGCCACATTCAGAAACAGACTGGCCGATCATCCTGATCAGCAAACCAGCCCAATGGGGTTGATGCGACGACAGGCCAGCCGTTGCTGCAGATTGACGTCACCATGGCTGCGATACTGGCGCAACAGCAGGCGAGCGTCATACCACGCGAGATGCAAAGCCTCTATAGATCCAGGGTGCGCAGCTCAAGCGAGGTGAGTTTCGGCACCACCGCTGAAATCGATCAGAGCCGCATCGAACAGTTGCTGCGCCAAGAGACGCCGCAAATCCTCTTCCTGGCCGCGCAGAGCGTGGGTTTTGCGCCTGACGACCCACGGCAGAGCCAATTGCAGGGTGCGCTAATCATGGCTGACTGGACAGGCAACGGCCCGGTTGCGCGTGAGCAACTACTGACTGGCGAAGATGTGCGTGATCTCGACCTGAGCGGCATGCTGGTCTGTATGCATTCTAGCTATGGCCTGGGCTGGCCCGCCGAGGATGGGCAGATCAAGGTCACCGAGCAACCATCTGGGTTTATGCAAGAGGTACAGCCTGACCCACCGGAGCGAAAACCGCTTCAGCTTGCCCCACATGCCGCCATCGCCCAACTCCCGCAGCAGATGTTGCTCAGCGGGGCGCTGGGCGTGTTTGGACAGGTAGATCGGGTCTGGTACTATCTTACCTTTCGCAAGGGCGAAGCCTCGATTCCTTTCGAGGATCTGTTAAGCCGGTTGATGCAAGGTCGTCGAGTCGGCGCTGCAACCGACCAGTTCAACATAATCCAGGCTGCGAGGGGAATGCGTTTAGCCAAGAAGCTAGATGATCTTAAGTTTAATAAGCAGGTCGCCGATGCTGATCTGGCCGACCTCTGGCTGGACTACCACAACGGTCGCGCTTATATCTGGCTCGGCGACCCGGCGGTGCGTTTGCGCGTTGAGGAGGAGTCATGACAAGCGACATGATAATGCGAGAATGCTCGAAGAGACGAGCCAGCCTGGAAGAATACCGCCAACGAACGGTGGCATTCCTTGCTAGCGAGGAATTGCCCAATGACCATGGTTGAGCATAGCACCGTCAAGCTACGCCAACTTCCGCCTGAGTTGTTGGACGATGTGGAGATATTTGAGGTGGGCGCGTACTTACAGATGGAGCGCACTGCGTGGGTTCGTTAACCTTGCCATCTAGCGGTAGGGTCTACCTTGATGCTGATGCATTGATCTACAGCGTCGAACAGATCGCCCCCTACTATCAACTCCTCCAGACACTTTGGCTGGTGGTAGTTCAGAAATGCCTTGAACGCCTTCTCGATCCCCTGTTGACAATGAAAGAGGGCAGCTTCAAGCAAAGGCCGATCAGCAGCAAGGTCAATGGTTGCGCCACGCAGATCATTCACCGCCTTGATGATCCAGATCCGTACGTCGGTCAGCAACAGGGGATCCGTGGAGTGCCCGCGCCGCGTTGGGGTTGGCGGTGAGCGCCACATAGAACTGCTGACCAACGACACGTTCCATGCCAAGCGCGAGCATGCCATTGACAACCGGCAAACCCAACGCATCCAGACGAGCCTGATCAGCCGCGCTCAGACTGCTGGTTGGGTACTGGATATGATCGAGCGTACGCAGCACCATGTCGAGATCGTCGTTCTGATAAGGGCTAAAGAAATGGCTGTACCGTGTCGCCCTCCCAGGCAATCGTCGCGACGATTGGGCTGGGCGTAAAGCGCAGCACCAGACTGATCACCGGAGTCGCGGATGGGCTAGGCGTGAGGACGAGCGCAGGGGCAGTTGGATGGGTTTAGCGCACGCCGGTCGCGATCTGGACTGAATCGCTAATCGTTTTAGCCTGCATCCGCTGATGCAGGCGACCCGCGATGTCAGAAGCCTGCTGACGCGCCCGCGTAATCGCTTCGGCTTCCATTTCCTGCAACACCGTGATCGTCGCCTGATCAGGGGCCGCCGGGGTCAGGGCCGCCCGCTCCAACAGTTTGCGCAACGCCGTCAACATACCCTCCAGCTGCTCCCCGAAGAGGTCGAAGTGGGCTTCAAGCGCAGCCACATTGCTCAACTGGGCACGGGCAGCGGGCTGGTCGGCTAGGGCCGACTGGAGGGCCACACTCTGGGTGAGCATCCGCTCAAGCAGCCAGCCGTGGTAGAGCCGCCAGGCTTGATCGTTGCGGGACAGCTCGGCCTGGAAGGCGCGCGCAGTGGTGGGCAGCAGCTGCTGCTTGATCAGCAAAACCTGGGCATCGGGGTGGCCGTGCAACAGTTGGTTGAGGGCAGCGGCGAGGCTACGTTGCACCGCCGCTAGATCCTGGGCCTCGGGTGGTAGTTCGATTGCGGTGACGCTCCGGGCTGTATCGCGCAGTAAATCGAAGGCATCGGCATTATCGTGGCGCACGCGATCAAGACCGTACTGCTCGCGCAGCGTGCTAGCGGCCTCGCGCACTGCATTGGTAAAGGCCTGCTGAAGCTGGGCCGCAGGCGGTGGGCCAGCCCCAAAGACACCACCGAGGGCCTCAGCGACCCAGTTGCCTCCAACCCCCCCGGCCGCGCCGAGCACACTGCCCAGGATGCCACTGGCGGGCAGGACACTGGCGCCAACCAGCAGCAGCCCGAGCGTGAGTTTGGCCTTGGCGTCACTTTCAGCCGGCATAGGAACCTCCTAAATAGTTTATACCGTGATTCCGCGCTATGCGCGGCTGGGGGTGTTGCCCATACGTATGCACGCAAACCTACGAGCGAGGTTTGGAGGAGGCGCTTTAGCGCCGTTTGCGGCCCGTGGACGGCGATGAAGCGCCTACTACGAGCATTCAATGAGCGTCAAGGAGCCAGATCACTCGAAAGCCTAGGAAGATATTCCAATCCTTCGGAATGAGCGTCAAGGAGCCAGATCACTCGAAAGCCTAGGAAGAT
The DNA here is from genome assembly GCF_002532075.1 of Candidatus Chloroploca asiatica. GTDB lineage: Bacteria > Chloroflexota > Chloroflexia > Chloroflexales > Chloroflexaceae > Chloroploca > Chloroploca asiatica. The sequence continues at coordinate 31,107 of NZ_LYXE01000125.1, read as the reverse complement.
ATTCCAACCCTTCGGGTCGAATTCGACACGTGAACCACAGTTTAATTGTTCTGTTGTGTTACTCCATTCATTATAAGCAATTAGCGCCCTTTCCCGAAACGTAAAATCTGTTCGTGCTGCAACGCCATCTGAGGCTTCTATAGCTGTTGCCATCCATTCCTGGATATTACCAACCAGATCCTCGGCTCCACAGGCCGCCCGACCCAACGGGAAACAGCCCACCGGAGCGGGACGCTCGATGCCCGTCTCGCGGTAGTTGGCGTGCTCTGGCGTGGGTGCATCGTTCCCCCAGGGGTACCATTGCTGGCTGTCGCCCCCCCGTGCGGCATACTCCCACTCCAGCGAGGTTGGTAGGCGAATCACTGCCTCGGCAGGCAACCAACCCTGCGCATGGCCCTGCGCGGTGAGCCAGTTGCAGTAGGCTGCGGCCTCATACCATGAGACGCCAACTATCGGCTGGAGCGGGTTGTTCAGACCGGGATCGCTCCAGTAGCGCGGTAAGGTGATACGATCGGGTTCGCCTTCAACGCGAGAGCCATCTGGCTGAATGTACTTCCAGCCCTCTGGAGTCCACCACGACTCGTGGGCGTAACCACCTGCGGCGATGAAGGCGGCGAACTCGGCGTTGGTGACGGGGTAGCGGGCGATCTTGAAGCCGTAGGGGATGATAACGTGCTGGAGCACATCTTTCGGAGCGTAGACGTAATCTTTTTCCGTGGTCTTGTTGCTGTCCTCCTCATCGTCATCAGCATCCTCTAACTCCTCCTCATCGTCATCAGCATCCTCTAACTCCTCCTCATCGTCATCAGCATCCTCTGACTCATCGCCATACCAGAATGACCCTGGCTCAAGCTGGCACCAATAGCACCCATTGGGCGCATCGCCGGTGGCCGGACTGAGCAGACGTGGGTCGGGGGCAATTAGTGTGGCCCCCTGCTGAGTCAAGGCATCCAACGAACCATAGCAGAGCTGCCCAAGGGCTATACCTGCGCGGGCTCTTAGCGGCGCAGCGGCCAACGCACTATCGGCGGTGGCGATGGTGCGCAGCGCGATGCACGCTCTGGTCCAGCGTCCATTTGTACCGACCCACTCCTCACGATAGCCAGCAGCGCGGGCGTAGCCTACCAGGGCCAACAGTTCACCCGCCAGAGTTTGCTTCAGAGCAGTGTGATCGTCTAGTAACTCCTTGATCACTTGCAGCGTCCGCCCGAGCGCCCCATCCTTGAGTGCCTGATAGCTGACCATCAGGCGCAAGGCCTCGTGCCAACCAACCTGCCCGGCCCGTTCACACACCAGCCGGTCGAAGTCGTCCTGGAGGCTGATCCAGTAGCCAGCCAGAAACTCCTGGAAGCTGCGGTGCGGGAAGGCGTAAACCTCGCCGCTCTCGCCGCTCTGCTGGAACAGCAAGCCGTTGCGAGTGGCAAAGGCGCGGAGCAAGCGTATCACCAGGGCGGCGCGGCGCTCCTCGTCGGAGACGTAGTAGGTGAAGGCAGCATTGAGTTCGGCCTTCACCTCACTGCCGCTCAGGTCCGACGGTCTCGCTTTAGCATCGGAGTCGCTCAGCGAGCGGTTGTGGGCGGCGAAGGCAATCCGGGCCATCACCTTCATCTTAGCATCGGAGTCGCTCAGCGAGCGGTTGTGGGCGGCGAAGGCAATCCGGGCCATCACCTTCATCAGATCGGACTCCTTGAACTCGGGCAGGCCAAGCTGGCGCAGCAGGTCGGGCTCGCTGCGCCAGCGCAGCAGCAGCAGTTCGATGCACTCACGGTAGAGTAGGGCGCGGGCGTCGGGGAGCTTGCCCTTGCCGGCATGGACGATCGCCATCATGGTCAGCAGCAGCGGCTGGCGGGCCATCTCTTTCATGTCGGTGCGTCCGGCGAGGGCCTGGCGCAATCCAGGCGCGTTGCCAAGCATCGTGCGCCCGGTGTCAGCAACTTCATCGTGCCAGGCGTTGATAAAAGCATCGATCTGCTCATCATTCAGAGCTGCCAGAGTCTCGACCTGAAAGCCCGACAGGTGGCGTTGCTCGTTGGCCTGGTAGTCAAGCACGCGGCAGGTGACTAGCACCGGGCTGTGCGTATAGATGCCAGCCGACACCTCGATACACTCAGTGACGCGCTTGAGCACCGGGCCAGCCTCAACCTCGTCCAGGCCATCAAAGAGCAGGATCGCCCGCCCGTCATGCAAGGCTTGGCGCAGCAAGGCCAGGGCTGAATCATCGCGACCCAGGATCTGTTCCAACCAAGTATGCAGAAGATCGACTTCCTGGCCCGGGTTTGGGTTGCGCGGTAGCACAGTGGCCAGTTCCCGTAGCACAACCCGAATCGGCAGCAACGCCCCGCATTTCCAATGGGGCGCAAGCCGTTCAAGCGGGGTTGCACCCTTGGTCGACTCGACCTGAACACGTTCACCAAGGGCGGCTCCAGCCAGACAGAGAGCCAGGTGGTTGAGGAAGGTACTCTTGCCGCTGCCGGGGCCGCCCAACAGCATCAGGCGGGCGGGCGGGTGTTGGTTCAGGGTTTCAAGCGCACTTACTTTTCTTGTATCTCGAAAAAAACTTCGCTGGATAACACCCCGATGGTCATCATACTCCTCTTGCTCCTGGGGATTTAGCTCCACTTGACGCTCAGTGTCCAGCCCGATATACACGCGCTCCAGGCGCATTTCGGCGTGATGACGGGCATCGCGCGGGTCGATGCGGGCCATCTGCACTGTATTGCACTGGAGGCGAAGTGAATGCAGATAGGCGGTCAGCGCCTCCTCCGCCCGGGTCTCAGCCGGGTCTTTGGGGGCCTCGTAGTAGTTCGTGGCGACGATTTGTTTCGCATGCTCGATCCGCTCGGCACACATCCCCTGGCACACCGCCATCGGCTGCTGCTGCGCGGCGCCCAGCGCCTCGATGAGGGCGGCGCACGCCAGATCGAGGGCCTCGCCATGAATCATCGCCCGCAGCGCGAACAGGGGATCGCGCAGGGCGCCGCGCAGAGCCTTGCGGTGCTCGGCACCCACCAATTCCTTCAAAAGATCGCCGACTTCATCCTGATCAACACACACGGCCAGCGCTTCCAGCAGCGCGAGACTGAGATAAGCCAGGGGAGACGACATTTCGCTACGCGCCAGTTCGCCCTTCTGATCAGCGGCGAGGCGCGAGTGGGCGTCGGCAAAGATGGTTTGGAGTTGGGTATTGTTCATATGAAATCGGTTAAGAAATCCATCCAGCAAAAAAATTACTGATCACGCCGGCGTCAAGTAAACCTGTTCTGGAAAATGTAAAACCAGCTCGATACTATCGAAAATTAGGTATAATAGGGTGCGGAAAACGCAAGAAAGAACGCAATGTTCTAAATGCTCATTCCAGAGTTGTGCTGCACCAAACAAAGTAAAATCCTCGGTCAGTGAGTCCAAGGTAAAGATAATTCCTAAATCGAGAACCGCATGAAAGCTAATCAACGGTATCTCTATACTTATTATACGACAGCAAAATCTATAAGTCACCGTTCGCCGTAATGGTAACGTCTTCGGGGCATGCCAACGATTCGTGCAATATCGCGCCATGGGCGCGATTTCGCCCGTTCTGATGCGCCATCGCTCTATCGCTGCGCCCAGTGCTGAATGCCAGCGCAGGGGCCTGCGCTGGCACCGTCGGCGATCCTGGTGAGCTTCGCATGCATCGGTGAGCGCGGGTCGGCACGCGAAACCGGTGCCTGGCCACCGCGCCCTAGGCTCGCAGCGGAGCCTCGTCGTCGTTCCGCCGCAGCCCGAGCCGCAGTGTGAACAGCCCGCGCGCCTGTACCTGCCGGGGGGCCGCCAGGCCCTCGTCCGCCTGAATGCGCCCCGCAGGACGCTGATGGGGCGCAACATACGTGTAGCCGGGCGGCGGGGCATCCAGCCCGTGCGCGTGGGCGCGGTCGGCGGCGGCGGTCGTGCGCCGCTGGAAGTCGCGCCTGTCCTGCCGCGCTTCCCATCCGCTCGGAAGGCGGCGATAGCCATGGCCTGCCAGGACATAGGCATTGATCAGCGCCCGATCTTCGTCGCTGCCCCAGTGCGCCAGGTACCGTACCGGCGGCAAGCGCACGCTGCGCCCTCCACCGGGGCCACGGCCCGTAGCCTCGCGCGCCCCCGACGGGCGGGCGGGCGGTGCGGCGTCCGGCTGCGGCTCCATCACGATGGCCTCCGCACAGAGATCATGCCAGAGGGCGGCCAGAATCGCGTGCATCAGCAGCCAGGCCGCCGGCGGAAACGAGATCGGGAAACGTGTACTGCTGGCTGGGGTGGCTCCCCACCAGGCCACCGCCGCCGCCTCGTCATCGGCCCCGCCCACCGCCACCCAGAGGCCTTCGGGGTGGGGGATGACGCGCACGCGTGCGATGTTCCAGGCGGTCACTTCCGCCATCAGGCCGGGAGGGATGGTTAGATCGAGCACCTCACCGAGGTAGCGGGGGGCCGGGCGGCTCACCCGTGCGAGGAGGATCGCGGCCAGGTCACGCAGCGCCTCGGCCCGCTGGGGATCAAGGGTGAGGGGTTCGGTCGCGGAGCCGACGACCAGCGTATGCGTACTGACGCGGCCCAGGCCGCCAGGGAGCAACGCGGCCGGTGGCGGCGCTGGCCCAGCAACGAGCGCGAGCCAATCAATAATCGCATCGGTGGGATGCCCGCCGTCAGCCAGGGGCAGCGTGACGTGGCCCGCTCGCTGCGCCGTGCGGTGCATCACCCCGGCCATGCCCACGAGGATCCGCAGCAGCGGCGGGTCGGTCGGCACCCCAAGCGGCAGGGAACCCCAGCGGCGGGCATCCGCGCCGCGCAGCGCCCACAGGGCTTCGCCGTAGCAGCCGAGCATGCGGGCGACGACCCAACGGTCGCCCCCGAGATCGAGGCCGGGGTCGTCGGTCTCGCGGTGCAAGGCCTCGTAAACCAGGGCGCGAATCGCACGAAGCGCTGCGGGTTCGTGGTCAGGGACGTTCAGCGGGGGCAGCGTCGCCCCGACAAAGCGCAGAATGGACAGGTGCCAGGGTTCGGGCAGTTCGCCGGTCAGGGTGCTGAGCGCCAGGGCAAGCAGCGGCGTCATGGGCACCGGCGTGGCGGCGAGCCACGCCCCGGCGTGCTGGGCGGTGAGGGCCAACTGGTCGCGCCGCCGCAGGCGCAGGGTGATGACCGTGTTATCGGTGATGATCACGGCATGGTTGCGGTGCCAGTGCGCCAGATCAATGTCGTGCGGCGCGGCCTCCACGGTTGCCACGACCCCATTGGGGAGGGTGGTCGTCAGTTGAGGGAAGGGTGGTGCAGGCACGGGTGATGTCCTCGGGTTGCACGATTGCGCACGCCGCCTGAACGGACGCGCGGGCGGGGCCGCCGACGGCGGCGCGGGGCTGGGTCAATGATCTGCCGCGTGGGTCAACGGCCCGCGTCGTTGGTGCCCATGATACCGCATGGCCGGTGCGGAGCAAGCGGGGGGTGGGCAACGCACGCGCACGAGGCCACGCGGTGGAAGAGCGCTCGGCTCAGCAGCAGGGAACGACGACCCGTCGGCCCCGCCATGATGCGATCCTTCCGGTCGTTACCCCCTGGTTTGCCCACCCGTTTCGCCCCCCAAGTTGTCGGAAGGCGACGCCTAGTGACCCCGCGCCCCTCACCGCCTTCGGCGCAACCCTCGCGAGCCGCGCCCCCAAGAGGCCCTGCGCCGAGCTTCGTGGCACTAGCCTCAAGGGGGCTCAAGCCTGGGCTTTTCCGTCACGCGTGTTCCGTGATCGCATAAGGTTATGCTTTAAGTCACAGTCAACCTCGCCCACGGCCTGCTTTGCCCATTCCGTGCGCGTGATCCGGAATTCAGCCGGTTGGATATGATTTTGGCGAGGATATTGTCACTGAATAGAGGATTGGACTACTCTGTTCGCACCGTATCATCCAACCCAAGCTCACGCAACCCAAGCTTCATTTCCTCAACCTGCTGCGCTGAAACGCCTTTGTCAGGTGCAACCTCTACCCGGAGCGTCAACTTTAAGCCCTTAGTTGAGGCAAATTTTGCAAGAATCTTGGGGTAAAAGTTTGCCCACTTTTGCCAAGGAATTTCGCCTTCCCAGATGAGGCGAGCGAGTGCGTCTGGCATAGGAGGATCAACAGGCTTCGGAAGTTCTGGCTGATGATTGCCATCGTCTGACCCGTCACGAATGCCTTTGTCATCGACGGAACGTACCTGAATAGTGCTGGTAGCAGTGATGCTGCCGAGCGTGGCGGTGATGGTGGTTGTGCCTGGCTCGTCGCTGGCGACAAACGTTCCGTTTTCGGCGATGAACCCAGCGCTTGTACTCCAAACGACACTCTCTACCGGCATTTCTTTACGCTGTTGATCATAGCCCTGTACGGTGAATTTGCATTGCTCACTGGGTTTGAGCGTAATCTGGGATGGGCTAATGACGAGGCTTGTCAGCGTGCGCGCCTCACTCTTCGCACGCTGGTAGGCATCAGCGGTCTCTTTCGTAATAACATACATGTCATCGGAGATCTCGACATCGCCAGGTTGTAGGCTGGTACCGTAGATAAAGGGCTGGTAGTCGCCATCAGCCATTTTGCCAACGTAAGCAAGAAACCCATTCGCGACGCCCTTCGCAATCGTCTCCTTGACAGCAGTGGCGCTTAGCAGCCGTGGAAATTTGGGCGAGGCAAAGAACGCATCGCGTACCGAGCGGGTACTCCATTCGGCGAAGGCGGGCCAATTGCGTACAAGGAAACTCGGGCCAATGCTTTCCTCAATGTCGCCATCCATCTTTAGCCGGTTAATGATAAGTTGAACCGGAGAGTTCGCTGAACTTGAATGCACCAGTCCCAGGTTTTTGACCTCGATGTCATTGCCTTTTCCTAACATCGCAATATGGTTGTAGGCGCGCCAGACGCTCTCACGTAGATCGCGACGGGCGTTGCTGAAATTGGTGTCGATCTGTTTCTTCTGCACCTCGTCGAGCGCCAAGTCGTCCTTCTCATCACTAATCGCTTCCCATGCCAAGAGCTTGCGGGCCTCTTCGCGCAACGCCCCATCGCCATCGGCGAGCACCCAGAGCAGTGCGCTCTTGAAGGTTCGCGATCCATTGCCTGATTCACGCGTCATCGCCTCAAGGCGCGTCAGGGTCAATGAGTCTTGTGGCGATTGGTCAGGCGCAAGGATGACCAGTGTTAGCACTGGCTGATTCGGTATATGACCGCTCGCCGTCGGGAAAAAAACTCGCTCGGTACCCGGCAAGGGACTAAATACCTTTTCGATTTCAGTGCGTACCCGCTCGTCAATCCTCGGTGATTGAACGCTGGCCTTCCGGTCGGCGAGCAGCTTGCTCAAGTTGGGCTTGGTACTGAACCAATAACGGTTTTTATTCGTGTCCAAGTAGTAGCACACGCCATTAGGGGGAACTAACGCCTCGAGCACCGTTTCGACATTTGCAATATCGAGGGTTGGGGCCGCTACCGACATCCGCACTTCTGGGAGGGTTGCATAGCTCTGAGCCTGGCCACCGTTTGACTCGAAGAAAATTGCGGTCGCGACCTTGCGGTGCAAGCGGGCACGCTTGATCGTATCGCTGGCTTCTTCGTCCAAGCGTGCGGCATGCGAGTCTTTTTTGCCACAGATATCGGTGGTGACCGGCACTTCCAGTTTTGATTCGCCGAGTTGCTCAAAGGCCGCCGCACGGAACATGGCGTCATCGAGCGGCGCGGTACCAAGATCGATCAGTGGATCGCGAAAAGCACCGGTAAATCCTTCACGGTAGGCCTTCGAGACCCACAGCGCCAGCAGGCGCAGCATGCCACGCGTCTGTTGGAAGCGGGGGAGTGATTGCCACTTGCGCTCAAAGACCGAGAGCACCATGGGATGGAAGGGATAGGTTGCGGCAAAGGCATCGCGGGCGCTGTCGATCGGGAAGGATTGTGGGAGCGACTGACGGTGCGCAACGACCCAATCGGCGTAGTCGTTACAGGTGTTCAGTGCCTCTTTCGGCAGGGCGATGCGTCCGTTCTGCCCGACCGCACGCAGATCCCATTCAAACAACCGTCGACGGATGATTTCCGAGGTCTCACTCTCCGCCGACATCATATAGGCTTTGCCAAGTCGGTCGAGCATGCGTTTGAAACGGCCCTCGTCGTCAATGTCCTCCGCCGTGTAATCCAGTACTGATGCAGGGATCGAAACGACCAGCACGACATTCTTCATGCCGCGTGCGGTTTCCGAAAGCGCCTGAATGAAGTTGTAGAGCGCATTGCCATAGCCTTTGCGCCGATAGGTGCTGACGTAGTTGATAATCTCGTCCATGAGGATGAGACACGGCTTGTCTTTGGGGAGAAAGGCCCGAATGACGTCGCCTTTCGGTTCGACAAACTGTTCCTCATGTTCTGCCAGCACGGCGAGTGCCGGTGCGCCACCAAGCTGATACGCAATCTCCCCCCAGGGTGTGCGGCGGAGTGGCGTACCGTCAGTTCCACCGCGACCGGTAAGTGAGTCGAACTCGGTGCCGACAAACACCGCAACGGCTGCATCGGGAACAGACGCCACACCGCCCTTTTCGAGAATCCGCTGGACACCGGGCCAATGATCAGCACCTTTTCCATGTTTGGCCAAGTGATATAGCAAGGTCAAGGCGTGGGTCTTACCACCACCAAATTGGGTCGAGAGGTTGAATACCGCTGAGGTCTCAGTTGTCTCGCCTGAAAGGCGGCGAACGACCTCGGAGCCAAGGCCGAGCAAGGTCTGCGTGAGGTAAGTGCGCTCAAAGAAACGCTCAGGATCGCGGTAATCAATCGGCGCTCGCTCATCGCGCACCTGATCGAGATGGACAGCAAACTCTGATGCGTCGAGCGGCTTGCCCGATCGCAGGTCTTCGCGTGGGGGAATGACAGTGTACCAGGGTTTGAGTGCCATATGAAGATCCTTGTGATGCTGTTTTTTCGGTAAACCGGTCTACGTGAAACTAAAACCCCAACCCCTTCTTCCGCGCTAGTACGCCATCCACCCAGCGCTTTTCGTCCGTAGCGGTGGGGTAGAGTGCCGAAAGCGACTGCGCCAACTGCCAGAAGCGTGGATCGGTGCCAGCACCCTCCTCAACGAGGAAGCGCTTCATGGCTTCGGCCCGACCAGCAGCGAACAAAATCATCGCTTGGTGAACGCGATCGAGCACGGTTGCGCCAGCTGGCGGCGCACTCTTTTCGCCCCAGCCAGCCTCTTCTTCGGCTTGCTCTAGCTCGGCGAACAGGCTCATTTGCTGAGCACTTTTCTTGATCTTGCGATTGGCGGGTGCCATCGCCTCGTCCTTGCCGAACAGATAGCGGGTGCGCTCGCCGACCGAGATGAGGCGCGCCGTCTCACCTTTGACCTCGACAACATGCCGTAGGATGTCAAGGTTTGCGCCAAGCCCTTGCGCGATCTTGCGTGCAGCGTCAAACTCCAGGCTAAAGCCACCCTTTCCAGCACTTTTGCTGCTGGTCGATTCGTCGTCGTTCTCGTCGGTTTCATCGCCCTCGCCGTTGCCGTTACTTGGTCGGCGGTCGTCGGCGGTCGAGAGCGTCCAGAGCCACATGGCGGTGAGGCGTGCGTCCGGCTCTAAACCACTGGCGTCGGCGTCCTTGAACAGCAGCGAAAGCGCCTCGCGCGAGACAGCCGCCCAGACGTGCTCCAGATACTCGCCCAACTTGACCTGTTCACCACTGGCCTTCTCGACACGGCTGTAGCGGCTGAAAATCTCCAGTGCCGGGCCGAGGCAGGCGAAGATTGCGTCGGCACCAACTACGCCTTCGGCGGCTAGTCGCGGCATCCATTCGTGGATGCGGAGAGGCAGTTCTTGTAGTACATCGCGCCAGTCACCGATATCTTCGGTGAGTGTCCCGTCGGCCTGCTCACGCGGGCGGCAGACAAGATGAACCGACGAAGCAAGAACTGCTGAATCTTGAGCACGGAGTCTACTGCTCATTTCGGTATCAATAGGCCATGAAGCTGATATGATCCATCCAGAACTAACCAGAGCACCAATCATGGCTTCCCAGCCAGTAGTTGATTTATTGGCAAAGACTACAACACCAATTCCTTGCGGCTTCGTGATGCGTCTGCCTTCTGCCATAGCAATGGACATCATCCGCTCAAAGAATGAGCGATCTTTATGTCGATACATTGCCGCTCGATGAGATAGAGTTACGCATTCTTCATCTTTTGGTGAGAGATTGCCCGAATAAAGCTCGCTATGTATGTTTCCTAACATTCTACGATGCCACACATAAAAGAAGTCAGAAAGATCAGCATATGGAATGGCATCATAGTATGGTGGATCTGTCACAAAAGCTTCGACTATGTTATCTGGGAGGGGATGTTGGGTGGCACTGGCCTGTTGGGTTGTCCCGCTTGAGGATAAAACAAGCGAAAGCGTGTCCAGAGTTGTACAAAATGATTCGATATACTGACCGTAATCGCCCGTGCTACCTCCAAATGGATACGCTTCTGAAAAATCCCATACCATAGGGATAGCCTGCCTACCAAACATGTCTATCAACGTTTCCCCAGTAGACTTCCATCGACAACAGGAGGAATTGTACTGGGCAACTTTGCCCGCAGCTAATGCCAGGCAAGTAGCCACAGCATCGGCCATATCAGGGCATATATTGAGCAATCTTTGGTGTTCTACGCGAATCTCTTTGGTAAGCGATGTCATCAGTAGAGCCTGACGAGGGCCGAACAGATCGCCCCATCTCTTCATTCCATATAGAACCACATTGAAAAACCCCCGCAGATGATTCAACATTTCATTTGGAATGTCGGGAATATCATCTCCTTCGTTAGGAATTAATCTATGGTAAGCCGCCAAGGCTATATTAAAGCGAGATCTCTCATCATCGGTGGGTTTTCGATACGTCTTTCCTATATATGAGTTACTAGAGATACATATAGCGAGCATTTGTGCGTCTAAAGTCCCACCATTACGCTGAGATAACTGGCGTCTTACACTCTCAACTGAAGTTGTATAACCACAGACTGGGCAGGTAGCTGCCCCTTGTTTCGATGTTCCTGAACCAACTTCTTGCAAATGAACGCCTATCCTTACATCAATATCAACCTCTCGTGTTCGATGGTTAGGCTTTAATTCGAGCGCAACACCGTTCTTACTTTTCTGTCTTAACCATAGCGACTTGATGAGCGGAAATCGATAGCCACACGATGGTCCCTCGCAAATAATGGTTCTTCCCCAAAAGAAAGCATAAGGTTTCTCATTCGGATCATTGCTTACGTAAAAAGCTCCGAGCTTTTGCTCTATGAGCGCCCTTACTCTAATGCCGGATTCGCGCACCTGTCGTGCTAAATCATTACCATATCGTGGAATATATTCTTGAACTACCTTATTCAATAATATCGGTATAGGGTTCAGATCGGACGCGAATGCATCCGCACCAACGCGCAGCGCCTCCAGCGGGATGGCACCGCCGCCGGCGAATGGATCGACAACCAATGGTCGCGTGCCAGGCATACCACCAAGGGCTTCGTGGGCCGCTTGCGTCAATGCGCGCGAAGTTTCGAGATACGCTGGAACCGTCGAAGCATCCCAGTTGGCGAAGTCGGCGATGAAATCAAGCAATGCATAGCGCAGATCTGGCCAACATGCCGGGTCGTTTGCCCGCAGGGTCTGCTTGGTCGTCCGTTGCCAGCGCTTGAAGCTTTCGGGGCTACACAACTCAGCCAATGCACGGTCGGTACGCACCAGTTCGCCGAACTCGGCCAGTACATGCGCGGCAACCGTGCGGAATACCGGCGGGCACAGCTCATCGGCTGGATCGGGCCACAGCGATGCGCAAATAACCGCCCGACATGCGGCTAGCGGGCGGCGGGCCCACCAGATGTGCAGTGTGCTGATATGGCCGTGCCGAATACTCTTCTCGCGGCGGGCATGGGCAGAGATGCGCTTAATTGGCAGATCGACCTCGATCAGGCGGCGCGGGTAGGTGGTGGTGGTCACAACGATTCCTTCACACGAGCGAGACCAAACAATTGATCTATCCCGTGATCTTCTGCCAATGCTCGGCTGGTGCGAGCCGCGTCAGGTGGTCAACATTTCAGGAAACAAGCGGCGGGCCGAGAAACGGTTGGCGTCGAGCGAACGCAGCACATCCTCCCACGACTCACCCTCTTCTTCCGTGGCGTCGGCATCTTCTTCGGCCCATGAGCGCACCAGCGCACGTGCATCCTCGGGCGTGCCATCGGGTGGCACGTCGAAATCATGAGCGGTTTTCCCCGCAAGCAACTGTTGCACCTCGGGTGTGAGACTTGGCCATCGCGCTGGTGCATCGGTCTGCGTTGGCTCGGATGGCACGCCAATCAGCGCGGCGGCTAAGCGCGCTTGCTCGGTCGGCGCAAGTTGCCTGGCCAGCACTAAGACTGCATCATAGGGCGTCATTTGAGTCATACCGATGCCTCCTCATCACGCGAGTCAATGGAAATGATAAAAAATTGTACCATGGTTACGCTGTGCTGGCTGCCTTCATAATCGACCCTACCCCCACACGATAATGCGCCACCTGCATGACCTCGGCCCATTCGAGCCGTGCTGGGTTGCGGATGACCTGTACCTCTGGCGTTGTCGCACAGTTATAGACAACATACAGCCAGTAGTCGTCCTTGAGCCGCTCAGCGGTATGGTACTCGTTACTAGTCAGGGCAACCTCGCCAACCAATGCACGCCCTTTGACCTCGATAAAGCGCACTTCAAGGGCTGTTTGTGGGTTTTCGGGATGCAGCCGACGCGAGATCAGGTCGAAGCCGCGGTTGTCTTTCTCAACGCTCTCGATAGAGCGACGCCCGTGCGCCTTCTCGTAGGCGATCACTGCCTGAACTGCAATGCGCTCGATATCCGGGTCAGACACCATTGGTGCGAGCAATTCGGAGGTTCGCTCGGGGTGCGGCAACACCCACGCCTGAGCAATCGGGCGAACGTTGTCAATCGTGCAGTGGCGTTCCTGCTCAATCTCGGCGCTGCGGCGCTCAAGCCGACGGTTGAGCACATCCAGGCGATCCTCGGTGGTCTTGAGGTTGGCCGCCAACAGCGGTGACTCGTCACCTGAGTCCTGTGCAATTTGGAGCTCGGCCATCCGAAGACTCTGGCGATTGATAAGCGCATCCAGACTAATCTTGAGATGCTCCTCAATCGTCGCGATCTCTTTCGTGCGTGCAGCGGCGACCTGCGCCAGATTACCTTGCAACTCCTGATCAATCAGGAACTGCTCCGCGACCGTGCAGTTGGGCAACCCACCGTCATCCGGCACAGCGGTACCTTCTGGTGCCGGCACCAAGTCGAGGAATAAGGTTGGCTGGCGCACATTCATCGTGCCATCCAAGGCAGTTTCAACAACAAAGAGTCGGCAATGCAGTTCCTTCCTACGTCCATCGACGATGGATGCCGAAAAGACATCCAGTCGTGCTGGCATATTCCGCTGGAACTCAAAAAAGATCGCACCACGCTGGAGATCGGTCTGCGTCTGCGCACGGATATCTTCGCGTACCGCCTCGAACAATGGGTGTCCAGGTGTGACCCACTCCAGGGTCGCATCGTCCTTCAAGGCATGCTGGTCGAACGCAATCTGCTTATACTCACGCCCCAGGCGCCCGAAGCGTGCTTCTTGCTGCTCGCCAATTTCTACCAGCGTCCGTGGAATGCGACCAACACGGTAGATTGGCCCACTGCCCGGATTGCCGAGGGGGCCGGTGCGGGGCTTGTCGGTCGAGGCGCTGCGACCGACCGCACGTACCTGGATACCGGCGACCGAACTAGCTTGGAGGAAAAAATCGCGGATGACTTCGGGCACAAGCTTGCGTTCGCGGGCCTCAGCCGTATGACCAACAATTGCCGCCAGGTTCAACTCGCGCTTCGCCAAGCCTTCCAATGCCGAAAAGCTAATGCGCCGGAAGCGCTCAGTGTCAACCTGCTCGACGATCCGGCTCTTAATGACATCTTCCGTCAGGTTGCGTGCATACATATCGCGGAGCATGCGCTCCAGTTGGTTCGATGGAAAAATATCACCCAGGACATTAAAGACCTTGCCGGTACGCTGGGGATCGAGCGCGCCTTCGATCTCGCGAATACGCTCAAACAGCTTCTGTAATACCCGTCCCTCGCGCGTGCGAGTTGAGACGAAATTAAGAATCAGGCAGTCTTTTTCCTGGCCATAGCGATGAATACGGCCCATGCGCTGTTCAAGGCGAACCGGATTCCATGGGATATCGTAGTTAATCATGAACCAACAGAACTGGAGATTGATACCCTCGCCGGCGGCCTCGGTTGCGACCAGCACCTGGCACGTATCCTTGAATTCGCGTTCGGCATAAATACGCGATCCTGGTGTATCACGATCACCAATTGGCATGCCACCGTAGATCTGCGTTACCGTTAATCCCCACGCACGCAGCTTGGTAACCAAATAGTCAAGGGTCTCGCGATGCTCGGTGAACAAGAGCAGCTTCATCTTTGGATCAGCGAAAACACCGCGAGTGGCCAGTTGCTCCTTGAGCTTCACCAGCTTGGACTCAATCTCACGTTGCTCAAGCTCGCTTGCCTGGGTAATAAGCCGACCGATCTGCGCAATCTCATGTTTGAGTGTCACCGGATCGACCGAGGCGACGACCTGCTCAAGTTCTTCGAGGATCTGCTGCTGCTCGTCGTCCGGCAACTCATCAAAATTCTCTGGCATGCGTTTGGTAATCTGTCCCTGGCGATAGGCTTCGGGATCGGCCAGGATCTTCTCACGCCGCTCCTGCATGCGCTCCAAACTGCGGCGCACTGCATAGACACTCGATGCAAACCGCCGCTGGAGCATAGCCATCGTGAAACCGACCGCCCGGCCGCGCGCCGATTGATCGGCCGCCGCCATGACCGACTGCTCTTCGACATAGTGGGTCAGAGCATCGTAGAACTCCCACTCATTATCGTCAATCTCGAAATCGATTGTACGTACCTCGCGCTTGGTAAACAGCGTTTTGACCTCACCCGTCTGCGGATCGGGGAAGGTGACCATCGCCTCCTTCACCCGGCGCAGATAAAAGGGAGCTTCACGTCGCTCGATTGCCTTCTCCAAGCTGCTCACATCCCCATAGACATCGGGATCGAGCAATTTCAGAAAGAGCGCAAAGTTTTCCGGGTCGCCCTTATGCGGGGTGGCCGTCATCAGCAGGTAGTGATCGGTCATTTCCGAGAGCGCCTCGCCCAACTGATAGGCCAACGTCTTCTTATCATCGCTATAGGCGCTCATCTTATGTGCTTCGTCGACAATGATCAGATCCCACCGACTCCGCAGCAGGCTCTCGCGCGCATCGTCCATGCGCGAAACCCAGGAAATCGAGGTAATGACCTGATTCTTCTCTTGCCAGGGATTTGAGCCATACGTCGATCGCAGCACGTCACCACGTACAATCTCGAACTGCTCTCGGAAGCGATCTTTCATCTCACGTTGCCATTGGAACGTCAAATTTGCCGGTGTGACAATCAGCACGCGTTGGGCCAGACCTCTAATCTTTAACTCCTTGATCAAGAGTCCGGCCATAATCGTCTTACCGGCACCAGGATCATCTGCCAGCAAAAATCGGATGCGCGGTTGCTTGAGAAAATAGTCGTAGACCGCCTCAAGCTGATGGGGTAGCGGATCGACACGGGCGATCGATAACGAGAAATACGGGTCGTATTCATAGGCCAAACCCAAACGCATCGCCTCAATCCCAAGGCGGAAGCGTTGGGGGTCACCGTCGAAAAGGCCAACATCCTCAATCGTAAGGTCATTGAGCTGTTGCGGCGTCAGAATCGGGCGAAGCACTTTCCCAGAGCTCAATCCTTCGCCCTTGATCCGAATCGATGTACCCGCCAGCGTCACCTCGATAATCTGGACGCGCTCGGGAAACATAGGGCCGTACACAATGACATTAGGCTTCAGACGGGCAATGATCGACGGTACATCAGTCACGGTGCTCCTCATTGATGTAGACGACCCGAGTAGGGGAGTAATTTCTGGTGAGCGTGCTTCGGATTCCAGTTCAGCCGCTCGTGCGGAATCGACCGGTAAAGCATGGGCTTGGGGTCGATCAACTGACTGCGGTGCAGACACGAAGGGCATACCTGACCGCAATGCTTGGCGCACCGCTGCGACATCGGCAAACCGATCATCCGGCCAGACCGCCATCATACGTGTAACGATCGCCGCAAGTGTTGATGAAAGCGAAGCATTGAGCGTATGGAGGGGGATCAACGGATCGACGCGCACACGCTGCGGTGCATCCGGTGGTGTAACGCCGGTGAGCATGAAATAGAGCATCGCTCCTAACGAATAGAGATCGGAACGCGCATCCGTTGAGCCGCCACTATACTGCTCGAAAGGTGAGAAGCCGCTCGTGACCGCGCGTGCGATGGTTTCAGTGCGTACGGAAGGATCGCCAAGCTTGGCGATCCCAAAATCGACCAAGAAAATCTTGCCTTTGGGCGTTATCCGCACATTCTGCGGCTTGATATCACGATGAATAACTGGCGGATTGAGCGTGTGCAGATACTCGAGCGCGTCGAGGATCGGCGCAAGTAGACGCAGCGCCTCCGCTTCACTGAGACAACTCTGGGGTTGCTGAGTCACATAGCTAGCGAGGGTCATCCCAGGAACGAACTCCATGACCAGAAAGCAGGAGCGGGATTCTTCGAAATAGCTATACACGCGCGGAAGGGCATCATGGGTCACTTGCGCAAGTAATTCAGCCTCTTGCTCGAACCGGCTGATATGCCGCAGATCTTCGGGGAACAACGTTTGTTTAATAGCGACGAGCCGCCGAAGCGGGGGTTGCTCACGCGCTTGGTAGACAGCCCCGAAGCCACCTTTGCCAAGCAGGGCCTCAATCTCATAGCGGCCTTGAAGCTTACTGCCTATTGTAAGCATGAGCTCTCCCAAGAGAATAACCGGCGATTGCGAAGCATATATTGCTGATCACGATGGCGCTCATGAATCATGAGCGCTTTTGCCAGTCGATTTTAACATGTAACACACAGCATCGGTAGGCGAAATACAATAACGACACCCGACACATACGATGCACGAGATCGATCAGGAATGAATCCAGAGAAACATTGCGACTTCATCTACTGTAAAGCATATCAGGATACGGTGCAAGTAACTGTAGCGATCTCAGCCCGATACATACTTGTTCGCTTTCGCGATACACACGACAACGCTACCAAGACGACACCGTTGGCACCGCTCTGACGCTGACCTGGGGTATGACAACGATTCGTGCACAATCGGGCCATTTGGTCGGTTTCAGGCATTCTGATGGGGCGGAAGGCTAGCCTTCCTTCAACCGTGATCTGGTGGGGCAGCGGCTCGACCAGCGAGGTATGCACCGCCAGCACCGGATCAAAGAGATGGGCCAGGCGGATGCGGTGGGCCTCGGCGACTAGGCGGAAGAGCCGCCCATCGCCATCGAAGCTCCAGGCACGGCCGGCGTTGACCAGGGCCAAGGTCGGCTCATCCTCGCGATACAGCAAGCGGGTACCAGGCCGCCCCTCGGCGTCCTTATAGGTCAGGTCAACCGCCGTCGACCCATACCACTGCACCGCCACCACGGTCACGGCCCCCATCGGCACGATGCCGTGGAGTACCGTCCCCGGCGTGACTGCTTCCAAGCGCACCATCGCGTGCTCACTTCATTTCGTTGCCGGGCGCTGCAACCAGGAAGCCACCCGGTCGTGCCCCCCATCGCCGCACTGCCCCTACGATACCACACATGGGGAACCACGGTGTAACCACGATCTACCTTTGCCCGCAGAAGGAGAGGGAAAGATGAACGATGAACGATGCAAGCCGAAAGGAGAAAATGGAGCCACGGTTGTACCGCAGCGACAGAGCGAGTTGACATGCACGCCTTGCGGCTCCGCGCAGAACCGTGCCCCACCACCCAGACCACCCCGGCCAACCCGAGCAGGGGCAAACCCACCGCTGATCAAGCCCGTCCACGGAAGTCGCGGGCCAACCAGCACATGGCGGCGACCATACGCCTCGCGTCGCCGTGATGCTCCTTGCCCGCTACCATACCACACCGCGAGCACCGATCCATTACCATGCGCTCACAGTATGTGAAGAACCAGCAAGAAATGGAGCGCAAAAGCCGATCCAGCCAAGACCCACGTGGAAGCAGCAAGATCGCCCCCAAGCGCGAGGGCTAAAAAGCGAGCGCCCACGGTAGCACAACGGAAGGATGCGGGGCGTGCCTCGCGTGGCGGGGTCATGAGCGCGAAGCCAGGGGAACGTGGTCAAGCCGCTGGACGCACGGCGCTCACAGGAGAGCGCTGAGCGCAGCGCGGCGCGGGGATGGGCATGGCCCGGCTGCACCAACCACCCCGGCCTGGAGCGGAGCAACGTGCGGCACGTTCGACGGCCACGGCGCAACGGTCGCGCAGCGCGTGGCATCGCCGCAGGGCGAGCACCACGCCTGGCTCAGAACCGCCCCACCACCCAGACCACCCCGGCCAGCCCGAGCAGGTGCAGGCCCACCAGCAGCCAGAAGGTGAGTTGGTAGGCCACCTTCCGGGTTTTGTGATGCAGCGCCCACTGCGCGATCAGTGCGCCCGGCCAGCCGCCGAGGGCGTCGAGCAGGTGCAACGTGGCTTCAGGGACGCGCCGCTGGCCCTGGACGGCCTGGCGCTTGTCGAAGCGGTAGACGAGCGCGGTGAACCCGCTGAGCAGCAGATAGGCCAGCACGATCCAGGCGGGCAGCAAGCCGAGCCAACTGATGACGCCGACGGCGATGAGAAAGAGGCTGCTGGCGAGCAGGGCGAGGCGCAGCGGGGTGCCGAGGCCGGAGCCGACGCGAACGTTGACGGCGCGGGGGCGCTGCTGGGCATCGCGGCCCAGGTCATAGACCACCACGCTGCCGGGGCCGAGGCGGTGCCGACCGGCGACGACCGCCGTGATGTGGACAAAGATCTCCTCGCCGCCGTGCTCGGGGGCAAGGAAGCCATAGCCTTGCGCGGCTTTCCAGGTACGGATCACCCCGCGCTGACGGCGGGCCATGGGCTGCTCGATGCTAGGGGCGACGCTCGCGCTGCGCGGCATACGGGGCACGCTTCCTTTCCGGGCACTGCGTCGCGTGCGCATGCACCGCGTGTGCGTTGGCAAAAACGGCACCGCATGCGGTGCAGGCAGAGATCAGCCCGGTCGTCGCGCCCAGCAAAGCGGGGGCAGGTTGCGCCGCGCACCCATTAGCATGCGCCTGCGCGGTAGCGGCGCTCGGAAAGCTCGCGCCACAAGAGCCGCAGTTGAATTCAGCCATCCCGTTGTTTCTTTTTGCTGCCTCAAACCATCACTGAAGCCATGTTTTAGTCTACCACCGTATGAGCATCAGCGTCTACCCCAGCGCTGAGCGGGGTAGCGCTGTTGCAACGTCATTTCGATTGTCCGCAGATGACGCAGATGACCGCTTCCGCAGAGCAGCGGGGCATGGATCCCCTTCATGCCTGCTTGGTTTGGCACCGAGGCGCAACGGGTCATTGCGCTCGGTGCGCCGTGGCCCCTTGGCCTCAAACGCTCCCCCGCCCGATCACCGTGACCAGCGGGTGGGCCTGCCCGTGGTGGGCCTGTGCCCGCGCCCGCAGGGAGGTCGCCCGCCATCAGCGTAGCGCAGGACGCATCGGCCTCCCTTGAAATCATCTCGTTTTCGTCATTCCAGCCAAAAGCGAGATGGTTTTCGCCCGGCCTGCCCGCTTGGTTTGACGCCAAGACGCCGAGGCGCGACGGGTCGTGCGAAACGCGCTCCGTGACCGTGCGGCGGTGTGCAGCGCGTCCTCATGCGCTCGGCTCTTTTCTCTTTCCTCGTCTTGGCGTCACAAGAATTACCGTGGTATGATAATTATCGTAATTATTGCTTACCTTATCGGAGCCCCCCTATGGCAAAGCCCCTGGTCACCGAAGCAATGGTCTTCACCGCCGCCACGGAACTCCAGGCCCAAGGCCGCACGCCCAGTATCCTCCAGGTGCAGGCCCACTTGGGCATGGGCAGCTTTACGACGATCAAGCGCTACCTCGATAGCTGGCACGCGCAGCAGGCCGAGCCGGTGCTCGCGGAGGCCCCGCCCGCGTTGGCCGAGGAAGGCACGCGCTTCGTACGCACGCTCTGGGCTACGGCGCAGACCCTCGCGAGCGAGCAGGTGGCGCAGGTGCAGGCGGCAGCCGCGCAGCAGGTGGCTGCGGCGCTGACGGCGCAGGCCGAGGCGGAAGCGGCGGTGGTGCGGCTGGAAACCGAGGGCGAGGCGCGGGAACAGGCGCTGGACGAGCACCGCCGTGAGGCGGCGAGGCTCGGGCGGTTGCTGCTGGAGGCGCAGGCCCAAGCGGAGGTGGCGGCGCAGCAGGTGGCGGCGGCGCGGGCGGAACTGGCGCGGCAGGAGGAACATGGTCGCCGCGAGGTGGCGCAGCTCGCCGAGGCGGTGACGGCGTTGCAGGCGCAGGTCACGGCGCTGGTGGCGCAGGGGAAAGGGGCATGAGGGACGCTTTTGCGCCGGTGGGGGGATGCTCGCCTCATCGGTTTGGCGCAAAGGGGCCTGAAGAGCGCTGCGTGCCTGCCCGTCGCTGCGTTCCCAAAGGGCGAACGCAGCGGGCGTATAGGATGCCAGAGGGCCAACGCATCCTGATGCGAAGGTGAGCGAGGGGTTAGAGCAGGTTGAGGAGCGTCGTTAACAGATCGCGTTGTTGTTCGAGTAAGGCTTGTTGTTCGCGCAGAAGATGGGCATGTTGCTGTTGGAGTTGTTCTTGGAGTTGCATGAGTTGGCGTAATTCAGCAAGGAGCCGCGCATCTTCCCTCTTCCGCATCGCCCGTAAGCGATACGCCACCAAGGGCGGACGGTTCAAGCGCAACCGGCGAATCGTGAAGGTACCGCAAGGCGAGAGCGGATACAGCGTCCCATCGGCAAGCGACAGCATATGCTCTGTCCGAGGCTCGCTCCGCGGATTCCAGAGCGGAGGATCATGGGGCTGGATCGGCCAATAGTCCGACTTATACTGATTGCACCGGACACAGCAGTAAACGAGATTCTGGAGATCATCGACCGTCCCACCTTTGCGGGGTGGCTGATGATGATCTATCGTCAATTCGCCTGCTGAATCTGTTTCGGTTACGCCACAATATTCGCATGCATAGTGAGCACGCTCACGGACAAGAAGTCGTCGCTCTGCGGAGAGGATCATGCGGCACGCCCTGCACCTTGATGCACCAAACGAGCGTGCAACCCCGCGATCTCTTGCCGTAGAGACTCATTGGCCGTAAGCGTGGCGGTAATCTGTTGGGTTATCACCTCTAACTGGTGGGCTGTTTGGGCGATCTGGTCTTGGAGGTGAGCAGTGGGATCACTCGCTGGCGACAACGGTAAGGTACCCTGTTCGGCACGATCCTGCTCGGCATACCAGGCTTCGAGCAAGCTTCGTTCGTCGTCAGAAAGCGCCTCACCACGACTAAAGCGGTCATGCAGGGTAACGAGTGTTGCTGCTTGCATCGTGCCATCCTTCCTCGAACCGTTCGCGTTCAAACCTTCGTGCCCATTGTAGCATAGCGGAGGGGATCATGCTACCAATAGATCGGAAGAGACCGCCGCGTTCGCACCTGTGCGTGGATGATCGCCCGGTATGGTTGACGCCAAGGCGCAGAGGCGCAACGGGGCGCGAGCGAAGGGGCGGGCCTGATCGTGGGTGGTGCAGCACGCCCTGGCGGTGCGATCTTTGCGCCTTCGTGCCTTGGCGTCACAACAACCACCGTAGGGCGCTCACCTGACCAGGCTGGTGCGCTAACCTCAGTTGTCCGAATCGTTGCGCCCTTGCGCCTTTGCGTCAAAAAAGAAGCGTGGTGAGGTACGCTGCCTCAAGCCGCACAGATTCGTGCCTGAAATCGGGTATACTGAGGGCAGGCAACGCATCCTACGCTGACAGGGCCTCGTCGATGCCACCAACGCCGCCACACGACGATCCGTTGACCGAACCAGACGCAACGACGAGGGCACAGCGAGGATCAAGCGCGTGCTGGCCCTCATGAACGAACGGCGATCAGAACAAGAACGCAGACGGTTGGATCAGAGGAGGGTGGGTATGGCAGCCCAAACAAGCGATTATGAAACGATCCTGAGGTTAGTGCGCTCCTGGCCCGCTGCACAACGCTTTGCGCTCGTACAGGATGTGCTCGGCACCCTCGCACCAGTGGAACGAGAGCCGCGCCCGACCCTCCCCCACGCACGCGGTTTGCTTGCGACCGATCAGGCTCCGCCGTCCGACGCACAAGTGGCGGAGTGGCTGAACGAGCGGCGCACGGAACGGTATGGGGTATGAACGTCCTGCTTGACACCAATAGTGTGCTTGATGTGTTGCTTGATCGTGCCCCATGTGTGGTTGAGGCCAGCGCCGTGTGGGACGCCTGTGACCGTGGGCGTCTGGTTGGCTTTCTTCCGGCATCAACACTCACCGACATTTTCTCCATTGCGCGCCGCACAACTGATCTGGCGCGGGCGCAAGTGGCGGTTGGGTTGTGCCTCGCTGCCTTTGCAATCGCACCGGTTGATCGCCAGACCCTTGAAGATGCGACCGCGCTGCCGGGCCATGATTTTGAGGATAATCTCCTGGTGGCCTGTGCGATACGCCTCGGAGTTGCGGCGATTGTGACGCGAAATGGCGCTGATTTTGCCCATGCGCCGATGCCAGTCTTGACGCCTGCTGAACTCATGGCCCAGTTGTGAATGCAAGCCTGGGCGAGAGCGGGCGGGGCGAGAGCGGGCGGGGCGAGGTCAGTTGCGTACGAAAGAGGCAAGAGAAAAGAGAACAGATTCGTGCCTGAAATCGGGTATACTACGAGCAGGCAACGCACACCAAGAGAACAAGGGTACCGTCAATGACCCCAACGCCGCCCGCTGACGATCCGTTGACCACCCAGGCCCGCGCCGGGCTGCGCCGCACCCGCTGGCCTGCGCTGCTCGCTGGGGCGGGCGGCGCGGCCACGCTGGGTCTGCTCGGCGCGGCGGGGCTGGCTCCGCTCCTGGCAAGCCTGGGCGTCGGGACGCTGGCGACCGCGCCGGTCGTGACCTGGCTGACAAGTATGGGCATGAACGCGCTGGCGGGTTGGGTGGGTACCCTGGCGACCGATGGCGTGCAGGCCGCGCTCGCCGAGGACGAGCCCGATCCGGCGTGGGTGCGTGATCTCGGCCAGCGCCTCGATGCCGCCGCTGCGGGTGATCAGGGAGTTGCCGAGGAACTGGCGCGGCTGCTCCAAACGGTGGACGCCCTTCCCCTCACCCTGGACGCCCTGCGTGCGGAACTGAGCGACCAGACCGAGGTGCTGCTCGCCCAGCACGATCTGCTCCAGCAACTCAGTGCCGACATGCAGCGCTTGCACGTGAGCGGCGGCGCGTTGGGGCCGGTCGTGATCGCCGAGGCCGACCGGGTGATCGCGGCGATCACCGCCCGCAGCGAGGCCCGCTTCGATGAGGTGCTCGCGGCGCTGACCGCGCTGCGCGATACGCAGCGCCAGGCGCTGGTGGATTTTGGGAGGGACAACCAGTTTCGTGATGTCAACATAGGCGATATCGCTGGGCGTGACATCCACAAATACACGGTTGTCCAGCAAGCCTTCACCCCCCGCCCCGTCGCGGCGACCGCCGACGAACTCGCTGCGGCCCAGGCCACGCTCGCGGCCATGCCGACGACCAGCATCCCCCCGCCGCAGGACGTGCTGCCGCCTGGCTCGTGGCTGGGCGGGCTGCGACGCAACCACCAGTTCGTCGGACGCGCAGCGGATTTGCAGGTGCTCGCCACGCTGCTCAAAGGGGGCCAGAGTGTGGCCGTGAACCAGGGCCAAGCCGCCGTTGCCAGTGGCTTGGGTGGCATTGGCAAGACTCAGTTGGCCGTTGAGTTTGCCGCTCGCTATGGTCAGCACTTCACCGGCGTCTTCTGGCTCTCCTTTGCCCAGCCTGACACCATCCCGACCGAGTTCGCCCGCCTGGGGGGGGCCGCCCATCTCCAACTCTTCACCGAGGCGGCGGGCTTGAAGCTGGACGAGCAAATGAACCTCGTGCGCAGCCGCCTCGCCTGCGGGCTGCCCTACCTACTGATCTTCGACAACTGCGAAGACCCGCAGTTGGTGCGTGCGCACCATCCTGGCGGCGCGACGCGGGTGCTGATCACCAGCCGCAACCCCGCCTGGCCCGGTGACCTGGGCGTGCAGCGCCACGCGCTCGGCGTCCTGAGCCGGGCGGAGAGCTGCGAAATGCTGCGCCAACACCGGCCTGACCTGAGCGACCAGGAGGCTGACGATCTCGCGGCAGAACTCGGCGACCTGCCACTGGCGCTGCATTTGGCTGGGCGCTTCCTGGCCGGGCCAAGAAAGCGGCTCACCGTGGCCCGCTACCTGGAAGAACTGCGCAGCCCACGCCTCTTCGACCGGCTGCCGCTGCGCGAACAGGACGGCACCCTACCAACCGGCCATAACCGCGACGTGGCCCGCAGCTTTGCCCTGAGCTACGAGCGGCTCGATCCCGCTGCGTGCGAGGATGCGTTGGCCTTGAAGTTGCTTGCGCGTGCGGCCCATCTCGTGCCGGGGGAAGTAGTCCCGACCGCGTTGCTACTGGCGACGCTGGAAGTACCTGACGACGACCTGGATGCTGAGCTTGCGGCGGAAGCCGCCCTTGATCGCCTCGTCGCTCTGGGCCTCATCGAACGCGAAAGCGACGACCGCCTGCGCATGCACCGCCTCGTCGGGGCCTACGTGCGCCAAGTGAGCGCTGATCGCGCAGCACAGGCCGACGTAGAGCACGTGGTCATCCGCGAGGCAGTGAACCTGGTAGACGCCCCAACCGTGGCCCCGCTCACCGCCTTCCTCCCCGTCCTGCGCGGGGTCACCGACGCGGCCCTGGGGCGCGAGGATGAGCGAGCGGAAGCTTTGTGTGGCTGGCTGGCGGAGCATCTCAGAAAGCTGGGCAACTATACGTCCGCCCAGGCCTACGCCGCACGCGCTGTCGCCATCCGCGAGCGCGTACTCGGCTCTGACCATCTCGCCACCGTCACCAGCCTCAACAACCTCGCCTTGCTGTACAAAGCGCAGGGGCAGTACGATGCGGCCCGCCCGCTCCTCGCACGCGCCCTGGCGATCCACGAGCACGCGCTGGGGGCCGCCCATCCCGCCACCGCCACCAGCCTCAATAACCTCGCGGGTCTGTTGCACAGCCAGGGCGACTTTGCGGCTGCCCGCCCGCTCTACGCACGCGCCCTAGCGATCCACGAGCACGCACTGGGGGCCGCCCATCCCGCCACCGCCACCAGCCTCAATAACCTCGCGGGTCTGTTGCACAGCCAGGGCGACTTTGCGGCTGCCCGCCCGCTCTACGCACGCGCCCTAGCGATCCACGAGCACGCACTGGGGGCCGCCCATCCCGCCACCGCCACCAGCCTCAATAACCTCGCGGGTCTGTTGCACAGCCAGGGCGACTTTGCGGCTGCCCGCCCACTCTACGAACGTGCGCTCGCCATCCACGAGCACGTGCTCGGCTCTGACCATCCCGACTCCGCCCAAACTATGGGCAATCTCGCGGCTCTCCTAGACAACCAGGGCGATTATGCGTCCGCCCGCCCGCTCCTCGAACGCGCCCTGGACATTCGCGAGCGCGTGCTCGGCTCTGACCATCCTGACACGGCCGCGAGCCTCAACAGTCTCGCACTCCTACTGCACAACCAGGGCGACTTTGCGTCCGCCCACCCGCTCTACGAACGTGCGCTCGCCATCCGCGAGCGCGTGCTCGGGCCTGACCATCCCGACACCGCCCAAACCTTGGGCAATCTCGCCTCACTGTATCAGGCCCAGGGGGACTACGATGAAGCTCTACCCCTGGCTGAACGTGCCCTTGCCATCAATGAGCACGTCCTGGGGGCTGACCACCCCAACACGGCCACCAGCCTCAACAATCTCGCGGCTCTCCTAGACAACCAGGGCGACTTTGCGTCCGCCCACCCGCTCTACGAACGTGCGCTCGCCATCCGCGAGCACGTGCTCGGGCCTGACCATCCCGACACCGCCCAAACCTTGGGCAATCTGGCGATTCATCACTACGACCAGAATGATTACCAGACCGCCGAGCGGCTGATGCGCCGTGCGCTTGCGATTCGCGAAGCCCGTCTCGGGCCTGACCACCCCGACACGCAGGGCTCACGCCAGGATCTTACTGCCATACAGCAACGCCTCAGGGCAACGGCAGCCCCGCCGCCCAGCGACGTCACCGCCTTCCTTGCCCCCCTCCTCACGGCTATCGTCGCCGTTGCCAACGGTAACGATGCACCACGCCAACTAGTCACTGAGACATTGGCCCAACTAGAGGCACAGGGCTGGATGTTGCGTGAGCCAGTCGAGCGCATCTGGGCGGGAGAGCGGGATCGCGCTGCGCTCCTGGCAGGCCTCGACGACCAAGACGCAGAGGTGATCGCGCACGTGATGTCGCTGATCGATCGCTGTGAAGCACCCCATCCTGACACTACCAATGGGCGTGAAGCACTGCTCAACAGCCTACCGGATGCGGTGCGCACCGCGATCATTGAGAGCGATGCCGTGGCCCTTCAGTCGGCTCTGGACGCCCTACCAGAGGATGAACGTCATGTGGTGATTGAGCATCTTCAGGAAGCCAGGATCATTAGGCGCAGGCCGGATATGGATATGGTGCTGCGCGATTTCGAGCCACTGCTGTGTGACATGGCTGCAGTAGCTAACGGTGATGACGGAAGACTGGCAGAGATCGTGGCCGTGATCGCTCATCTCCAAGCACAGGGGTGGCAACTCATGAACGCCGTGCAACGTATCTGGGTCGGTGAGCGCGATGAAGCACGGTTGACCGAGGGGATCGATGCGAACTCGGCCATGCTCGTGCGGCGGATCCTCGTTTTGCTCAGCCATCCTGAGTCAACTGAGCCAGACGTGGAGCAACAAGACCCCCTCGCACAATTCGCCCCCCTCCTCGGGGCTATTGCCGCCGTTGCGAACGGCGACGAGGGGCCACGGGAGGAAGTCACGGCGGCCCTGGCCCAGCTAGAGCAACAAGGCTGGAGGCTGCGCGAACCCGTCGAGCGCCTCTGGGCGGGGGAGCGTGACCGGGAGGCACTGGTGACGGGCCTCGACGACCAGGACGCGGCGCTGATCGACCGGGTGCTGGCGTTGATCGCGTCACCCTGATGATCCTCGTTGGCCTGGTGCAGCACGCCCTGGCGGTGCGATCTCTGCGCCTTCGCGCCTTGGCGTCAAAAAAGAAGCGTGGTGAGACACGCTCCGTCAAGCCGTTCAGATTCGTGCCTGAAATCGAGTATACTGAGGACAGGCAACCAAGAGCACCATGACAGGGGCAACCCCGATGCCACCAACGCCGCCCGCTGACGATCCGTTGACCACCCAGGCCCGCGCCGGGCTGCGCCGCACCCACTGGCCTGCGCTGCTCGCTGGGGCGGGCGGGGCCGCGACGCTGGGCCTGCTCGGCGCGGCGGGGCTGGCTCCGCTGCTGGCGGGGCTGGGCGTCGAGACGCTGGCGACCGGGCCAGTGATGGCCTGGCTCACTGGGATGGGCATGAACGCGCTGGCGGGCTGGGTGGGTACCCTGGCCGCTGACGGCGTGCAGGCCGCGCTCGCGGAGGATGAACCTGATCCGGCGTGGGTCGCCGCTCTGGGCCAGCGCCTCGATGCGGCGGCGGTCAGTGACCAAGCGCTCGCCACCGAACTGGCGCGGCTGCTCCGTACCCTCGACGCGCTGCCCCAAGCGCTTGCGGCCATCGCTGAGGAGCAAGGGGCGCAGAGCGATCTGCTGCTCGCCCAGTACGACCTGTTGCAGCAACTCAGTGCCGACATGGAGCGCCTGCACGTGAGCGGCGGCGCGTTGGGGCCGGTCGTGATCGCCGAGGCTGACCGGGTGATCGCCGCGATCACCGCCCGCAGCGAGGCCCGCTTCGACGAGGTGCTCGCGGCGCTGACCGCCTTGCGTGATACGCAGCGCCAGGCGCTCGTGGATTTTGGCAGCGGCAACCAGTTCCGTGATGTGACGATGGGCGATGTCGCTGGGGGCGATGTCAATAAAAATGCAGGCGATGTCATTTATGGCAACAAGGTTGTCCAGCCGCCCTTCACCCCCCGCCCCGTCGCGGCGACTGCCGAAGAACTCGCTGCGGCCCAGGCCACGCTCGCGGCCATGCCGACGACCAGCATCCCCCTACCCCAGGACGTGCTGCCGCCTGGCTCGTGGCTGGGCGGGCTGCGACGCAATCACCAGTTCGTCGGACGTGAAGCCGACCTCCTGGCGCTCGCCACGCTGCTCAAAGGGGGCCAGAGCGTCGCGGTGAACCAGGGCCAAGCCGCCGTTGCCAGTGGGCTGGGTGGCATTGGCAAGACTCAGTTAGCCATTGAGTTCGCCGCACGCTACGGTCAGCATTTCGCCGGCGTCTTCTGGCTCTCCTTCGCGCAGCCCGACACCATTCCGACCGAGTTCGCCCGCCTGGGGGGGGCCGCCCATCTCCAAATCTTCACTGAGGCAGCGGGCCTCAAACTCAACGAGCAAGTGAACCTCGTGCGCAGCCGCCTCGCCTGTGGGCTGCCCTATCTGCTGATCTTCGACAACTGCGAAGACCCGCAGTTGGTGCGCGCGCACCATCCTGGCGGCGCGACGCGGGTACTGATCACCAGCCGCAACCCTGCCTGGCCGGGCGATCTGGGCGTCCAGCGTCACGCGCTCGGCGTGCTCAGCCGGGCGGAAAGCTGCGAACTGCTGCGCCAACACCGGCCCGAGTTGGACGACGCCGACGCCGACGCGCTCGCCGCCGAATTGGGCGACCTGCCGTTGGCGCTGCATTTGGCTGGGCGCTTCCTGGCCGTGCCAAGAAAGCGGCTCACCGTGGCACGCTACCTGGAGGAACTCCGCAGCCCACGGCTCTTCGACCGCCTACCGCTGCGCGAACAGGACGGTACCCTGCCAACCGGCCACAACCGCGACGTGGCCCGCAGCTTTGCCCTGAGCTACGAACGGCTTGATCTCGCTGCGAGTGAGGATGCATTGGCCTTGAAACTACTCGCTCGTGCGGCGCATCTCGTGCCGGGGGAGGTGGTGCCGACCGCGTTGCTGCTGGCGACGCTGGAAGTACCTGACGACGACATCGACGCGGAGTTGGTGGCCGAAGCCGCCCTTGATCGCCTCGTCGCCCTGGGCCTCATCGAACGCGAAAGCGACGACCGCCTGCGCATGCACCGCCTAGTCGGAGCCTACGTGCGCCAGGTGAGCACAGATACCGAAGCGCAAGAAGCGGTGGAGCACGTGGTCATCCGCGAGGCAGACAGCATGGTGGACGCCCCAACCCTGGCCCCGCTCACCGCCTTCCTCCCCGTCCTGCGCGGGATCACCGACGCGGCACTGGGGCGCGATGATGCACGAGCAGCAGATCTCTGCCTCTGGCTGGGGCGACACCTGGAGCGGCTGGGCAGCTATGCCCTGGCCCAACCCTACGCCGCACGCGCCCTGGCCATCCGCGAGCGCGTGCTCGGCCCTGACCATCCCGACACCGCCGCCAGCTTGGGCAATCTCGCTTACCTGTATCGTGCCCAAGGGAACGACGACGCGGCCCGCCCGCGCTACGAACGCGCCCTGGACATTTGCGAGCGCGTGCTCGGCCCCGAGCATCCCGATACCGCCACCAGCCTCAACAATCTCGCCTCCCTGCACCAAGCCCAAGGGAACGACGACGCGGCCCGCCCGCTCCTCGAACGCGCCCTGGACATCCGCGAGCGCATGCTCGGCCCCGAGCATCCCGATACCGCCACCAGCCTCAACAATCTCGCGTACCTGCACCAAACCCAAGGGAACTACGACGCGGCCCGCCCGCGCTACGAACGCGCCCTCGCCATTCGCGAGCGCGTCCTAGGAATAACCCATCCTCAGACAAACTCTAGCCTCATCAACCTCGCAAAACTTTACCAGATGCAGGGGGGACTCACGCAAGCAACGGCTGACACCTTTGTCCAGGTATTCTATGAAGAGCTTGGGCAAGGCAAAAGCCTGGACAAAGCAATCGCGGCGAGCCGTATTGCGATGCACATGGTTCCTGGGGCAATTGACTGGAGTCTGCCGGTCGTCTATCAAGGCAGCGGGCCAGTGGAAGTCACAACCTGGTATACGCGCCTAGCCGATCGCGTGGAAGCCTGGATGCGTGAGCTGGTAGCGGTTCGCACTATGCGCGGGATGTTCATCGCCTGGGGCTTGCTGCTCTTGAGTATCGGGCTGATCCGGCTCTTGATCAATCCAGCAAGTATACGCCTTGATCGGGACGCCTTGCACGCACCACTGGCCGTATGGTTCGGGGTTGGTCTGCTCGGTCCAGGGATCATCCCCTTAGCCCAACGAAGCCTCCGCAAACGCACGGATTTTGCGCCGGGCATGCGTCGAGCTACGGTGTATGCGCAATGGATCGGTGCCTACATTGGCTATAGTCTCGGCGGCTTGCTGGGTCTCTACTTCTGGGCCTCACTCTGGAGTCTCGGCGTTTTGGCACTTTTGCCGACCGCTCTGGCCCACGGGCTCTTCATAGCGGTCATCCTGGTAGCCCTGGGCTTCAGCTATCTCTCCTCGCGTGCGCAATGGCGTTCGGCGCTGGTCATTGCAACGGTTGATCCAACGCTCTACAGCCTGGCGACCATCGCGTTGATCGCCTTTGCCGCCCTGGTGATCCTCAGCATCCCAATCATCCTGGTCTTTTTCTTGTCAGCGAGCGGGATGCCCTGGATCTTTTTGCCGGAACTAGCGGCGATGCTGCTTGCCGCTGGATTGATCAGCATGACCCTGGCGTTCAGTGGGCAGAGAAGATCGGTCACGATGTCCGGCTCAGATGCAAGAGTTTCTACCTATTCTCGAATGTTCAAGGATAAGTCATGATCCACCTATACTGCCGAACCACACCTAATTTGCCAACGCCTATCACCCCGCGGCGGCGGGGTGATAGGTGCGGCGGTCATGCGGTGGTTGGGCACCCATGCATCGATCCGTCTGCTATACTAGCGTCAGCACAGTTTCTTGAGGCTTGTTGCGATCCGATCAACGGGCGTTG
>NZ_LYXE01000124.1 GCF_002532075.1 Candidatus Chloroploca asiatica | reverse complement strand
AATGACAGAGCTGGCGTTGGCAGCCCGCTGCGCTTGCCGTGGCAGCCCGCTGCGCTTGCCGTGGCACCTTGCTGCGCTTGCCCATGTCACCCCAAACGGAGTGAGGGGTCTTCCATGACGATCAGTGCAGATTCCTCACTGCGCCTGCGGCTTCGTTCGGAATGACCGCGGAGGCGTTGCGATCCGACCATGAGGTTTTGTTGCTCAGGAGCACCTGTCAGACCTCACAAGTCTTTCGTTCCGGCGCGCCTGCCCATGGGGGGCGGCGGCCTCTCACACAAGGTCTTGAAGATCTGTGAGGAACATGCAGTTCATCAATTACTCAAGGATCCGTGATATGAATACGTTTTACCCTGCTGCGTCCTACGCGCCGTGCGACGATCTGTGGGTTGTGACGACCTATTACAACCCGGTGCGCTATCAGACGAAGCGCACCAACTACGAACGCTTCGCCGCGCCAATTCGAGCAGCGGGCATTCCGTTCGTTACGATTGAGTGTGCGTTTGGAGATGAGCCGTATGAGTTAGCAGCTGGCCCCGATGTCATCCAGGTGCGGGGACACGATGTGATGTGGATGAAGGAACGGTTGATCAATCTGGCTATTGCTCGGCTCCCCTCCTCCGTCACAAAAGTTGCCTGGCTGGACGCCGACATCCTCTTCACCAACCCGGAATGGGCGCAGCAGACTTCAGCGCTGCTCGACCGCTGGCCGCTGGTACAGCCCCAAGATCGGGTCGGGCGCATGGCGCGAGGGCAGATGGTCTTTCGCGGACGAACCCGCCGCAGCTTCGCCTGCCAACTCCAGCGTCGCCCCGAGTCGGCCCGGCTCGGCGGCGCGGCCCACGGACAGCCAGGCATCGCCTGGGCCGCACGGCGCGACCTCATCGCAGCGCATGGCTTGTACGATGCAGCGATCCTTGATGGAGGAGATGAGTTATTCGCCCATGCCGCCGGCGACAGTCTGAGCAGCCGCTGCGTTCGAGGGATTGCGTGCGCCTATCTGCGTCGTCGTCCGTATGTTGTGGAGAAGGCCCTCAATCGCCTGTTGCGCATCCCCTGGCCGCGCTGGCTAGCGCAATGGTATCTGGCCCGCACCAACGCGTCGCCAGTCGCCGCGCCAGACGAAGCGTTCTTTGCCCACTACCTACGTTGGGCGCAACCGTTTGCTCACGAGATCCAGGGGCGGATCGGTTGTGTGCCAGGCATGGCGCTGCATCTCTGGCACGGCGCCCCCATCAATCGGCAGTATGGCCGCCGGAATGCCATTCTAAAGCGCCACCACTTCGATCCCGCCACTGATCTGCGCCTCAATGACGATGGCCTATGGGAATGGGCGAGCGAAAAGCCTCGGCTTCATCAGGAAGTCAAGCAGTACTTCTATGCACGTCGTGAGGATGAATAAGTCAAGGTGTCACGATGACCAATTTCGTAATTTTTGGAACGGCCCGTAGCGGCAGTCAACTGCTGGTCAGCTTATTGAACTCACATCCTGCCATCTGCTGTGAGTTAGAGATTCTGCGTCTAGGCCAGTGGCGACGCCCTCTCAGGCCACTGGTGTATCTCTGGCAACGAATACCGTATCCCTATTTTATCTATCGCAGCCGACTTATGCGCAAACGCACACAAAAAGGGTTGTATGGCTTCAAACTGTTTCCCTATCAGGTAGCGGCCCCAGCATCAGTGGTGAGAGAGATGCACAGACGTGGCTGGAAGATCATTCACCTTCAACGTCGATCTTTGTTTCAGCAAACATTGTCAGGCGCTGTCGCAGGTCAGACGCGATGGTGGCATGGCCGCATCGGTGTAACCGTCACCCCACCCATAATCACCATCGATCCGAAAGCTTTCCTCGCTTCGTTGCTTGACGGGCATAATCAGCGGGAGCAATGCATCCATGCGCTGACAAATGTTGAACACCTGGATATCCTGTACGAAGCTGACCTTGAAGACGAGGCTCGCTGGGCAGCCACGGTAGAACGTATTTGTTCACATCTGGGTGTAGCGAACGCGCCAGTACGCACGAGGCTCACAAAACCTTGGAGCCAATCGTACCGCGAAATTGTATCGAATTATGATGAACTGGTCAAAGTCTTCGAAGAGAATAGCTTCCTGCGAGATGCACTATGCAGCGGAGAGGAGGCATCGTCTTTCAAATCAGATGTGTAGCATCAAATGATGTGCCAGCCCTCCTCATCCTAGGCCGCGAGGACGGATAAGCCGCCAGTAGTAGCGGGCCAGCCATTTTAGCGGACGCTCTCCGCGCAACCAGGAGCGTAATGGGAGCACGTGGCGCAGGGGATGCTGCGACTGGCACAGCGTCACCGGAACGGAACGGCCCAAAACCGCCATGCCGGAGAAACTGCTGCCAATTGTCCCCACAACATAGTCTGTCTGGCGCAGCAACCACAGATCCACAAGCGCATCCTGGATGGCGGCTGGATCACGGCGGTCGAGCGAACGCGGTATCGTGAAGACAACGCGCTCACCGTAGCGTGCAAGAAATTTGGCCTGGACGCCTTCGCTCGGCAGCGGTCGCCCCGTGCGTTGATGAATCGCACCATCATCGGTGCATAGCAGAATACCGGCTTCTGGCTCCTGCGCAAGATAGGTGTCCACTGCAGCCATCGCAGCGAGCGTATTTGCAGCAGAGGCGGGGTAAAGTAAGTGCATGTCCCCACGACGCAGGTGAACACCGATCATCCGTGAGCGGAAACTGTCATCCTGAAATGCCTCTACCCGCGCTTGCAGTTCTTTGGTAGGCTGCATCTCTTGCAGCAGTTCCGCACAGCGCTGCATGAGCTGCCTTTGAGCGGGAAACCCGACCGGCGCAGATAACCAGTTGTATGCGCGGATCCGGATGTCCGCGACATCCGTGTTCTGCACATCAGTAACGATGTGCTTGACGGGCGGTCTCCGTGGCAGACACGCTAGCTCCTGCCGGGTTGCTTCTCGCACCGGCCACGGATTGGCAAAAAGCTCCGCAAAACCGGCGGCGCAATCCTTCGTGCGCGGCCAGAACATGGTGAAGTACCGGCCAGTTGCCTCGGCCAGCACCAGACCGGAGAGCAGCACGCGCAGGTGGTTGCATAGACCAGAGTTTGTCACAACGGTCAGGGTGCGGGTGGGATGCTCATGCATGTACTAGCCCTCCGGCTCTAGTTTTGGGACGAGGCGCAGGCTGTCATCCTGGATCAGCATATCCCAACCGCCATCCTGCTCAATCATCGACAGCACCTCGGCCAGCGGCGGATATCCAAAGCGTTCATGGAAGAGCCGAGCATCATCAATGATGATAACATTGCCCAGGCGCGGTGCCGCAAAAATGTGAGTCAATTCAGCCAGGATCGGCGTCACGAATTTGCCGGGCGACTTCTGGCCGGGATTATAGTGACCGTCCAGCCAGAAGAGCGTTGGTTCATGCAGACGGGCAAGAATCTCTGGCAAAAGATTGGCGCTATCGCCACAGAAAAGTTCAATCCTCCGATTAAAGTGAAAGCGCCGCCGTACATTCTTGTAGCATACGGGATCTAACTCGATTGAATAGAGTCTGGTAAAGACCTTCTTGAGGGCAGACAGCATATGTCCATGCTGTGTGCCGGTTTCCACCAAGATGCGCAGGTGATATGTGGCCGCATAGTGACGCAGTACCTCTGCTTTAACCGCATGGGGTGGCGGCACAGGTTTCCCGCATGCCAGCCATCGGTCGATGTGTGTCTTGCTGTGACGCTGGCGGTGCCAGGCATACACTCGTTCGATAAACGGGGTATACCAAATGAGCACCTTAGCATACCGCTTGAGCTTTTTGTATACGACTGATGAATGCGTCTCACTCGGCAGCATATGTTCCTGGTTCCTTCACCTCGGGCCGCAGTGCTAAAAATCAACTCAGCCTTCCGTTCGCTCCGCCTTCCGCGCCTCCAAATACGCACGCACCGCAGCCACCGGATCGGCTGCGCTTGCGAGCACGTCACGGTTGTGGAAAAAGAGCAGGCCCAGCGGTTTTTGCTCGCGCTCCTCGGGCGTCATCTGATCGTATCCTTCGGTATACCACCGCACCACGTCGTGCAGGAAACGCTCCACCTCCCACCGCTCACGGCGCTCAGCCTCACGCTTGGCATACAGATCGTGATACCAGAGGAGCAGCCGATCGAAGGAGAAGCTGCGCAACTGCGCTTCTGCCGACGCCAGATCCAGCGCAACATCCACCAGAATGCCCCGATACACGACGAAGTAGAC
This sequence comes from Candidatus Chloroploca asiatica, assembly GCF_002532075.1. Lineage (GTDB taxonomy): Bacteria > Chloroflexota > Chloroflexia > Chloroflexales > Chloroflexaceae > Chloroploca > Chloroploca asiatica. The sequence continues at coordinate 286 of NZ_LYXE01000124.1, read as the reverse complement.
AAACTGCTGGTCAATAGCGCGACACGCAGTACAGTAGAGCCCCTCGCGCACCACGCGCAGTTCCTCGGCGTGACCGACGCAATCGCCAATGCAAAAGTCATCGAGCGCACAGTCGAACACCTTGGTCTGCGTCGAGGCAATGGGGGCATGGCATGCCACGCAGATCAGTGGCTGCGCAAAGTGGATGGTGTGACACTCCGCAGCGGCGAAAGCCGCGCGGCTTCTTGGCCCAACCCGCCTCGTGGCGAGCTTGACGACCAACGGATCTGTCCGACCCGGTTCCCGA
>NZ_LYXE01000123.1 GCF_002532075.1 Candidatus Chloroploca asiatica | reverse complement strand
TGCGACGCTGGTTGCATGCACATGCTGCCAAATAGAGCGTATGTTTGCATCCGGTTTCGTATGATGCAATCGCCCTAACGCCCCCCAGCGCTGGGGTAGACGCTGATGCCCATACGGTGGTAGACTAAAACATGGCTTCAGTGATGGTTTGAGACAGAAAAAAGAAACAACACGATGGCTGAATTCAAATGCGGTTATTGTGGCGAACGCTTTGCGGGCGCCGCCATCGCACAGGCCCATGCCAATGGGTGCGCGGCGCAACCTAGCCCCGCTTCGCTGGGCGCGACGACCGGGCTGATCTATGCCTGCACCGCATGCGGTGCCGTCTTTGCCAACGCGGAGGCGGTGCAAACGCACACCACGCAGTGCCCTGAAAGGAAGCGTGCCCCGTATGTCGCGCAGATCGAGCGTACCCCGTAGCCCGGCGCATCCGCTGGCCCGCCGTCAGCGCGGGGTCATCCGTACCTGGAAGGCCGCGCAGGGCTATGGCTTCCTTGCCCCCGAGCACGGCGGCGAGGAGGTCTTTGTCCACATCACGGCGGTCGTCGCCGGACGGCACCGCCTCGGCCCCGGAAGCGTGGTGGTCTATGACCTGGGCCGCGATGCCCAGCAGCGCCTCCGCGCAGTCAACGTCCGTGTCGGCCCCGGCCTCGGCACGTCGCTGCGCCTCGCCATCCTCGCCAGCAGCTTCTTTCTGCTCGCCGTCGGCGTCATCAGTTGGCTCGGTTTGCTGCCCCCCTGGATCGTGCTGGCCTATGTGCTGCTCAGCGGGTTCACGGCCCTCGTCTACCGCTTCGACAAGATCCAGGCAACCCAGGGCCAGCGGCGCGTCCCTGAAGCGACGTTGCACCTGCTCGACGCCCTCGGCGGCTGGCCGGGGGCGCTGATCGCGCAGTGGGCGCTGCCGCACAAAACCCGGAAGGCGGCCTACCAACTTACCTTCTGGCTGCTGGTGGGTTTGCACCTGCTCGGGTTGGCCGGGGTGGTCTGGGTGGTGGGGCGATTTTGAGTGGAGCCGCAGCGCACACCACCCCGATCCCCCGCACCCGCTTCCGCGCCATCCTCCGCTCATGTTGCGACGGCGGGCCCCTCCGCATCGGCACGCTAAATGTGCTGCTGACAGCCTGGCCGCATCCATAGCGGCCCACCCGAAGGCCAAGCAAAGGGCGCGATCATTCAGGGAAGGAGGCGGAAGCTCACACGTGCTGTGACCAGGTGGCAGTGACAAACACAACTCATCACCTCGATAGACCGCGTTCCCTTGTGATTGACATTCACTACCGCCAATGCACCATCCACCAGGATCGGACGAAACACGCGGACTGGCAAAGCCCAGGCTTGCGCCCCATAAGCATGCAAGCCATCCACCTTGTCGCGTCATGGAGTTGGTAACACGAAGCTCGGCGCAGGGCCTCTTGGGGGCGCGGCTCGCGAGGGTTGCGCCGAAGGCGGTGAGGGCCACGGGGCCGACGTGTCGTCGTTCCCTGCTTCTGAGCCGGGCGTTCTGCGACACGATCCGTGGCCCCCCCGTTGTGAACGCTTTTGCGTGCGTTGCCCATGCCCCGCTTGCTCCGCACCGGCCTTTTAGCCCCAATACCTTGCAAAGAAGGCGATTGTTTTGACGCAAAGGTGCAAAGGCGCAACGTTTTTCGCGTACGTGAGCGAACCCTTCGCGCCTTCGCGTGAGCTTATTGGAAAAGTATTGCTTTTAGCCCTCGCGCTTGTGGGCGATCTTGTTGCTCCCAGGCGAGTCTTGGCTGGATCAGCTTTTGCGCGGCATTTCTTGCTGGTTCTTCACACGTTGTTAGCGCATGGTAATGGATTCGGTGCTCCCGCTGTGATATGGTAGCGTGCAAGGAGCATTCAGGCCACGCGAGGCATCGTGTTCACGATCTACGCTATACGATAGTTCGCCCCCGACCTGAAATGTCTTAACCGATGACCAAAGACAACGAACAGCAGAGGTGCTGGAATCGTGGTTGAACCCTCGCTTTGATTGCACGTGAGTACACTAGGCTTTTCGACCGTCCATTCGATGGCGCGCGCTTCATTGAGCGGATACGCCGCAACTATCTTGCGCTTCTCAAGAAAGACAGCAGCGAAGATGGCAACTCAATCCCCATTTGAGCACTCACTACACGATTGGAAAAAAACGAAAGTGGGTTTCGCGTCGACGAGTTTCTTGTCGACATGGAATCACTATCGAAAGGTGAGAGTGGTCAGATACCCACCGCGAAAGCAGGTGGGCGTGTGCGCGCTCCTTCGCCCGGAGGCGACGCAGCACAAGAGGCCGTCTGACGGGCGGCCCTGCCCAACGAAAGGTGTCGTGCGTGGCGCAGACCGTCAACCTTTTACCCGGCAGCGGGCTCTCTGCCGGAACTCCCGAAGGTTCAGTTGGCAACGTGCAAACCGTGGCTCGTGGTGCGCACCACGAGTGCCTTCGCACATCTGAGCGTAGGATATCAGCATTCGCATGCCCATGCAAACGTGCGCTAAAGGGGGCGAAAGCCGGGGCGTTCCTCCCACCGCGAGAAGCGGGTGGGAGGAACGCCCTCAAGGGTAAACACCTATGAACTGGCACGACGAGACCCAAGATCAGCTGCTCACGATCGAACAGGCGCGGCAGCAGACCGAGAAGCAGCTGCAGGTCAGCGAGGAACGATATCGTCTGCTGGCCGAGAACGCATCGGATGTCATCTGGACCATGTCGCTGGATGGTCGGATCACCTATATCAGCCCTTCGGTGGAGCGACTGCGCGGCTTCACCCAGGAGGAGGCAATGCAGCAGACCCTTGAGGAGATCCAGACGCCCGAGTCTCAGGCGATCACACTGGCTTATTTCTCGCGCATGGCGGGTCGCCTCCAAGCCGGGCTCCCTCCGGAGTATGCACGCTACGAGCAAGAATATCGCTGTAAGGACGGTTCAACCATCTGGTGCGATGTCCACGTCTTGCCGGTTCATACCGCGGACGGTGCCACAGTGGAAATACTCGGGGTGTCGCGGGACATCACGGCCGTGAAGCGTGCCGAGAGCGAGGCGAAGCGCAGCGAGGAACGCCTGCGCAAGATGCTCCAGCATCTGCCGGTCGCCGTCGCGGTGGCGAACTTGCAGGCGGATCAACGGATTCTTTACCGCAATACCGCATTTGATCAGATTTTCGGCTGGACTCCGCAGGAGATTCCGACCCACGAAGCTTGGTTCGTGCGGGCCTATCCGGAGGAAGACTATCGGCGCACCGTGCTCAACAAATGGAATGTGGCGATCGCACAGGCAGCCGCCCAGCAGGGGCATGTGACGCCTCACGAGTTTCGCGTGACGAGCCGGAACGGGCAGGTCAAGGATATCGTCATCGGCGGCACGATCCTCGACGACCAACTGATCTGCTCCTTCGTCGACATCAGCGAGCGTAAGCGGTTCGTGGCGGAGTTGGTCCAGGCGCGGGACGCGGCAGAAACGGCGAATCGCGCGCTCCAGCAGGCCAACGCGGAGCTTCAACGACTCGCCGTCACAGACCGCCTCACCGGCGTTTGGAATCGGGCCTATTTCGAGGAGGCGGTCGCGGCGGAACGCACGCACGCCGTGCGCTACGACATGCCGTTGTCGCTGCTGATGCTCGATCTCGATCATTTCAAGGTGATCAACGACACCTATGGCCATCTCGTCGGTGACCGGATCTTGATCGAGTTAACCCGTCTTATCGGCCAGCATCTGCGCACGGTCGACATCCTGGTTCGTTGGGGTGGCGAGGAGTTCGCTCTCCTGATGCCTCACTGCGGAGCGACCGAGGCGCTGCACGCGGCGGATCGGCTGCGGGTCATCATTGCGAACCATTCATTCCCCGAGGTCGGCGCAGTCACCGTGAGTGTCGGTGTTGCCGAATTTCAGCCCCAAGAAAGCGTTCATGCCTGGATCAAGCGGGCCGACGATGCGCTCTACCAGGCTAAGTCCGGGGGCAGAAACCGCGTTTGCCGTTGCGATCCTGAGAACTGATGCACCGCTGCAATGCCTGCCTGACGGGTTGCCTGCCGAAGCTGACCATGTTGGTCGTCGGGTGCGTCGGGATGGTCAGTCGGCGGAGTCACGTTGAGCGGGCCGCCCCAGAGATGCCCGGGTTTCGCCAGTGCTTGGGGGGGTTTGTCGCTCGTTCGTTGCTCTGCGTTCCGCTGCGGCCTCGGCGGTGTAGCTCCAGCTTGTTGACGCGACCCCGGCAGGTACAGGCCCGCGGGCTGTTCACGCTGCGGCTCGGGCTGCGGCGGAACAACGACGAGGCTCCGCTGCGAGCCTAGGACGCGGTGGCAGTGCAGGCACCGGTTTCGGGTGCCGACCCGCGCTCACACCATCATGCGCAGCCCACCAGGATCACCGACGTTGCGAGCGCAGGCCCCTGCGCTGGCATTCAGAACTGGGCTTGGCGAGAGAGCGATGCCGCATCAGAACGGGCGAAACCCTGCACCTGGGGCGATGTTGCACGAATCGTGGCTATACCCCAAGAACGGCGACGCCCAGCCGCTGCGCGACCAGACAATCCAGTCACACTGGGCGGTGTACTGTGGCAAAGCCAGGGTCGCATGCTCGCTTGTTGCGCAGAGCCCAGCTTGGTTTTGTGCCTACCGGCGCATAATATGGTGACGCAATGGTGTTGCCCCGACGTGCTTTCCCGTCTATACTGACGGCATGGCCGTTCAGCTTCTCCAAACCAAATGCTCCTTGCCGCCTCCATGCGCCAACGGCGTTGCCCGTGCGCGCCTGGGTGAAACGCAAGTCCCCTACGCCAACTTCGAATTGACTGCATTCCCTCATCCTCGCTATGAAAACAAAAACCAGAAAATCTAAAACTATATGGGCATTTGTTGCTTTACCTGCTTTCTTTTTGGCAATGTATCTCCTGCTTTTCCCACCCTACCAGCCGATGGATGTGACCGGGCCTTATACCATCGGAACAGAACGTTATACCTACACTGATGAGAAGCGCACTGAAAACTATTCTGACATCGGGGAAAATCGCCAGGTCAACGTGGTTTTCTGGTATCCCGAAGGCACAGGCGGGGTTGAACTCTATCCACTGGTTGTCTTTTCGCATGGCGGGCTTGGCACAGAAACCAGCAACGAGTCCCTGTACCGCGAGTTGGCAAGCCATGGCTATATCGTCGGCGCTATCGGCCACCCTTATCACGCCTTCTGGACAAAAAGCGAAGATGGGCGCACGACTTTTGTAAGTCGAGCATACTTCGCCGAACTCCAACGGGAGGATGCCGGGCGCGACAAAGAACAAAGTTTTCGCTACTACCAGAGCTGGATGGGAATCCGCACGGCTGACATTCATTTTGTACTTGATACCATCCTGGCCCGGGCTGCTGGCGGCGCGGATGGCGTGTATGCGCTAGTAGATGGCACGCGAATCGGCGTCATGGGACATTCCCTCGGCGGTTCGGCGGCCTTGGCTATCCCGCGCCAAAGGGATGATGTCGTTGCTGTGATTGCACTGGAGTCGCCGTTTTTCTATGAGATTATCGGCGTGGAAAACGGAGAGTTTCTCTGGCTTGACAAGGCTTATCCTGTCCCGGTCTTGAACATCTACTCGGATAGTTCCTGGAGCCATCTCTCCGCATGGCCGCAATATGCCCGCAATGCGGCTTTGCTTACCGACGCTCCGGAGACTGCCGTCAGCCTGCACCTGCCCGGCGCGGGGCATTTTTCCCTGACCGACCTGGCGCTTGCCAGCCCCCTGCTGACGAGGCTGCTGGAAGGCGGGCAGCCCAATCATGACCGGGTGGGATACTTGCAAGAGGTAAACCGGGCTTGTCTCGAATTTCTCAACCGTTATTTGAAAAACCCTGCTGAAACTGCGGAGATAAAATGATGCATCTGAACGATTGCCAACGTGAAATGTTGCTTGGCTTTGCCTTTGCCAGACGGCATGTTGTCTTGCGGGAAGAAGCAAAATAAACAGAGGTGACCGATGTATTACCGACTACTCCGTAACGATATGCTCAACAGCAAGGCCATCACCCTGACGACCATGCTGTTTGTTGCGGCGGCAACTATGCTGGTTGCGCTGGCGGCGATCCTGGTCGTTAACCTGGCGGGCGCGATTGATACCATGATGACGCAGGGAAAAACGCCCCACTTCATGCAAATGCACGCCGGTGAAGTGGATCTGGCGCGGCTGACTGCTTTTGCCGAACAGCATGAGGATGTGGCCGATTTCCAGGTGATTGAATTTCTCAACGTGGACGGCGCGCAGTTTGTATTTGCCGGCGGCTCGCTGGCCGGCACCATCCAGGATAACGGGCTGGTGGTTCAGAGTGAAAGATTCGATTTCCTGCTTGACCTCGATGGCAACCTCATCACGGCCGCAGACGGGGACATTTATCTCCCGATCGCCTACATGCAGGATGGAACCGCCAAAATTGGCGATACCGTGACCGTAGCCGGGAAGCCACTCACTATTGCGGGGCCTCTCCGCGACTCGCAAATGCAACCCATGCTCGCCTCGTCCAAGCGCTTTTTGGTCAGTCACAACGACTTTGCCGCACTGAGGCCGTTCGGCAGCGTGGAATACCTGATCCAGTTCCGGCTGCATGACCTGGACAGGTTGAGCGCATTCGGGACGGCCTACACCGCCGCGGGACTCGAAGCCAACGGGCCAGCCATCACCTATCCGCTGTTCAGAATGATGAATGCCATTTCCGACGGCCTGATGATTGCGGTCCTGCTCCTGGTTAGCGCCCTGGTGGTGGCCATCGCCTTCCTGTGCATCCGCTTCACGCTGCTGGCGAAAATCGAGGACGACTACCGCGAAATCGGGGTGATGAAAGCTATCGGGCTGCGCGTGTCCGACATCAAGAAAATCTACCTGACCAAATATGTCGCCATCGCGGCGGTGGGCAGCCTGCTGGGGTATGGACTTTCCTTTGTCTTTCGGGACGCGCTGCTGACCAACATCCGGCTGTACATGGGCGAAAGCGCAAATGCTACCCTGGCGCCGTTGTTGGGGATTATCAGCGTCCTGCTGGTATTCCTGGCAATTAGCGCCTATGTGAACGGCGTGCTGGGGCGGTTTCGCAAAATTTCCCCGGCGGAAGCCATCCGCTTTGGGATTTCGCAGGAAAAAGCGGGCGGGGGGCGGCGTTTCCACCTGAGCATGAACAAACTGCTCAGCACGAATATTTTCCTCGGCGTCAAAGATGTGCTTGTCCGCAAAAGCCTGTATGCCACTATGTTGGTGGTGCTGGCGCTGGCGGCATTTATCATCATCGTCCCACAGAATTTGCACAACACCATCGCCTCCAACAGTTTCATCACCTACATGGGCGTTGGGGACAGCGACCTGCGCATTGACATTCAGCAGACCGACCAGATCGCCGAAAAAGCGGCGGAAATTGCCGCGGCGATGGCCAATGACGTAGCCATCTCCAAATTTGTTGTGCTGACCACCAAAACCTTCCCCGTGCAGCTGGCTGACGGCTCGGAGGAAAGCCTCAAGGTTGAACTGGGCGACCATGCGGTCTTTCCGCTGACCTATATTCAGGGGCGCGCCCCCGCGGCGGAGAACGAAATCGCGCTTTCGGTGATGAACGCCAGAGAAATGGGCAAAGAGGTGGGGGATGTCATCACGCTGATAATCAACGGGCGGGAGACAATACTCACGGTCTGTGGTGTCTATTCCGATGTGACCCACGGCGGCAAATCGGCCAAAGCGGTGTTCGCCGACGACTCGGCGGACACCATGTGGAGCGTCATCACCGCCGAGTTGACAAACCCGGTGCTGCTGGATGAAACGGTTGCCGCCTACGCGGACAAGTTCGCTTTCGCCAAAGTCTCGGACATTGATGAATTTATCCGGCAAACCTACGGCGGGACGATCAGCGCTATCGGCAAGGCTGCTTATGCGGCCGTCGGCATTGCGCTGACGCTCATCGCGCTGATCACCCTATTGTTCATGCGCATGTTGGTCGCCAAAGATAGATACGCGATTGCGGTGATGAAGGCCTTTGGTTTCACGAACGCGGACATCAAGGCGCAGTACATGGCGCGTTCGGTTTTCGTCCTGATCATTGGCATCTTGCTTGGCACGCTGCTGGCAAATACGCTCGGCGAGGCGCTGGCGGGGTTGGTGATTGGCTCGTTTGGGGCGGCCTCCTTTAAATTCATCGTCAACCCAGGCTTTGCCTACCTGCTCAGCCCCCTGCTGATGGCGGGTGTGGCGCTGGCCGCGACAATCCTCGGCACCCTGGACGCAGGACATATTAAAATTTCTGACAACATCAAGGAGTAAGCCATGCACCAGCTTATTACCAGCGAAAAAATCACCAAGTCTTTCGGCCTGGGCGCGGAAAAGCGCAACGTCCTCGACGGTATCTCGGTGGACATCCGCCAGGGCGAGTTCGTCGCCGTGATGGGGCCTTCCGGTTCGGGAAAATCCACGCTGCTGTATGCCCTGAGCAGCATGGACAGCGTGGACAGCGGCACAGTCACCTTCGACGGCGCGGATTTGTCGGCGCTGAAGGAAAACGAACTGGCCGACCTGCGCCGCACCAAAATGGGCTTTGTCTTCCAACAGCCGACGCTGCTCAAAAACCTGAACATCCTCGACAACATCATCCTGCCGTCCATGCGCGACGGCCGTAAAAATGGTGCGCATCTGGTCGCCAAAGCCAGGACGCTGATGGAAACAACCGGCATCGCCGAGCTGGAAAACCGCGACATCACCCAGGCTTCCGGTGGGCAGCTCCAGCGGGTGGGCGTCTGCCGCGCCTTGATGGGCGACCCGAAAATTATCTTTGGCGACGAGCCGACCGGCGCGTTGAATTCCACCGCCGCCAACGAGATTATGGCCCTCCTGGCGCAAATTCATCGCACTGGCGTGACCATCTTGCTGGTGACGCACGATGTCAAAGTGGCCGCCAAAACCGGTCGAGTACTGTTCATCCTGGACGGCAAGATTGCGGGCGCATACCTGCCCGGCGTATATGATGAAACCCGCGACGACCTCAAAGCCCGCGAGGAAAGCCTGACTACCTGGTTGGCCGGAATGAAGTTCTGAATTTCAGGAGCCGTTAACGCCCTCCTGATCCTCTTCCTGGCCCTGCTGCCCGGCGTGAGAACGTCTCTGGGCGCAGCTTGTGGCACTAGCGGGCGGGGCCTTGCTGCCCGTTCAGTTCGCGCTGTTGTTCATATTTGCCTTTGGTGGTGCAGGCCCATGTGTCTGTGCCGAAGCCTGCGATCGTGAGCCGGCGCTGGAGCCTGGATAACCGCTTAAGCCATCCACGATAGCAGAAGATCCAAGCGCCATCGCCCAGGTGATGCACGTATTGCACGACTGTGGTAGCATGATGCAACCCCGCCGCACGCCTCCGTTGAGGGGGCCCTGGTTGTTTTGATCGCCAGGCGCCTTGCGGTGGAAGTGCAATCGAGAGGAAGGAAGCAACCTGATGACATCTCCAACCAAGCATTTTTTTGACATCGACCTGCAGCATGGCGTGCTGCCGGTCTCAAAAGCGGCCAGTTCGCTGGCATCGATGATCCGGCGCTCGGCTCAGAATCAGCGCCCCGTCGTGATTACGCAGAAGGGGAAGCCGACGGCGGTTTTGCTCTCCATCGAGTTGTTTGATACGCTGCGGGCACGAGTGGCGGCGGCGAGCAAGCCCGCTGCTGAGCCGCAGGAGGGGTAGGGAAAGAGCCAGGCCCCTTCTTGTCTTGACGCTGATATGATCGTCGCTAAGACCTACTTTGCTGCCGCAGGGCTACGCTGAACATGGCAGAACTTGGGTTCCGCAGGTTCAGCGTAGCCCTATTTCATGCCGGGGACTCTCTTCTCGAAATGCATGATGTACTGTATATTGTCATGTATATCTGGGATGGTACGGGATGCCAGTCCCTGGTGGCGTGAGCATATAGATCAGCGCTGTTGTGCTCGAAGTTGCCTATGGAGGGTCAGATGCCCCGTAAAGCCGCTGCGGTTCCGAGCCGTATTTACCAACTGAAGATTAGCCTCAAGGATAGCAAGCCACCGATCTGGCGACGGGTCGAGGTTGCCGACAACGTCACGTTGGCAACGCTACACATGATCATCCAGACCGCAATGGGTTGGACAGACTCGCATCTGCACATGTTCAGCGTCGGACGGGTCGCCTACGGTGTGCCGAACCCAAACTATGACGAGGATGTCCGCGATGAGCGTCGGTTCAAGCTGAACGATCTGCTCACCGCGCCCAGGCAGAAGCTGAGCTACGAGTATGACTTTGGCGATAGTTGGACCCACGAGGTGCTGCTCGAGAAGCTACTTGCCCCCGAGCCAGGGGTGAGCTATCCGCGTTGCACGGCGGGGAAACGGGCCTGCCCACCCGAGGATTGTGGCGGGGTCTGGGGCTACGCCAATTTCCTGGAGGCGATCAGCGATCCGGAACACCCCGAGCACGAGGATCTGCTGGAATGGATTGGCGGTGAGTTCGATCCCGAGGAGTTTGACCTCGCTGCGGTGAATGAGATGTTGCGCTAGGTGACTCGATCGCGTAGAAGGGTCAGACGTAGTCGTTCAGGGGCCGATCCTACCGCCCCGCTATGGCGTGCGCCTCGTTGTCAAGCCCGCGCACGCGGGGAAGTCAGGGCAGGGGTGGCGCTGAAATGCACGCAAGCCACGTCATTGCCACGTACACGGGAAGCCATGTCTGGGCCGTGCGCCGACCATGGTGTGGCCCACCCCGCTTGCGGCGGGAGGCTCCCTCAGGCAGCGATGCGCGAGGTTGGTGCCACCATTTTTGTGGTGGGAGCGTCCTGGGAGTGTGGGCCGATGTAATCTGGTGGCCCGCTGATGCGATCCTGTGGTGTATGATGTGGCGTGCCATCGGGAGAGGTATGATGTCATGGCAAGGGCGCAGTCGCGACCATGATTGTAGACTCTCCCAGGCATGGTGGTGGCCGCTGATTCGGCCCGACGGGGTCGGTTCGGTGACATGGGATCGATGCTACAATTTGGTTCTGGCATCAGTTTAGACGGAGATGTGTTGCGATGCCTCACTCAGTGCGCGCATCACCTGAGACAAGCCCCAGGCCGACCGACGTTGCCGAGCGGGCTTCGCCATGGGTGGTTGCCTTCGAGCGTTTTGGCAGTGGTGTGATGTGGGCGGCCATTGTGGTCACTGCGTTGCTGGCGGTTGAAGTTGATCTTGGCCTCCCGCGCTTGCTGCTGGCGGTTGTGGGGGGCTTTTTGGGTTTTGCGTTCCTCGCGGCGGGCGAGGGGCTGGTTGTGCTGTTGTGGAAGGTGTTGGGATGGCTCTTTGCGCGCCTGAGCTTTGCCCACGGGACGCAGTTTTTGCGTCTTGTACCGCCCGTGCCGCTCGGTCGCATCTTGGGGGCCTTTGTCTTTATTGCTGGCGACCTGCTCTGGCCGAACAGTTTCCTTCAGCAGATTGTCTTGCCGGTGGTCGGTGAGATCGCCATTGTTCTGGCCGGGTTCACGGCGATGTCGGTTGCCCTGGCGCGGATGAAGGGCCGTTCCCGTCTGGCTCAATTCGCACTCGTTGGTCTGCCTATGGCGCTGATCCTGGCGTTCGTGTTTTGGGTGGTCAATCCAGGGTTTGCGGGGTATCTGGCACCGCTGCCGGAGCCATCGGCCCGCCCCAACCTCGCATTCGCCAACCCTGGTCAATCTGGCCCCTATACTGTCACGCGCCTCACGTATGGTCGCGGGCAGAGCAACCATCGCCCAGAGTTTGGCGAAGCGGCGCTTCTCATGACGCCACCCGTAGATGGTAGACCCATTTTTGGTGGTTACAGCGGCCTGAGCGCATCGTATTACCAGTGGTACTGGGGCTTCGACTACAGTCAACTCCCCTTAAACGGCACCGTCTGGTATCCAGCGGAGGATAGCGGGCCGGCACCCCTGGTACTCATCGTGCATGGCAACCACGCGATGAGTAGACCCTCTGACCCTGGCTATGCCTACCTGGGCGAGCATCTGGCGAGCCGGGGGTATATTGTCGTCTCGGTTGACCAGAACTTCCTCAATGGACTGCTCTTCATGGATGGCGCGAATGCGGAAATACCGTTGCGTGCCTGGATGCTGTTGAAGCATCTGGAGCAGTGGCGCTTGTGGAACGAGACACCGGGCAATCCCTTTACCAGACGGGTCGATCTCGCGCGGGTGGCGCTCATCGGCCATTCACGTGGCGGGGAAGCCGTCGCCTGGGCAGCCGAGATGAACGCGCACGATCTCCCTGGCCTGACCGACGCGGACACATTTGGCTTTGGCGTGCGCGGCGTGGTTGCCATTGCCCCTTCTGACGCCTACACCGGGCCATACGACCGAAAGCCGTTGCTCGAGCGGACCAGTTATCTGCTGCTGGGGGCGGGACATGACGCCGACACCTATCTGCTGTACGGGCAGCAGCAGTTCAGTCGCCAGCGGCTCGCGGCGAACGCAGAGGGCTTCAAAGCGTTGGCCTATGTCTATCAGGGCAATCATGGGCAGTTTAACAGCGTCTGGGGTGATCGCGATCGAGGTTTGTACAACTCGTGGCTCTTAAATCGGGCCCCGCTGCTCAGCCAGGCAGCGCAACAGCAAGCGGCGAAGGTCTTGATCACCGCCTTTCTCGACGCAGCGATAGGCGGTGAAGCAGTGTACCTTGAGCTCTTTCGCAATCCAGTCACCGGGCTTGCCTGGCTGCCTGAAACGATCATTGTCACACAATACCAGGACGCCTCTTTTCGTCGCATCAACATCATTGGCGGCGCAGCGGTTGCAGGCAGCGGTCTTTTTGCCACACAAGAGCCGCTTATGCTGCGCGACGGCGTAACGAGCCAGGGCATCCAGGCATTGCATCTTAGCTGGAGCGCCGGGTCACAGCCGCAATACGCGGTACCGCTCGCCCCGCGCCAGGTTGCCGATTGGCAGCTCACGCCGGATCACGTCCTCACCCTGGCCCTGGCCAGCGTGCCGGGCGCACCGATGGCAACGGGCATGGTGGTGGAGGTTGAAACGTCTCTTGGAGAGACAGCGCGCCTCCCATTAAGCGTATCTGGGCCAATCCTACCAACGCTCCCTGCCCATCTCGTCAAGGCCAACTGGCTCGCCGGGATGAACGGCTTCCCCGCCAAGATCGCCCCTGAAGAGATCGTCCTGCAGAGCTACAGCCTACCGCTAGCGGACTTCCAGGCGGCCAACCCCGCGCTGGTACTCGACCAGATCCAGACCATTCGCTTCGTGTTCGACGGCAACGCAGCCGGGGCTATCTATCTGGCTGAGGTGGGGGTGGAGTAGCTGAAAATAGAGCAAATCCAGTCTGATTTTAGTAATGGGTATTGACATATTATTGATTGTTTGATAGCATAAATCCACGCCATCAAACAATCAATATTTTCTATGTTTAGCTGCGTAAGCAGACTCTTACTGTCTCTTGAAAACGCCAGCCTATTAGAGTTGCAAGCCGTCTGCTCTAACATGGCTTAAATGTTTACTGCATCCGTGGTCAGATGCATGTTCAAGATAATAGTTAAAGAAATTGTTATTACCATGTGACATAATTTTCACGCCATTCTGATACAACTATAGTACTATGCATACATAGTACTTCAAGAGATCCGCATCATTACCCTCGCGGTAGCCTGTCATAGGAAGGTGCCGCCACCGAGGAACGACTATGCAGCCGACATCACGGGTTTACCGTTTCGCTAGCTTCTGTCTCCTGTTCGCCCTGATCGTCGGTAACTTCTCGTTCACACCCCCGGTGACCCGCGCCACCACCGCAGCGCACCGCGGGTTAACACGCGACTATCCACTGCCACAAAATCCTGAAGCGCTACTGGATCCGTTTCCCGATCCGATTCGATCTGCACTTGAGGCAGCCATCGGGCCGGACGCTGATCCGCTGTTTGGCACAAGTGATGGCCCTACCCGCATGGAACCACTCGGCCTCGTGGTGCCCGCCGTCCCTTCGGTCATACCGCCAACCCCGCCTAACCCCCTGGCTGTCGCTATTGATTCTCGTTCGTCTGCAGACATGATCCAGGCCTTGGCGAACCAGGCCGTCCACGATGAGCCGCCCGCAACTGCGGTTGCGACGGAGGAGGCAGTTGCTGTTGGGACGGGCACTGTAACTGAAACTGCTACGCCAAGTGAATCACTCGAATCCCCTCAGCGCCCTGCTGCTGCGCCCAGTGAGGCGCGGGCCCCACCAGATGTACAGGCACAAGGGGATTTTACGATCTATCTGCCCTTCGTACAGGTCGATGGTGATCAAGAAGGTGCTGATTTTGCTCCAGTAAACCCATCGATCACCCCAGTCGTCACCACTACACCCGATACGTCAGCTAGTCCGACGTTAACGGCTGCACCAACCACGCCCACGGTAACAGCCGTTCCCGCCACGCCCACGGCGACGGCGGTTCCGAGCAGTCCGACAGCGACGGCGGTTCCGGCCAGCCCGACGGTGGCTTCGGCGACGGCAACCGCCGTTCCCGCCACGCCCACGGCGACGGCGGTTCCGGTCAGTCCGACGGTGACGGCGGTTCCGGCCAGCCCGACGGTGGCTTCGGCGACGGCAACCGCCGTTCCCGCTATGCCCACGGCGACGGCGGTTCCGGTCAGTCCGACGGCGGTTCCGGCGACGGCAACCGCCGTTCCCGCCACGCTCACGGTGACGGCGGTTCCGGCCAGCCCGACGGTGGCTTCGGCGACGGCGACGGCGGTTCCCGCCACGCCCACGGCGACGGCGGTTCCGGTCAGTCCGACGGCGACGGCGGTTCCGGCCAGCCCGACGGTGGCTTCGGCGACGGCGACGGCCGTTCCCGCTATGCCCACGGCGACGGCGGTTCCGGTCAGTCCGACGGCGACGGCGGTTCCGGCCAGCCCGACGGTGGCTTCGGCGACGGCGACGGCCGTTCCCGCTATGCCCACGGCGACGGCGGTTCCGGTCAGTCCGACGGCGGTTCCGGCGACAGCGACGGCGGTTCCGGCGACGGCGACGGCGGTTCCCGCCACGCTCACGGCGACGGCGGTTTCGGCGACGGCGACGGCGGTTCCCGCTATGCCCACGGCGACGGCGGTTTCGGCGACGGCGACGGCGGTTCCCGCTATGCCCACAGCGACGGCCGTTTCGGCGACGGCGACGGCGGTTCCGGTTGATGGACAGGATCAAGTCGCAGTTGCACCCACCCGCGGTGACGTACTCCAATCCAGTGATGGGCGTGTCGAATTACATGTGCCCGTCGGGGCGGTCGATAGTCTCACGACGATCACCTATCGCCCATTGCCTGTCCAGTCGGTGACGGGCTACCAGCACGCCGACGTCTTTTTCCAACTCACCGCCGAGGATGCCCAGGGCAACCCGGTACACCAGTTTGATCGCCCACTCAACCTGCGGGTGGCGTACAACAGCCAGAATGGCTCGGGCCTCGCCCTCTACTACCGTGATGCTGCCCATCAGACCTGGACCGCCCTACCTTCAGTGGTGGATCAAGCGGCAGGGGTGATTACGGCTACCACCGATCACTTCACCGAGTTTGCGCTGCTGAGCCTTGCGCCCCAAGCACCTGAGTTGAGTGCGTGTGAAACAGCCGGGGCTGGGAATGGCGCATCAACAGCGATTCGCCAAGCCTTTATTGACGAGTGTGAGTTGCGCACGCTGGACGCGCTCGGTGGCGCACCAACAACGGATGTGATTGCCTTTGGTGGTGCCTATGCCCAGCACTTCCCGATTGGTTCACTGCTCTATGCTGAGGGTGCCTTCTTCTTCCTGCAGCCCGAATATGTCACCAAGTATCAGCAAGAAGGTGGACCGAGTGGCTGGCTTGGTGTGCCGCAGACCGGCAACCCGAATCCGACCCAGGCCCCCGCTACTTTTGTTGATGAGAACGGCAACAACTTCGTTGGCCAAGATGTGCTCTTCCTTGAGAAGGGCTTTATCAGTAAGAACGATACAGTCGTCGAGGCACACCGGTACTTCCCAGCCATCCCTGGACAAGGCCAGATCGCTGTGACAGGTGAGCTGAAAGAGTACGACCCTCCCATTCAGGGCGACCCTAAGATTCAGAAAATCAAGCTTACCTTCACCACGGGAGTCGATGCTGCGCCGCAGTATACAGGCAGTGCCAGCATCCAGTTGACGCTGGTGGTTGAGGCCGAAGGTCAGCAACCCTTTGTAAGCACGTTACCCATCGGTCCATGGATCTATGCCTATCCCCACAAACTTGAGCCCGGCACGCCGCTGATCTTCTCCTTCAAAGCTGCCCGCATCAGCCCCGCTGGCGATAATCTGGTGGGATACGCGCCGTGCCGCGCCTTCACCAACCAGGAAACGTACACGCTGACGGCTGATGAGGGCCGCTTTACCTTCGAGAATACCTGTGAAGGCGCTGATGGGGTACTGCCGGAGGCAGATACGACCCCGCCGACGATCCACTACCTCGATATCTTCCAGGATGGGATGGGTGGGATCGAGGTGCGGGCGCTCGTTACCGACAACCGGGCCGTGGCACGGGTTGACCTCACCTTCAATGGTACGGTTTACCCGATGCAGGCGCTGGGCGGTGACCTCTATGGCTTTGCGCTTGCCAATGGCCCGACGAGGGGCAACAATGAATATCGTGTCTATGCGGTTGATACGTCGGGCAATGATGCCTACTTCCCCAGTGGCGGGCCGCTGGCCGTGTCGGCAAGTCAAGCCGGGAACTTTGGTCAGCAATGTCTGTTGCATGCTTCTGATTGCGATCCCGCGCCTTCGTCGCCAGGCTTCCAGGCAGGGGCGGGCGATCCGGTCAATACCTACAACGGCAACTATACCGATAGCTTCCGTGATCTGACTGTTGCTGGCGTGGGCGATACCACGCTGGCCATTGATCGTGCCTACAACTCGCTGGCTGCCTTCGGGAGTGGTGGGGGTACCACGCGCTATACCGAAAGCGGAGGTGACGTCAAGGCAGAGGTGATCGCCGGCCCGCCCCAATACTTCGGGCGCGCCTGGGCTTTCCCCTACGCGGTGCGCATGCTCGTCGTGGATAACCTGCTCATGCAGGGCGCGCAGGTCTTCTATCCCGATGGCCGCGTGGTGAGTTTCCGCCGCGCTGGGGATGCGTTTGTGCCCCTGACCCCCTTCAGCTTTGATGTTTTAACGCAGACCGCTACCGGGTATGAGTTGCGCAATAAGCGCACCCTGGTGGTGGAGGAGTTCAATGGCGAGGGGTTGCTGGTGGCCCGGCGCGACCGCAATGGCAATAAAGTAACTCTCTTCTACGAGGGTGAGTACCTCGTGCGGGTCGAGAATGCCAGCGGGCGGGTGATCCGCTTCGACTACAACGCCGACGGTTTCATTACCGCGATCCACGCGCCGGAGGGCAAGACCCTCACCTATGCCTACACCGACGGCAACCTGACCAGCGTCACCGATGCGCGTGGTCATACCACCGAATATCGCTACAGCGACGATCAGCAGCTCACGGCGATCATCACGCCTGAGGGCCATCCCTTCCTGCAGATCGCGTATGACGATGAGTTCCGGGTTCAGCAACAGGTCGTTGGGTTCCAGGAAACCTATCGCTTCAGCTATAGCGACGATCTGACCGAAACCATCGTGACCGATAGCTTCGATCAGCCGACGACCTATACCTACGATGACATGGGGCGCCTGATCGCCATGCAGGATGCCCTCGGGTTCACCGAGACCTATGGCTACGACGACGACTTCAACCGGACTGCCTTCACTGACCGGCTCGGGCGAGTTTACACGTATACGTATGATGACCGTGGTAATCGCCTGAGTGAGACCGGGCCACTCGGCTGGAGCCGCGCCTGGGCTTTTAATGACCTCGACCAGGTGACGCAGTTCACCGATGCCGAAGGGCGGGTCACGCGCTTTGACTATGATGCGCGGGGCAATCTGATCGGCATCACCAATGCTGCCGGTGATACGAGTACGCTTAGCTACGATGCCCGTGGCTTGCCAACAAACATTACCGATTTCAACGGCAACCAGACGACCAACACCTATGACGCTACGACTGGCGACCTGCGCAGTTCGACCAACGGCGTTGGCGATCAGGTGCAGTTCAGCTACGATGGCCTGGGGCGCCTTAGCACAACCACCAATGGGCGCGGCTTTACCAGCACCTACACTTTCGATGGCAACGATAACCTGATCCAACTCGATGGTCCGCTCGGCTTTACGCTGCGCTACAGCTACGACAAGAACGACAACCTGATCACGGCGACCGATGCCAATGGCGATGTCACGCGCTTCCGCTACGACGAGGCCGAGCAGCTTGTTGCCGAGGTGACCCCGCTTGGGTTTACGACCAGCTACGCCTACGATGCGATGAACAACCTCGTGCGCGTCGAGGATGCCGAGGGTCGGGTCTGGACCTTTGCCTACGATGCGGTCTATAACCAGGTAGCCGAGCATGCTCCCGAGCAGAGCCATACCTTCTTCCGTTACGATGGCGTCGGCAACCTGACCGCGCTGATCCGCTGCAATAGTCCGCTGGAAGGGGAGAGTTGCGCCGTCCAGCAAGTGCAGGAACTGGTCTACGACGACCTGGATCGCGTGGTTACCGCGATTGCCAATGCGGTGCCCGGTGTCCCCGCCAGCGCCGATACCAACGTCACGACCCAATTCAGCTATGACCTGGTCGGTAATCTGCTGACCCTCACTGATGCCAACGGCATCAGCACCAGCTTCCGCTACGACCTGCTGGATCGGCTGGTGCGCGAGGAGAGCGCCGCCGCCCAGGTGACGACCTATGCCTATGATCCCATGGGCAACCTGACCACGCTGACCAACCCGCGTGGCTTCAGCACCAGCTTCAGCTACGACGCCGCCAACCGGCTCGCCAGCGTCAGCGATGCGCTCCAGCAGACGACCAGCTTTGGCTACGATGCCAACAGCAACCTGGTGGCCCAGACCGATCCCAATGGCATCGTCACGGCCTACCGCTACAACGCGCTGGATCGCCTGGAAGCCCTGGTGCAGAACGAGCGCCCCGGCGAGGCGGCGAGCAGCACGCAGAACGTCACCACGCGCTTTGACTATGATCTTGCAGGCAACCTGCGCTTCATCTACGACCCGCGTGGCACGTACGTCACCGAGCACCAGTACGACGCTGACCTGCGCCGGGTGCGTACGCTCGATGCCGAAGGCGGCACGACCAGCTTCGGGTACGACCGCGTCAACAACCTGATCGCAGTCACCGATGCCAACGGCCATACCACCACCAGCGCGTATGACGGCCTCAACCGGCTGGTGCGGATCACCAACCCCGAAGGCCACGCGGTCAGCTTCGCTTACGACCAGCTCGACAACCTGATCCGCCTCACCGATGCGCGCAGCTTCACCAGCACGTATGCCTACGACGGCCTGGATCGGGTCATTAGCTTCACCGACAACCTCGCTGGGGTCTGGCGCTACCAGTATGATCCGGTGGGCAACCTGCTGGCCGAGACCGATGCCAACGGGCATACCACCAGCTTCGCCTACGACGTCGTCTACCGGCTGCTCAGTCGCACCGACGCCGAAGGCTACGTGACCAGTTGGACGTATGACGCCAACAGCAACCCGCTGACCCGCACCGACGGCAACGGGCACACCAGTAGCTCGACCTACGATGCGCTCGATCGCGTGGCGACGCGCACCAACGCCGAGAACGAGACGACCGCCTACGGCTATGACTGGATGGGCAACCTGCTGGCTATGACCGAGGCCGACGGCATCGTGACCGGCTACGGCTACGACCCGCTCTACCGCCTGAGCAGCGTCACCTTCAACCAGCAGCCCGGCCAGCCCGTCGGCGTGGATGTCAACGTTACCACGCGCTACAGCTACGACGAAGCCGGCAACTTGGTCCTGATCCGCGACGCCAACGGTAACCCGACCAGCTTTAGCTTCGACGGGCTGAATCGCCTGACCCGCGAAGTGGATGCGCTCGGCAACAGCTGGAGCTACGCCTACGACAAGACCTTCAACCGGGTCGAGCGCATTGATGCGCTGCGCAACCGCACGACCTACGGCTACTACCCCGACGACCAGCTCCAGCGCGTGGATTACCACGACGGGACGTTCGTCGCCTATGCCTACGACGAGAATAACAACGTCCTGACGGTCGGCAACGAACTCGGCACCACCACGCGCAGCTACGACGCGCTCAACCGGCTAATCGAGGAGCAGGATGTCCACGAGCGGCGTACCGCCTTTGGCTACGATCCGGTCGGCAACCGCCTGAGCCTGACCTACCCCGATGGGCGGATCGTCACCTCCAGCTACCTCAAGAACAACTGGCTGGCCAGCACGACCGATCCTGAGGGCCGCTCCACGCGCTATATCCGTGACGGCGTGGGTCAGGTCGTGCGCCAGGAGAACCCCAACAGCACGGTGACGACCCAGGTCTATGACAAGGCCAACCGGCTGCTGAGTGTCGAGAACCAGCAGATCGGCGGGGCCAACACCGTCAACAGCCGCTTCGTCTACCGCTACGACGTCGTCGGCCAGCGCGTGAGCATGGAGGCGACCTACGCCTGGCGTAATCCGAGCGTGGTCACCAGCAATTACAGCTACGACCCGCTGCGCCGCCTAGTGCGCGACGAGGACAGCCAAGGCATCTGGACGGCGTATACCTTTGATGCGGTCGGCAATCGGCTGACGCTGACGACCAACGACAGCAGCACGACCAACCGGCCCTTCGATAGCAAGACGCTGCACTACAGCTACAACGCGATCAACCAGTTGCTGAGCGTCGTCGGCGACACCCACCCCGGCAGCCCCGGCCTGAAGCGGGCCGAGAACAGCGCCCAGGCGCTGCACGCCTTCCGCCACGAAGTCGCTGCCCAGCAGGGCAAGGGCATCAACAGCGCAGCTGCGCGTGACCTGCTGGCCCGTGCCGACGCGCTGCTCGCGCAGCTCTACGGCAATCCCACACCGAACGTCGCAGCGGTGGACTCCGCCCTGGCCAGCTTGCGCGCCCAGGTCGAAACTTACCAGGCCGAGGGCGAGTTGCGCAACCAGGGCATCGCGACCAGTCTCCTGGCGAAGCTGCGCCTTGCGGGCGAGGCCAACAATGGGGCCAGTGGCGAGTTGCAGACCGTCACCTACACCTACGACGCCAATGGCAACCGCATCAACAAAGAATTCCCCGGCCCGCAGGGTCCGCGCATCCAGGGCAGTGACTACCGCTACGACCCCGAGAACCGCCTGGTCGTCGTGCAGGACTACCAGCAGAACCTGCAGGGCAACCGCGTCGAGCGCGCCGTGACCACCATGGCCCATGACGGCAACGGGCGGCGCGTCGTGAAGAGCTACGACCCGAAGACGGGCGGGGGCGGCACCAAGCAGGTGGAGTACGTCTACGACGGGCTGGATCCGATCGCCGAGTACAACACCTGGAACCCCCAGTACGAGAACTTCTACCGCGGTGACCAGGGGCGCATCCTACAGCTGCACCACTTCCCAAGCGGCACGGCGGGCCAGGTCTACTGGTATCACTACGACGGGCTGGGCTCGGTCGCGGGCCTGACCAAGCAGCAGGGCCAGAGCAGCCACAACTACCGCTACGAGCCGTACGGCCAGATCGAGCTGCCGAAGGGCAACTTCAGCGACCCGCACAACCACTACACCTTCACCGGCCAGGAGTGGAACGAGCACACCGGACTCTACGAGTTCTACGCCCGCCACTATGACCCCGACACCGGCACCTGGATGAGCCAGGACCCGTACCGGGGGCAGTTCAGCGAACCGCGGAGCCTGCATCGGTACCAGTACGTGTACAACAGCCCGGTGAATCTAGTTGATCCGTATGGATACTGTCCATGGTGTATTGGTGCAGCCTTAGGAGCTGTGGGAGGAGCTATTATTGGCGGTGCAGTAAGCGCTGTAACACAAGCTGTTACAACTGGTAGCGTTGATTGGAAGGAAGTTGGTGCTAGCGCTATTGGGGGAGCTGTAACAGGAGGTATTTGTGGTGTGACATTGGGAGTTGGATGCGCTGTGGGAGGAGGTGCTGCTGGTGGCGCCGTGACACAAATAGCTAGTGATCTATTACATGGACAAGATGTTCAGTGGGATAAAGTTGCACAAGGCGCTCTCATTGGTGCAGCGGCTGGAGGTTTGCTCTTTGGTGCAGGGAAAGCCTTAGCACCGATGGGGCAGAAAGCATCCTCTGCTATCTGGAAGCATATTCCTACAAACTTTAAGAGATCAATGATGAGCAATATGGGCAGGTATCTGCATGAGCCATTTGCCAGAATTGCATCGAATTACAATAAATATACTGGAAGTAAAATTTCTTACAAGGGAATAAACTTTGTTCCCGATGGAGTAAAGTATCATGGTAAAAAAATAATATCTTTAATGGAAGCAAAGTTTGGTGTCACACCATTATACTCTGGTGGGGCAGGTAGGAATGTTTTTGCTAGTCTCCGATATGCCAAGCAAAAAGGGGTTAGTTGGGCATTGGTCAAGGCACCATGGACTCCTATACCTAAGAGCCTAGGGAAATTGATTAATAGCTATAGTAAGGCAAGAGTGATTAATCCTTACGGATTTTTCAGAGGCACACCAATTGTGGGGGGTAACTCGTTTCTGTTTAATCACTTCATGTTAGATTACGATGAATGTAACTAATACAATCATCCTCTTTCAAACCAATGGATCAGCGCACTAGCTGCACCGCAAGACTATCCCACACGCGGCGCTCACCAGCATAGATTGCGCTAGTGTCACGCCACTTCGCGTAGCATCTGGCGCACGGCCAGGCTACGGGCAGCATCGCATCAGGTCGCAGCAGTGCTCCGCGAGTTGCGCCCGCAAACCTCGCCATGACATGGTGGTTCTTCGTCACTTTTGGTGTAGACGATCCAGGGCGTCTTACTGGGCTGCGGCAAACCGATGACGTTGAATGTTCTGCTTGACGCTATGCACCAAAAGTGACGATGAGCCCATGTCGGCTCATCGTCACTTTTGGTGTAGACGATCCAGGGCGTCTGACTGGGCTGCGGCAAACCGATGACGTTGAATGTTCTGTTTGCCGCTATGCACCAAAAGTGACGCAGATCCAGTATGTTGTGACGAGGTTTGGCGCCCCAACGCGATCATCGGGGCGGGAATGATCCCTGGCGACGGGCGGATCATCCCCGGCATCACCGCGTCCGTGGGGCGCGGGGACGTAGGGCCGCAGCAGCAACCAGAATCGTGCCTGCCCCAGGAAGTGTGTCCGCAGCTGCGCCTCTCCGCCACCAATATGATCAAGATCACCACCGGGTGACGGGACGTGTCGGGTAAGGTAGCGCTTGAGCACAGGCTTTGTACGGCGTTACGGCGTATTGGGCACTCCCTTGTCCGGCGAGCCTCGGGGCAACCTGGTTGCTCCACTGCGTGCGTAGAGCATCACCGTAGCGCCGTACATGTACATCGTCGCAAATACGGAACGCCGCCGTTACGCTTTTGCACTTCCACCTGACTCAGCCGGTTCTGGTCAAGCCGTCTGTAGCGCCGTACCTGGCTGCTGATGACGGCGGAACCGAACACGCCATAGCCAGCTTACGGGAGAAGCGGAACGATCTGGGCATAGGCTATACTGGAGCCGACACCAGGCCGTGCTTGCGCGCAGGAGAACGCCGCATGCCTCGCACGATTCCCTGTCCTGCCGACCAGTGGACGATCATCTTTCAGCACGCCTTCGTCCAGCTACCCGCCACCTGGACGCTCGTGTTTCGCGCCCCTGACGGCGCGCCTATCACCGGCGAGCTACGGGTCAAGCGCTCCTCCTGGGTCTTTCCCAACTCGCCAGAGCTTCTGCCGATCCAGCCGGTCATGCACCTGCGCCGCGGCTGGTGGAACACCTTTTTCAGCGTCCAGGTCAAGCCGTCGCACGACCTGCTTGCCGATGTCAGGCGGGGCATGGTGCTGCTCTGAGCCGGGCCGCTCGTGACGGCGGAACCGCAAACGCAACACCTGTTGGCGGATGAGCCTCACCGCGCCCTGTGCCTGTATCCCCTGCGCCGGGAGAAACGGAACGGAAACTACCAAGAACCGGCGGTGGGCGACCTGGGCCCATTCCTGTTACCCACGCCTGCTACTATGCCGACAGAGACACGCACCGGGAGGCTACGATACACGTAGCGCCGTACAGGGACATCGTCGCAAATGTGGCAGCGTACCGTTGTGCCGTCGTCGCGACCCGGCTCCACGTCTGGAGTCAGGCTCGTCACGATGATGGCCTTGTCGCCAGGCATCGTGCCTTGCGAGAAAAGCAAATACGTGCTACAATCCACCTGAAATCGTGTTGTTTGCATGGAGCACGCACATGATCGATCTGGTGCCCTTCACCCCGCGCCCCGGTTCGCCGCAGGCGTGGCCGACCACCCTCAGCATCATCCTCGCGACCGACGATGACCCCCGCCCGTCGTCCCCTACCCCGCCCGTCGTCCTCCCGCCACCCGTAAGGCCGAAGCACGCGCCCCACATGGACTCTCTTGCTGGAGAGGCGTCTGTGGCGCGTGCTTCGGCCTTCCAGCGTCGGTCGCCATGGCGTGCCTCGTCGCGCCACGGGCCGATCATCGGCGGTGATGGATCTTATGCACGCCAGCGCGACGGATTTGCGTTGATGTAGCCCCGAATACGCTGCAGATCAGCCTCATTGCGAATACTATGCTCGTAGTAGTCCTCCTGCCAGACCCGTCGCCCCGGCGTGCTGTCGGCATGGTTGATCCGTCGGGCTGTCACTGACTTGAAATTTTGTACGATAGCAGAAAGATACGCTGGGGCGCTACCTCATCCCCGCCGCGTCTGTGGACACAACGACATCTGTCGGGCCCAAGCATGTGCTACGGACTCAGCGCTATCGCTGGATGTTATGGCTGGCACGTGCTTCGGCCTTACAGTGTCTCGCGATCCAGCGGTCTTTTCCAAACGCTTGATTGTCGTGTATAGTGTTATTGTTATGTGGGTGAAGGATTGAACGGAACTCATCCATGGATGCTTCGCTTCTGTTAACCAAGCTCTTTATCCCCTCGGTTCCTCCTAACATCATTCATCGTCCCCAACTGATTGAGCGCTTGACGGCAGGTTTGCAGGCGGGAAAATTGCTGACGGTTGTTTCGGCGCCGGCTGGCTATGGCAAGTCAACCATGCTGGCTCAGTGGATTACCGCGTATCAGGGGCAGGTGGCCTGGCTTTCACTTGATGACCGTGACAACCATCCGCTGCGTTTCTGGCGCTACTTTGTTGCGGCTCTCCAAACGGTGTCGCCAGCCTTGGGGCAGACCGCGTTGCCGCTGTTGGAAGATGCGCAAGATCTTGATGTCCAACGCTTTCTTACTGCCCTGGTGAATGATGTGGCCGTCGGCAACCAGGCGCTCATCCTGATTCTTGATGATTATCATGTGATTTCGAATGCGGATATTCATGCAGCGATGAAGACCCTGCTTGAACATGCGCTGCCTGCCTTGCATCTCGTCATTGCCACGCGAACGGATCCGCCGCTCCCCATGAGCCGTTTGCGCGTACGCGGGCACATGACCGAGGTGCGCCTTGCTGATCTGCGTTTCAGTACCGATGAGGCCACGGTCTTTTTCAATGGCTTGATGAACTTGGCGCTGCCTGCCGCTGATGTGGAGGCGCTCGAAATTCGTACCGAGGGTTGGATTGCTGGCTTACAGCTTGCTGCGCTTTCGCTGCAGGATCGTGCTGATGTCCATACCT
This sequence comes from Candidatus Chloroploca asiatica, assembly GCF_002532075.1. Lineage (GTDB taxonomy): Bacteria > Chloroflexota > Chloroflexia > Chloroflexales > Chloroflexaceae > Chloroploca > Chloroploca asiatica. Next base: position 11,156 of record NZ_LYXE01000123.1, on the reverse strand, counting down.
TCATTCAAGCCTTCACGGGCAGTCAACACCTTGTGCTTGAATATCTGGTCGAAGAAGTCTTGACCCGCCAACCAGCCTCATTGCAAGCATTCTTACTCGAAACCTCCATCCTCCAACGCATGTGTGCCCCTTTGTGCAATGCAGTAACCGCAAAGACTGCGAGTGAGCATGCGCTTTCGGATCTGCAACGCCGTAATCTTTTCCTGATCCCCCTGGATGCCGAGCATTATTGGTTTCGTTATCATCATCTCTTCGCCGAATTTCTCAAAAGTCATTTGAAACGCACCCAAGCCGACGCGTTGCCAGCGCTGCATCGCCGTGCTGCGGAATGGTTTCAGGCGAACGGCTACCCAGAAGAAGCGTTGCATCATGCTTTCGCCATTCCCGATTACGCCTATGTGAGCCGCCTTGTGGTTGACAATTGGCGGCGGATCTACCACACGGGCCGCCTCGCTACGGCCGTGCAATGGCTTGAGTCGTTGCCTGGTGATTTGCTGCGTCAATCCCCGCCCTTAGGCGTGGCGTATTGCTGGACGCTCTTTATTCGCGGCGATTATGCGCAGATTGATGCCTATCTCGATGATATTACGCAAGCCTTTGAACGCATGGTTGCCGCAGGTGCATTGCCCGTGGACCATCCCGAGTACAACATCATTTTGCATCAAGTGATGCTGTTGCGCGCCGTCGTCATGCGGCATCAAGGCGAGGTCGCCGCTGCCATTCAAGAAATCGAACAACTCTTGCCAACGGTCGCTGGGTTTCGTCACACCTTTGGACCGATCGTGGTTGCGATGGGGTACACCGCGTGTTATTCACAGATGGGGTATAACTATGTCGCCGCCAACGATCTTGCGCAGGCCGATGCTTACCTGAGCCGTGTCAGTACGCATGCACGCGCATGCGGCAATTTTTTTGCGCTCGCGCACGCGACCATGGAATGGGCCAAGATCAGCCTGGCGCAAGGTCGGATCGAGCACGCAGAAAAAATCTGTCGCTATGAATTGTCACTTGCTGAACAACCCGCGTATGCCGCATATCCGGCGTTTTGTTTGATTCAGTTGGCGTTGGCCGATGTCTTGTGTGCGAAGGGAGCATGGGACGAAGCCGAAACGCTGCTCGCCCAGGGCTTAGAAACAGCGCGAAGAAACGGTCACCAATATTATCTTGCACAGGGTTATCTGATTGCAGCGCGTTTGCATCACGCGCAAGGTAACCCGACCCTGGCACAGGATGCTGTTCACCAGGCAGAACGGATCGCCGTCTCTATTCGCAATCGTTTCTTGGATGCTGCGCTTGCCGAGACTCAGACCGCCGTTGCCAGCACGTCCTTGCCAGGGCAGCCGTTGATCGAGCCGTTGACTGAACGGGAACTTGACGTCTTGCGGCTGATCTGCGCGGGCAAGTCGAACCAGGAGATTGCCGATGAACTCTTGCTTGCGCTCAACACGGTCAAGCGCCATGTCAACAATCTCTATGGCAAGCTGGGGGTCAGCCGTCGTGCTCAGGCCATCATTGAAGCGCGCCGGTTAGCGTTGGTCTGAACGTTGTTTGGCCTGAGTGGGCCGGAACGTACGTTTTCTGACATGCTCGCAGCCTTGTCATGCTTCGCTGCGCTCAGCATCTCTGCCGTGGGAACGCCTGAGACCCTTCGCTCCGCTCAGGGTGACAATGCGACCAACTCAACGGGCATTGGTATAACACCAAAGTGTTAGGTGCTTTTTTTGGTACATCCCACCCTGGTGTGTTCCAGAGCGGCCTTGGTTTGCGGTATCGTTGGGTTATGAACACACCCAACGACAACATGCGTTATGAAATCCGTTTCAAAGGTCATTTGGGCCAAAACACCTTGATCTGGTTCGAGGGTTTCACGGTCGCCTATAGCCCCGCTGGCGAGACGATCCTCTGTGGCCCCCTTGTTGACCAGGCCGCCCTGGACGGTATGCTCCAACGTATCTGTGATCTGGGCCTGAGCCTGACGTTGTTTCGCCAACTGGATGAGTAGTGTCGGCAAGATGCTTTGTGTCGCAGGAGTTATGGTATGTATTATCGGGCGATCTACAACGATATCGTGAAGAACAAAGCGATCACGTTGACGACGATGCTCTTTGTTGCCGTCGCAGCTATGCTGGTGACGCTGGCGGCGATCCTTATGATCAACCTTTCAGGGGCGATCGATGCGCTTATGACGCGGGCGCAGACGCCGCATTTTATGCAGATGCACGCGGGGACCCTGGATATGGGGCGGTTGACGGCTTTTGCCGAACAGCACGAGGCAGTCGCTGCATTCCAGGTTGTGGAGTTTCTCAATCTCGACGGTGCGCAGATGGTGTTTCCTGGTGGTTCACTGGCGCGCAGCGTCCAGGATAACGGCTTTGTGGTGCAGAATGAGCAGTTCGATTTTCTGCTCGACCTCGATGGGGAGATTATTCAGGTTGCCGATGGGGAGCTGTATGTCCCGGTCAACTATCTGCAGGATGGCACGACCGTGCTCGGTGAGCGGGTCGAGGTGGCTGGGAAGCCATTTATCGTGGCTGGCTTTCTCCGCGATGCGCAGATGAATTCGCTACTCTCGTCGTCCAAGCGTTTTTTGGTCAGCCAGCACGATTTTGCGGCCCTCGAGCCGTTCGGCAGTATGGAGTACCTGATTGAGTTCCGGCTGCACGACCTTGACAACCTGGGCGCATTTGAGGCCGCCTACACCGCTGCGGGCCTCGAAGCCAATGGGCCGACGCTTACCTATCCGCTCTACCGCATGCTCAACGGCCTCTCGGATGGCATGATGATTGCGGTTCTGCTTCTGGTAAGCGCATTGGTTGTTGCCGTCGCATTCCTGTGCATCCGCTTCACGCTGCTGGCGAAGATCGAGGATGATTACCGCGAAATCGGGGTGATGAAAGCCATTGGGTTGCGCGTCGCTGACATCAAGCGCATCTACCTGGCGACATACGCTGGGATTGCAGCGGTGGGCAGCCTGCTCGGTTTTGCGCTTTCGTTTCTCTTTCAGGGCGTGCTACTTGAGCAGATGCGCCTCTCTTTCGGTGAGAGCGGACGTGCTTCCCTCGCCCTGCTTGTTGGGGCGATCAGTGTGCTGCTAGTCTTTTTGTCCATCATCGCGTACGTGAACGGGGTACTTGGGCGCTTTCATCACATCTCTCCCGGCGAGGCGATCCGTTTCGGTATCGCCCAGGAAACATCCAGCGGGGGCCAGCGTTTCCACCTGAGTATGAACAAGGTGCTAGACACCAATGTCTTGCTGGGCCTGCAAGATGTGCTCGCTCGCAAAAAGCTCTATGCCACCATGCTCGCTGTGCTCGTGCTCGCGGCGTTCATCATCATCGTCCCGCAGAACTTGGCCAACACGATCGCGGCCAAGAGTTTCAGCACCTACATGGGTGTCGGCAACAGCGATCTGCGCTTTGATCTTCAGCAGACTGACCAGATCGACGCGAAAGCGGCGGCCATCGCCACCGCCTTGGCGCATGACAGCGACATCGCCGCCTTTGTCGTGCTGACCACCCAGACCTTCAGCGCCCGCCTGGAGGATGGCTCCGAGGAGCGGATCAAGGTTGAACTCGGTGACCATACGATCTTTCCCCTGGCCTATGCTGCCGGGCGCGCCCCGCTTGCCGAGAACGAAATTGCGCTGTCGGTGATGCACGCCAACGAGATGGGCAAGAACGTCGGGGATAGCCTGACCTTGCGCATCGCCGGTCACGAGCAAAACCTCACCGTGTGCGGCATCTATTCTGACGTAACGAACGGCGGCAAAACCGCCAAGGCGATCTTTACCGATCCTTCAGCCGACATTATGTGGAGCGTGATCAGCGCCGAACTTGTCGATGCGACGCTGCTTGACGCCAAACTTGTGGACTATGCGGGCCGGTTTACCTTTGCCAAGGTCTCGGATCTTGACGAATTTATTGCGCAGACCTATGGTGCCACCATCAGCGGCATTGGCAAGGCCGCCTCTGCCGCCATCGGCATTGCGCTGACCATCGCCCTGCTGATCACCCTGTTGTTTATGCGGATGCTCGTGGCCAAGGATCGATACGCGATTGCCGTGATGAAGGCGTTTGGTTTTACCAACACTGACATTCAGGTGCAGTATATAGCGCGGGCAGCCTGTGTCCTGGTGGTCGGCATTGTGCTCGGCACGATCCTCGCCAACACGCTGGGCGAGGCGCTGGCGGGTGCGGTGATCGCCTCCTTTGGGGCCGCCTCTTTTACCTTCGTCATCAATCCGCTGTTTGCGTATCTGCTCAGCCCATTGCTGCTCACGGTCGTGACGCTCGCGGCCACCATCGTCGGCACATTCGACGCAGGACGGATCAGCATCGCGGAACATATTAAGGAGTGAATATGATGCAGCAGCTTCTGGTTGGGGAACGCATCGTCAAGACCTTTGGCGCGGGCGACGAAAAGCGCAAGGTGCTCGACGACGTCTCGGTTGAAATCAACGCAGGTGAGTTTGTGGCGGTCATGGGGCCGTCGGGTTCGGGAAAATCAACGCTGCTCTTTGCCTTGAGTGGCATGGATGGCGTTGACAGTGGTAGTATACGCTTTGCTGGCGTCGATCTGGCGCAACTCAACGACAACGCGCTCGCCGATATGCGTCGCACAAGCATGGGCTTTGTCTTCCAACAGCCAACCCTGCTGAAAAACCTGAACATTCTCGATAACATCATGCTGCCATCGCTCCGCAAGCGGCGTACCAACAGGGCGCAGGTTACCGCAAAAGCGCACATGCTGATGGAAAAGACCGGCCTGGCGGGCCTAGAAAAGCGTGACATCACCCAGGCGTCGGGGGGCCAACTGCAGCGCGTTGGCATCTGCCGGGCCCTGATGAGCGACCCGCAGATCATCTTTGGCGACGAACCGACTGGGGCCTTGAATTCCACCGCGGCCAACGAGATCATGGCGCTGCTGGGCGAGATTCATCGCACAGGCACAACCATCATGCTCGTCACGCATGATGCCAGGGTGGCCGCCAGAACCGAGCGAGTGCTGTTTATGCTTGATGGCAACATTGCCGGCGAGTACCGGCCCGGCGCGTACGACGCAACGCGAGATGACCTCAAAGCCCGCGAAGAGGGTCTCGCCGCCTGGTTAGCGGCGATGAAGTTTTGAACAGGCGTTACGCTTCTTTGCGGGCGACGTCGCTTTCTTCGCCGTCATTTCGGTGCTGTATGCGGTGGCGGCGGTGGCGTTGCTGCGGTTGCTGCCCAGGAAAACATCTGTATCTTCCCCAAGCATGGCCCTGGAGAAGGGCAAAGGAATAAGAGCATGAAAGAGTTCGATGTCTATGCGTATGGCGTTATCGCTTCCAGCGAACTGCATCTGCTGAGCATGGCGTTCCCCTCACCCGATAGTTACGCCGAGATTGCCGCGAGCCATTTCATGACCGGTGGCGAGGCCCTGAATTCGGCGATTGTCTTGAGCCGCCTGGGGGTAAGCGTCCAACTCGATGGCAACTGGATTGGCGCTACGCCAGTTGGCGAGCGCTTGTTGGCAACCATCGCTCGTTACGGCATTGACACCCAGCGCCTGCGGGTCGAGCCAGGCTTTGCCGGGGTGCGGGAAATCGTCTTTTCCGACGATCGCAGCCGGACGATCTTTGGCAACTACGTTGATCTCTTGTCCACGACCCGGAAGTGGAATATCCCCAGGAAAGACGATCTCGCCAAAGCGCGGTTGGTCTGTGTTGACCCACCGTTTCAGGCCGAAAGCGCCCTGGTCGGCGCCTACGCCGTCGAGTTGGGTGTACCCTTTGTCTCGATTGATTGCCCGTACGACCAGGCCTTGGCGAGTAGCGCTGCCGCCGTGATCATCTCGGGGGAATTTCGCAACCGAGCCTATCCCCATGTCGCGTTAGCGGAATTGTTTGCCGCCTACCAGCAACGTGCGCAAGGGTTGGTTGTGCTTACCGTGGGTGATGAAGCCATCTTGTATGGCCGCAAAGGGACGCCTGGCAAGCAGTTGAAGCCCTATGCAGTCAATGTGATCGACAGTGCCGGGGCGGGTGATTCATTTCGGGCCGGCGTCATCTATGGCATGTTGCAGCAGTGGAGCGATGAGCAGACCATCCAGTATGCGGCAGCCGTCGCAGGCATGGTATGCGCCAGTTTCCCCGGCGTGCTCAACAGCCCCACCCATGCCGAAGTCATGCACTTTATGCAAGTGTACCCGTCGGCACAGTAGGGGGTGCATATCTCAAGCGCACGGGCCACCCCATTCGCTGCTGCGCCCTGCCGTGGGCATGGAATGAGCGTGGGTGATGAAGATAGGTATAATGGCTTCTATGCGTACGCTTGCTACACCCTTATTGTTGATGCCCAAGTTGCACCGGCCTGCGCCGCCGCGCCGGGCGCTTGCCCGTCCAGGGTTGGTGGCGCGTCTTCACGCTGGATTAGAGGCCAGGCATCCGTTGACGTTGATCGCGGCCCCGGCTGGCTATGGCAAAACGACCCTGGCGGCGCAGTGGATCGCGCACCTCAACGGTGCTGTCGCATGGCTGTCGTTGGACGAGGCCGATGACGATCCGCTCCGTTTTTGCACCTACTTGGTCGCTGCGCTGCAGCAGGTGCATCCGGACATCGGCGCTGAGCTGCTGCCCGTGCTGCGGGCTGGTCATTTGCCCTCTCAGGCCACCCTGGTGACCACGCTGCTCAACGATCTCGAGGCTGCCTACGTGGATCGCCAGACCGTCGAACCGTCGCCGACGCCTTTTGTTTGTGTGTTCGACGACTTCCATGTCATCCAGCGTCCGGCGATCTTGAGTATTGTGCAGGCGCTGTTGGCGCACCCGCCTGTGGGCTTGCATCTGGTGTTGGTGACACGCGAGGATCCCGCGCTGCCGCTGGCCCGGCTGCGCGCTCGCGATCAACTGACCGAGCTTCGTGCGGCTGACCTGCGCTTTAACGAGGTCGAAACTGCGCTTTTTCTCCAGACGGGGATGGACTTGGCGCTGACCGAGGCGGATCTGACTCGCTTGACTGAGCGCACGGAAGGGTGGGCTGTCGGTTTGCAATTGGCAGGCTTGTCGCTGCAAACACATGCCGACCCCACCGCTTTTGTTGCGGCCCTCAGTGGATCGCACCGCTTCATTCTGAGTTATCTGACTGAGGAGGTGCTAGCTCGCCAGCCCTCCTCGGTTCAGCACTTCTTGCGGGATACCGCGATCCTGACGCGGCTGAGCGGTGATCTCTGTGACGCCGTGACCGGGCGCAGCGATAGCGCCGATATGCTCGAGCGCCTCTTGGCCGCTAACCTGTTCATTATCCCGCTCGACGACGAGGGGCGCTGGTATCGCTACCATCACCTTTTTGCCGACTTGCTCCAACATACATTGCAGCGTAAGCACGCCGCTAGCTTGCCTGGGTTGCACCAGCGCGCCAGCCAGTGGTATGAGCGCCATGACATGCCCATTGCAAGCGTCGAACATGCGCGTGCGGCGGGTGATATGCAACGCGTGGTGACTTTGTTGGAAGAGTATGGCTGGCGTTTGCTCACGCGGGAAGATGCGCCGATGCTTCAGCAATGGATTCATGCCTTGCCTCAAGCGTTGCGCCAGCGCAGCCCGCGTCTCAATACGCTCCTGGTGTGGGCGCATATCTTGCATGGCACGTATCAACAGGCTACCCCCTACCTTGCGGCTGCCCACGCTGCGCTCGCCGATCTGCCGCCGGAGGCGACCGAAACCCGTGCGCTCCAGGCCGATATCTTGGCGGCGGAGTCGTTCCTGGCGCAGGTGCAGGGCCAGATGTTGGAGGCATTGGGCATGGCCCAGCAGGCCCGGTCGCTGGTGCCAGAAGCGCAGCCACGGCTGGTCGGGTCTACAGCCCTAGCGTTGGGGGTGGCGTATCGTGTCGCCGGGCGTTTCGATGAGGCCGTTGCGTCTTTGGAAGAAGCACTGCACGCTGCGCAGGCCATTGATGACCATGTGACGGCGATGGTGGCAGTGGCCCATCTTGCGCTGATCTGGTCGCCGCAGGGCCGTTTGCGTCGCCTGGTGGCAAGTGCCGAAGCTGTGCTCGAGCGTACCGAAGTCGCCGTGCAGATGGCTCCGTTGATGATTGGGACGGTGCATGCGGTGCTCGGGCAGGTCTATTATGAATGGAACCAGGTTGCCAAGGCACGCGCTCTGTTGCAGCACGCGCTGCGGATGGCGCAACTGTCGAGCCAGCCGACTTCGGCGATCTACGCGAGTCTCTCCCTGGCGCGTTTGTGCCAGGAGACCGGTGAGGCAGAAGCTGCTGCACGCTATCTGCGTGACGCAGGTGAACTGTTGGCCCAGGGCGCGCCAGCCTGGGTGCGCCTAGATTGGGTCGCGCAGCAGGTGGCGTTGCTCGTGGCGCAGGGCCAGTTGGCTGAAGCTGAAGCCAGTTTGACCGCAACGGGTATTCCTGCCGAAGCCCCGGTCACATATCGAACCGATGCGATCCACCTGGCCTGGCTGCGCTGGATGATAGCTCGCCACCATCCGCAGGCACTCGCGCTGGCCGAACGCATCGTGCAGAGTGCCGAGACCGATGGGCGTACGGGTACCTTGATCTACGCCCTGGTGCTGGGTGCGAAGGCTGGCGGTGGAACCGCGTGGCTGGCGCGTGCCCGGCAACTCGGCGAACCGGAAGGCTACCAGCGTGTCTTTAGCGAGAACGACCTTGACCAGCAAGCGCTGCCTGCGCAGGAATTGATCGAACCCCTGACCGAGCGTGAATGCGAAGTGCTCTACCTGCTCGCCGAAGGCCTGACCTATGCCCAGATCGCGGAACGGCTGATCATTAGCATCAATACGGTGCGCTATCACGTCAAGGGCATTTACGGCAAACTGGGGGTTGCGAAACAAGTCCAGGCCGTCGAGCGTGCGCGGGCGCTGGGCTTGATTTAACAGCTGCCATGCAGCCAGCGTAGGCGTCTGTAACACACGTGTGCTGATACCAACGGGGGCTTCGACAGGCTCAGCCTCCGTCCGTTCGCAACGCCCATCGCCCGCTGTTGGCTGAGCTTGTCGAAGCCAAGCCCGAGAGCAGCAAACTTACTTCACAGACTACTAGTAGCTTGCAAACATGCAACCCGTGACTACATTGGGTGGGGCAAACGGACTACATGAAGATGTAGTCCGTTTTGGTTGTGTGCGTTGTACAATCGATGCATAGATGAGGACAAGTCCATGAACACAACGGCAGACATACAACGCTATACCTTGCGTTTTTCCGGTAACCTAGAGCCAACCTTCCTGACTGATTACTGCCCCGCCGGAACCACGCTGACCATGGAGCTCAATACGTTCACCCTGGACAACCTACGTGCCGACCAGGCCGGTTTGATTGGCCTTATTCGCAGCCTACACAATCTTGGTTGTACCCTGATCGAACTTAAAGTCAAGCTTGGAGGCAACTCATGAAAGCTAAGGATCCTTCCATGACGCAAAAAGTTCTTGTTACTTATGCTACCCGCGCCGGCTCAACCGCTGAAATCGCTGTCGCGATTGGTCAAACCCTGACGGCACGCGGCTATAAGGTTGAAGTCAAGCCGGTTAAACAGGTCGCGTCGCTTGCTGGCTACCAGGCCGTCATCTTGGGTAGCGCGATCCGTATGGGCAACTGGTTGCCCGAGGTCGTCAAATTCATCGAAGCCAACCAGGCGACCTTGAAGAGCCTGCCCGTCGCCCTCTTCACCGTCCACATGCTCAATGCGGATGACGACGAAGCCAACCGTGTTGCCCGCGAAGCGTACACCGCACGTATCCGCGCTCTGCTCCCAGAGGCCCCCGAGGTCTTCTTCACCGGCTTGATGGACTTCTCACGCCTCTCTTTCTTGGATCGCTTCATCGCTAAGATGGTCAAGGCCGTCGAAGCCGATCAGCGTGATTGGGAAGCCATCAAGCACTGGGCCGAGGCAGTTTCGATAGGATAATGCAATGAACTCTGCTTTGAAATGGCTCATCCCGCCGATTTTCATCTTGACCCTGTTCGCTGCGCTGGCCGGTCTCTGGCCCGCCGAGGGGACATCCTTTCCACTGACGACCTTCCGCGGTGAGGAAGTCACCATCAACGCACGTGGCCTGTATTATTGGGATACGGTCAGCATGGCCGCCCAGATGCAAGCCAATGACCTGATCGCGCTCACGCTCGGTCTCCCTTTGCTGGCGGTCTCCTTCTGGCTGGCGCAGCGCGGCTCCCTGCGCGGACGCCTCTTGCTGGCCGGTACGCTCGGCTTCATCCTGTACACCTACATCACGATGATGGTAGGCGCGCATTACAATGCCCTCTTCCTGGTCTATGTCGCCCTCTTTAGCCTGAGCCTGTTTGCCCTCGTGATGGTGATGATGTCCTTTGACCTGGAGACCCTGCCCGCACATTTCTCCGAAAAACTGCCGCGCGGTTGGATTGCCGGCCTCTTATTTTTCGCCGCCGCCTTTCTCTCGCTGGCCTGGCTAGGGCGCATCGCTGCCACGTTTGCACCGGGGGCAATCCCCGCGCTAGAAAATACCACCAGCATGTTCATCCAGGCGATGGATCTGGGGCTGGTCGTCCCGGTCTGCCTCGTAGCGGGCATCCTGCTCTTGCGCCGCCATGCCTGGGGCTACCTGCTGGCCTCAGTTGGCCTGACCAAGTTTCTAACGCTTGGCATCGCCGTCAGTCTGATGGGGCTGAACATGGCGCGGGTCGGCGTGCCTGTTAGCGTGGTCGAGTTGGTGGTCTTCCCCGCGATGGCGTTGGCCGGCGTGGTAATGACCGTCATTCTTCTCAAACATGTTCAGTAGTCTGTGAACGCCGTTGCTTGATGATTGGACGCAAAGGCGCAAAGCTGCACCCGGCAACAACGGGGCACCCGCAAGGGGTGCCCGTACACCGGGCCCGGCCCCCGGCCCCCGGCCCCCGGCCCTCGGCCCCCGGGCCCGTACACCGGGCCCGGCCCCCGGCCCCCGGCCCCCGGCCCCCGGCCCTCGGCCCTCGGCCCTCGGCCCTCGGCCCCCGGCCCCCGGCCCCCGGCCCCCGGCCTTTTGGGGGTAGGTTTTTTTATTCACGGGCCGAGGGAGCGTCATGACGTTCGTTTCTTTCGGGATGGTATGGCGGTGTCGTTGGCCAGGGTTCGGGGGACAAGCGTTGCGGCATGGGGATGGACTGGTGGTTCAGGGCCCGCACCAAGAGCAC
>NZ_LYXE01000122.1 GCF_002532075.1 Candidatus Chloroploca asiatica | reverse complement strand
CTGGTGGGGGACAGGGCCGGGGGCCGGGCCTGGTGTACCCCGGTGTACGGGCACCCCTGGCGGGTGCCCTGGTGGGGTGCATGCACGAAAGATGCAATCGCCCTGTTTGCTTGACTTGCTGGGAGCATCCATAAAATCAACTGGTATTGATGTAAAATGATATAAGGGCCTGAAGCTCGGCCAGGTCGCTTGGCGTATTGAGGCTCCGCAGGCTATGTCCAGCGGGATCGTAGCGTTGCCAGACTTCTGGTTCGATGCAGGTAACGTCAAGCCGAGGATAGACATCAATAATGCGCCGTTGACCTGCTTCCAGTACCTGGCGCATTGGCTCAAGGCAGGTATCGCGGTAGATCGCGTGGAGTGGTTCGAAGCCAGCCTGGTTGCGCGTCGTGGACGGGAGGGCGTGGCGCGGCACGAGCAGGTCATAATTGCGCGGCCAGTCCAGCATGGCGGCAAGCAGTGACTGGTTGAGCAACGGCATATCACAGGCCACAACAAGCGCATAAGGTGTGGTGATGGCCTGCAGGCCACTGTAGATGCCACCCAGCGCACCACCATCAGGATAGATGTCGGGTGCCGTGCGGACCTTCAGGTCGGGCCAGGCCGAGGCATCATTCAACACCACGACAACCTCGGCACACAACGGTGCCACCACCGCGAGCGTATGCCCGAGCAGGGTTGGCCCAGCGTTACCCCACAACCGCAAACGCCGCTTGTCGATCCCCAGCCGTCTGCTCACTCCCCCGGCCAGCACAACTGCCGTTACTGTTGCCTCTGATGTGTTCATCATGTTTAGTTGACAAAACCTGTGCATAGCGTCTACAATCAGTAGAGTAGCGATAGTTATGAGTTGTCTATATAAGGAGCACCTTCATGATCGAACGCCCCGAAACCTTTAATTTTTTTGGTTTGCAAAGTCTGTTTGGCCCCGAGTTGAAGCCGGGTGATGCCGCTCCTGATTTCACGTTGCTCAGTGCGAAACTCAAGCCGGTGACCATGGCCGCTTTTGCTGGCAAGCCCCTTGTCATCAGTGTCGTGCCTTCGCTTGATACCGGTGTCTGCAACAAGCAGACGCTACGCTTCAACGAGGCAGCAGCCACCCTAGGGGACAAGGTCAGTTTCATTACCGTCAGCGCCGATCTTCCGTTTGCCCAGGCGCGCTGGTGCAGCAGTGCTGGTGCTGAGACGATCCAGACCCTCTCGGATCACCAAGCGATGAGCTTCGCGCAGAGCTACGGCACCTACCTGAAAGCCTTTCGCCTTGAGAGTCGGGCCGTATTTGTCGTTGACAGCGCTGGCGTGATCCAGTATGTTGAATATGTACCGGCTGCCGGCACCGAGCCCGACTACGACGCCGCCCTTGCAGCACTTCACAAGCTCGTCGCGTAATCTTTCAAGGACGCTTGCTTGTTCTGTGTTGGCGGCAGAGCCGCCAGCGCAGAACAAAAAACAGGGTGTGGGGCCTACCCCAACAAAAATATGCCACTGTACATCTACCTCTGCCCCGAATGTGATATCGAACTCGAAGAACTACGCGCTGCATGGCGCGCCGACGATCCTGTTGAGTGCCCTATCTGTCATGGGTTGTGTCTGCGTCAGGTCGCAAACATTGCTTCCCCTGCCCGCCAAGATCCAGCCCCTATCCGCTATGCCTCGCCTGAGCAGGTTGCACGGGCAATGCACGGTCCCGCGTGCAGTTGCTGTCGTCCACGTCGCCGCTCGTAGGCCAGGGATGCGACAAGCGTACCACGATGAGTGAGCCTTGCCATGAGGATGGTGCCGTCATTGAGTTGAGTGAGCGCGAGTGGCAGCAACAGGTGCTGGCAGCGTTGCAGCTTGATGGGCAACGTCTGACTGCGCCGCGTCAGGCCATTGTGCGGTGGATTGCCGCGCAGCATACGCCGTTTAGCGCCGAGGCTCTGACAGCAGCGCTGAGTCCCCAACCGGCCAGCGTTGGTCGTGCGACCGCCTATCGCGCGGTCGAATGGCTGCGCGACCAGGGCTGGTTGGCGCGCGTTCAGACTGAGCGAGGCGATTATACCTATGCGCGCACCCTGCCGGGCCACCACCACCATGCCGTCTGTACCCGTTGTGGCGCTCTCTTGATGTTTGAAGGCTGCGCCATGATCGAAAGCTTGACCAGCATGTTGGAAGCCCAGGGGTTTCAGGTACAAGGCCATATTGTTGAGCTATTTGGCCTCTGTGCAACATGCCAAGCAAAAACGTAGGGGCGCAAGTAGGGGCGCAGCAGCCCCTGTGCATCTGTTGGTCGCAACGTAGTCCCCATCGCTGCTACGCCCAACCTTATTGACGCAAAGACGCAAAGGCGCAAAGATTGTGGATCCACATCCATCAAACCTTTGCGCCTTTGCGTCAAATCCCTAATCGAGGTAGCCGTGGAGGCGCATCCCAACACTGGGGTGGCGGAGGCGGCGCATTGCTTCGGCTTCGATCTGGCGCGTGCGTTCGCGGGTGATACCAAAGGCGACCCCGACCTCTTCCAGCGTGCGTCGCTGCCCATCAAGGAGGCCATACCGCAACTGGAGGATCTTGCGCTCGCGTTCGGGCAGGTCGTTCAGGGCTGCATTGAGTTCTGCGTGCAGCATATTTTGCGCCGCAATCTCCATTGGTGTCTCAAGGCTTTCGTCAGCCAGCACTTCACTGACGCGGCCCTCGCTCTCGTTATTCAACGGTTGTTCCAGTGAGACTGGCTGCGTGGAAGCCTGGAGCAGGCGCTTGACCTTGCGCAGGCTCATCCCCAGAGCATGGGCCAGTTCCTCGGCGGTTGGCTCGCGCTCGAGTTGCTGTTCAAGCCGGTAGATCGCCCGCCGCAGATGGACAATCGACTCACTCAGGTGGACGGGCAGGCGAATGAGCCTGCTCTGCTCGGCGATCGAGCGGGTTACGGCCTGGCGGATCCACCAGGTTGCGTAGGTGCTGAAGCGGTTCCCCTTGGTATAATCAAACTTTTCGACGGCCCGCATCAACCCGATGTTGCCCTCCTGGACAAGATCCATAAAGGCCATCGGACTCCCAATATATTTTTTCGCCACACTGACCACGAGGCGCAAATTAGCCTGGATCAGCTTACGGCGGGCATCTTCGCCACGCGCAACGTCCTGCTCAAGTTGAAAACGTTCACGTCCATTGCGATAATCTTCATTATTAATGCGCATCCGGGCCTCTTTGCCCCGGGTAATTTGCATGGCAAGTTCACGCTCTTCGGTCGCAGTCAACAGAGCAACCTGGCCGATCTCGTGCAGATACAGTTGAACCGAGTCTTCGACAGGCTCGTTATCACTACTCTCGACTTCTTCGACTTCAAGCTCTTCGAGTTCGAGCTCTTCTGGCTCGCTTCCCCATGCCCCGCCATCTTCCTGCACATCTTCGGAAAAGTTCTGCTCAAGAACTTCTGTACGCTCATTCATTTTTTGGAAGGTACCCACGGCTTCTTCTCCTGAGTCAATGGGCGGAGCTTATACATCCTGGTGCTATCTGGTGCGTTCATGTTTGTTGTCACCCCCTGGTTGGTTGATGTGCGTGATATCGGGGTTTCAACAATTGGTATACCATCTATTCTATACTTTGCACAGGATTTGTCAAGCCTTTGTCTGCCCTAATTTTCATCTTTTTCGGTTTGCCAGGTATGTGCGTCGACTGTCTGCCCCGTCTGGCTACGGGGAGGCAGGCTCGCCAGGGCCACGGCAACCCGACCAATTTCGTCGGGTGACAGCAGACCAGTACGGACTTCAGGCACGGTTGAACGTACCATCTGGGTATCGACAAAACCGCCGGGGTGCAGGGTATTGACATTTACCCCGTGACGACGGAGATCCTTCGCCATAATGCGCGTCAGCCCGTCGACCCCACATTTTGCCGCGTAATAAGCCGCAAAACCCGGGGTCACGATCCGTTCAAGCGGCGCCCCGAGATTAATAATATTGCCGCCACCAGATGCGATCATCTGCGGGAGCACCGCGCTCGCCACCAGAAAGGTGCCTTTGAGCAAGGTATCGACGACGAGATCCCACTGCGCCTCACTTGTCTCGGTGATGGGCGCACGCAGACCAACGCCTGCGCTGTTGATCAGGATCTTGATTGGCCCGAGTTGCTCGTAAACCTGTGCAACGAGACCTGAAACCTGTGCAGAGTCGCGCACATCAACGGGTAGGGCGAAACCTTTGCCGCCTTGCTCTTCGATGAGCCACACTGTCTCGGTGATCTCATCAGCCGTGCGTGCGGCCACGACAACCATCGCACCCTCGTGCGCCAGGGCCAGAGCCATCGACCGGCCAAGCCCCCGCCCGCCGCCTGTCACCAAGGCTATCTGCTGGGCTAATTGCATTGGTCATTCCTTTAAGCTGTGCAATAGGTGTGCATAATGCACACCTATTTGTACCATATTTGCACAGCTTTGGCTAGACCGTTGCTAAAAGATGAGAAGTCTCTCATCTCATGGCGCGTTGCTTGATGAGTTTGAAGATCTCGAGCACGAGCAAGATGCTCAAGGCAATTGCCAGAAGGGCAAAAAACTCGGTCAGGGTCACGGGCGCGATCCCCAGCAGTCCTTGCATAAAGGGAAGGTACATCGAGAGCACATGCAAACCGAGGGCGGCAAAGACGCCGACGATCAGCACGGGATTCCGCTGCAACGGGATGCGGAAGGCCGAGGTATACTCAGAGCGGCAGTTGAAGACGTGGACATTCTGGAAGAGCACCATCAACAGTAGCAAGAGATTGCGCGCGTAATCCTGGTCTACGCCCTGCTCGAGCAGCCAGTACCAGACCGCAAGCGTGGCCCCGAACATGACCCCAGCGGAGATCAGGGTCTGTTGGATCATCAGCGGGTTGAAGATGCCCTCACTCGGATCGCGGGGCGGGCGTTGCATTGCCCCAGGTTCCCCCTCTTCAAAGGCGAGCGCAACACCCTGAATGCCGTTGGTGACCAGATTGAGCCACAGGATCTGCACGGCGAGCAAGGGCAGGGGAAGACCGACCAACAACGCAATCAGGAAGAGCGCAATCTCGGCGGCCCCGGTTGAGATGAGCAGGTAGATGACTTTCCGCACATTGTCATAGGCATAACGCCCCTCTTCGACCCCCTCGACAATCGAGGCAAAGTTGTCATCGGTCACGATGATCGAGGCCGTATCTTTGGCAACATCGGTACCCGAGCCCATCGCGACGCCGATATTAGCGGCCCGCAGCGCTGGCGCATCATTGACGCCATCGCCAGTCACGGCGACAAAATGACCAAGGGCGCGTTTTGCCTCAACAATGCGCAGTTTTTGCAGTGGCGCTACACGGGCAAAGACTTCGGCTTCGCGGACGGCCTTGACAAAGGCGAGATCGGTGCCTGTTTCAACGTCAGGCAGATCGCGGCCAACCACCACATCGCTGCGCTCTTGGGCAATGCCGAGCTCACGCGCAATCGCCAGGGCCGTCGCCGGGTGATCGCCGGTAATCATCGCTACCTTGATCCCGGCACGTTGGCAGGTATGCACCGCGTCGATCACCTCGGGCCGCAGCGGGTCGATCATGCCAACGAGACCGAGCAGCGTCAGCGGCGGCATCGTCGCATCATCAATCGTCGTGCCATCCAGCTTCTCGGGCACGTGACTCGTCGCCACTGCCAGCACCCGGTAGCCCGCATCGGCCATCCGTATCACCTGCTGCTCGATGGCCGTATGATCGAGGGGAAGTGCTTCACTATCCAGACCAAGGGCCTGCTGGCAGAAGGGCAAGAGCCGTTCGGCGGCCCCTTTGACCGCAATCATCGTCTGGTCGCCCTCGCGATAGATCCGCGCCGCATACTGACGCTCTGACTCGAAGGGGATCTCGTGCAGCGTGGTGACTGAATTATAGAGATCCTGAGGCTCAAAGCCGACCTTATAACCAAGGGCAAGAAACGCGATATCCACCGCATCGCCCGACGACGTCCAGCCTTGCTCGGTTCGCCGCAGATCGCCCTCATTGCAGAGTACACCGGCACGGGCGAGACGTTCGATCCAGGTTCGTTGGGCCTCACTCACTGGTTGCTCATCGGCCCGTCGCACCTCGCCTTCGCCACTATAGCCTTCGCCCGTCAGCGTAAACTGCTCACCCGACACTGTCTCGAGCGCCTTAATCGTCTGCTTATTGACGGTCAGCGTACCTGTCTTATCGCTTGCAATCAGGGTACAACTGCCGAGACCCTCGACGGCTGTCATCTTGCGCACAATGACGCGGCGTTTTGCCATCCGATTCACCGCAATCGAGAGGGCCACCGTCAACGCAACTGGTAACCCCTCGGGGATCGCCGAAACGGCAAGGGCAACCGCCAGGAAAAAGATCTCGGCAAAGGGTTCACCCTGAGCCATCGCAATCACGATCATTGCCACCATCGCCACGAGCACCGCAACGCTGATATAGCGGACAAAACGATCCATCCGGATCACCAGCGGGGCTTTGGTCGCCTCACCGCTCGTCGTTGCCTCAGCGATCTTCCCAATCTCGGTCTGGAGCCCAGTCGCAACGACGACCCCTTGCGCCCGCCCCGAGAGCACGGTTGCGCCAGCGTAGCCCATATTATCGCGGTCACTGACGGGAAGATCGGCCTCGATAAGTGGCCCGACACGCTTATCGGCAGCGATCGACTCACCAGTCAGGAATGATTCGTCAACGGTCAAGTTATTGGCCTTGAGGAACCGGACATCTGCGGGCACGCGGTCGCCCGACTCAAGCACAATAAGATCGCCGGGTACCAGTTCTTCCGCCTCGATCCGCTCCTCTTTTCCATCGCGGCGCACGCGCGCATAAATCTTCAAGAGGCTTTGCAGGGCGGCGGCATTTTGTTCAGCGCGCCATTCTTGATAGGTTCCTAGAGCGGCATTGATGGCGAGCACGACAATAATGAACCCGGCATCGGTATACTCGCCCAGAAAGAGCGAAATTGCGGCGGCGGCGAGCAAAATATAGATCAGCGGACTCAGGAACTGGTGGAGAATAATCTTCCAGAGGGGCATCGGCTCTTGCGAGGGAAAGGTGTTTTTACCATAGCGAGCTTGCAACTCAGCAATGCGTTCACGAGGCAAACCCTGGAGCGACGTTTCAAGACGTTGCAGCACCTGCTCCTCGTCGTCGGTATGCCAGATGATCGCCTCATCACGCTGCTTTACGGGCAGGTTGCCCTCTGTTTGTTGGGGAGACATCGTCGACCATCGCTTTCTATCTGCTCTTTCTTTTGGCCCTGTGAGCTATGCGTATAACAACCCACCCGGGCGAGATTCTTGGCACCACACACCACAGGCCCCCAAACACCAACCAAAAGGCATCCAGGGAAAACAAAAGGCCGCTGGCGCACCGGAGACTCGGCCTACCGGAGGAACCAACAGCCAGCGATCATGCGCCCATGTCATGATCCATCATAGCATATCGCGCAACTTGAATTGACACAGCGCGGGAGAAGGAGTAGGGCGATTGCATCATACGAAATCGGATACAACGGGGCACCCGCAAGGGGTGCCCGTACCGGGGCGGGGGCCGGGCCCGGTGTAGGGGCACCCCTTGCGGGTGCCCTTGCGGGTGCCCTTGCGGGTGCCCTTGCGGGTGCCCTTGCGGGTGCCCTTGCGGGTGCCCCTTGCGGGTGCCCTTGCGGGTGCCCTTGCGGGTGCCCTTGCGGGTGCCTTGGCGGGGTGCATACACGAAAGATGCAATCGCCCTAGGAGAAGGAGGGAGCCATGCTAATCATTTCTGAAGGGTTGTGGGTCAACTCGCGGCGTGGCCGCGAGTTGACACGCCAAAACGCGGAACCCCTGATGCAGGAATTCCGCGTTCCAATCTGGTGGAGCGACGGGGACTCGAACCCCGGACCTCCTGCTTGCAAAGCAGGCGCTCTCCCAACTAAGCTATCGCCCCAGATGCAATAGAAAATGCAAAACGCACCTCAATGCGCTTTGCATTTTTTGTTGGTGGGCGTAGGTGGACTCGAACCACCGACCTCGATCTTATCAGGATCGCGCTCTAACCAGCTGAGCTATACGCCCGTACAACGCTGGCTATTGTAACATGCCCACCTATCCATGTCAAATTGTCGCCAGCGTGCATCACTGCTCATCCTCGGTATGCACAGCCAACCGTCGCGCTTTACCCAGCAACAGCGCCTCGGTCAGAAGCATCCGCAACCTGCGGCGCATAACGCTCATAGACTTCGTCCCAAGCGACGCCTTTCAGACCAAAATACGGAAGGATGGGCGACCAAACCAATCCGCTCGAACAAGCGTAGCTGTTTCATCCTAGACTCTTGACAATCGCCCGTGCATCAAGTCGTTGGCCCGCGAGCAGAGTCCCGGCACGAAACAATCGTGCCGCTACCCAGAGACACGCTATTGCCGAGGCGAGCAGAACACTGACACTGAGCATGATTTCCCACAGCGGGATCGTCGTCAAGGGGACGCGGATCATCATGGTAACTGGTGCAGTCATGGGGAAGAAACTCAGTCCCCTTGCCAGCAGGCTATCAGGCTGATCAATAATGGCCGTCATAAACCAGAGTGGCACAATGCACGGGATGATCAAGACTGCGACCAGTTGGGAACCTTCACGCATATGGGTTACGGTAGCCCCAACACCAGCCAGTAGACTGCCGTACACCAGATAGCCAAGCAGATAATAGACGAGCGCCAGAACCACTGCGGTCCACGGCACAGCCAAACCTGCTTGCTCAAGCGCGCCGGTACTGGTCTTGAGCAAGAGCATACCAGCCGCAAGCCAGATGCTCACCTGTACGAAGCCAAGCAACCCGAGTCCCAGGACTTTGCCTGTCAGCAACGCAAGGGGACGAATGGTCGTGAGCACCAGCTCGATGGTGCGATTTTCCTTCTCTTCGGTCACGCTCTGGAGTAAAAAACTTGCCGCTGAAAAGATCGTAATATAGAGAACCATTGCAAAAGCATATGGCAGCACAAAGGTCAGCATGCCTCGTTCAGCAGCCATTGCTGTGGCAAGTTCCGCCTGGCCGTCTTCGGTCGGAAGTTGCAGCGCCAGTGGACGCCCAAGTTGGGTAACGAGTTCAGGATGATCGGCAAGCAGGCTGGCCTGAAGAAGCGTAGCAATCAATGCCTGACCCTGAGGGCCAGTCACGTCTTCACTCACCCAGACAACGGTACCTCCCTGCAAATAATCTTCTGGGAAGTGGTAGAAACCCTGCAACGCTCCCGCCTGGATGGCCTCAACACCACTAGCCACATCAGACAAAGCCTGCACCTGAGCCGTGAGCGATGCAGGCACAGGCAATGTGAAGACTCCCGCATCATCCACATAGCCAAGCGGCTTGCCCGTAAAAGCTGCGAGTTCATCGGGAGACGTCGTTGCATTCGCACGCATAAAGAGCATCACGGCACCAAGAATAAGCGGGAAGAGCAAGGTCGTGATCAGAAAACTGGGGCGCAAGACATGACGGAGAAACTCGTGTCTTGCCACCAGAAAAGTTCGTTGCATAGGATCCTCCTCGATCAACCGATGCGTACAGCGCGCACGATCTCCCGTACGCGCAAGCGTTGACCATAACGCAGCATTCCCACCCGAAAGATCCGCGTTGCCATCCAAACGGCCAGCCATGCCGAGACAACCAGGAGGCTGAAGCTCAGCCCTATCTGCCATCCAGGCACATTGCCCAGCACGAGGCGAAGCAACATCCCTATGGGTGCCGAAAGGGGAAAGAGGCTAAGGGTAACGGCAATCAGGCCATCGGGGTTGGTAAAAAAGATCACGCTGAGCATCAAGGGCAAGATCGCCACGACTGTGGTCAAGCCGGCAAACTGTTGTGCCTCTTGCGCTGTTGGCACAATCGCGCTGATCGCAACCATCAGCCCGGCAAAGAGCAAGTAGCCCGGAATTAAAAAGAGCAGAATCGGCACAAAGCCGCCGAGGCTGAGGCGTACCTCGCGCAATGGATCCACAAAAACCGCCCCGATGCCCCAGGCAAGAGCCACGCCGCTCAACCAGACGAGCGCAATCGTAAGGCCAAGCAAGCCTAAACCAAGAACCTTGCCACCAATCAGCTGTCCAGGACTGATTGAAGTCGTGATAATCTCAATCGTGCGGTTCTCCTTCTCCTCCACGAGTGCCTGCAGCAAATAGCTCGCCGAAGAAAAGATCGTCACCATAAAGAGCAAGCTCCCGAGGATCGCGACAATGATGCGCTGGCCCAGCGCTGAGGGATCAAGGGGTGTACCGTCAACATGGCGCGACTCAAGATGAGCCAGGGGATCCAGCGCCACCATAGCCACGTCGGCAGCAAGGTCAGCACGCGCCAGCAAACCCTGATTGAGGGCAACCTGCAAACGACGTTGGCCAGGTGGCGAGAGCCGCTCAGCCCCATACAGCACAAGCGCACCAGTCGCCGCATAGTCATCTGCGATCACAACATAGCTGTCAATAGCACCTGTGGCAAGAGCCGTATTGGCTGCTTCATGGTCGGCAAAGCGAACCAGTTGAATAGCCTGCTCATCATTGTCCGATGGAGCAGTCAAGGCCGCTCCGCTGAAAAGACCAGACTGATCGACATACCCGATCGCAGTTTCCGGACGAACAAGATTGACGATCACAATCAAGGCCATCCCAACGAGCACAAGAAGCGGCAAGCCCAAAGTTGCCAACAAAAAGCCTCGCCGACGCACATGGAGCAGATATTCGTGATGCGCAACGTGCAGCAACCTGATCATGCCATCACCTCCTCGGCAAGATGCGTCCCCTCCACCACGCGCACAAAGATCTCATCAAGGGACGGCAACGCTACCGCAAAACGATCGACTGTATACGCAGGCTGCGCCGCCAGGGCCTGAAAAATCTCACGGGGCGCCGTGGTCTCATCAAGGTGCAGCAGAAGCGTGCCAGTATCACCAAGTGGTTCTACCGAAAGCACACCAGGTAGCGCAGCGAGAGGGCCGTGACCATCAAGCAGCACGGCATTGGCGGCAAATTGGCGCCGTACCTCATCAACTGTGCCATAGAGCACCACCTCGCCGCGGTTGATCATCACCATGCGCTCGGCCAATTCTTCTACCAGGTGCATCTGATGGGTTGACATGATCACTGTGCGCCCCTGGGCAGCAAATTCACGCAGGACTTCTTTGATAAGGCGCGTATTGACCGGATCAAGGGCCGCAAACGGCTCATCAACGATTAATAAGTCCGGTTCGTGGATCAGTGCCGCAATAAACTGCGCCTTCTGCTGCATACCACGACTCAAATCATTGATCTTCTTCTGCGTATGGGTCGCAAGATCAAAACGCTCGAGCCAGAGCGTGAGCCGACGACGCGCTTCGCTTGTGCGCACCCCCTTGAGCCCGGCCAGATAGATCAGGCAATCCAGCAGATTCAGATTACGGTAGAGACCTCGTTCCTCGGGGAGGTACCCGATGCGATCAAGGGCATCGAGACCAGGAGCCTGCCCAAAAAGCGCAATCGTGCCACGATCAGGCTTGAAAATATCCAGCGCCATACGGATCGTCGTCGTCTTGCCAGCCCCATTCGGGCCAAGCAGCGCAAAGATTTCGCCAGGGCCAACGCGAAAACTCACTTCACGCACCGCAACTTGCGTAGCAAATGACTTCGCAATCTTGTCAATGACAAGTGGATCCATAACCATTGCTCTTTCTCATGCAATCCACCTCCAAGAGCTAGATTGCATGCGTACCTTGCCTGCCCTCCTTCGCAATGCAGCAAGCGCAGCTTGTAAGCATTTAGCCATATTGTAGTCTGGCTATCGGCAGAATGCATCAGTCAGGTGAACGATGCCGTCCAGGTCAAAAGATCAGTCATCTGGCTAGGACTGGCGTTTGCCTCAGCGCCAGCCAGTTCGGAGGGGCTTACATGGATGCGACGAGACCCTATACCTTGCCCCAAAGCCCAGAGATATGCTATGCTTGCCCGCAGCAATTGCCTACTATGGAGCCAGAGGCCAAGCAATGCCGACGATGTATGAGATCTACGCCCAGTACGCCCCCGAGTACGATGCGCTGGTGACCCATGAAGATTATCAGGGGCAGTTGGCCCAGACGTTGCATCGTCTCTATGATGTAACGAACAAAGATGTGATTGAGTTTGGCGTTGGCACAGGCCGAGTGACGGCCATGCTGGTCGAAAAAGCCAGGCACATCACCTGTTGTGATCGTTCGCCCCATATGCTGGCGTATGCCCAGCAGAAGTTGCAGGCCTATGCCGACAAACTCACGTTTGTGCAACGCGATAACCTGGAACTAAACCGGGTTGAACGCCAGGTTGACTGCCTGATCGAGGGGTGGAGCTTTGGGCATACGGTGCTTGATCATCCTGAGACGATGGACGACGTGATTGATCGCCTCGTGGCAGGGTGCATGGCGCTTGTGCGCCCAGGTGGTGCAGTCATCCTGATCGAAACAATGGGAACCATGGTCGAAGACCCGGCCCCCCCGCTCGCCGCACTCGCCCACTTCTATGCCAGGCTCCGTGACCAGCACGGCTTTGCCGAACACGTGATCCGCACCGATTATGCCTTTGCTGATGAGGAGGAGGCCGCGCAGATCATGGGCTTCTTTTTTGGCGAAGAGATGCGCGAACAGATCCTTACCACCCGGCAAGCCATCATCAAAGAGTATACCGGTGTGTGGATCAAACATATCACTGACTGACGCACCGCGTCACTTGCGTAAGCACCGATTTCCTGCTATGATTCAGCTTATCTATCTTTACCCCATGGAGAGGCTGATGACATACTTCAAAGACGAAGCCGAGTTGCAGCAGATTCTCGGCCAACTGTACGATCTGGTCAAGACCGATGCCCGCGTTGGGCCACGAATCTGCGAGGGAAAAATCGTTATTCAGTTCCGCTATGAAGAACCATTCGGCATAGCGACAATTGATGCAGCCCATCCACCCACCCAACCAGGGGCTTACTGTGATGTTCACTGGGGCGAGGTTGAGCTCAAACCTGACGTGATGATGTCGATGAAAGCGGACATTGCCCACCAGTTCTGGCACGGCAAGATCAACTTGATGGCAGCCCTCACCCGTAAGCAGATCATAGCTAAAGGGCCCATTCCCAAGATTCTGAAGCTGCTCCCGGCAGTTGAACCCGTCTACAAGATGTATCCCAAGATGTTACGCGAGATCGGCCGTGAGGATATCGCGCTCAAGTAGGCGCGTCAATCCTTCTTTACGTCCCGGAACTGACCCATCGGTGCAGTGCGGGCGACCTTTCGGGCATATGCCGAGCAATAGCGAGATGTATGAACGCGGCGCCCGCGACGCCGAGTTTGATGAACTAGATCTTTTTTATTACCAACACTACTACTACTATCGCCAGGGATACAACCAGGCCCGCAAGCAGAGTACGACGCGGGACACGGTCTCCCCTGCGATGGTAGTAGTCTTTGTTGTGTTAATCGCCCTCAGTCTCGTGGCTGGGGGTGTCTGGTGGTTTTCGGAACGCAGTACGGGCCCTAGTCAGGCTGGCGTTGAAGCCACCCTCATTGCTACCGCAACAGTTGTTGAACGTCCTACCAATCGCCCTATACCACAACCGACGGCCATCCCTCCCGCAGCACTCGTCCTCGAACCTGAACTGGTGCTGGCCGTCGGAAGAATGGCGCGGATCGTCAATCTCGATGGCACAGTGTTGCGCGCACGCGCAAGCCCCGGGTTGACCGAAGTGGTCGCACGTCTCCCTGATGGAAGCGAAGTTACACTGGTCGAAGGCCCGGTTGAGGCCGATGGGTATGTCTGGTGGCGCGTTGAAGCCGCCGCCGGCACCGGATGGGTCGCCCAGGGTTCGCCGGAAGGCATCGTCTTTCTCGAACCCTTGCCGCTCAATTGATCACGAGTGGGTCTATGAAGTTGATTGTGCAAATTCCTGCGCTGAATGAGCGTGAGACCATCGCCGCAGTCATTGCCGATGTGCCGCGCACGATCCCCGGGATCAGTGCGGTCGAGGTGCTCGTCATTGATGATGGCTGTACTGATGATACGGTCGCGGTGGCGCTGCGCGCCGGGGCCGACCACGTTGTGCGCCATACGGCCAATAAGGGGCTTGCCAATGCCTATCAGACAGGCATTGATACGGCGCTCCGTCTCGGGGCCGATCTTATTGTCAATACGGATGCCGATCATCAGTACCCGGGCCACGAGATCGCGACCCTTGTGCAACCGATCATTCAAGGACGGGCTGATATTGTCGTCGGCGACCGGCAGGTGCAGCATATCGAACATTTTTCGCCGCTCAAGAAGACCTTGCAGCACCTCGGTAGTTCGGTGGTGCGCTGGGCCTCTGAGACGGATGTGCCCGATACGGTCAGTGGGTTCCGGGCGCTGACCCGTGAAGCCGCCCTGCGCACGTTTGTCACAACTGACTTTTCTTACACCGTCGAAGCGCTGATTCAGGCGGGTAAACGCCGCCTGACGATTGTCGCTGTGCCAATTACGACCAATTATGTCGAGCGACCTTCGCGTTTGCATCGCGGCAACTGGAATTTCATCAAGCGCCAGGCCGCGATCATCGCCCGTACCTATGCCACGCACGAGCCGCTCAAGGTCTTTAGTTATCTGGCTGCTTTTCTCTTTACCCCCGGGGCCATGCTGCTGATCTGGGCCTTCTATATCTTCCTTGGCCGCCGGATGGAGTGGTTCGTCCAGTCGCGCTCAAACGACCAGTCGCTGCTCGTTGGCGGCATTCTCGTCTTAATGGCACTCTTTGTCTTTCTGATTGGCCTGCTGGCCGATCTTGTTGGGGGTGTTCGCCGGATTCAACAAGAGGTGCTCTATCGCGTGCGTACGATCCAGGTGGATGATGAAGCATGGCGGCGGAACGCGAGCGCCCGCCTCGATGCGCTCGAAACCGCGTTGACCGAAGAGAACGCCCCGACCGCTCCAAAAACATAATGACCGGCGTGGCCACGCCGGTCATGCCCTCTAAAATCCCGCTTTATTACCGATCAAACTGCTGCAACGTCGATGAAGGGGCAGTTGATTGACGTGCCTGATGGGGTGCAGAAGACCAGATGATCCGTAGATGCTGAAGAGCGCCACCGGTACGCCGATCAAGTAACATGACAAAGCGCGTCGCCTCTGCCAACCCGAGCCGCTCAACCAGCACGTCCCAGCCCTCTTCTAACAACCGCTGTTCGCCATGGGTCATACATACGCTCCTTAAAACAACACAAAACAACCTGCACAACCACACAGCGTAGTGGCGTCACAGGCAACAATGCAATAACATGCAAACTGACACGAGGGATTGTACCACAAAAGCCGACATGCTATGCCAGGAAGGTGGCAGGGATCAGCTTGACAATAGATTTTTTTGCCCAACAAAAGACCAGTTTCACTGGTCTTTTGTTGGGCAAAAAAATCTACGCGGCAGCCTTGGCTGCCTCAACAGCTTTCTGGGCTGCTTCGGCGAGCGACGTGGCCGGGATCAACTGTGACTCGGCCAGGAGGCGCAACCCCTCTTCTTGATTGGTACCAGTCAGGCGTGCAATCAGCGGGATCGAGGTGGGGACTTCTTCGAGGGCGGCAATAATGCCACGGGCCACTTCGTCAACACGGGTAATGCCACCAAAGATATTGAACATCACCGCCTTGACATTGGGATCGGCAAGAATGATCTCAAGCGCCGTGCGTACTTTGTTTTTATCGGCACCACCACCGATATCAAGAAAGTTCGCCGGTTCACCGCCATAGAGCTTGACCACATCCATCGTCGCCATCGCGAGACCAGCCCCATTGACCATGCACCCGATCGAGCCATCAAGCTTGATAAAGGTAATATCGGCGGCCCGAGCAAGCTGTTCGGCTTCCGGCTCATCAGAGGTATCACGCATCGCTTCAAGCTCAGGATGCCGGAAGAGGGCGCTATCGTCAATCAGCACTTTTGAGTCAAGGGCAAGCAGACTGCCATCATCACGAATCACCAGAGGGTTGATCTCGACCAGCGACGCATCACTCTTGACAAACGTCTGATAGAGCGCGGTCGCGATCTGGGCAAACTGACGCGCCTGCTTGCCGTCAGTCAGGCCAATCGCAAACGCCAGTTCACGCGCCTGATACTCTTGCAAGCCAAGCTGTGGATGCGCCGGAATCTTGATAATCGCCTCAGGATTCGTACGGGCGACCTCCTCGATCTCCACCCCACCCTCAGCCGAGGCAATCATCACCACGCGCTTGGTGGCACGATCAAGGATCGCACTGAGATAGATCTCTTTCTGATAGCTAATCGCCTCAGCTACTAGCACCTTCTCGACCGTCAAACCTTTGATATCCATACCAAGAATCTGGCTGGCAATCTGTTCAGCCTCAGCCGGTGTATCAGCAAGTTTGACGCCCCCGGCCTTGCCACGGCCACCCACAAAGACCTGGGCCTTGATCACCACGCGACGACCGAGTTCTTCGGCGATCGTACGCGCCTCAGCCGCCGTCGTCGCGACACCACCTCCGGTAACGGGAATGCCATGCTGCGCCAGCAGGGCTCGGGCCTGGTACTCGTGCAATTTCATACGAATTCTCCACGACACTGAGCGAGACCATCGGAAGCACGTGCTTGCGGTTAGGGTATAGATACCGCTTATCTATAATATGCATTCCAGATTGACCGCTTGCACGTGCTATCGTAGCATATACCACAAAGCGATGTCAAACCTTTGCCGGTGTGTACAAACGACCAGCCTGGCTGGTCGTTTGTACACACCGGCGAGCTACCTAGCAGCGCTGGCGTCAACCCCCATCAAGGGCTAAAAGACTTCGGCGGCAATGATAGTCTGTTCGCGGTCGGGGCCAACCGAGACGATCCCGAGGCGGGCACCGATCAACTGGCAGAGCCGGGAGACATAGGCTTGCGCGGCATCGGGGAGATCGTGGAAGTGACGTACGTGCGTTGTCGGCGTCATCCAGCCGGGCATCTCTTCATAGATCGGCTCGACCTGGCCCAACACGGCCACGGTCGCCGGCGGATAATCGAGTTGCGTCTCGTGCAATTGATAGCCCGTACAGATTTTGATCGTCGGTGCGGTATCGAGTACATCAAGTTTGGTAATCGCGACCGTATCAATGCCATTGATCTGCGTGGCATAGCGCGCCAACACGGCATCAAACCAACCGACGCGACGCAGACGACCGGTCGTCACCCCAACTTCGGCCCAGGGCGTGCCAATCTGGCGCAGAATATCGGCGTCAGGGCCATCAATTTCGGTTGGGAAGGGACCCTCGCCAACCCGTGTCGTATAGGCCTTAAAGACCCCAATCACCGAGTCGAGTTGGGTTGGACCAATGCCAGCACCCTGGCAGGCCCCGGCGGCCCCTGGAGGCGAAGAGGTGACATAGGGGTACGTGCCGTGATCAATATCGAGCAACGTCCCTTGCGCACCTTCAAGCAAGACCGGCAGATCCTTTTCGAGCGCACGGTGGATGATCGGATGCACGTCGGTAATATGCTCGGCGAGTTGACGGCCAAACTCGAGGTAGCGCAGATACGTATCGTGGAGCGAGATAGGCTTGACATTGTAGAGCCTGGTCAGCACCCGATTCTTTTCTTCAAGCACAGCGGTCAAACGATTGAGCAGCGTCTCTTCGTGCAACAGGTCGCCGATGCGGATCCCGGTACGGCTCATTTTATCAGCATAGGCCGGGCCAATCCCACGCCCGGTTGTGCCAATCTTGCCGATACCACGGGCATCTTCCTGCAACTGGTCAAGCAACATATGGTACGGCATCACCACGTGGGCGCGCTCGCTCACAAAAAGCTTGGCAGTACTCACCCCCGACGCCTCGAGACCGGCGATCTCTTTGATCAGCGCTTCGGGGTCAATGACAACCCCCGAGGCAATGACATTGACAATGCCAGGATCAAAGATACCCGAAGGTACGAGGTGTAGCTTGAAGGTACCCAGATGATTGACGACCGTATGGCCGGCGTTATTTCCTCCACCATAACGGATCACCAGGCGCGCTTTGTTGGCCAGGAGATCGACCAGGTGTCCTTTACCTTCATCGCCCCACTGGGCACCAATGAGCGCTACAACGGGCATATGCGTTCCCTTTCAAGCTGAGCTAGCGTTGGGTAGATTGTACCATATGGTGCTTGACTGGCTTACACGAGCGCACGTCGCAGGATGGTCAGGGCTTCGTCAATATGACCTGTTTCGGTAATTAACGGGGGAACCAGACGAAGAATGTCGTCGCCCGCTGTGGCAACGAGCAAGCCCTGTTGCTGGGCTATTTCCCGTACCGGCGCAGCAGGGACATTGAGTTGAACACCGCGCATCAGGCCACGTCCACGAAGTTCACGTACCTGGCCAGGCAGATCGGCCGCGAGATCCTGCAGCGACTCGTCAAGGTAGCTTGACACCTCGCGAACATGGCTCAGAAAGGCGGGATCATTGATGCGCTTGAAGACGACGCTGCCAACGGCGGTCGCCAGGGGATTGCCGCCAAAGGTAGTGCCATGATCGCCAACATGGATCGCATCGGCAACATGCTGGCCCAGCAAGATAGCCCCGATCGGCAAGCCACCGGCAAGCGGTTTGGCCAGCGTCATCAGATCAGGCCGTACGCCCGAAGGCTCGTGCGCCCAGAGCGTCCCGGTACGCCCCATGCCACACTGGATCTCATCAAAGATGAGCAGGGCATGGTAGCGGTCACAGAGTTCGCGCACCCCCTGGAGAAACGCGGCATCGGCAACCCGCAGACCACCTTCGCCCTGTACCGGCTCGAGGATCACGGCACAGACATCGTCGCCCATCGCCGCTTCAACCGAGGCAAGGTCATTGTAGGTGGCAAAGCGAGCCCCGGGCATCACCGGCATAAAGGGTTCACGATACTTATCGCGGGCTGTCACCGCAAGCGCACCCATCGTGCGTCCATGAAATGAGCCATCAAAAGCAACAATCGCCGTTTTACCTTCGCCATAATGCTCACGAGCATAACGACGGGCAAATTTGAGGGCTCCCTCGATCACCTCGGCCCCACTATTGCCAAAAAAGACCCGGTCAAGACCCGGGCTATGCTCCACCAGCAAACGGGCCAACTCGCCTGCCGGGGCGGTATGATAGAGATTCGAGACATGGATCAACCTGGCCGCCTGTTCGGCGATCGCACTGGTCACCTCAGGATCGCCATAGCCGAGCGCATTGACCGCAATGCCGGCCACAAAATCGAGATACCGCCGCCCTTCGGTATCAAAAAGATAGACCCCTTCACCACGCTCGAGGACAAAATCAGGCTTGACATAGGTCTGCAAAATGTACTCATGATCGGCCTGAATGAGCCCTGTTGTCGCATCAGTTGACATACGCTACTCCTCGCAATAAGGCAGGATGATGTATGACGACGATTATAGCACTCTGTCATGGTATAATGCGCCAGCAATATGTACCATGTGCCGTCCCGCACCGACGGGCGCAGGAGGCTCTGCTTGACCTATGTGCTGACGCTCAAACCGCAAGCCCCGGGCTTGACCCGTCCTCAGCGCATCTTGCTCAAAATCGATGGCGAGCGGATTGTGGATGTCGAATATCGTCCCGATACCGCGACCGAGACAGCGCTGACCCATGCTGCCCAGTTTACCCCGGCCCAACTCATTGCGGCTGCGGCCCAATCAGCCCCGGGATGCGGGGTCGCTCATGGCCTGGCGCTCTGTCAAGCGATCGAACTTCTGGCGGGCATTGAAGTCCCCCCACGGGCAGCTTTTTTACGGGTTGCCGCAGCAGAACTTGAACGGGCTAGTTCGCATGCAGCCGCCGTCGCTGCGATCTTGACGGCGCTGGGCCTCGCTAGTCTCGCCGAACCCTTCACCACCACGGACGCACGCCTCCAGGCCACCTTGACCACGCTGACGGCGACTGAACCAGGTGACTGGCTCATCCCCGGTGGTGTAGGTTATGATAGCGATGCCTCGGTACGTGAAGTGCTTGAGCAGACCTCGGTTGAACTCATTGCGATCCTCTTCCCTGTTGTTGACCGCATGCTGAGCCAGCGTTCGTTGCTCGCCCGTACGGTGGATGTCGGGGTCATTACCACCCACGCCGCCACGCAGTTCCGGCTCGAAGGCCCCCTCGGGCGCGCCTCGGGGCTCACCAGCGATTTGCGGATCGACAAGCCCTATGCAGCATATGCGAGCCTGCCACCAGAACGGGTGACTCAGCCGAGTGGCGATGTGTATGCGCGGCTGGTCGTGCTGGTGCTTGAGTTGCTCGAGAGCCTCAAGTTGGTTGGACGGGCTTCGCGTGAGTTGCCCGGCGGCGAGATTTGTGGGGAGTTGCCCGAACGCTTGCCGGCAAGTATCACCAATGCAACCGTCGAAGGGGCCCGTGGCCCCATTACCTATCATGTCGAGAGTGATGGCCGTCGTTTGACCAGTGTCAGCTATCGGCTCGCGCCACAAGTTGATCGCTTGTTGACCCGTAGTCTGCTTGTGAATGCACAGGTTGATGATGCCGCGCTGGTCTTTGTTTCCACTGATCCATGTGATACCTGTGTGGAGACAGGCTACTGATGTTTTTCCTTGTACCAACTATTTTGCTGCTTGCTGCAGCGCTAAGCTTTGGGCTTGGACAGCTTGTGCCTGCACGCCAGATCGGGTTTGGCGCGGCGCTCATGATGCTGATCAGCGTTGGCATCCTTGGCATAGCACCGTTGGCAACACCTGATGAACCGCCGATCGTGATGTTGCTGCTGGGTACCGTGCAGGCAAGCCTCACGCCCGGTTTGCTAGCAAATGAACGTGCGCTCGCACTGACCCTCCTGGGGAGCGGCGGGCTGATGCTCCTCTCGCTCGCTGCGGCCATCGCCCCTGGGGTGCGTGGGTTTGGGGCGATTTTTGGCTGGGCGCTGATCTGTTTGACGGCAGCCGTGATGAGTCTGGCCGCCCCTCCGTTTTCGCTTGTCCATCCGTTGGCCTGGACCGTGATGACGCTCAGTGGCTATGCGATGTTTCAGGCTAGTGGGGTCACAACTGGCACGGCGGTTGCGCCAGAGACTCCCGCCTTGTTGCCCCGCGGCTTGATCACAGGTCTGCTGGCAAGTCTGCTGGTAGCCGCCGCCATCCTTGCCCCTGGTACGCTGATTGAAGATGGAAGCCTCTCGATGTGGCCGGCCCTCGTGTTGCTGCTTGTCGCGGCGTTTGCCTTTGCCGGAAGCCCCCCCCTGGCCGGCGGCCGCAACGAGGCCTTTGCCTTTCCTGCGCCCCTGGCAACCCTGATCTATGGGCTCGCTATGCCGGTGGCAGGCCTCAACTGGTTCTTGCAAGTCATCAGTGCTTTGCCGATTTTACCTAATCGCTGGGCGATCGCGATCGCGCTGCTCGGAACACTCGGCATGCTCGGATGTGCCGCAGCAGCACTTGCCACCCGGCGTCTGCGTCCATTGCTTGCGTTGATGCTGACGTTTCAAGTGGCCGCCATTGTGGTTAGTATCGGCCTGGCCGGGCCGCTGGCCGCGCTGGCCGCGCCAGGGCAACTGGTCAGCCTGATGTTGAGTGGGGTCATTGGGGCGACAGCCGTGGCGAGCTTTGAACGCATGACGGGGAGCGACGACGTTACAGTGCCAGGCCTCGCGTTGCCCCGGCTCGTCGGGGTGACGTGGCTCGTTGCAGGCGCACTCGCCCTCGGCTTGCCGCCGCTATGGGGGTTCTGGCCACGTCTGTGGCTCTTCCAAGCTATCCAAGAGCAGTACCCCTGGCTGCTTGCCCTGGTCATTGCAAGCATGGTGCTGATGGTACTGGCCCTCCTCGTGCCCCTCGCCCGGCTCTGGGGGCAGGGCAAGGAACGCACCGGATCGGGGATGAGTTTGGTTGAGCGGCTGCTGCTTGCGATGGCGGGTGCCCCAGTCGTGCTGCTCGGGCTGATCCCTACCCTCGTGTGGGAACCGTGGCTCGCCACGCTTACTTTTGCCCCGGTGGACTTTCCGGTCAGCTTCGGGGCCCAACTTGCGACCGGGATCGCAGGCGGCGTCTTGATCGTACTGGCACTTATGCTTGCTCGTCGCCCCATTGCACGGACGCTCGAACGGGATCTTGACGAGGAACTCACCTTCTTGACTGCCGAAGGACTAGGAACGGTGTTGCAACCTCTAGCGCACCTGAGTAACCCAACCCAGGGCTGGCAGACTATCTGGCGAGCGTTGCAAGGCGTCAGTCAAGGGTTGCGGTTTGTGCTTGGATTCTTTGAACAGCGCTACTATCTGCTGGGTATGTTGGCAGCGCTGCTTACGATTATGTTGTTGATGGCACAATGAGTATCAACTGGCTTCTGCTTGGAATTGGGATTACAGCCGCAGTCATCCTGCTGTTTCGGGATTGGCGCATTACCGTTGCTGCTCTGTTGCTCAACTATGTGGCCCAGGCCTTCTTCCTCGTCGAGCAGCAGTTTATTAGCGGGGATCTGCCGATCTTTGGATTCGCGGTGAGTACCCTGCTCATCGTCAAGGTTATTACCGGGATCAGTGTCGCGCTGATCCTGGGCATTACCGCGCTCACCTTCTCACGCGAGTATGGCCTCGAGAATCTCGATGAGTTTGGCATGGCCGAGTTGCGCCGGGCCGCTCGCGCCGCGCAACGCCAGCGCGCCAATCAACCGTTTCAGTTCAGTGAGTATGTGTTGCCCTTCTGGGCTGGCGTCCTCGCCCTGCTGGCCAGCCTGATCCTGCCACGAGTCTATGCGATTGCACCCACGGTAGCCAGTGATTTTGTCTGGTACTGGCTGGTGCTGACGGGTATTTTGACTATCGCAACGGCGGTTGATGTGTTGAAGATCGGCCTCGGCTTGCTGCTCTGTGTAAGTGCCGTTGACGTGCTCTATATGGCAGTAGTTAGTACACCTGATGCGAGTGGGCTGAATGTCATCCCACTTGCGCTCTTGAGCCTGTTCCATCTGCTGCTGGCCTTGGCCGTAGCGTATTTGAGCGGGCTCCTCTACGGACGACTCAAGACCCTTGATCTGAGTGAGCTCTATCGGTAGGCCATGCTCTATTTGCTTTTGATCTTTTTTCCGATCACGATGGCGATCAGTACGTTTATCCTGCGACGGAGAAGCGAACTGGTTATTTTTGCGGCGCTCGGCACGGTACTGACGCAAGTCTGGATCGCGCTACAATTGCCGATTGACCAGCCAACCCGCTTTCTCGGGGTGACGCTGACGCTGAGTACGCTGGGGCAGGTCTTTTTGCTGATCTTTCTCGGGATCGGGGTGTTTGCCTTTGTTGCCGCCCGCCATTTGCCGCATGGCGAGAATTTTGTGCCAATTACGCTGCTGACGCTCGCCCAGATCAGTGGCGTACTCTTGTTGCAAGATCCATTTATTACCACGCTTTTGCTTGCTTCAACCAGCTTGACCACCGTTCTGACGATCGTTGATCTGCCTGTAGGCGCGAGTGCGCTCGTCAGTACACGGGTCATTGCCGCAGCGCTCAAGTATCTCGTCTTGATGGTCGTGGCTACAGTCTTGATGTATATTGCGTTTGTCCTGACTGATGTCTTCCAGCCTGGGGAACTACCCGGGCGGATTTCGCTTGCCCGTTTCATTCTGGCCCTGCTTGCGACCAGTTTCGCCCTTCGCCTGGCGCTGATCCCGTTTCATACGTGGCTCACCGATCTGGTTGATTACGCCGAGACGCTTGTTTCGGCCGTGACGATTACCCTGCTCAATACGACGAGTCTGCTCGTGCTGATTCTCGTGTTTCAAAGCTATCCGATGCTGCTCGTCGAGAGTGCCGAGGTGCTCTTTGTGATACGCCTCGGGGCGCTGGTCAGCGTCATCGTTGCGGGGCTCCTTGCCCTGGCACCGGCATCGTTGCGGCGGACAAGCGCGTACCTGATCCTCTACCATTGCGGGATCGTCTTCTACGGCCTGGCTGCCGTCTCAGAACTCGGACTCGCGGGGGCGATCTTTGGGGCTTTTAATCAGACCCTGGCCGTGATGCTGCTCTTTGTGAGCCTCGGGTTGCTCGAACGCCCCGATGGACGCACACCAGGGGTGGTCAGACGGGATCTCTTGCGGCGCTGGCCGGTCGCGGCGACCGGGTTGATCGTCAGTGGGCTCTCGCTGCTCGGGCTACCACCGCTCGGTGGGGCGATGAGCCATCTGTTGATCTATCAGGCGGCTGCCGAGAAGGGTTGGCTCGAGTTGTCGATTTTGTTGCTCGGCACGCTGCTCGCCGGGCTTGGCCTGGCACGGATCGCCGCTGAACGGTTGCTAGGCCCCGGCGAAGATACGCTGGTGGTCGAGCCACTGATGCTCGGTGAAACCGAACTCGACCGTCCGCCCCAGCGTCGCCTGGAACCCGAACCGCCGAGTGCCGCTGTGTTGACGTTGCTCTTGATGCTCATCACCCTCGGCGTGGGCCTCTATCCACAACCGTTGCTCGCGGTGATTGATGAGGCAATCCGTGGTCTCGCCTTTATCCAGGCTTTGTAGGCTTATGAATGCTCTTCTACTCATCATTGGCTCGGCGCTCCTGTATCCCGGGGCGTTGACCGCCCTTGTCGCGGGGTTGCTCTACCGTGTGGTACGCCGGGGGAAGCCTGGTGTCGAGGGCATGGCAGCACTCCAAAGCCAGGAGGGACGGGCCCATTTGGCTGGACTGGTGCTGGCGAGCCTGGGGTTGGCGTTGTTGCCCTGGCCGCTGCATCCGAGTGGGGCCACGACAAGCTGGCTCTGGGCTTGGCTCGCCTTTGAACTAGCGTTTCTGGTGCCCCTTGTGCCAGCCTTGCTCACCGGAAGACCAGCGCTCGGGCGGGCGGCAATCCGCGAAGCCCAGCTTGGCACTTTGGCGCGGGCCTTATTGTGGGGAGCCCTCGCGGTGGCCTTGACCTTGCATCAACGCTGGGATACAATCGCTCTACTTGCCCATATGCTTGCCCTGCTCGGGGCCCTGATCGCCTTCCCGATAGCAATCGGGTGGGGTCCCTTTGGTCCTGAAGAGTTTATCACCCCAGGGGGGGTGGCGGCCGGGCTCGATGCCGATGGGCAGGCTTTGGACAAACTAGCCCGTGATCTGCGCGCCGGAATGTTGCTAGCAGCCGTGCTCGTGGCCGTGTTACCAGTCGGCTTGGTTCCAACCTTCATCAGCTTGCCGCTGATCGTGGGCGGGATCGTGATCGGGGCACTACTCTTGCGTAACTTTGACGGTCGCCAGGCACGCCTGACCCTGCCCGATGCCCTGCGCTTCTGTTTGATCTGGCCCCTACCGTTGACCCTGGTCGCAACGGTGGTGCTGAGTGTGGTACGCTAAATGCTTGGAGCTTCAGTGACAGCCGTTATTGACATTGCTAATCTGTACAAGGCCTATGGCGATGTGTCAGTGTTGCAAGGGCTCAATCTGCGGGTCGGAGCAGGCGAGTCTTTCGGCTTGCTGGGCCCCAACGGAGCGGGCAAATCAACGTTGATCCATTTGATGCTGGGTTTTTTGCGACCTGACCGGGGACAGATCGCACTGCTTGGCACCACCAGGCTTGAGCAAATCCGGTTACGGGTTGGCTATCTGCCCGAACGACAGCGTTACCACATGGCCTACAGTGCCCGTGAGTACCTGCGCTTTCTCGGAAGTTTCAGTGGGTTGACCGGGGCAGCCATGCACGAGCGGGTTGACCGTGAATTGGCCCTGGTGGGCCTCACCGAGGTAGCCGACCGCCGCCTGGCAACCTTCTCGAAGGGCATGCTGCAACGCCTTGGCATTGCGCAGGCGTTGCTGATGGATCCCGATCTCTTGCTGATTGATGAGCCGACCAGTGGGCTCGATCCTACGGGACAGCGTGAGGTAATCGACCTGCTCAACGAGGTGCGCCAGCGCAACCACACGCTCTTTCTGTGTACGCATTATATGCATGAGATTGATCAACTCTGTGATCGCGTCGGGATCATGGCGAACGGGCGCATTGCGGTCGAAAGAAAGGTCGCTGATCTGCAGGGCATCGTAAATAGCGTACGGATCAAGGTACAAGGGATGACGGCACAAGTCCAAGAAGCGCTGCACACCCTCGGGCCAGGTATTCATTGTGAAGGCCAGAGTGTGCGCATCAGCCAGAATTCACCGCGTTTGCAAGCAGCGGTTTTGCGGACCCTGCTAGATGCGAATGTGGTCATCCTGATGCTCGAGCCGCTGGAAAACCCCATTGAACGCCTCTACCTTGAAACCATTCAAGCCACCAAACTACCGAGCGGCCTCCACACGTCCTTGGGCATGTTCAATAACTCACAGCGCCCCATCCTCACCCGCACGCCTCCCGAGAAGGTGGCGTCACCCGAGCGCCAGGGTGAGCGCGATCCTCTTTTGCATGAACTGTTGCAAACCGGAAAGACCGAAGACAAATAAGGCACCGTTGAGCCACAGGAGACGAACAGAGGTATGCGGCTGTTACGATTTACCGGCTTTTCGCTACTCGAATATCTACGCTCGGGACGGGTTGCCATCGAGATCATTGCCGCCCTGCTGATCTATGCGATCTTTTTGCGTCGCCCAATGGATGTGACCTACTTTTTCAATGTCGTCGGCATCTTTACGCCCCTGTTGACGCTCTATACGATGGCAATCGTGATCAGCCTCGGGGATCGCCCCCAGGGTTATGTCGTTGTCTCACGGGGCATCGGACGAGCCACCTTTCTCCTCGGGCTCTTTTTCACGGCGTGGACACTTGTCGCCGGAACATATGGGCTTATCTCGGTCATCGTCGCCTTGTTCAATCCTCCCACCGAGCTTGATCTGCTCAACTGGCTGCTCGGCACCCTGCCGTTGCTCCTCAATATTGGCCTGCTCGCCGCCTTGATGCTCTTGCTCTCACCGCTGGTCTTGCCGACCGGCTGGCGGCTCTTTATCTTGAGCCTGATCGCGCTCGCTTTTTCAGGGAATTTCATCGGTGGGCAACTACTCAATGCGCTTCCCGAAGCAGTGCGGGCCCTGCTCCGCGCCCTACAAGCGCTGCTTGGTGGCCCCCTGGTGCCCGCCTTTTATGGCTTTCAACTCGCAGTCACCCGCGATTACAGTTCCGCCACAGCCCTGGCGAATCTCTTCGCCCAGGCGTCGCTCCTCATTTCGCTCCTCGGGCTTGCGATCTACGCATTTGCCCGACGTGATCTGATCTTTAGTACACAATAAGCGTAGGTGCGACCATGAACGAGGTGATCATTATTGGCGCAGGCGCTGCCGGGCTCGCCGCAGGTCGGCGTCTCTACGAGGCCGGTTGGAAAGTGTTGCTGCTGGAAGCACGTGAACGCATCGGGGGCAGGATCTGGACGGATCACCGCTATGGGCCGGTCGAGCTCGGGGCCGAGTTTATTCATGGTGCGCAGGCGACAACCTGGCAGTATGTGCAGGCTGCCGGGCTACGAACCCAAGCCTGGGGAAGTGATCGCCGTTTTGCCCGCCGGGGAACCATGCTTGCCACCGACGATCCGTGCATCGCCCTGACGTATCAATTCTACGAGGCCGTCACCACATATGCGGGCCCCGAGCGAAGTGTGGCCGACGTGATGGCGAGCCTTGCTGAGCCTGACGAGCCGGCGGCCCAGATGACCCTACGCTGGCTGACAAATCTCGAAGGGGCTGATCCTGCCCGCTTGAGCGCGACGGCCCTGGCCCACGAACGGCGCACCAGCACCAACGGGCAAGGCAATTTCCACCTGCTCGATGGCTACGCGACCCTGGTGACAGCCATAGCCGCTGGGTTGACCATCAAGACCGGCGCCCCGGTGACCAAGATCACCTGGCAACGCGGCGAAGCCGTCGTGACCCTGATAGATGGCACCCAGCACGTCGCGCCCCGCGTGATCATCACCGTGCCGTTGGGGGTGCTCCAGGCGGGAACAATCACCTTCACCCCTGAACTACCCGCCACCAAACAGGCCGCCCTTGAACGCATCGCCATGGGCCACGTGACCAAGCTTGTGCTCTGGTTCGATCGGCAGTGCTGGGAACCTTTCACCATCATGAGCACCGATGGAAAGATCGTCACCTGGTGGCCGGTGGTGAGCACCACCACACCAGCGCTTATGGGCTATCAGGGCGGGGCGGCGGCGCTCGCGCTCGCGCATATGAGCGAAGATCAAGTCCTCACCTTAGCCCTGAACGAACTGACGAGCCTGTTTGGCAACGAAGTACGTCAGGCCTGGCTGGGAGGCCAGATGAGCGCATGGTCCAACGATCCGTGGAGCAACGGGGCCTATAGTTACAGTCCGGTAGGCATGGGGGCAGCCCGCGCCATGCTCGCTGCACCAGTTGACGACGCGCTCTACTTTGCAGGCGAAGCGTGCGCAACGAACGGCCATCTGGCAACCGTGCATGGGGCCATCGAGAGTGGGCATCAGGCAGCAGAGGCGATCCTAGCAAACCAGGGCACCGAGTTGATCGCGTAGCCAAGCGATCTGGGTAGCATTGACCCGATAGCAGACGGCGGGACCATCTGAATAGGCTTCGAGCAACTCGGCATCACGCAAGACCCGCAGATGCTGTGACAACGTTGACTGCGCATGAGGGCCACCATCGGGGAGATGAAGCAGGATCTCGTTCCCGATGCAATCGGGATGCCGCATCACATACCGCAAAATCGCCAGACGAACCGGATTGCCCATAGCCTTGCACGCCTGTGAGAGCCGCTGATCCGGACCGTGCAACGGATCGGAGCCATTACTGTTCCCCATACCCTACCTCCTCGCTGAGGTTGCATGGTGTAATGCTACGCCGTGCAAGCCATGCTGTCAAGGCGATTCTTTACAATTCCGTTCAGGCTGCGCTATAATCTAGCTATGCTCACGCCAACTATCATCGAGGCACTGCCCTCGAGTTACACTATTCGCGACATCAAGATCGCCCCAAATATCACCCTTGCCCCGATGGCGGGGGTGACTGACAGCATCTTTCGCCGGATGATCCTGCGCCTCGGTGGGTGCGGCCTGGTCAGCACCGAGATGACCAATGCGGCCAGTGTCACCCCCAAGGCCTTGAAACGCCATAAACTGCTCGATTTTTACCCCGAAGAGCGCCCGCTGACGATGCAGATTTCGGGCAATGATCCCGATCTGATTGCCGAAGCGGCTCGCACCGTCGCAGGGTTGGGGGCCGATATTCTCGATATCAACTGTGGCTGTCCATCGCCCAAGGTCACCGGTGGCGGTCACGGGGCCTCATTGCTGCGCGACCTGCCCAAGATGCAACGAGTCTTGCGAGCGGTGACGGCAGCCGTCACGATCCCGGTGACGCTCAAATTTCGCGCCGGGTGGGACGAGCACAATCTCAATTTTCTTGAGACCGCCCGGCTTGCCGAGGATGCGGGCATTGCCGCACTCGCTTTGCACCCACGTACCCGCGAGCAAGGCTACAAAGGGAGTGCCGATTGGCGTCGGATCGCCGCCGTCAAGCAGGTTGTGACGATTCCGGTCATTGGCAGTGGCGACGTAAAAACCGCTGAAGACGCCCTGGTTCGTCTCTATGAGAGCGGGGCAGACGGGGTGATGATCGGGCGGGGTGCGATGGAAAACCCCTGGATCTTTGTGCAAATCGCGCAGTTGCGGCGGGGCGAAGCGGTCTTCGAGCCAGGGCCGAACGATAAACTCGATTTTCTGGTGCGCTATATGGGGATGTGTGAAGAAGAGCTGCCCGACCGGCTGGCG
This sequence comes from Candidatus Chloroploca asiatica, assembly GCF_002532075.1. GTDB lineage: Bacteria > Chloroflexota > Chloroflexia > Chloroflexales > Chloroflexaceae > Chloroploca > Chloroploca asiatica. The sequence goes on along the minus strand of NZ_LYXE01000122.1, from coordinate 8,244 downwards.
CTCAACAAAATCAAGCAATTGATCGGCCAGTTTGCCCTGGGCATGCCCAACAGCAGCCACCTGCGCGTCGCCGTGCATCACGCAAGCACCCTCGACGAAGCACGGAGCCATATCCAGACCTTCTTTCACCACGCAACCGCCCCAGAGCGCTGGGTTGACCAGGTAAGCACAAGGTAAGGGCATGCACGACGGCTACATCTTTACCCTCGGCATCTGTGGCAGCACGATGGCAAGTGGCCCGGCTCCCGCCAGCCTCGATCTGATGCTGGCGGCCCTAGCCCCCGTCAAACGGGCGGCCTATTTCGGTGAAGTCCTGATCAGCACTGACCTGCCTTCGCTCGACGACCCGCTGACTACGCCGGTGCTCAACGACATCGCCGACGCCGATGTCTTGCTCATTACGACGCCCTTGCCGGGAGGGAAATTGCCCGCGCGGATGCATGCGCTCGTGCGGCAGATCGAGCAAGCCACCCCGGTCGATCGACGGCGTTTTGCGGTGATCGTCGCTTTCACCGATGGCACGACAGAAGGGCTGTGGCCGCTGCGCCATGCCCTGGATGCGGCGGCGATCGAGGTGCTTAGCGAGCTCTATGCGCCCGCCGAGGCTGACCTCGACGAACTGACCCCTGAACTCACTAGCCTGGCGCACATGGTCTATGAACGTGCACACGCCTTGCACCCCGAGGCCTTAACGTGAACGATGCGCCCCTCCCCAGGTTTCCAGCCGCGAAAAACTGGCTCGGCGACGAACTGCTCTACTGGTTCTTTGCGCGCTGGTCGCTCTGGAGCAGCTTTGACCGGGTCTGGCTCCAGAGTCACGGCCCCCTGCCCGATCCTGACGACGGGCCACTCATCCTCTATCTCAACCACAGCGCATGGTGGGATGGCTATCTGATGTATATCATCCACCGCATCGTCTTGCAGGGACGTTTCGACGCGCACCTGTTGATGGAAGAGAAACAACTGCGTGCGTACCGCTTTTTCACCTGGTCAGGGGCCTTTGGGCTTGACCGAGGCAACCCGGCAGAGACCGAGCGTACGCTGGCCTACACGGTCAAGCTGTTGCGCGAGCGCAAAGGGTCGCAAGCGCGGTCAGTCTTTATCTTCCCGCAGGGGCGGATCGTACCGCAGGATCAACGCCCGCTCGTGATGTATCCAGGGGTTGCGCGTATCATTACGCAACTCAACGGCGACGTGAACCTCTGCCCAGTCGCCCTGCGCTACGAATTTTCAGGCGAACAGCGCCCGCACGCCTTTATCCGTATCGGGCCAGTGCATCGAGCGGACGCAGCAGACTCAGCCCGCGCAACGATGCGCGACCTCAACAAGCGGCTGACGCAGGCGTGTGATGCCTTACGCGACGACGTTGTGGGTGAGCAGCGCAACCGCTTTGCCGTCATCTTGCGTGGGCAACGCGGCATTGACCAGCAATTCGATAGGTTTCGCAAACTCTTTCGGCGCACCCGAAGGTAGCAGAGCGGCGCTCAGACCTCACAGGTCTTGAAGGACCTGTGAGGTCTTATGAGGCCCCCAAGGCCCCATCCGGAGGCTTACGCCCCCGACTCCTGCTCGGTCTCACGCATGCGGCGAGCCAGACGGGGCAAGGCCCAATGAAAAGCAAGTGCCAGCATGATCAAACCACCGACCAACGCAGCGAACTCTTGCCCACGCGACAGATTGACGAGGACAAACATCGTCAAATTGGTCAAATAGAGGGTCACCGGCAACCAGGGCCAGAAGAAGTGCGCCGCATCGCGTTGCACATCATCGAGCGCATAGGCCGCCTCGCGTCGGCGAGCGGCCTTGGCGCGATAGCGCAACAACACCCAACTCAGCAGCAGACTGGTCACAAACCAGGCAACAAAATTCGAAAGCGGAATGCCATAATAGATATCATCTGGCGTCCCACTCCAGACCCAGTACCCATTGATATGCACCGCAAACGGCTCGATCGTCACATCGAGCAAGAGGGCAAAGACTGCCGCCATCAAGACCTTGGTACTGCTCACCTGCTGATCCTCGGCCATCGGGCGATTTTCACGACCCAGGATCAATTCACCGACACCCATTGCGGTCGTCACCACCAGCAGCCATGCAAAGGGGATCGCGAGCGGCACCACGCCGAAAATCTGGGGCTGCAACACCTCGGTATACGAAAATGCCCCAAAGGGAAAGCCCGTTGTAGCCCCCGTATGTTCAACCAGCCACGAAAGAAAGAGGATCCAAAGCGAAGCGAACGCACCCCACCGCCCAAAATTGACAATGAGCCAGAGCCCCATCAACGAACCCTGCAACAAGAGCAACACTCCACCCATCCAAGTGCCCCAGACAGGCACCCGATCAAGCGCGATAAGAGCAATCGACCAGGGATAGATAAAAAGGTACGAGGCGAAAAGCGCGGCTACTCCCTTACGGAGGCGCGTGGTCTGGTGTGACATACGTGATAACTTCCTATCGACAGAATGAAAACATTGCAAGCACCAGAATCATTATAAATTCGTGTTTTTTGCTTGTCAAAGCCACATAATTCCATTCCTATTTTGTGTTTTTCTTGGATCTTTCCTCGGTTTAGGATAAACGCCCTAAAACCGATACTTAGGCCAGCGGAAACGACCAACTGCACTGGTCGTTTCCGCTAGCCCAAGCGAATTTTCTAGAGGCTGCGCCCCCAAACTCCGCGTCGTAGCTAAGACCGTTGGCGATCGCAGGCCGCAACGTACACACCTTACAGGCGCAACCGGCGACCGAAGATCGCCGGTTGCTAGCGCAACTTATCCTCGGCAGGCATAAACTGCTTGATCGTCTCGATCGGCAACGGGAAGATAATCGTACTATTCTTCTCGACGGCAATCTCAGTGAGCGTCTGGAGATAACGCAACTGGAGGGTAACCGGCTCACTGGCAATGACAGCGGCAGCATCAGCGAGGGCCCGACTCGCCTGCAATTCACCCTCAGCGTGGATCAACTTAGCGCGCTTCTCACGCTCAGCCTCGGCCTGCTTGGCCATCGCCCGTTGCATATTCTGGGGCAACTCGACATCCTTGACCTCGACGATCGTCACTTTGATGCCCCAGGGTTCAGTCTGTTCATCAATGATCTGCTGAAGCTTCTGATTAATCAATTCACGCTTGGCCAGCAACTCGTCAAGCTCACCCTGGCCAACAACCGAGCGCAGGGTTGTCTGCGCAATCTGCATCGTCGCACGAATATAGTCCATCACTTTAGTGACCGCCCAATTGGGATTGATCACCTGAAAATAGAGCACCGCATTGACCTTGATGGTGACGTTATCCAGGGTAATAACTTCTTGCGCTGGCACATCCATCGTAATGACACGGGTATCGACGCGCACCATGCGCTCGAAGACGGGAACCACAAAAAAGAGGCCGGGGCCACGGGCACCAACCAGACGTCCAAGGCGAAAGATCACCCCGCGCTCGTATTCAGGCACAATCTTGATCGACGAAAGCAAAACCATCAGGGCGACAAAACCTAGGACACCCAGACAGGCAAGCAAAAAAAGACCACTTCCACCATTCATTATCCCACTCCTTCAGACTAAACTATTCGGTCGGGTTTGGTTCGTGCGGGCGTTCGCCCGTGGTCGGCGTCGACGCAAGACGTTTCACCGTCAAGCGCAGGTCATAGACCCCGGTCACCCGCACCCACTCACCCATTTCAACATCACCATCTTCGCTGAGCGCACGCCAGAGCGCACCCTCAACAAACACCATCCCCTCGGGTTCGAGGGGTTTACGGACTTCAGCCAGACGCCCGATCATGCCCTCCTGACCAGTTGTCACCGGTGCATTGCGGGCCCGTACGGCAAGCAAAACACCCACCGTCGCAAACGCGGCAATCAAGACCGCCACCAGCAAAATCGCCCAGAACGCCACCGCCACACCCGGAGCCTGCGCATTGTCAAACATCATCATGGCGCTCACCACCAGTAAGACCAAGCCAAGCACCGTAACAGTGCCCTGGGAAGGCAAAAAGAGATCAGCGGCAACGAGCCCGAACGCAAGAAAGAGCCCTAAAACGGCCAACCAGCGTACAGGCAAGGCAAAGAGGCCAATCAAAGCCATCATGAGCAAGATCAAGGCCAGCCCTGCCAGCACACCGAGCGTCGGTGTGACGAGTTCGGCATAGGCGGCAACCCCCGCCATGATCAGCAACAGAAAGGCCACAGTCGGATTGGCGAGAAGCATCAGGATCATTTCCCACAGGGTCGGCTCGAGGAGCTTTGTGGGTTGCCCAAGCGTACGCAACGTACGAGTCTCGCCATCAGCAAGCACAACAACCTGCCCTTCCAGCAGGGTCAACAACTCTTCGCGGTCGCGTGCAACCAGATTGATTGCCGGTGGAATAAGTTCAATTGCCTGAGCATTGCTGAACACAATGCCCTCACGGACAGCCGGTTCAACCCAGCCATCGTTCCGTCCCCGCTCGCGGCTCCAGGAGCCAAGCTGGAGGATCGCCTCGTTGAGCAACAACTCACGCGCCTGCTCGCCGAGGTTGGCATTGGCTTCGATCAGAGGCACTGGAACCCCAAAGGAGGTATCCGGGGCCATGGCAGCAACATGCGAGGCCGCTAACAACCACGAACCTGCGGCCCCGCTCGCGATCCCGGGCGGAACAAAAACCACGACGGGCACACTGGCATTCGCAAGATCGGCGGCAACCAGACGTACATCGCGTAACACAGCACCCGTCACACCGAGTTCAATAAGCAAGAGCTCGGCGTCATTCGCTTCGGCTTCACGCAAGGTGCGCCGGAGATAATCAACCGTGTGGGTACTGACGACACCACTCAACTCGACGGTAAAGAGTGGTCCACGAGCCTGTGCGGCGACAGGCTGCACAAGGGTGCTAACAAAGTGGAGGAGGAGGAGACCAAAAAAACAGAGGCGCCCAAGACGCCCAAGCCTCCATTGACGAAGAATACGTTTCATACGAATCATTGATGCTGTTGCCTCAAATGTACAGACCAACTTCAGTATAATACGTTTTTGGACAAAAAAGACAAACTTTGCGGGTTTTTGCATAAAAAGTCGTAGGGGCGAAGTAGGCACCCCGCCAGGGCACGCGCGAGGGGTGCCCCTACACCGGCCCCGGCCCCAACCGGTAGGGGCACCCCTTGCGGGTGCCCTGATAGCGCGTCTTTATTGTCTCCGGTTTCGTATGATGCAATCGCCCTAAAGCACGGGGCAGCAGTGCGTACTTTGACCCTACGAATGTGATATAATATATGTATTAGCCACGTTGGGAATTGATGGCGGGCGCACAGGCGTACCGTAGATTCCTCAGCGGGGGCTTTTTTTATGGCCTTGAGATACCAGAAGGAGGGTTCTGATGGCAAAAGAAGAACTGCTACATACGACGGTCGAGCATCTTGATATCAAGCGCGTGAACGTGGTTCCGCTGATCGAGATGATGGGGCAAACAGCGTTTCAGGCCCGTAATCTTGCGCGTGCGGCGCAGATTGCCGATGCAATGGTTGCCGATCCAGAGGCAACCGTGATTCTGACGCTCGCTGGGAGCCTGATTTCAGCCGGGCAAAAGGGCGTGATCCTTGATCTGTTGCGCTGCAATGCGGTTGATGCAATTGTTTCGACTGGGGCCAATATTGTTGACCAGGATTTCTTCGAGGCGCTCGGCTTCCGGCACTACCAGGGCAACCCCTTCGCCGATGATAATGCGTTGCGCGAGCAGATGATTGACCGTATCTATGATACCTATATTGACGAGGAAGAGCTGCGGATCTGCGATGAGACGATCCGTGTGATCGCGGAAACGATGGAACCCGGAGTTTATTCGAGCCGCGAGTTTATTCAGGCCATGGGCGCGTATCTCGCCGAGCACCATCCCGACGCCGAGAGCATTGTGCTCGAAGCGTATCGCCGCGACGTGCCGATCTTTGTGCCCGCGTTCTCGGATTGCTCGGCTGGCTTCGGGCTCGTTGCCCACCAGGTTGTCCATCCCGACCGCCATGTGAGCATTGATAGTGTCAAGGACTTCCGTGAACTCACGGCGATCAAGGTCTGGGCTGGCACCACCGGGTTGCTGATGATCGGCGGCGGTGTGCCCAAGAATTTTGTCCAGGATATTGTCGTTTCCGCCGAGTTCCTTGGCTATGATGCCGCAATGCACCAGTATGCGGTACAATTGACCGTGGCCGATGAACGTGACGGGGCGCTCTCGGGGTCAACCCTCAAAGAGGCCAACTCGTGGGGCAAGGTAAGCCTTGCCCAAGAGCAGATGGTCTTTGGTGAGGCGACGGTGACCTTCCCGTTGCTCGCCGGGTATGTGTACCACAAGGGCAATTGGCGCGAGCGCCAACCTCGTTCATGGGCACGGGCACTCGCTAGCGGGCGGCTGCTGGACTATGCTGCGGCGACGGCACACGCTCAGAAGTGATACCTTATGTATCAGGTTGCGGTTTTGCTTAGTGGCACAGGTTCGAATCTTCAGGCGCTCTTCGAGGCCGAAGATGCCGGGCAGTTGGGGGCACAGGTGAGCCTGGTCGTAAGTGACCAGGCTACCGCATATGGGCTGCAACGTGCGCTGCAGCGCGGGGTGGCAACGGCGCACGTGCCGTTGCCCGCCGCGCCGCGTGGCCCGCAACGGGCGATGGTGCGCGCCGCGTGGGAGCAACGCCTCGCGGGGGTAACGGCGGCCTTTACCCCCGATCTCGTGGTGCTCGCGGGCTTTATGCGGATTCTTTCGCCAGCCTTCTTGAACTGGTTCCCCCAGCGGGTGATCAATCAGCATCCTGCGCTTTTGCCCGATGATAGCAGCGATACCGTAACAACAAGCACGGGCCTGGTCATACCCGCCCTGCGTGGCGCACACGTGGTTGACGAGGCCGTGCAACGTAGGCTGCCGGTGAGTGGCTGTACGATTCATCGGGTGACGCCCCGGGTGGACGATGGGCCGGTGCTTGCCCGCGCCGAAGTGCCCCTGCGCCCCGATGATACCCCGGCAAGTCTGCACGAACGGATCAAGGTTGAAGAGCGCCGCCTGATTGTCGAGGTGGTGCGCAGTCTGGCCCAACGCTGATGTATGATCTTGCGCCCCACAATCCGTATACGCTCAGCCTGACCACGCCCCTCGTAGCGGGGGCGGGCAGCGTCGGCTATGGCGTTGAGGTCGCCCGCCAACTCGGGTTGACCAGTCAACCACCGACCCACGGCCTCGGTGCGTTGCTCACCCGCACCACGACGCTGCGCCCGATCCGTACACACCCGCAGATCCACGAGACCCCGGCAGGTCTGGTGCTCACTGATGAGCAGGCCAATCCCGGGGTTCGTACAGTACGCGAGCGCTTTGCCCCGCTCTGGCGAAACTGGAATCTGCCCGTCATCGTGAGTGTCGCCGCCGAACATCCGGCGGAACTCGAACGTCTGCTGACGGAACTTGAGGCGAGTGAGGCCGTGCGCGGGATCGAGCTCGCCCTTGCTGCCTCTGAAGCCCTGACACCACACGCAGCACAGAGTCTGATCACGGCAGCGCGGGCTACAACACCCTTGCCATTAATTGCCAGATTGTCAGGCGAAATGGCAACGATGCTTGCCATCGCCGAGGCCGTCGTTGCGGCCGGGGCCGACTGCCTGGCCCTGACTGACGGCGTACCCGCTGCCGTCGCCAGTGCCACAGGCTATCGCGAAGGCTTGCTCTACGGGCCAGCGCTGCACCCCATCGTCCTACGCCAGCTCACCGCGCTCGCCGCAGCCGTGACCGTGCCCATCATTGCCGGCGGCGGCGTCACGAGCCTTGCCGCCGCACGCGCCCTGCTCGATGCCGGAGCCACCGCCGTCAGCCTCGACACCGTGCTGCTCACCGATCTACGAGCCCCGGCACAGTGGGGAGCCTGTGGCTAAGGGCAATTCGTTACGCACTCCCAGCCTGTTGAGCGAAGAACGACACTAGCGGTATCACGGTGATAAACGTACTAAAAGGTGCGAAATCGTCTGGATTATTCGTCAGGATACGGGTGACCCCAATTGTCTGCATCGTGGCGACAATATTGGTATCATGTACCTGCCCAAATCGGTCTAACCTGCAGGGCGATTGAATCTTCTGTGTATGCAGCCCGCCAGGGCACCCGCCAGGGCACCCGCCAGGGCACCCGCCAGGGCACCCGCCAGGGCACCCGCCAGGGCACCCACCAGGGCACCCGCCAGGGCACCCGCCAGGGCACCCGCCAGGGCACCCGCCAGGGCACCCGCCAGGGCACCCGCCAGG
>NZ_LYXE01000121.1 GCF_002532075.1 Candidatus Chloroploca asiatica | reverse complement strand
CGCAGGTCACGAGGGAAGGGAGCGGGAACCGGCAAATCTAGTTGACACCAGGCGGCAAATCTAGTTGACATTTAACACGCCATGTCACCCCGAGCGCAGCGAGGGGTCTTCCATGCGCCGCAGTGAAGATTCCTCACTCCGTTCGGAATGACATGGATGGCGTTGGCACCCCCGCCGTGCGTCCTTGCCACCCCGTCGCGCCCGCCGTGTCACCCCAAGGCATCCGCCGTGGCACCCCAAGGCCATCCGCCGTGTCACCCCGCTGCGCCCGCCGTGGCACCCCGAGCGGAGCGAGGGGTCTTCCATGCGCCGCAGTGAAGATTCCTCACTCCGTTCGGAATGACATGGCTGGCGTTGGCACCCCCGCCGTGCGTCCTTGCCACCCCGTCGCGCCCGCCGTGGCACCCCAAGGCATCCGCCGTGGCACCCCAAGGCATCCGCCGTGGCACCCCGCTGCGCCCGCCATGTCACCCCGAGCGCAGCGAGGGGTCTTCCATGCGCCGCAGTGAAGATTCCTCACTCCGTTCGGAATGACATGGATGCGTTGCCACCCCCGCTGCGCTCGCCGTGGCACCCCGCTGCGCCCGCCGTGGCACCCCGAGCGTAGCGAGGGGTCTTCCATGCGCATCAGTGAAGATTCCTCACTCCGTTCGGAATGACATGGATGGCGTTGGCACCCCCGCCGTGCGCCTCTGGCTCTTGGGATACTGCTGGCAAACTCTGCATAAGCGCCCTTCGCTCAAACAGCCCGTACGCCCTATGAGGCGGTTGCGGTTTTCGGCGGAGGAGGGCTGTGATGATCGCGCTTGTTGGCCCAGCAACTGTAGGGGCACGGGCAAGCCGTGCCCCTACAGTTGCAATTCTGTGGCATAATTCACCTGAGGTGTGTGCATGGGTGCCTGCCTGATGCTTTCTTGTTTAGCCCGATGGAGTGCCGTGTGAACAACGATCTGTTACATATTCCTTATGCTTCCCGCCGGGTGCCGTTGATCGCGGGGAATGGCGTTGTGGCGACGAGCCATCCGCTGGCGTCGCAGGCTGGCCTTGCGATGTTGCAGGCCGGGGGGACGGCGGTAGATGCTGCGCTCGCCGCTGCGGCGTGTTTGACGGTGCTTGAGCCAACCTCGAATGGGCTTGGGGGCGATGGTTTTGCGCTGATCTGGGATGGGGCTAAACTGCACGGGATCAATGGGTCGGGGCGGGCGCCGGCTGCGTTGAGTGTGGAGGCTCTTGAGCGCGCGGGGCAGGGTACGATGCCGACCTATGGCTGGTTGCCGGTGACGGTGCCCGGGGTGGTGCAGCTCTGGGGGGATATGCATAGCCGTTTTGGGGCGCTGCCGCTGGCCCAGGTGTTGGGGCCAGCCATTGCCTATGCCGAGCAGGGTGCGCCGGTGGCCGCGATGGTGAGCCATTTCTGGGCCAAAGGGGTCGCTGCGGCGCACGAGCGTACAAGCCCTGAGTTTGCCGGTTTTCTCAAGACTTTTGCCCTCGATGGCCGTGCGCCACGGGCGGGTGAGCGGTTCCGTAGCCCTGGGCACGCACGGACGTTGCGGATGCTCGCGGAGGTCGGGCCACGGGCGTTTTATGAGGGTGAGATCGCTGAGGCGATCGCACGCTTCAGTCAGGCAACCGGTGGTCTGCTGACGGCAGACGATCTCGCGGCGCATCGTTCCGAGTGGGTTGAACCGCTTACGATGGAGTATGGTGGTTATACGGTGGCCGAGATTCCGCCGAATGGGCAGGGCATCGCGGCGTTGCTGGCGCTCGGTATCCTTGATGGCGTCGATCTGGCGAGCTATGTGCGTGACTCGGCGGCGAGTTTTCATCTGCAGATCGAGGCGATGAAGCTGGCCTTTGCTGATATTTTTGCGTATGTTGGCGATCCGGCGATGGCTGAGGTGCCAGTGTCGGCGATGCTTGACCGTGAACGCCTGGCTGCACGGCGCAGTCTGATTGGTGACCACGCCCAGGATTTTGGCCCCGGTGAATTGCCACAAGGTGGCACGGTCTATTTCTGTGCTGCCGACCGCGAAGGGCGGATGGTCAGCATGATCCAGTCGACCTATATGGGCTTTGGTTCGGGGGTGGTGGTGCCCGACTGGGGTATTGCGCTGCATAATCGTGGCTGTGGTTTTGTCACGACCCCTGGGCATCCGAATATGCTGGTGCCCGGCAAGCGGCCCTTCCACACAATCATCCCCGGTTTTCTGCTGAAAGATGGGCAGGGCATCGGGCCGTTTGGGGTGATGGGTGCCCATATGCAACCGCAAGGCCATGCCCAGGTGATCGTCAATAGCCTCACCTATGGCATGCATCCGCAGGCGGCCCTGGATGCACCGCGCTGGCGCTGGGAACGCGATGGGAGCGTGCGCGTCGAGCTTGAGACACCGCGCCATGTCATCGAGGGGTTGATGGCGCGGGGGCATCAGGTGATCGCGGAAGCCGAAGTCGGTGGCTTTGGGCGTGGTCAGATTATCTGGCGGCGCGACTCGGGCGAGTATGTGGCCGGCACCGAAGCCCGCTGTGATGGAGTCGCCGCCGGGTGGTAAGAAGACGGATGATTTGACGCAAAGGCGCAAAGGCGCAAAGGGGTCTGATCAATGGCGCTAATTGATAATGATATACAGAAAACCTTGCTTGACCTGTTGCAAGAGGGCGACGCTGAAGCTGCCGCCCTCGTCGCGCCAGATTACCCAGGGTTGAATTATGAAGGGTTGCGCACTTCGGTGGTCGCAATGGCGGCGCAGTTGCAGGCCTTCGGGCTAGGTCGCGGTGATCGGGTTGCCATTGCAATGGGCAATGGCCCGGCGATGGTGGTCACGTTTCTTGCGACAGCTACGGCCGCGACCGCGGCGCCGCTCAACCCGAAGTATCGGCAAGAAGAGTTTGCCTTCTATTTTGAGGATACCCAGGCCAAGGCGCTCGTGGTCTTGCCCGAGACCCAGGCCGAGGCGCGGGCGGCGCTCTTGCCGGGGATGTTTGTGCTCGAAGTGGTGGCGGCCGCTGATGGTACGTTTACGCTTCAGCCGGGGGGCGCTACGCCTGCGCCGCACCCACGAGATGCGGCGTTCGCAACCCCTGATGATGTCGCGATGATCTTGCATACCAGCGGCACAACGAGTCGGCCCAAGCGCGTGCCGATCCGTCACCGCAATCTGGCTGCTTCGGCGGCCCATATTGGGGCCACCTACAACCTCAACGGCGAGGACCGCGCGCTCTGTGTGATGCCCCTCTTTCACATCCACGGCATCGTCGCCTCGCTGTTGAGCACCCTGGCAACCGGGGGTACGGTGATCTGTCCGGCGGGCTTTGATGGCCTGAAATTCTGGAACTGGGTCGAGCAGTTCCGCCCGACCTGGTATTCGGCGGTGCCGACGATGCATCAGTTGCTGCTGGCGCGCGCCGAACGCAACCTCGACCTGATTCGCGCCAATCCGTTCCGCTTTATTCGTTCGAGCAGCGCACCTCTGCCACCAGTGGTGATGGAACGCCTCGAGACCGTCTTTGGCGCGCCGGTGCTCGAGAGCTATGGGATGACCGAGGCGAGCCACCAGATGACGTCGAACCCGTTGCCACCGGCCCCACGCAAGGCTGGCTCGGTGGGCATTGGGTTTGGCGTCGAGGTTGGGATTATGGATGAGCACGGGGCACTGTTGCCCCAGGGTGAACGCGGCGAGGTCGTGGTGCGCGGGAGAAATGTGGTTGATGGGTACGAAAACAACCCCGAAGCCAATGCGACCGCGTTTGTGGAGGGATGGTTCCGCACGGGCGACCAGGGGATGCTCGATGCCGACGGCTACCTGCAGCTGACAGGGCGATTGAAAGAACTGATCAACCGCGGCGGCGAAAAGATCTCGCCACTCGAGATTGACGATGTGCTCTTGCGGCATCCTGCGGTGGCCGAAGCCCTCGCGTTTGCCGTACCTCACCCGACGCTGGGCGAAGAAGTTCATGCGGCGGTTGTCCTCAAAGAAGAGGTGAGCGAACAGGCATTACGGGACTATTGTAGCGCGACCCTGGCCGACTTCAAAGTGCCACGGCGCATCCATATGCTCGAAAGCCTGCCCCGTGGGGCGACAGGCAAGCTTCAGCGGATTACCATGGCAAAGGCGCTCGGGTTGAGTCAATAGTTGTGAACTACATTTTCTGGTAGAGATGCTTCGCTCCGCTCCTGAGCAACAAACCTCATGGATGGTCGGATCGCAACGCCTCCGCGGTCATTCCGAACGAAGCCGCAGGCGCAGTGAGGAATCTGCACGGATCGTCATGGAAGACCCCTCACTTCGTTCGGGGTGACATGGGCAGGCCGGTGCAACACACTGGTTGCTCACGGCACCACTGGCCCGCGGGCCATGTAGTACTCAGCATGACACGCGCCCTGGGAGCGAGGGCGTCTCGCCCTCGCTCCCAGGGCACGAAGTATCAGGAAGCAACGTAACCTTCTTCGGGCGGCCCGCGCTCCCAGGAAGACCGGAAAACTTTGTTTACAAACGAATAAGCTATGAGAGGAAGCGTGATGGCATCTATGCTCGCTGCCAAGCGACGTTGTAGCCCGTATCTCATCTTTTCCCGTGACGAATGGGCACGTCTGCGCCAGGGGGTGCCACTGCCAATTTACGCTGAAGAATTGGATACCCTGGTCAGCCTGAACGATACGGTCTCGCTGGAAGATGTTGCCGACATCTATTTGCCCCTCGTCCGTCTACTGCAACTCTATTATGATGCCTCACAACAACTCTATCAGGTTACAAACGTCTTTCTGGGCAACCCAACGGCCAAGCGGGTGCCGTATGTCATTGGCATTGCCGGAAGCGTTGCGGTCGGCAAGAGCAGTACGGCCCGGATTCTCCAGGCGTTGCTCTCACGCTATCACGGTGATCTCAAGGTTGAATTGATCACCACCGATGGCTTTCTCTATCCGAATACGGTGCTGCAACAGCGCAAGATCATGCACCGCAAAGGCTTTCCGCAGAGCTACGACCGGCGACGGTTGCTCCAGTTTATGTCGGATGTCAAATCGGGGGTGCCCCGCCTTGAGGTGCCGATCTATTCGCACCTGGTGTACGATATTGTGCCGGATCGGACGATGGTGATTGATCGCCCTGATATCCTGATTGTCGAAGGTCTGAACGTGCTGCAACGTGGAGGAAGAGTCGCCCAGGCTCCTCAGAATTTTGTCTCGGATTTCTTTGACTTTTCGATCTATGTTGATGCTGACGAGCGCCTGCTCGATCAGTGGTATATCGAACGCTTCTTGCGTCTGCGGCGCACCGCCTTCCGCGATCCGACCTCCTATTTTCGGCGCTATGCCGATCTGAGTGAAGCCGAAGCGGTTGCTACAGCGCAGCGGATCTGGCGTGAGATTAATTATGTCAACCTTAAACAGAATATTGAGCCAACGCGTGAACGGGCCGACCTGATCCTGGAAAAAGGGGTGCGCCATACGCTGGAGCAGGTCTATTTGCGGAAGTTGTAGTGAGATCTCAAAGGTTTGAGCTATGCGTATTTGCATTGTGGGCGCGGGAGCAATTGGCGGCTTGCTGGGGGTCAAACTGGCCCTGGCGGGGGCGGAGGTGACGTTGATTGCGCGAGGGGCGCATCTGGCGGCGATCCAGCGCGACGGGTTGGCGTTGACGTATGATGATGGCAGGCGTGAGGTGGCGCACCCGGTGCTGGCGACTGATGATATGCGTGCGGCTGGCCCCCAAGAGTATGTCATCGTCGCCGTGAAGGCGCAGAGTCTCGCGGGGTTGGTCGAGCCGATGCGCGTGCTCTATGGACCAGAGACAGCGGTGGTCTATGCGCAAAATGGCATTCCGTGGTGGTATTTTCAGCAGCACGGTGGGCCATACGAAGGCCGCCGGATCGAGACGGTTGATCCGGGGGGCGTCATCGCTGCCGCCACCGAGATCGAGCGGGTGATGGGCTGTGTCGTCTACCCTGCCGCCGAAATCACGCGCCCCGGGGAGATCCGACATATCGAGGGCAACCGCTTTACGCTTGGTGAGCCGAATGGCGAACGAAGCGAACGGGTCATCCGCCTGTCGCGCCTGATGACCGAGGCTGGCCTCAAGGCCCCGCCACGCCCCGATATTCGCAACGAACTCTGGTTGAAACTCTGGGGCAATCTCTCATTTAATCCGATCAGTGCGTTGACACGGGCGACGGTTGATCGCATTATTGCCGATCCGCTTGCCCGAGCGTTGGCCGAGCAGATGATGGCCGAAGCCCAGACCGTGGCGGAAACCCTCGGCATCCGTTTCCCAGTTTCGATCGAACGGCGCATCAAAATGGCCGAAGATATCGGGGCCCACAAGACCTCGATGTTGCAAGATATCGAAGCAGGCCGACGCACCGAGATTGATGCCCTGGTGGGGGCAGTCGCCGAACTTGGCCGTCTGACTGGCACGCCTACGCCGCACATTGATGCGGTGTATGCGAATGTGAAACTGCTCGAACAGGTCGTCACCAAGTGATTGTTTCACGTGAACAAAAAGGGATCCGGCGGCGGGTCTTTGACCTCGCTGTGCCGGTTATTGGCGAAAATCTGCTCCAGACCTTGATGGGTGTGGTGGATACGCTGCTGGTGGCCGGCCTCGGCGTGGCAGCGCTCGCCGGGGTCGGGGCGTCGCTCCAGGTGATCTTTGTGTTGCTGGCCGCCATGAGCGCGCTGGCTGTCGGGGCGTCGGTGCTGGTAGCCCAGGCCGTAGGCGCAGGCAATCTGGTTGAAGCAAGCCGGGTTGCACGCCAGACGCTGATCTGGAGCGTGGTGATTGCGGTGCCTCTCTCACTCCTTGGGCTTCTGCTGAGTCCCGTGCTGATGGGGCTCTTTGGGCTTGAGCCAGAGGTTGCCGCGATTGGCACCGAGTATCTGATGGTCACGATGGGTGCGCTTGCGACCCTGACGATCATGTTGCTGGCGAGTGCCGTGCTGCGTGGGGCCGGCGATACGCAGACGCCTATGCAGGTCACGGCCCTGGCGAATCTGGTGAATCTTGTTCTGACCTGGGCCCTGATCTATGGGCACCTGGGCATGCCAGAGCTTGGGGCGGTGGGGAGTGCCTGGGGCACCGTGCTGTCACGAGGCATGGGGGCGATTCTGCTTGTGCTGGTGCTTGTCCGGGGGCGCAACGGGGTGAAGGTAGGTGGAGCCGGGAGTTGGCGACCCGAGCGCAAGGCGTTCGGGTCGGTGATGCACATTGGGCTCCCTGCGGCGCTCGAAGAGGTGCTGGTGATCACAGCGCTGGCAGCGCTGACGCCGATTGTGGCAATGCTCGGCACCGTCGATCTGGCGGCGCACCGGATCGCGTTCAACATTCTCTCGCTCTCTTTTTTGCCGGGGCTTGGGTTTGGGCTTGCGGCAACCGCCCTGGTGGGGCAAGCCGTCGGGGCTGGACGGATTGATGAAGCACAGGCCTATACCCGGGTTGCCCTGCGGTGGGCGGTGCTCTGGATGAGTGGGTTGGGGCTACTCTTTATCTTCTTTGCCGCCCCATTGATCCGGCTCTTCAACGACGATCCAACGCTCGTTGCCAGTGGATCAGGAGCGATCATTGCCGTCGCCCTGACCCAACCGCTCTGGGCAGCGACGTTTGTGTATGCCGGAGCCTTGCGCGGCACCGGCGACACACGGACGCCGCTGATCATCACCGGCATCCTCAACTGGCTCGCCGTCGTCATCGCCCTGGTCGGCGTCTGGCTGGTACCGGCACTCTGGGTTGTCTGGGCGGCCTTTCTGATCAGCGGACCGATCGAGACCTACTTCCTCTGGCGGGCATGGCGCAGCGTGGTGCGAGCATGGGAGAGAACAGGGTAACTCTGGTATAATACGGGCCGGAAATGCGCCCGCGAGCAAGTCTACCAGGTGTTATGGAGCATGAAGAACAGCGTCTGGTGCAAGCCAGTCAACAAGGTGATGTCGAGGCGTACAATCAGCTTGTGCGGCTCTACGAGCGCCGTGTCTTCAACCTTTGCTACCGCATGCTTGGCGAAGCCGAGGCCGCTGCTGACGTAACCCAAGAGACCTTCATCACCGCGTACCGCAAGCTCAACCAGTTCCGTGGCGGGGTTTTTCGTTCGTGGTTGCTGCGCATTGCGACGAATACCTGTTACGATCTGTTGCGCAGCCGCAAACGCCGTCCGAGCATCTCGCTGGAGGCTGCTACGGAGAGCGAAGCGGGCGGGCCAGTGCTAGAACTGGCCGACACCGGTGAGTTGCCCGAAGAGACGGCGTTGCGCCATGAACTGGCGGCCGCGATCCAACAAGCGATAGCAAAACTCCCCGAGGATCAGCGCATTGTGCTGATCCTCAGTGATGTACAAGGGCTGGCTTACGAAGAGATTGCTGTGATCACCAGCACCAACCTGGGCACAGTCAAATCGCGCTTGAGTCGCGCCCGAGCGCGGATGCGCGATCTGCTCCGAGCGGGGGAACTTCTACCAAGCCAATTCCGTCATGATAATGATAGCTAGCTGATACAGCTTGCCCTGGCCTTGCACCATCACCCAAGGTGCCCATCTGTCCGGTTGATGACCTGGCAGCCATGACGATGAATCACGTATCTAGAACACATCTGTCTGAACACGATGAGCTCTTGCTCTCGGCCTATCTTGATCAGCAACTGACGGTAGCCGAGCGGGTCAACCTCGAACGTCGGCTCGAACGTGAGCCACCGCTCAAAGCCGAGCTTGAAGCATTACGGGCCACCGTGGCGAGTCTGCGCGAGCTTGAAACGGTCGTGCCGCCACGTTCGTTCACGCTTGACCCGGCGACAACCGTGCGCCCCAGGTTTGCCTGGCCGCTCGCCTGGGTGATGCAGTTTGGCAGTGGTCTCGTCGGGCTCCTGCTCGTCGTGTTTGCCAGTGTCCAGTTGCTCGGGATGGGCAACCAGGCGATGGCCGATACCGCCATGTTCGAGCCCATGAGTGCGCTGATTGAGCAAGAGGCCCAGACCAGCCCTGAGCCAGGCGTAGGGCATGCCGGAGGCTTGGAGAGTCCCGAGGTAGCAAGCGCCCCGACCGAGGCGTCCGTCAGAGCGGCGGCAACCCCTGAAGCGAGGGTTGAACCAGCCGCGCCAATGGCCCCGATGATGGCGGCTGAACCTGCGCCCGAGGTTGACTCGGCACCGGGCGACAATGCACCAGTAGAATCACCGCCTCTTAGCCCAGGAAGTTCGCCGGTGAGGGCACAGATGTTGCTTGGGGTCGGCGTCTTGCTGATGGGGGGCGCGTTGGCGTGGTATCTTGTCTGGCGACGGCGTTATGGGTAGGGCTGACGCCCTACCACTTTTGCTGGGGGCGCACTGAAGTCGGCATAGCCGACTTCGGTGCGCCCCCAGCAGCGTTGCAGCGGGTAGGAACTGCTAAAAGTAGCAACGTTCCTGCCCGATCTACGTAGGACGCATGGCCGCGATCCTGCGTTTGTTGGCTACCAGAATTGCGGCAACGCACGATGCCATCCGACCGTTCAGCGGCGTAGAATGGTCTTAGCAAGCATGTCGCTTACCGTGTGCAACCTAATAAGGAGGAAGCTATGCCAGAGAGTCTTGTCTCACAAGAGGCATCCGGTGCAAGTATGCACGTGATTATTACACCTGCGTTGCCTGAAACGAGCACCACGCCATCGCCCCCACGGCTACGCCATCCCACGGTGGCACAGCGCGAAGAACAGGGGCGTGCCGCCCGCGAACGTGCATCCCGCAGTGCTCATGCCAGGTGGAAGCCGAGCGCAGATCGGCTTGACCCGGTTGCGCTTCTGGAAGCGCAGACTCCGGCCCGTCTGCCCGAACTCGTCCCCCTGCGGTACGGGCGCATGCTTGCGTCACCCTTTGCGTTTCTGCGCGGATCAGCGATTGTGATGGCCCACGACCTGGCCCGTACCCCCAATAGCGGCATCACCGTTCAGCTCTGCGGCGATTGTCACCTCTCAAATTTTGGCGTCTATGCCTCACCTGAGCGGGCGTTGCTCTTCGATCTCAACGATTTCGACGAGACGCTACCGGGGCCATTCGAGTGGGATGTCAAGCGCCTGGCGACAAGCTTCGTCGTAGCCGCCCGCAGCAATGACTTTTCCGCCCGCCAGTCTCGGCGCGCCGCGCAGGTAGCGGTTCTCTCTTATCGCGAGACCATGCGGCGCTTCGCAGAGATGCGAGAGCTAGAGCTCTGGTATCACCGGATCGAGGCCACGCAGTTGCTCGAGATGTTGGATCAAATAGTCTCGGGGCGTGCCGCAAAGATGGCGAAGACCGATATGGCGAAGGCTCGGCGCAAAGACAGCCTGCAAGCCCTCGACAAACTGACCACATTCGTAGACGGGCAACGACGCTTCATCAGCGATCCGCCCCTGCTGGTTCCCCTGAGCTCGGGGAGTCACGAGGAGCGCATCCGCGAGGAGTTTCGCACCTACCGCGAGAGTCTTCAAGACGATCGACACGACCTGCTCATGCGCTATCGTGTCGCGGATATCGCCCGCAAGGTTGTGGGGGTCGGAAGCGTCGGGACGCGGGCCTATGTCATTTTGCTGCTTGGCCGCGACGCCAACGACCCGCTCTTGCTCCAGGTGAAGCAGGCGAACCACTCGGTACTAGAGCCGCACCTAGCACCGAGTCGCTACGCTAACCAGGGCCAACGGGTAATCGCAGGCCAACGGTTGCTCCAGGCAGCGAGTGACATCTTCCTGGGTTGGAACACGGGCGCTGACGGCAACGACTACTACTGGCGCCAACTCCGCGATATGAAGGGTTCGGCCGAGGTGAGTATGCTCGGCCCCGACGGGCTCCAGCTCTACGCAGCTATCTGCGGTGGTGCGCTGGCGCGGGCGCATGCTCGCTCGGGAGACCGCATCACCATCGCCGCCTATATGGGCAAAGGCGAGGCTTTCGATGAGGCGATCACTGCGTTCGCCGAGCGGTATGCGGATCAGACCGAGCGTGACCACGAGGCTCTTGCAGCAGCCGTGAAAGAGGGGCGCATTGTTGCTGCGTAGTACCTAGTATTCTGGAGTGCCGGCTTTAGCCGGCTGAAGCCGGCACTCCCTTCGGCAGCAGAGCAAAAAACGTAGGTAAGAGACTACTGAGCAGTCTCTCACCTACGTTGTTTGGCATTCCCGGGAGCGCGGGCGGCGAAGAAGCATGAAACCCGGTCTTAATCTATATGAGCACTGAAGGCACTACGCAGCCACTGCTGTTGATCAAGCGAGAGAGGGGCCTCGACAAGGGTATAGCTCATGCCCTCAAAGGCAGTGCGAATGCGCCACACCACCTCGGGCTCGATCAGCAGCAGCAGGGCTGAGGTTCCCTCGATGACCAGCCCTCTGATGTTATCGAGCAGTTCCGCGTTAAGCCCAAGCGAGGCCAGCATCGCGCCGATCGCGCCACCATCAGCCGCCCCTGAGTTGAACCGATCAGGGTGGAAGAGCGCCCCCGCCAGGATGCCCCAGAAGGCATCGTCGAGCATCCAGATGCGCGGTAACTCGACGATAACCTGCAGGCAAGGGGTGTGGCGACCGCATGACCAGGAGAGCAAGGCAGCATCGTGAAACCTGATGAGCTCACTTGCCGAGAGCATTTGGAGCCTCTTTACCACGATCCCCGCTCCATAAAATGATGGAAACGTCCAGACTGTCAACCTCACCATAGGCGGCCCCCTCATTGGCAGCGGTTATTCATAGTGATCCTAAGCGTAGCGAAGTTCTTAACCACCTTCAACAGGAGTAGCCGCAGATGCATCTGAGCCAGCGCCAGACGGTGCCGGGATGGGTGTTTGCTCTTTCACATCCTGTCGATGTGCGACCGGATCGAGTTGTTCAGGTGGAAAGGGCGGTTCGCCGAGCAGTTTGCGATAGAGATACCTCAACACTTCACGGCCAGTCGCGATGACCGGAGTGGCGAGCAACGCACCGAGAATACCTGCCACTGAGCCACCCACCAGCACACCGGTCATAACAACCAGGGGTGGTAGTTCCACCGCTTCGCCCAGCACGCGTGGCACAATCAAGCTGTTCTCGAGCTGCTGCACAATAACATAGAAGATGATCACGATAAGGGCGAGCACGACGTTGTTGACCGGCAAATAGGTCGAGCCCTGAAGCAGCGCGACGATCACGGCGGGAATGGTCGCCACCACGGGCCCCAGATTCGGCACGACCTCGAGCAGGCCCGCGATAATAGCCAGACTGAGGGCTCCTGGCACACCGAGCAGCGTCAGCCCAAGCCAGACGACGCCACCGATAATAATCATGAGCGTGATCTGCCCGCGGAAGAAAGCCACCCAGACGTGGCCGACCCGGCGCAAGAGAGCGACAACCTCGGGCTGATAGGGTTTCGGCAAGGCCGCCACCATTGCGTCACGGTAGCGGGCAGCGCTAAGGGTAAAATAGATCGCCGAAAGAAAGACAAAGATGAGCAGGATCGCCGACGAAAAGATGTTGCCCACCAACCCGGCCATCGCCCCAAAGGTGACGGTAAGCGCCGAACCCAACTGCTCGGCCAGGTCAGCGAGAGGAGGAATCTCGGGCTGAGCTACCTGACTGGCCCCGTTCAATGCGACCAGCACCGCGTCGGCGATCGCGTCAACGTAGGTATCGAGCGGGCCAAAGGGAATCTCCCAGGCTTTCAGCCCTTC
Organism: Candidatus Chloroploca asiatica; assembly: GCF_002532075.1. Lineage (GTDB taxonomy): Bacteria > Chloroflexota > Chloroflexia > Chloroflexales > Chloroflexaceae > Chloroploca > Chloroploca asiatica. The sequence goes on along the minus strand of NZ_LYXE01000121.1, from coordinate 25,483 downwards.
CATCCAGCCCTGCACAGCGTTGGTAAAGCCGTCAATCGCCCGCTCGTAGTCGAGGTTGAAGACAAAGGCCAGGGCCTGGCCGATGGCTGAGAGCAGGATCAGCGCGGCCAGGGGCAGCAAAAGCAAGACGACGAGGTAGGTCAACCCAACGACCAGACCGTAGGGCAGGCGGAGCCGCTCGTGGAGCAGACTGATCACCGGGCGGACCGTGAAAGCAAGCAGGCCAGCCACAACCAGCAGCGGGATCACCGAGTTGCTGATGAAGAGAAGAAAAACCCCAAAGATAGCCAGGCCGATCCCAACAACGTACCTCGTCGGACGTGTCCATGTGGATCCGATCGACTCCTCCATAGCTGCACCCCACCCTTATCGATATAACGCCTTCATGTTCGACACTGTTTGCTTGCGAATCCGTAAGACGAGGATAGGAGTCGCCCCATTCACACCATCACCGCGTAGATGTTGCGCCCAGCCATCGTGCGGTATTGGGTGCCGAAACCGATTGCCGCGAGCACGATGGTTAAGATGAAGGTAAGGAAATTACTGCTGTTGGCCAGCCAGCCGAGCAAACCGGGGAGCATGATTGCGAGACCTGTCAGCGCAAGGCCAGCCCCGGCGAGGGAGGTCGAGGCCATCACGAGCAGATCGCGGGCGCTGAAGAACATAAAGCCAAAGATCAAGGCGACGACAATGCCAATCACCGGGGCGAGCATTGAGCCGAGCCCGAGGAAGGCAGCGAGTTGCATCCCTGCGCCGAAGCCCAGCGTGACACCGCCGATGCCCACGGTGATGCTCCAGAGAAAGTAGGCCAGGAATGCGAAGATCAGGCCGACGATGAGGCCAATGATGAACGGCCAGAACCACGCCTCGGGGCTAAACCAGCTTGCGGCGACGGCATACCCGTACAGAGCGGCGAGGAACGGCAACAGGAAGCGGAAGAGTTGGTAGCCCATAAAACAAGCAGCCAACCCGATACCGATCGACAGGACAGCGATTACGAGTGTCTGAAACACAACTCCTCCTCAGTGATATGCAAAGCGAACGTATATACTCACCCTTGACTGGTATCCAGGTATTATTCCGCCTCGCGCCGAACATAGCGATAGAGGCGTTCGGTGTCATCGCGTCGACAGAGCTCGCTACCTGGCGTCATAACGGCTGCGGCACCCGCAGCCACGCCAAAACGAACGGCTTCGCGAAGATCGAGGCCACGGACAAGCCCGGCAACGATTCCCGCCACCATGCTATCGCCTGCGCCGACCTTGCTGCGGATCGGCACCGTGGGTGACCGTAGCCGCTCACACGTCGTGCCGGTTGCGAGCAGCGCCCCAGCCGCGCCGAGCGAAACGACAACCACCGTGGTACGTCCCGAGCTCACTAGCTCGAGGGCAGCTCGCTCTACCTCAGTCTCATCGTCGAGGGAACGCCCGACCAGCAGCGCCAGCTCGCGCAGGTTGGGCTTGATCAGAAAGAGCGAGGCGTCCACTGCGGCCTGGAGCGCCGCACCGGAGGTATCAACGATCACCCGCGCCCCGATAGTGCGCCCAAAGGCGGCGACCTCAGCATAGAAATTGTCTGCCACACCAAGAGGCAGGCTCCCGCTGGCAACAATGAACGTGGGGACCGGCGTGATGGACGCCAACGCTTCAAGGCAGGCCCGCCACTCGGGCTCGCTGAGCGTCGGGCCGGGCAGATTGAAACGGAACTGCTGTCCGCTATTGGTTTCGAGCACCGCGAAGCTTTCGCGGGTCGGCTCGGCAACACCGAGAGCACGATGCGATACGTGCTCGTGATCGAGCAGATCGTGGAGCATTGCGCCACGCATGCCACCGGCAGTATAGAGAGCCAGTGACTCTTCACCGAGGTTGCGCAACGCCCTCGAGACGTTGATGCCCCCCCCGCCTGGCTCAAAGCGAGCGGCACTACAACGCAGCTTGTGCTCGGGCATGACATGGTCGACATCGGTACTCACATCAACCGACGGGTTCATCGTAAGGGTCACAATCATCGACGGCACCTCTTTCGATTCTACGGTCAAGAATCCACCGCTTACAGCATATGGTACGTGTGGAGAGGGTCTGGGTCATAGAACAAGTGTACCGCGATCTAAACGCCCGTGCAACAGCTTACTCGCTTCTGGCTCCTCGTGTCATCGGCAAGTTTACGTGAATCCACCCACCACAAGTAGCAAGTTCGGTGACGAAATGCGTAGGTCAAACCTGCCAGGTGCGCACCGGGACATGCCTCTGGTTCCCTTTGGATCGCGGCGGCGCGCACCTGCCAGGTTTCTGCAGGGACCCCCGCCACCGGGATGTGGTGCGACGGCGGGGAACTACGCAATTGAGGCGATGCGGCTGCGACAAGTAGTCATTGGAGTTGCGCGTCCTGACGATGTCAGGGGCGTGACCTGCTGCTACACTTGAGGTTGAACTTATCCGGTCAATCAATCGACATGCAAGGAGATCGCAATGGCAAACCTCACTGTGTACAAGTATCCAACGGCTGATGGTGCCGAGGCAGCACTCGAGCAACTCAAGGGCTTGCAAGCCCAGGGGTTGATCACGGTACTTGACGCCGCAACCGTCACCTGGCCTACGGGCAAGAAGAAACCGAAGACGAGACAGGCGGTCAATATGACCGGGGTAGGCGCCCTTGACGGTGCCTTCTGGGGCATGCTGTTTGGGCTCATCTTCTTTATGCCGCTCCTTGGCGGTCTGATTGGCGCGGGGATCGGCGCCCTCGGCGGCCATTTCACCGATATCGGTATTGACGATGACTTTATTAGGTCGGTACGTGAGCAGGTAACAGAGGGCAGTTCGGCGCTCTTCCTGATGAGCCAGGACGAGGTCGTTGATCGGCTCCGCGAGGCCTTTGGGGCCAGTGAGAGGGAATTACTCGCCACCAACCTCTCAAAGGATCAGGAGGCGAAACTCAAGGCCTCCTTCAGTGCCGAGTAGTATGGTGGCAGAATTGCACCCTCAAGCCCTTTGCCTAACAAAACGAGGGGTCGGGAGTGCGGTATGTGGTGCAACCCCTTGAGGGGGTGTTACTTCTGCGAAAACAACCCATAGGGGACTCTATGTACAAGAATTTTCGCCGACTACTCGTGATCTACAAGGGGGCACGCGGCCCCTTCATTGTCTCCCAGACGTTCCTGGCGTTCAGCGTCCTGCTCAACCTCGCTATTGTTGCCCTGAACGGCACCCTGGTCAACGATGGCGTGCAGCAGGGCAACATCGAGGTCGTCATCAGCACCGCCGTCTGGATGATCGGCCTGACATTGATTCAGACGATCTTTGCCCTGGGCAACTCGCTCTACGCTGTGCTTTTTGCCGAGGGTACCGCCAACTTTTTGCGGGTCGGCACGTACCGCAAAATCCAGACCCTGTCGTTCGGCAATCTGGATCGCTTTCGTACGTCCGACCTGCTCGTTCGCCTCACGTCCGACATCAACAACGTCAAGCAAGCGGTGCTCTATGGCATCCTGTTGCTCTTCCAGGCCCCTTTTATGATTGTCATGGCGGTCGCAATGGCAATCTTCTTGCTCCCCAGTCTGCTCTGGCTCATGATCGTGATCATGGTTGTCGTCTCGGTCGTCCTCTTCTTCCTGTTGCGGGGCGTGCAGCAGATGTTCGTTGCCCGCCAGCAGGCTCTTGATGGCGTCAACAATGTGCTGCAAGAGGCCCTGGCCGGGGTGCGGGTGGTCAAGGCTTTCGTACGCGAGCGTTTCGAGATGCAGCGCTTTGCGAAGGTCTCAAACACCTGGCTTGATGCAGCGCTGAGCCCGGCGTACCGCATGGCACTCTTTGTACCCAGCTTGCAACTGATCGTCTACACGGGTACCGCGGCGCTCTACTACTTTGGCGGGCAGGGTGTTTTTGGCGGTACGACCAACCTGGGCGAAATTGTTGTCTTCAGCAACGTCTTGAGCATGGTTGTCGGCCCGATGGCGATGCTCGCCTTCATCATCCCTTTCCTCGAATCGGGCGAGGCTTCGTGTGGTCGTGTCTTCGAGATCCTTGACGAAGAGGCCGAGATCCAGGATCGTTCAACGGCAAAACCTGTTGATGTCAGCAATATCAAAGGGCGGATCGTCTTCGAGAACGCCTCCTTTGGGTACCGCGACCGCGCAGGTAAGACCACAGGGCTTGTCCTGGAGAAGATCAACCTGACGATTGAGCCAGGACAGACCATAGGCTTTTTGGGTGCTACGGGCTCGGGCAAATCCACCCTGGTGAATCTCATCCCGCGCTTCTACGATGTGCTCGAGGGGAAGGTCACGATTGATGGTATCAACGTATGCGATCTTCCCCAGCGCCAGTTGCATCAGATCGTCGGCATGGCCTTGCAAGAGTCCGTGCTCTTTAGCGGGACGGTACGGGCCAACATTCTCTTCAGCCGGCCCGATCTCGATGATGACGAGATAGTGGCTGCGGCCCAGGCCGCCGACGCCGATAGCTTTGTGAGCCGCATCCCCGAGCAATACGACGCACCAGTGTCGCGGCGCGGCACCAATTTTTCGGGCGGCCAGCGGCAGCGTCTCGCGATCGCCCGTGCCCTCGCCTCGCGCCCGCCGATCGTCATTCTCGATGACAGCACCAGTGCGCTAGACATGGCTACCGAGGCGCGCGTCCAGGAAGCCGTGCAGGGTCTGATGTCCAGTTCGACCAAGCTCTACGTCGCCCAGCGCATCAGCACAGTGCTCACCGCCGACAAGATTGTCCTGCTGGAACATGGCAGACAAGTGGCCGTTGGCACGCATGCTGAACTCATCCAGACCAGTCCCCTCTACCGTGAGATCTACGAGTCGCAGCTAGGCAAGCTCGACGAGCAACCCGAGAGGATAGCTTCGCCCCTTGCCGGTCAGTCAATGGGAGGTACCGCGTGAGCGAGACGACACCGAAGCCTGTTGCAAAGGATCCTCGTCGCCGCAAAGGCGGGGCAGACAGCGACGAACGCATCGAGCTTGTGCCAACCCTCCGGCGCCTGCTGAGCTACGTAGTACACCGCCGCGCGCGCTTCATCCTGGTTATTGTGCTGCTTATCACGTCGGTGCTGCTCAGCGCACTGCTGCCCTACCTGATGGGGCGCGCCGTGGATCTGATCGGGGCCAGGGGCGATCTCGACGAGCTTGCAAGGATCGCGCTCACCATCACTGGGGCAGCGGCTCTCTACTGGATCTGTGCCTGGCAGAGCAACCGCAACATCCAGTTCCTGGCCCAGGACGCGCTCTTCCGGCTGCGCACCGAGCTCTTCGATCACATCCAGACGCTCTCGCTCAACTTCTATGACCGCCAGCCGATTGGCGAGATTATGAGCCGGGCTACCAACGACATTGACACGATCGACAACTTCTTTTCCCGTGGCCTCAACCAATTGCTGACCGCCACGATGACGATTGTCGTCATCGTCACGGTGATGTTCATCCTCAACGTGACGCTGGCAGTGATCACCCTTGTCACGATGCCGATCATGCTCGGCGTGGCGCTCTTTATGGGCCGCATCGCCGGCCCGGCCTTTGCCCAACTCCAGGCGAAGCTCTCTGATGCCAATGGCTTTATGGAAGAGGCGCTGGCGGGCAACAAGACCATTCTGGCCTACGGCCAGCAGCGTCAGTCCGGCGACAGCCTAGAAGATCTCAGCGTGGGCGTCCGCGACACCGGCGCGAAAGCGATGCTCGCAGCGCTCTCAGTGACGCCGATTGTCAATGTTGCCCAGAACTCGCAACAGGCGATCATTGCGCTTGTTGGCTCGATCATGGCCATTCAGGGCGAGTTCGGCTTTGGGACTGTGCTGACCTTCATCACCTACTCGGGCCAACTCCAGTCGCCGGTGCAGCAACTCGGCCAGATCTACAATACCATTCTGCAGGCGGCGGCGGGCGCAGCGCGGGTCTTCGCCATTCTCGATGAAGGGCCAACCGTGCAGGATGCGCCGCGAGCGCAAGACCTGCAACTCAAAGGCGGCCACGTGGTCTTTACGGATGTGGATTTCAGCTATGTCAAAGGGCGCAAGATCCTGCGCGGCAATAGCTTCGAGGCCCTGCCCGGCCAGAAGATCGGTCTCTGCGGACCCACAGGCGCCGGCAAGAGCACGATCATCAACATCCTCACCCGGTACTACGACGTGGACAGCGGGACGATCACCATTGACGGGCAGAACATTGCCACGCTCAGCCAGGCCAGCCTGCGCCAACAGATCGGTGCGGTGCTCCAAGAGGCATTTCTCTTCTCTGACACGGTGATGAACAACCTGAAGTATGCCCGCGAGGGCGCAACCGACGAAGAATGCATCGCGGCGGCCAAAGAAGCCAACGCCCACGACTTCATTATGCAACTGCCCCAGGGCTACGACACGATGCTGACCGAGCGGGGTGCGAACCTTTCGCAGGGCCAGCGCCAGATGCTCACCATCGCACGAGCCATGGTCGCCAACCCGAAGATGCTGATCCTTGACGAAGCAACCAGCAACGTGGACACGCGGACGGAGAAGCTGATCCAGGAGGGTTTGCTGCGCCTGATGGAGGGCAAGACCAGTTTCGTGATCGCCCACCGACTCTCGACCATTCGCGACTCGGCGCGCATCCTGGCGATCAAGGATGGGGTGATCGTTGAGCAGGGCACCCACGAAGAACTGATGGCGCACAAGGGTCTTTATTATGATCTGTATATGACCCAGTTCCGCGTACGACCAGAGGCGGCGACGGGATGAGACGCCTGATGCGCCAGATCAGCTTTACCCTCGACTCGTAGTGCCAACTTCAGTCGGCTTCCAACTTAGCCGACTGAAGTCGGCACTACAGGCGCAAAGCTGTGGAGAAGAAGTAGGTTCACAGCCGAAATAAGGAAAACGATGAGCGCGATGACAAGTTACACCCCAGAGGAACTGGATCTGCTGAGCCGCCTGCCAGCCCATATCGGCTTTGCGGTGATGATTGCCGAACGGGCATCCTGGCGTGGTCGGCGCACGGAGATCCGTGAACTGCGGGCGGCGGCGACGAAGACAGCCCCACAGTACGCAGACAACGCCCTGGTGCAACAGGTGGCACCGCAGGTAGCCGACTTGCTGGAGTCGGACGAACTGGTGAAGCGCAGCCGCGATAAAAACGCCGGCGCGGTACTCGCGGCAGTGGTGGCCCAGTGTGCGCAGGTGGCAGGCATCCTGGCGGCAAAGACGACCCCTGCCGAAGCCGAGGGTTACAAGCGCTTTGCCCTGGGGTTGGGCATGGAGGCCGCCGAGGCCCACGCCGATGCGGAGTTTTTTGGTATCGGCGGTCAGACAATCAGCCGCAACGAGCGTAAGGCGCTGGACGAACTACGCGAGGCCCTGGGCCTCCGTGATGAAGAGTAATCACCATACCTATTGTTTTCCTGCACGGCGTAGCCGCCCGCGATGGCGAGCCAGACGCAGCCCTCTGGGCCGATATCTCCACCTACCTGCGACGTTATGTAGCGCCCGTCCTCGGCGCTGACGCCGAGGGGATGCCGATCGTCAAGATCTACTGGGGCGACCTTGGCGTGCGCCTGGCCTGGGATGGGGCAAGCCTGCCCGGATCGGCGCACCTGGCGACAGCACGCGAGCAGCGCATCCGTCCCCTGCTCGCACGCATCCACCAGCACGACCGCTGGCGGGAGGTACGCCGACGCAGCCTCTGGATGCCCACCCATGTGGTGAGCAAGGCGGCAGCGCGCGCTCGCCACCGAATGAGCGCCGAGGTCGTCGAGTTCCTGGGTGACGCCCTGGTCTACTTTGCCGCCCGAGGCACCACCGAGAGCCCGGGGCCGATTGTGCGACGCGTGCTCGCCGGGCTAGAGGCCGCCGCAGCGCCCAGGGCAGCGCGGGGTGATGAACCCCTGGTCGTCTTTAGCCACAGCATGGGCGGACAGATTATCTACGACCTGGTGACCCACTTCCTGCCAGCGCTGCACCCAGATGGCGACCTGCGGATCGACTTCTGGGCCGCCGCCTCGTCGCAGGTGGGCCTTTTCGAGGAACTGAAACTGTTTGCCGTGAGCGACTTCGCCCATGGCCCCGGCACACCTGTGCCCGCACCCGACCGACGCTACCTCGGCCACTGGTGGAATGTCTGGGACCCCGACGATTTCCTGAGCTTCTCGGTGCGCGATATCATCGCCGGGGCCGACGACATGCCCTACAAAAGCGGTCTAGGTGCCGGGATGGCCCACTTCGGCATCCTGCGCCAGCCCTCGTTCTACCAACTCTTCAGCGAACGCCTCCAGGCCGCCCTCGCCGCCCGCTAGCCCGGCACACCCATCAAGCGGGTAGGGCGCATTGCATCTTCCGTGTAGGCACCCCGCCAAGGCACCCGCAAGGGCACCCGTAAGGGCACCCGCAAGGGGCACCCGCAAGGGGTGCCCGTACCGGGGCGAGGCCGCATCCGGTGTAGGGGCACCCCTTGCGGGTGCCCCGTTGTATCCGATTTCGTATGATGCAATTGCCCTACGAGTGGCGGCAAACCGTACGGAAAGCTGCTGCCAGCTATGGTAACGAGAGTGCCTTGTATGCGTAACTGCGCCGCGAAAAGAGGAATACAAAAATCCGCATTTTCTGTGATGGAGGAACGCACGGACGGTGCTACATTGGAGGTGTCTCGAGTCAACAGAGCGCAGTTCGCAACCGGGTATCGCACAAGCATAAGGAGCAGTTTAACCGTGGACAACAAGAACCATAACGTCGTCGTCGGCATCTTCGACAGCGAGGACGCCGCCGAGAGCGCCCGCGACACAATCAAGAGCTGGGACAAGGCCAGCGAGGAAGTCAAACTCGGCGCAATCGGCATCATCACCTTCGAAAAGGGCAAAGTCAAGACCCACGTTGGTCGCCAGGTCGGCAAAGGTGCCGTCGTCGGTGCAACGGTCGGCGTGATCGCCGCCCTGCTCCCAGCCGTCGGACTGATCGGCGGCGCCCTCATCGGCACCACCGGCGGCGCCGTGGTGGGCACCTTCGTCAAGAAGAACCTCAACCTCTCCAAAGAAGATCTGCAGCAGATCGCCGAGCACCTTGGTCAAGGCAAAGCGGCCCTCGTCGTGACCGCTGACGAAGATGAGCTCGCCGCCGTGACCGCGAAAATCGAGAGCCTCGGTGGCAAGACCAAGAAGTACGAGATCCCGGTCGAGGGTCTTGAAGAGGCTCAGGCCGCGCTCGAGGCCGAAGCGACCAACGCGTAGGCACCCACCCACCGTCGTGGTGTTTTGCAAGCCTGGGAGCGAGGGCGAGACGCCCTCGCTCCCAGGCTCGCATATTGCTGGTTTTCAGGAGGCTCGGGGAGGGGCAGCATGGTCGGTCGACGCGGGTGTGGTGGCGTCGTGCAGGATGAGCGGGCGAGCGAGCGCGTCGGCACTGCCGAACTGCACCACGGCCCGCGTGTTCGCGGCCAGAGCTCGCGCTACGTCGAGTTGCTCGCCCTGCCAGTCCCACGCTGCGGCCTCGGGGAACTGCTGCAGCCGCTCCTGGAGCTTTTCCAGTCGCAGCGCCTCGGTCTCAGCTTCTAGCGCAAGCACAGTGCGCCGGGCCTCAGCCCGTTGAAGCTCGAGCTGCAATTCCTCGCGCGCCTGGTCGACCTGGGCGACGATGCGCTGGCGCGTCAGCGCCGCCTCGTCGGCCTGGAGCCGCAGAGCGAGGGCCTGGCGTTCGGCTTGCTCGGACTGCTGCACAAGAGCCAGGCGTCGCGCCTCCTGCGAGGCCAAGAAACCGCCTGGCGGCTGCGCGTAGGTGATCGCGATCATCACGACGCTGATACCGTAGCGCTCGGCATAGGCGTTCAACGCCGCACGCAACTCTGCCAGATCCCGACGCACGAGATCGTTCACCGCTGCAACCTCGATCTGGCGCACCAGCTTGCGCAGCGCGTCCTGGCAGGCTGCCTGGAATACCCGGTCGAAGTCGTCGGGCGAGATGTTGTAGATGAAACACTGCGGATCCTTGATCATGAAGGTGATCAGTGCGTCAACGCTGACCCGTACGTCATCGCTGGTGGGCGCCTCGACAACCAGCACGTCGAATGGAATCTCGCGGCGCGTGACGAGGTGGGTAACGATCATCCAGGGCGGCAGCACATGGGGGCCGCTGCCCAGTGTTCGCACGTAACGCCCGCCGATAGCCAGCAATGCGTTGACACCCTCGGGGATCGCCACATAGAACGAGCGGTAGAGTCCCAGTAGCAGCACGACGACGCCAATTGCCAGGGCCAGTCCAATGGTCCAGTTCAGACCGATGACGATGGCTCCAATGATAGCGCCGGCCACCAGAACCCCGCCCAGGGCAAGGGCACCGACCTGCAGGCGCACCAGTCGTTCGGGCACGATCACGATTGGCGTAGTACCGTCGGCACCACGGGTTGTGAAGGCCTCGGACGCGAGTTCGAGCGGCACCCGCCGCTGGGTCAACTGCGCGTCGCGTTCGTCGAGTTGAATGTCGTCGGGTTGAGTCATGGCTAGGCACCTCGCTCTCGGTCTTCAGACATCGGCTGGCGTAGTTGGGTCACACGGCGATAGACGAGGGCGGGGCGGCGCCGCACCGCCTTTACAGCGGGGAGTGGCTCGCCGGGGAGCAGGCCGGCCGGGCGGGGCGGGGCGGCGAAGCGTCCATAGGCGTAGCGGTAGAGATCCCGTACCACTGCGGTGATCGGGGTAGCCAGCAGGATCCACCAAAAGCCAAACTGGCTCAGGGCGACCACGACCAGGATGAGGATCGCCGGGTGCAGATCAACGATGTTGCGCTCTAGGCGCGGTGCCACTAGGTTACTGATTATCTGCTGGACGAGGAAGAACAGGAGCACGACGGCAAGCGCCAGCTGAGGGGAAATCGTTAGGGCGAAGAAGATCGACGGAATGCCACCGAGGAACGGCCCGATCGAAGGGATCAACTGGGCTAGCCCGGCCAGGATCGCCAGCAGCAACAGGTAGCGAGCCTCGGAGGCGAGGCCGAAGAGTTGGGTGAGCAGGTCGAGCCCCAGGTAGACCAGCCCGCCAGTGATCAGCGCCGTGAACAATTGGCCCCGCACAAAGGCGCTGAAGGCGCGGTCGAGGATGCGAAGCACGGCCCAGACCTCAGCTCTCGCGGCAGGTGGCAGCGCCTGGTCGAGGACGGCGCGGCCGCGGGGCTGATCGACCAGCACAGCCAGCAGCCAGGTTGGCACGACAATAAGCCCAAGCACGAAGCCTACGGTATTCGCCAGCCCGAGCAGGGCTCTGATGGTCAGGTTGACGCTTTGCCCGAGGTAGACGTCGACGTTCGAGCGGGCCTGATCGTAGAACTGGGTGATCACGTCGATGATGAAGGCTCGCATCGGGGGCGGAAGCGTGCGCAGGTAGGCGGCAAGGCGCTGCTCGTAGGTGGCGAAGTCGTCGGGCGAAGGCAGACTCAGGTAGGCCTCATTGATCTGCCGCACGATGATGGGCACGAGCAGCGAGAGGAAGAATGCGGCGAGCACCGCAACCAGCCCCATGATCAGCAGGACGGCGAGCGTGCGGGGGAGAACGCGGTCGAGCAGGTTGACCAAGGGGAGCAGCACGTAGGCAATTGCCGTGCCGACCACGAACGGGAAGAGCGAACCCCAGGCGAACCAGATCAGGGCGATCAGGCCGAGCAAGGCTCCGACCGTCAATAGCAACTGAGCCAGGCCAGCGGGGGTAATCGTGGCGATGCGCTCGCCCAGTTGCCGCCAGGCCATTCGTGCCCGCCGCACCGCCGGGGATCCACGCTCCTCTGGTACCCTGGGCGCCACTCCCTCTGGGCGGTCGGCCTTGTTGTCACCGTCTGGTGGAATCGAAGCGCGGCGTGTGCCGCGTGGGGTAACAGTCATTGCCATAGGTAACGCATGCCTTCCTACACATTTGGCATCACAGGTGAAATATGCGGGTTGACACCGCCACACTGGTAGGTGTCGAGCACCCAGGCTGCGGCACCGTGGCGCAGGAAGATCGCGACCAGAGTACGCGCCGCCACCGAGGGCAACATCGTGCGCCAGCTACGCAGAGCGGTGAGCAGGTTCGCTAGTCCGCCCATCTCGGCGCTGCCACCCAGCACGCCCGCGTCGCTGGCCCAATCGGATCGCGCACCGCCGAACGGCACGAGGTAGCGCTCGAGGTCATTGCCCAGGGCCATCAGGTCGGCCAAGTCTTGCTCGTGTGCGCTATCGCCAGCGGTGAGTGTCTGGCGATCTTGCCAGGTGAGGTTCTGGGCGATGACCTTGAAGGCGGCGTAGAGCGCCTGGTTCGAGTCCTGAGCGCAGTTGTAAGCTGGCGTCACAAGGCTGCTACCAGCACCGCCGCCGATGCGGTAGCGTGCGGTCATCATCTCTAGGTAGCGACGGGTCAGCGCCAGCGGCGTGACGCTTGTCTGCCCACGTCGCCCCGTGAAGCAGGGCAGGCGCACCAGCACATCACGCACGGGGCGGGTGCCGAGCCACCCGTACTGGCGGTCGCCAATGTAGCGCGACCAGTGAAGAGCACCCGAGGTCAAGCCGTCGGCGTTGTGGGCGTAGACCTGGAGGTATTCGATATCGAAGCTCAGTTCATCGGCGATGGGTTCACGCACGACCCGAGCCACGCCGAAGGCGAAGTGGCCCCAGTAAAGCGGGCTTGCCTTTAGGGCTGGCTCGGCCTGTTCGCCGCCAATGCCACCATAGACGTGGATAAGCAGGGCGTCGTCGCCCTCGCCCCAATCGGCCTGGGCTGCCTGCGGGTCAATGCCGGGGGGCGGCAGAAAGACGTTCATCGCCTGGCCTTTATGGGCCGCAGCGTTCTTGATGCCCTGCTTGCCGACGTACCTGAGCGCCTCCTCTTGCGAGGCGATCACGCGTGTGGGCGCGAGCCGCAGGAGTTGACGCGGGGCCAAGGCCTGCACAACAAACACGCCCTCGCGGTCGCACGCCCCGTAGATGTACCAGCCGTCTACACCGGCCAGAGCGTGCTCGATCCCGGCGTTGGTGAAGGGCATAACCCCATCCTGATTGGCAACCACGAGGGGCATGTGGACGACCTCGGCGGGACCGTCGAAAGCGGCGCTGTCTCGACTGTAATGAACCACCCGATAGTGCTCGTCGTCGCCCTCGGCGGCGAGGAACTTCACAAGAGCGTAGAAGCGCCCGGTGATCTGCACCGGCTGGCGTGGCACGAACAGGATGGGTGCCCCACCGTCGGCCGGCGCGGCGTCCAGTGTGACCGGCTCGGGCAGGCGCACAACGATGTCATCGTTGGGGTGAGCACCGGCCAGGGACTCGAACGGATTCACCATGGACAGCCCTTGGATCCGCTCGGGCAGCACCGTGCCCTCGGCGACGGCTTTGCGGGCCCGCCCATCGAAGAGCACCTGCCGGGTGAGCGACCAGTAGATCTTGTTGGTCGCCGCTGTGTCGGCCCAGCGCAGACGTGCCACTGTACCGACGAGCCCATCATGCCCGGCGGGCGCATGGTGGATCTCGATCAGTGTGCCTCGCACCTGCTCGCGCTGCGCGAGGGGCGGCAGGATGAGCCGACCCATCCATTCGCCGATCGGCTGGTACAGATCCGGGGCGGGCCTGCGGTCGAGCGGGTAGTATGCTGGCCGGTTGAACGGGGCCTGCCAGTAGCGGCCATAGCTATTGTCAGGCCGCTGGACAGGGGCCTGGTTTGCTGCACCCATAGATGCTCCCTATACTAACCACCAAAGCACTGCCACGCGAACGGCGACCGTGCTATGCTCACGTTGACTGCTCCTCGGGTATGGCCTGCGCCTCCTCGCTAAGCGAGGGTGCAAGCGTACGCTCACCCTTGCGGGAGGCCTGCTTACCCTTGCGGAAGGCCTCCTTCTGGCGGGCCTGCATCCGGCGCAAGTGCCGCCGTGTGCGGGCCTCCTGCTCCGACTGAAGAAGTGCCTCGGCGAAACGCGTTAGCAGCGCCATCAACATGCCGAAGCCCATGAAGATGTAGAAGACCGTCAGCAGTTTACCGACGGGGGTCTTGGGCGTAAAGTCACCGTAGCCCACGGTAGCCAGGGTGATCGCCGAGAAGTAGAAGCTATCGAGGTAGGCCCAGCCCTCGACCTCGTGGAACATCAGTGTCCCCACGAAGAGCAGCAGCACGGTGAGTGCGGCCAGCGAGCGGAACGACGGGTCGCGCCATACCATGCGGACGGTCGACCAGAACTGCGCTAGGGTGATTAGCAGCGCAACCATGCGGGCGCACCTCATCGCGGTTGGGACTTTATCCAGCCAGAGGCCGGGGCTCTCTCCACTCTAGCGCTCCGAGGCCCCCGATGCATCGTAGCGATTGCTGAAATCCCGCTTCCAGATAAGGCAGGCCCCGTTGCCCAGGATGCGTAGCCGCCCCGGCGAAGGGCACAATGCTCTACGTATTCGGCGCGATCCGGCTTCCACAACTGGTCATGATGCTTGCGTGTCCTGACGATGCCAGTCAAAGACTCTCTTGCTACACTTAAGATTGACGACGATCCAACTTCAGCGCAGAGTAAGGAGTCACGTAATGCGCCGGATTCTGATCCTGCACGCTCTGCTCGGCACGGGCCACCTGAGCGCGGCGCGAGCCCTCGACGCCGCCTTCGCACGCTTCCCAGGCGTCGAGGCCCACGTCGAGGATAGCCTCGACTTTATCAACCCCGCCCTCAGCAGCCTGTGGAAGAAGGGCTACAAGGAACTGAGTGAGCACGCCGCAGGGCTGTATAGCCAGGTCTACCGCGCCGCCGACACCGACGATGCCCAACGGGCGATGGCCGAGAACCTGCGGGGTGCGACACGCGGCTGGCCCTTCTTCCAGAAGCTCGAGCATTATGTGGCCGAGTTCGCGCCTGCCGCCATCATTGCGGTAATGCCGGTGCCCCTGGCCCTGATGAGCCAGCTTAAGGCCGAGGGTCGCCTGGCCTGCCCTCTCTACGGGGTGGTCACTGACTTCCTGGCCCACAGCGTCTGGGCCGTCCCCCACGTGACACGTTACTTCGTCCCTAGCCGCACCACGGCTGCCATGCTCGCATGGCAGGGGCTCGACCCTGACAATCTTACAGTGACGGGCATTCCGATCAACCCGGCCATCGCTGAGCCGAAGCAGGCCGACAAGCTGCGCTGGCAGCATAAACTCCCCCTCGACCGGCCCCTCGTGACCATCTTCGGCGGGGGCGTAGATCCCGCGACGATCGCCTTCATCGCGGCGCGCCTGGTCGAGCAAGAAGTGCCCCTCACGCTGATGATCTGCGCGGGCCGCAATGAGCGACTGCTGGACGCGCTGGCCGGGATCGAGGGCAACGCCACCGTTGGCCTGCAAAAGCTTGGCATGATCGACTACGTAGACGACCTGGTGACGACGAGCGACCTGGTGATCTCGAAGCCGGGCGGTCTGATTACCAGCGAAGTGCTGGCCCGTGGCACGCCGATGATCACGATCTGCCCTCTACCAGGGCAGGAGGAACCCAACGCCGACTTCGTCACCCTGTCCGGGGCCGGCATCTCGCTGCGCGTGCCCGAGTTGGTACCGATCACCGTGCTCCACCTGCTCGAGTCGCCCGCGTTGCTGAGCCGCATGCGTGCCAACGCCCAGGCCGTCGGCAAGCCTCGAGCGGCGCTCACCATTGCCGAGCAGGTGCTTGCCGACCTGGAGGTCATCTAGCCAACCGTAAACGGTTGGGCTTGTCCCTGACCCCCGAAAAGGTGACATTATGCTTGCGCTGCTGTTCTTCGGTGCCCTCGCCCTCGTCGCGGTAAGCCTCGCGCTCGCCCCGCTCGAGGCGCTCGGCTGGTGGGCGGGCTGGTTCGGCAACGACCACGAATTGGAAGCTGCCGCCGACGCTCTGCGCGAGCGCCAGGGCGTCGGTGGCGCGGCGGCGCGCCACTATGTGGTCTTCCTCTCGGGCGTAGGCAGCCCCCGCAGCGGCGAGGTTCCGGAGGAGGAGCAGCCCTTTATCGCCCAGCTCCGGGCGCACCTGCCCGACACGGTCGTTGTTGACGGGGTGCTGCCCTACTCGGTGCTGGGCCTCAGCCTCGATCATCCGGCCCGGCCCCTGGGACGGCTGTGGCACCACGCCATTGGGCGTGGCGGCTTCTGGCAGCAACTGATCAATACCCGCAACCTCTTCCAGGTTCTCGTCTCGGCCGACCGCCGCTATGGCCCGGTGATAAGCTTCGGTCTGGCAAAGCAGATCCTGATCGCTCTCGTTCGCCACGGCTACGTCATTAACAGTGGGGTGCCAATTACGCTGGTCGGATCCAGCGGTGGCGGGCAGATGGGCCTCGGGACGGGGCCGTTCCTCGCTCAGGCGTTGCATGTCCCCGTACGCATGGTCTCCCTCGGCGGCGTGATGAGCGGCGACCCTGCCATCCTCAGCTTTCGACACTTCGACCATCTCTACGGGACAAAAGACCCGGTGGCAACGATGCTTCCGCAGATGATCTTCCCCAGCCGCTGGCCGATCAACCACCGCTCGCCGTGGTGGGAAGCCCGTCAGCGCGGCATCTACCGCGAGTGCGCTATCGGGCCCATTGCCCACACGGGTCCCGGCGGCTACTACGATGGCAAGAGTAGGCTGCCCGACGGAACCGACCACTGCACCCACTCGGCCAACGAGGTCATCGCAAGCATTCGGGCGTGGGAAAGCGAAGGGATATGAGGCAACAATGAACAATCGCCCTTTCTTTGTCGGCATTCTCGTAACAAGTCTGCTGCTGGTCGTCTATGTGCTCTGGCCGTATGCAGGCGAGATTGCCGTTGGGCTCCTGGCGGCCATTCTGTTTCGTCCGCTCTACGACAAAGTCCTGGGCTGGCACTGGAGCAGCGGGCGTAATCTGGTCGCCCTGGCCGTGACCCTGCTCGCCATCGCGCTGACGGTGCTGATCCCCCTGCTGGTCGCGGTGACGCTGATCGCGAGTCAGAGCCAGCGTTTCCTCGCCGAGATCCAGTCGTTCGATCCATCGTCCGGCGGTGAGCGCGTGCGGCTCTTCTTTGAATGGATCGCCCAGGCGACCGGGCAGACGGGCGAGCAACTGCGCGTACGCCTTGACACCGGAGTCCGCCAGGCAATCGAGCAGCTTGCGGGAGGGGTTTTTGGTCTGGTTAGCTCGATCCCCGAGCTGATTATCCGCTTCTGGGTCTTTCTGGCTACCCTGCTTTACGTGCTGCCGAGCTACCCCCGCCTCGTCGGACAACTCCAGCGCGGGCTCCCTCTGGCCCCAGCGATTTCGGGGCGCTTCCTCGAGATGGCAACCCTGGGCCTACGCTCAACCGTGCTGAGCATTGTAGCGGTAGTGTGTGAACAAATTCTGCTCTGCTGGAGTGCCGACTTCAGTCGGCACTCCAGCAGAGCAGGAAACTTTACCCTTTGCGCCTTTGCGTCAAAGCATCAGCCTACTGCAGCGCGGCAGTGAGACGGGCAACGTTCTCGATCAGGCGCTGAGTTGCGGGCCGACTCTTCCAGGTTTGCAGTTCTACCCGCTTCGAGCGGGCGATATAGGTATCAAAGATCTTGGATAGCTCGGCGACCACGGCTGTGTCGTACACAACCAGCGAGACCTCCAAGTTCAAGGTGAACGAGCGAATGTCAAGGTTGCTCGACCCGATCATCGCGATCTGGTCGTCGACGGCGATGGTCTTGGAGTGCAGCAGGATCGGCAACTTGTACTGGAGCACCTCAACGCCAGCGCGGAGCAACTGCTCGTAATAGGATTTCTGGGCACTCGCCACGAAGAGTTGATCGACGGCCTCAGAGTTGATCAGCGTGACCTTGACGCCGCGCAGCGCTGCGCTGGTAACTGCCAGCATCAGTGCGTCGTCGGGCACAAAGTAGGGGTTGACAATCACGAGCCGCCGCTGGGCTGCGTTGATCAGCCCGGTAAAGAGGCGCAGATTGTTCTCGTCATCGAAGCCGGGGCCACTGGGCAATACCTGGCAGAGCGCAGTGCCCTGAGCATGCCAGCCGGTGCGTTGCAACTCTGGATAGTTGCGCGGATCAAGCAACTCGCCTGTCTCGGCGTACCAGTCGGTCACGAAGGCCGCCTCGAGTTGAATAACCACCGGCCCAACAACCCGGACGCACAACTCGTCGTAGTAGAGCTCATCCTTGCGGTGGTAGGTACGGTCGATCACATTGAGCGAACCGGTATAGCCTGCCTCGCCATCCACAACCAGAATCTTGCGGTGGTTGCGGAGATCGAAGCGCAGCCACTCGCCAGGTTTGCCGACTGGCAACATGTAGTGCCAAGCAACACCAATCGCCGTCAGGTGCTGCTCCATCTCCTTGCGACCAGGGTACTTGCGTGAGCCAATCTGATCGAGCAACAGGCGCACCTTGACCCCGCGTTTGACCGCACGTTCCATCGCGGCAAAGAAGACCTCGGTCGTTGTGTCACGAGCAATGATGTAGAACTCGATGTGGGCATACCGCTGCGCCCCCTCGATCTCCTGCGCCATACGCTCGATAATAGCATTGTAGGTCGGCAGCAATTCAACCCCATTGCCCGCAAAGGCCGGCATACCACCAAGCTTCTGGGCCAGCGCCGTGTGGGGCAGGGCAACTGCGGGAACAGCGGGCTTGAGCAGAGACGCCGTCGCACGATCGCCCGAGGCTTGCTCAATGGCCTGGGCGATCAGTCCGCTCATCTGATGCTGGAGCTGACGCCGCCGTGGGGTCAGCTTGGGGCTACCGATGAGCAGGAAGATCACGACACCGATAAGCGGCGCAATCGTGATCAGCAAAAGCCAGGCCGTGGCCGATGAGGGCTTACGGTTGACCGGGACAACAAAAAAAGCAACGAGCACGATCAGGATATGCAGGGCACCGCCTGCAAGAGACCATAATGTTGGATTCACAGTTGCTTGCCTTATTAAATAATAGACATGAAAACTTCGTTTTCATGTCTATTTTCGCCCCAACCCCCGATGGAATCCGGCTCCCTCCCCCAGCGGGGGAGGGCTGGGGAGGGGGAGCAACAAGCCGCCGTCAATCAACCAGCAGGCGCTCGAACTCATCGCGCAACTTGGCGAGTGCGCTGTCCACCACCGTAATAGCACCATCCACCAGAGCGCAGCGCCCGCTCCCAGGGAGCAACCCACACATATGCTCGATATGAGCCAGATCGGCCTGCGTTCCACGACCTGCGTCAATGGTGCGCAATACCCCGGCCAGTTCACGCGTACCAATCTTGCAGGGCGGGCATTGACCGCACGAGCCATCGGCGAAGAATTCGACGTAGTCGGCCACCCGACGCACGATGCTCGCCCCCTCTGAGATCACGATCATCGCCCCGGTACCGAGGCGTGAGCGGTACGCCCGCAGCGAGTCCCAGTCGAGCGGCGCGTCCAGATCTTCGGCTGTAAGGATCGTATTCGAGGGGCCGCCGGTAAAGACGGCCTTGAACGCTTTGCCCTGAAGCATCCCGCCCCCGTGGGTAAAGACCAGCTCGCGCAGCGTTGTGCCCATTGGCAATTCATAGAGACCCGGGCGCAGCACGTCGCCACTGAGCGAGTAGAGCTTGGTGCCCACCGCCTCGCCGAGGCCCAGGTTGCGGTACCACTCGGCCCCGTGGCGCAGGATGTGGGTCACATGGGCCACGGTCTCGACATTGTTGACCGTGGTCGGTCGGCCATGTACTCCGCTCTGCGCCGGGAAGGGCGGCTTCTGGCGTGGAAAGGGGAAACCGCCCTCTACCGTAGCGATGACTGCGGTCTCCTCGCCGCCGATGTAGAGGCCCGACGAGCAGACGACCCGCAGCGCAATCCTCTGGCCGATGGTTGCGGCAACTTCATCAAGATGCGGGTGCCACTGGCTGATCGCGGTCTCGGCGGCGGCGAGGGCGTCGGTGGCCCCGGGGTTGAGGTAGAGCACGATCTGGTTGACGTCGAGCGCGAGCGCGGCGATCAGCGCACCCTCGATCACCTGGTGCGGGCTCTCGGCAAGCAAGGCCCGATCCTTGAACGTGCCTGGTTCGTCTTCATTGCCATTGACGACAAAATAGCGGTCGCCTCCGTCACGGGGCGAGGGCAGCATGAAGCCCCACTTGCGAAAGATCGGGAAGCCAGCCCCGCCCATGCCCCGCAGTCCGGCAGCCTCTAGCGTGGGCAGGATGGCGCTCGGATCGCCGAGAGCATTTGCCAGGCCCACGCCGCCGCCATTCGCAAACCACGCATCAAGATCGGTACCAACCAGCGTCTTGGGGTGCCGCAGCACCTGGTTGAGTGAGCTCATAGGTGCTCCATTATAGCCTGGGAAACGGTGCAAGGTTCATGACGCTTCACGTTTCGCCCCCACATGCGCTCGCAACTCGAAGTTGGCATAGTCGGGAAAAAGTCGTGGCGAGCGCCGTGTTAGCGAGAGGCCGGCGAGAGTCAGTTCGCGTTGCCAGTCGGCCAGGTGGCCGATGCCCACTTTGCGCCGGGGCAAGCTGCTGCGCAGCACGGCCGCCGCTGCCCCGGCTCGCTGCCCAAAGCTCAGGATGTCGAGCAGCGAGTTGCCCATCAGTCGGTTGCGCCCGTGGATACCGCCCGTTACCTCGCCTGCGCAGAAGAGTCCGGGGACATTGGTTGCGCCGTCGCCAGCGATCGCAATGCCGCCGTTCTGATAATGCAGGGTTGGGTAGACCAGAAAGGGTGTTTCGGCGGGATCGTGGCCGCAGCGTGCGGCCAGGTGGCGCAGGCCACCGAAGCGCGCTAGCGTGCCAGGCGAGGCGGCCTCTAGCCCCGGTGTGTCGAGCAAGACGCCCATCTGCCCGTCGCGCATGATCCCGCGCCCTTCACGGCATTCCCGGATGATCGCTGCTGCTACCACGTCACGAGTTTGCAACTCATCCACAAAACGCTCGCCAAACCCGTTGAGCAGCGTGGCCCCCGCCGAGCGGGCAGCCTCAGAGACCAGGCCGCCGACAAGGTGACGCGGGTAGGCCAGGCCTGTCGGATGAAATTGGTACGAGTCGAGCTCGCGGAGCCGCGCCCCGAGCCGGTACGCCAAGGCCAATCCGTCGCCGGTGGCCCCAAAATGGTTCGAGGTCGGGAAGCCCGCCAGGTGAATCCTCCCGATCCCGCCTGTGGCGAGAATGACCGCCTGCGCCCGGATGAGAAACAGCCGACGGTAAGCAATGCTGTAGGCAACCACACCGGCACACTGGCCCCGCTCGTCGCTCAGCAACTCAACCACAGGGCTCTGGGGCGTCACCTCGATGCCGGGCGTATGGCTCACCGCCTCGCGCAGCACGCGCATCAACTCGAGGCCCGTATAGTCGCGGAAGGAGAGAATGCGCGGGACCGATCCTCCGCCAGGACGCTTGAGCAGCAGGTCACCGAACGGGCTGCTGCCTGCCTGGTCGAACTGCATGCCCAACTGGATCAGCCAACGCACAATACCAGGGCCGTCCATCACCATCTGAGCGACAAGCGCACGCTCGGCAACGTACTGTCCAGCCTGTAGCGTATCATCATAGTGAAGCTGCGGCGTATCATCTGCACCTACAGCTGCCTGCATGCCACCTTCGGCCATCACCGTATTGCTGTCACCGAGTTGCAACTTGGTAAGCAGCGTCACCCTGGCACCCTGTTCAGCCGCGGCAAGGGCCGCCGCGCAGCCGGCACCGCCGCCGCCGACAATCACCACATCCGTGTCGCGAACAGGGGCACCGGCGAGGTCGATCTCATCAACCAGGCCGTTGCTCTGAAGCAGATCGGCCACCTGAGCCTGGCAGCGCTCGCCACGATTCGGCCCGACAGCAAGCCTGGCCTGAGCCTCTTCGTGATAGTCAGGGTGGAACTCACGCAGCAGATCCACCGGTTCAAGTACGCCTTTTGGCAGTGGTCGGGGGCGATGGCCACCCGCACGGTAACGCACAAGAGCCTCATCGTAGGGGTGGAAATCAGCCATACACATGCTCCTCGGCACCGATCTCAACCCGCAGATCGCCACGCTCAAGCTGCTCGAGGCGCCGCATAAGATTGGCGGGACGGCTGAGCAGGGTCACCGTAAGCCGACGGGCAAACAACCCCACATGATTGGGGGTTATCTGCTCGGGGCAGGCCGCCGTGCAGAGATTGCACATCACACAGGCCGCGAAGATAGCACTCGCCTCGTGGAGCCGTCCGTCTACTACCGCACCGACACCTGCCTGAACGTCCAGCTTGCGGGGGCAGACCGCGTCACAGCCGCCACAGTGGCGGCAAAGGGCCGCTTCGGGAAAAGCGGTGCGCACCTGCGTACCGACACGCCACAAATCCTGGAACTGGTCAACCTGATAAGGACGCTCGCGGCGCGGGGCAAGCGCGCGCACGAAACTGACCTGCATCCCCGGCTCGATGAGGGTCTCACAAGCAAGCACGAAGCCCACTTCAGGTGATCCGTCGCGGCGCACCATAGCCCGGCACGAACCGCACACCCCCTGGCCGAAGCAGCCTACATGCTCAACAAGCGTCTGGCCGGCAGCCCAGACAGCCTCGATGATAGAGCGTCCAGAAGGGGCCGTGATTGTACGACCATCCACAACAAGGGTTACTGGTGCATCATTCAATACAGCCTCCCTCACACAAGCGCCGAGGCCCAAAACACAGCCGCGGATGCGCTCCCATCTCTCACATCAAGTGTAAGGCGCGTAAGTACGGCGAACATCATCAGGAATGGTGAATTTGCCTTACCAAAGCGGGCAGCCGAATCAGATGGAACCTTCCACTCCTGGCAACAGGCGCTTCTACTTTCGGTCGGTCTGGATACGTAGCCCTGATGTTGACGCTAACGAGGCGATCCCCGTAGACTTAAACTCAACACTTTTCAAATAAGCTCACGCGAAGGCGCGAAGGGTTCGCTCACGTACGCTAAAAACGTTGCGCCTTTGCGTCAAAACAATCGCCTTATTTGCAAGGTATTGGACTTAAACCTAGCGTAACAAGCGTAACCAGATGAAAGGGAGATCCTAAATGAGCACTGTCTATCTGGCTGGGGCCTTTTTTGCGACTGCGGATGGGGCCGAGGCGGCCCTGAAGGAACTGACCAGTGAGGGCCTGTTCCTCCTTGCGGCGGCGACGCTTCAGGCTGACGTCAACGGCAAGGTACACGTCAAGGAACTGAAAGATATGGGCGGGGGCAAAGGCGCAGCGATTGGAGGCGTCATCGCCGCTGGCCTCGGCCTGTTCGCTGGCGCACTGCTCATCCCGGTGGCGGTCGGGGCGGCTATGGGTGGCCTGGCCGCGAAGATCGGCGACTCCGGGTTCCCCAACGCGGACCTGAAGGCTCGCGCCGCAAAACTCGCCCCCGATAGCTCGGTATTGCTGATCGCCGCGCTTCCCAACGACTGGCCCGCGATTGAAGTACGCCTTACACCGAAGGCCACCGAGATTCGGGGCGGTATGATCAGTTCAGACATGGTCGCAACGCTCGAGCAAGACCAGGAACTCGTGCGCGCGGCGCTCGTCAAGGCCGAAGCAAACAGTGGGCCTGTCTCAGCTTACTGGAGCACGACACGTCGTTAGAGAAAAAGGCGTGGAGGTTCTATGATCGGATTTTTCCAGGGAGTACTTGATTATCTCTCTAATCTCTGGCGGGTAATCATCCAGGCCATGCTGCTGAACGAGCAGGTCTTTGCAGGCGTTCAGAATCTCCCCCGGTCGGGGTTGCTCACCCTGGGGATCGCGCTCGTCGGTGGCATCTCACAGCTCATCGGCCAGAGCGTGATCCTCTTTGTCAACCGGGTCAAGCCCGGACGTTTTGCCTTCAGTCTCCTGCTTGGCGGCCTGACCTATTTTATCGGCATTCTGATCTGGGGCACGACGATCTGGCTCAGCGGGCGCTTCCTGTTTGGCAGCGAAGCAAGTTACCTGACCGTGTTGCGCATTGTGACCCTCGGTGCGGCACCTTTTGTGTTCGGCTTCCTGGTTCTCATCCCGTACGCCGGCGTCTTCATCGGTCGCGTCCTGTGGGTCTGGAGTCTGCTGATTGTCATCAGTGTCGTCAACTTCACGTACGGCTTCAACTTCTGGCAAGGAGCCATCGTCGTCGGTGCAGGTTGGTTGCTGATGATGATCATGACGGCCACCATCGGACGTCCGATCGTGGCTCTACGCAACGCCATCTTCAAACGTGTTGTTGGCAGCAAGCTTGACGCCACGACGCGTGATATCCTGACCGCCTTTGCGAGCGAGACTGAAAGCGAACCTTCGGCAAGTGAGCGGAAGCTATGATTTCAATGCTCTTTTTCGGGGCTATAGCCCTGCTCTTGATCTCTGCGGCGATGGCCCCGATCACGGCCCTGGGTTGGTGGGCCGGCTGGTTCGGTGAAGAGGCGGTTCCGGTACGTCTCAACAAGACGCCTCAGGTCGCGCCTGAACGTACCACCCAGTCAGCCCCCCACTACCTCGTCTACCTCTCGGGGATTGGGGCCATTACCGCCGACTCGGTACCCGACGAGGAGATCAAGTGGCTCGCCGAGTTTGAACGACGGCTCACCGATAGCTTCCTGGTGCGCGATGTCTTTCCCTACAACGTCGTGGGCGCTGGCCTTACCAACGAACGCTTCTTCAGCCGGATGTGGAAGTACATCGAGCAACTACGCTTCAAGAACCCCTCGGTAGCGCTTGGCAATCTGATCAACCTGCGCAATGTGCTCCAGGTAGCGGTTTCGGCTGACCCCCGCTATGGCCCGATCTACAATCTCGGTATCGCCAACGCGATCGTCGAGTCACTGCAACGTCACGGCTACCAGTTGAGCAGTGGTATCCCGGTGACCCTGATCGGCTGGAGCGGCGGAGGCCAGATTTCCCTCGGGGCAACGGCCTTCCTCAACGGCATGCTCAGGGCACCAATCCGGGTTATCTCGATTGGCGGGGTTATGGCTGACGACCCGGGGCTGGTCAGCGTGACCCACCTCTACCATTTCTACGGCTCGAACGACCCCATCCAGGCCATGGGAGGCAAGCTTTATGCGGGCCGTTGGCCGGTCTTCAAGCAGTCGGTGTGGAACCGAGCCATGACCCAGGGCAAGATCACCTTCACCGAGCTCGGCCCCTTTAGCCACAACGGCAAGGATAACTATTTCAGCTGGGAAGTCAGGACGCCTGAGGGCAAGACCTACGCCGAGACAACGATGGATGCCATTCTTGATGCGCTGGGCAGCGAAGGGCTGCTCGGGCATAAGCGCGTACAACGGTAGCGCAGGCTTCCAGCCCGCATGGGGTTTGCGGGCTGGAAGCCCGCGCTACTATGGGGCACAACGGTGGCGCGGGCTTCCAGCCCGCATGGAATTTGCGGGCTGGATGGTTTTTAAACATTACATCAGGCAAACCGGAGTGCCGACTTCAGTCGGCTTCCAGCGTGTCCTCTGTCATTCCGAACGGAGCGGAGCGGAGTGAGGAATCTTCCCTGCGGCGCACGGAAGACCCCTCGCTGCGCTCGGGGTGACAAGGCGGGCGCAGCAAGGTGCCACGGCAAGCGCAGCAAGGTGCCACGGCAAGCGCAGCGGGCTGCCAACGCCAGCTCTGTCATTCCGAACGGAGCGGAGCGGAGTGAGGAATCTGCC
>NZ_LYXE01000120.1 GCF_002532075.1 Candidatus Chloroploca asiatica | reverse complement strand
TTCCATCTTCATCCTACCGCAAAGGTGTTCACATGGTGTCGGTTGCCGCTGCTGGCTCTGACTTTGCATCAGCCCTGCGCACCATCGGCTCAAGGTTGAGCACTGAAACGCGACGGGCAGCAGCGCGGGCGCGGTGAGCCTGAGGTTCCGCACCATCGGCTCAAGGTTGAGCACTGAAACGCTATGCGCTGCCCTGGGCTACGCCCGGATCTGCGTATGGATCGCTCCGTGGTGCGCGCCCGGTGATCAATTGCTCTGTGATTGCCATCGATCACACCAGATATGCCTACGGGCGTGGATTGCGTTCATTAGAGGAGGATCGCACCACCATCATGCCGGTGGGCGCAGCAGCATACGGGGGCGGATGCCACCCACGGTGGCCCGTGGGCTGCTGCGCCCCTACGCCGGACGACGGCATCCGCCATGACCACGGTGATCGCCCCACACGCCGCCCCTTTGCCCATCCCCCGTGCGGGCACGGCGCTGCGGTGCCCCGACGCCGACCCATCGCCCCCCCCGTACGGGCCCGGCGGCGCCGTGCCCCATCGCCATCCCCCCGTGCGGGCACGGCGCCGCCGGGCCCCATCGCCATCCCCCCGTGCGGGCACGGCGCCGCCGGGCCCCATCGCCATTCCCCGTGCGGGCACGGCGCCGCCGGGCCCCATCGCCATCCCCCCGTGCGGGCACGGCGCCGCCGGGCCCCATCGCTGCTGCGCCCCTACTAACGGGACAACCGGGGTTTGTAGGATCGCGGGCGGATCGCGGCTGGATCGCAGCTGGATCGCTGGGGCTTGTAGACTGGGCCGCATACCCATTGTTGTTTCAAGCCAGGATCTGCTGGCGCAAGGTTGGCTCGTTTCTGGCCCATCAGAGCTGTTGTATGGCTGCGGGTGTGGCCGGGCAAGCGATAGCTGGTGCCCTGATCTGCCGGCTGCAAAGTAGGAGTCCTGCTATGGATCCACTCGAGCGATCAACGCACTCGTTTGTGGTGCGAGTGTGGCGTGAACGTGGAGTGGGTCGCAATGGGCGCGATGGCTGGCGAGGACAGATTGTGCATGTTCAGGATGATACGCGTCAGTCGTTTCGTCGTCTGGAAGAAGTGAGCCTCTTTTTTGCGATCTATCTGATCCGGCTCGGGGTGTATCCGGGCCATAGTTACTGGTTGTTGCGTTTGTTGGCCCCTGGTTTTCTGAAGCGTACGCCCAGGCAGAAGTGATTGTTATGGCAAATGTACTGGCAATCCATTCGGTTGGTTATTCGTTGATCGGTTATTTGCGGCAGGCCTATCGCACGAGTAGCCTCAGGGATCAGCATCCTTGCGCGTTTCGCTTGATCTCGAGTGGGGAACTGGCTGATCCGACGAGCATTCAGACGGACTCGACGGCGACGCTGACGCTCTATCTGTATCGGATGACGATCAATGAGCATCGGCGGAATGCGCCACGGGCACCTGATAACGCCCGTCGTCCGTTGCCGCTGTCGTTGAATTTGCACTATCTGTTGACGGTGTGGGCTGAGAGTGCGATGGCTGAGCACAACATTGTGGCGTGGGCGATGAGTCAGTTTGCACAGGAGGCTACCTTTGGCCGGACGCAACTCTCGGCGGAGGCTGGCTGGCAGCCTGATGATTTGATTCAGGTGATTCCGGAAGAGTTGACGATTGAGAGTTTGATGCGGATCTGGGATGCGTTGGAGCCGACGTATCGTTTGAGTTCTGGCTATATTGCGCGGGTGATTCGCATTGATCCTGATGAAGAAGAGGAGCATCGTCCGGTGGTGGCAACTGATTTCAGGTATGAGGCGCTGGATGATTGAAAGGGCCTTATGCACACACTGTTGAGCCGTGCGCCGAGGGCACGATGCCCTTGCTGTCAGGATAGTGGTGAAGCGTTACAGGGGTGGTGCCGTGATTGATCGCGTTGTGCATCGGGTGCTGGGGGCGGTGCGATTCGTCGATGCGACGGTGGCGCAGCTTGAGGGGGTGAGTCGCCAACTTGTGGTGACTGAGCCAGTGACGATCAGGGCGGCGGAATTGACGTTTCGGCGCAATCGGCGCAATTACTATGTGCTTCACCGGAGTTCGCACCCGCTCTTGCGTGCGCACCATGACCAGTTTGAGGCACCGCCGGCACTGCCGGCGATCGGTAGTCTGAGCTTTGCGGTGGAGGTGGTGCCGTCAACAGGGAGTTACCTGCCGCGGGTGGCAACCATTGCCTTGCCACGCGATCCTGATCCGGCGGCGGTGAATAGTCTGTTTACCCCGCTTGATCTCAGGCTGTACCGTGCGCCGACGGCCGTGCCGCTGGCTGGATGGGGGGCGGTGCGCGTGACGGTGCGGGATGCTGGGGGCGATGCGGTGCCGGGGGCGCTGGTGCGGGTGGTGGCGGCTGATGATGCCACCAATCTGATGGGGGAAGGGATTACGGAATGGCGAGGGCGCGCCCGTGGCGAGGCACTGGTGCCGATTGCGAAGATCCCAACAACCAGTGTGGCGGCGAATGGAACAGGGCCGGTGATCAGCCAAGGGATTGCGATCACGATCCAGGCGTTCCACCATCCCGGGTTTGACCCTGAGACAGCGTTGCCTGACCCTGACGATCTTGAAGCCCGACGGCAAATCCTTGTTGCGGCCCCAGATCCTGATGCACTGAGTGATTTTCTGGTAGCGTCGGGGGTGGTCAACCGGGTGATTCGTGCGGGAGAGGTGATCTATGTTGTTTTGTGACGACGTAGTGGTTCGTTGCGAAAGGATGAGGTGCTATGCCTGAATATCTGGCGCCTGGTGTCTATGTCGAAGAGACAAGCTTTCGCCCCAAGTCAATTGAAGGTGTAAGCACGAGTACCACGGCATTTGTCGGCCCGACGCGTAAAGGTCCGCTGAGCGGTACGCCCGAGGTGATGACCAGTTTTGGTGAGTTCACGCGGATGTACGGTGGGTTGAGCAATCTGTCGTTTGCCTCTGGGACCGATGCGGCCCCTGAGATGACGAACTATCTTGCGCATGCGGTGCGCAGTTTCTTTGAAAATGGGGGCGCACGGGTCTATATTGCGCGCACCTTCCAGCCCCGCATTGATGCGGCTGGGACGGTGACGAGTAGTGGCCTCGCGCAATCGGCGCAGTTTGTGACGACGGCGGGCGGCTTTACGGCGCAGTTTCGCTCACGCGAACCGGGCTCGGGGTATAACGGGGAGATCCGGGTAAGCGAGCGTTTGTCGCCGGCGAATGTGGCGACGATGGCGGCGGCACCGGATGGCTCGCTCTTGCGGATCGGCGGTGAGGTGATCGCCCGTTCCGCCACGCTTCGGGGGAGTACGGGGCCGACGTTCTTCCTTACCCATAATGATCAGTTGACGTTGACCGCCACGGGGGTAGATGTCACGATCCAGTTTCAAGGAACCTCGGCGGTGGTGACTGGTTCGGCGCTGGCCGAGCCGGTGACGGTGCCTGATGATACGACGCTGGTGGTGACGGTCGATAGTATGGAGCAGACGATCAATCTGCCGGCGGGCGACCAGAGCATTGCGGCGCTGGTTGATGCGATCAATCGGTCGATCAGGTATGGGCGGGCCTGGATCGAGAATGGCGATCAGATTAGCCTGGGCACGGATCGGCACGGCACGAGTGCCGCGCTGGCGGTGCAGGCGAATGATCTGCTCGGGTTTGCCGGCGGGGTGAGTAGCAATGGTGGCGGCAATGTGGCGGATCTGGAGCATGTGACGATCGCCGAGATTCAGGCGTTGCTTGATGGAGCCCGGCCCAATACGCTGCGGGTGACGATGCCGCCGAGTACGGGGCAGCTCACGTTTGCTACGGTTGCGACGGGCACGGCGGCAACGCTGCAAGCGCAGGACACGCCGGGGCGGACGGCGCTTGGTTTGCCGAGTGCCGTAGCGACGGGTGAGGACGGGGCGAATCCGAGCTATTTCCTCAAGACGAACGGCAGTTGGGCGTTGGTCGGGGGCGTCAACATTCCGGCACCCGATACAAGTCAGCCCTTGACGACCACAGCCCATCTGGTGAGTGTCAATCTGGAGACCGAGGATGGCGATGGCAACCTGATGGCCTATGAAAATCTGGGCTTTGCCACAACGCATCCGCGGTATATCGGGGCTATTTTGCCACAAAGACCCTCGCGCAAAGCTGATGCGCTGCAAAATCTCTACTGGTTGCAGACAAGTGGCACCAATGAACCCTTTGCCCTTTTTAATGGCTTGCTTGGTGGGGGAACCGAGAATACGATCCCGGTAGCGGGGGGCAATGACGGCGGCACACCGGTTTCGAGCTCGATGACGGCAGGCGCGGTCTCGTACGAACGGGGCCTGGAACTCCTGGAGATTATCGAAGATATTTCGATCATCGCGGCGCCTGGTTCAAGTGGGTTTGACCCGAACGATACAGCCGATATCCTCTATCGTGATGTGCAAAACCGCCTGATCAGCCATGCCGAGCGGATGAAATACCGGATTGCCGTGCTTGACACCAAACCGGGCCTGACCGTTGGCGAAGTCCGCGAGGCCCGGGGCTTGATTGACAGCACCTATGCGGCGGTCTACTACCCCTGGATCACCATCGCCAACCCGCTGGCGCGACCGGGCAACGATCTCATTCCCAAAGAGATCAACATCCCACCGTCGGGCGCCATGTCGGGCATCTATGCGCGTACCGACGTGCAACGCGGCGTCTGGAAAGCCCCGGCGAACGAGGTTGTGCGTGATGCGTTGCGCTTCGAGGTTGACGTCAACAAACGACAGCAGGATGTCTTGAATCCCGAGGGCATCAACTGCCTACGCTACCTGAGCGGGCGGGGCTATCGCGTCTGGGGCGCACGGACAGCCACCTCGGATCTGGAATGGCTCTATGTGAGCGTGCGACGCTACTTCATCTATCTCGAACGCTCGATTGACGTGAGCACCCAGTGGGCGGTGTTTGAACCAAACGGACCAGACCTCTGGGCGAACATTCGCGAAACCGTGAGCAACTTTCTGTACGCCGAATGGCTGACCGGAGCGCTGCTTGG
Source organism: Candidatus Chloroploca asiatica (assembly GCF_002532075.1). Taxonomy (GTDB): domain Bacteria; phylum Chloroflexota; class Chloroflexia; order Chloroflexales; family Chloroflexaceae; genus Chloroploca; species Chloroploca asiatica. The sequence continues at coordinate 33,693 of NZ_LYXE01000120.1, read as the reverse complement.
TGCCAGCCGCGAGGAGGCCTTCTTTGTGCGCTGTGACCGGAGCACGATGACCCAGCAGGATCTTGATCTAGGGCGACTGATCTGCGAGATCGGGGTGGCGGTCGTCAAGCCAGCCGAATTTGTCATCTTCCGGATTGGGCAGAAGACAGCGGATGCACGCGGGTAGCGAGGAGGAACTTGAAGCATGGCAGAGCGCACTGTTCCCTACGGGGATTTCAATTATCTGGTCAAATTCGACGGCAACGAACTCTTCGGTGGCTTTTCGGAAGTTTCGGGCCTGGGGATGGAGATCGGGGTAGCCCAATATCGGACGGGGAACGAAGCCGAGAATCACCCACGCAAGATCCCTGGGATGACGACGGTGAGCGACATCACCTTGCGGCGGGGCATCATCAGTTCGGCGGATCTCTGGACGTGGCTTGACGATACGCGGCGCACCGGGCCAGTCGCGAAGAAGAACATCTCGATCACCTTGCAAGACGAAGCGCACAACGATGTGCAGACCTGGTCATTGACGGGGGTCTTCCCGATGCGCTACAACGGCCCATCGCTGAATGCGCGGGGCGGGAGTGAAGTTGCGATTGAGGAGTTGGTGTTGGCGTGCGAGTCATTCACGATCGAGTGAGTATTGTTATGAGCATTGCCAGCTTCGCTGGCAATGCTCATAGTAGATCCTTTTGCGGGCCTGTGGCCCCACAATTGCCAGGTGAATTGGTATGGTACGTGGGCTGAGTTTTGTTGATGACATTCCGGTGGTGGCGAGCGACCCGCAGCGGGCGGATATTGCCTGTTTTGTCGGGTTTGTGGCGCAGCGCCGGGCTAGCGCTGGGGGCGAGGTGATGCGTTGGCTGGCCGCCAGGGGTTGGCCGATGCAGACGACGGTGCCGCCGGTTGAGGCGACGGCCCGTGATGCGCTGCCTGCTTCGTTGACCCTGGTGGCACCGGCAAACCGGCTGACGGTCACGCTTGATGGCAGAACCCAGACGCTTGTTTTGCCGGTGGAGCCAATGACATCGACAAGGCTGGTGCAGACGCTCAATAGCCTGATGGCGGGCGGGTACGCCTACACGGATGCGCAGGGGCGGCTGGTGCTTGGCAGTGATACTCAGGGCGTGCGGGCGTCGGTGCAGGTGCGGCGCAATCCGGCGCTGGGGTTTGCGCTTGATACGCTGGTGGCGGGTGAGACGTTGCGCATCACGACGATCCCTGACCTGACGAATCTGCCGATCCCGATTGATACCTGGGATATGTTTGATCAGCTTTTTGCGTGGGAGCAGCGCGTTTTTGATGCGCAAGGGACAACTGGACACAGCTACCTCGGTGCGGCGGTACGCTCGTTTTTTGCGCAGGGTGGGCGCAAGTGTTATGTGGTACGGGTTGGTGATCCGCCGTGGTTGGAACCAGCGGCAGATCAGACGCGAGAAGATCGGCTGTACACCTTGATGAACCAGGTGATCCCGGGGTATCCAGACCGCATTGAGGTTGACCCGCTTGACCAGACGACCTGGAAGGGCGTTGCGCATCTGTTAGGGTTGACTGATGTTTCGTTTGTCTGCCTGCCCGATCTCCCCGATCTTGTCAGTGCGGCTCGGGTCGCTAGTGAGCTGCCGATGCCATTGCCAGGCCCCGAGGAGCGGTTTGTCGTCTGTTCGGAGCCGGTCGCGCCACCCGCCGATCGTGAAGAGGTTGCGATCCGTGCGCCGCGCTGCGATGACGATGGGTATGAGGCCTGGGCGCGAGCGGTGCGTCTGGTGGGCGATATGCTGGCGCGGTACCAGCGCGAGACGCAACTGGTCGCCGCGATCCCGTTGCCCGAAGCGGGTCATGCTATGCAGCAGCATCCGCTTGGCGGGTTGGTGGCGAATGGGGAAGGCCCGTTGGCGCATCATCTGAATGATCGGGCGACCGGCATTGCGAGCGCCTTTGTGCAACTGGTGTATCCGTGGGTCAAGACGCCGGGCTCGGCGCGCTTGCCGGAACGGCTTGAAGCACCTGATGCGGTGGTGGTGGGCCTGCTGGCGCGTAATGCGTTGGCGCGTGGTACCTACCAGAGCGCCGCCACGCTTAGGTTGGGCGATGTATATGACATTGTGCCAGGGTTGCGGCGTGATCAGATGCAGGCGGCCGTCCTGGACAATCCAAGGCGAAGTGCGCAAAGCCATATCCTCGAAGAGCGCGTCACGTTGCTTGGCCCGACTCCGGCAGGCTTCCGGCTGCTCAGCGATGTAACGACGAGTCTGGATGAAAGCTACCGGCTGGCAAGTGTCAATCGCCTGATTGCGACGCTGGTGCGAGCCGCCCGGCTGCTTGGCGAGAGCCTCGTCTTTGAGCCGAGCGGCCCCTTGCTCTGGCGACGGCTGCGGGAGCAGATGGAACAGTTGTTACGCGGGCTCTGGCGGCAGGGCGCATTGCGTGGTGAGGCAGCAGGTGAGGCGTTTCAGGTGCGTTGTGATCGCAGCACCATGACGCAACAGGATCTTGATCAGGGACGCCTGATTGCCGAAGTTACCTTTACCCCGACGGTCAGCCTTGAGCAGATTCAGGTTGTGCTAGCGCTTGCCGAAGGCGGGCAGGTTTCGCTGGTAGGAGGTCGTCGTGACTGACAGCAGCCCATCGCTAGAAGTACCGCTGCACATCTTTCGGTTCAAAGTCGAGTTTCAAGAAGCCTCGATTGATGAAGCGGTCGGCTCGGCGGTGAGTCTGGTTGACGGATATTTCAGTGAAGTCTCGGGCCTGGATGCAACGATGGAACCGAAAACGATCCAGGTCGGCGGGATGAACTACGGGGTGGTGCAGCGTCCAGGTCGGGTCAGTTTTGCGACAGTGATTCTGCGGCGGGGCATCACGACGCGGCGGCACCTGTGGCAGTGGTTTGAACTGATGAATGTGAGCGGGGCCTACAAACATCGCTTGCAGGTGACGATTACGCTGCAAGACCATAGTGGCGAGCCGCAGTTGAAATGGACGCTGGAACGGGCCATGCCGATCCGCTTCAAATCGCCCGACTTGAATGCAATGACGGGTGACGATGTGGGCATCGAAGAGATCCATCTTGCGCATGAGGGGTTGCGGTACGAGGTGGTTGGCTAGCGGTTTTTTTGACGCAAAGGCGCAAAGGCGCAAAGATTTTTTTGCATTGCTAGGCGCAGCTTTGTGCCGGTGCATCAACGCTGGGGGGGATTGGCGCGAAGGCGCGAAGGTTCTAAAACCTTGTCATGCTGAGTATCACATGGCCCGCAGGCCAGTGATGCCGTGAGCAACCAAGGTGTTGCCCAGGCCCGCCCTTGTCACCCCGAACGGAGTGAGGGGTCTTCCATGCCGATCAGGGCAGATTCCTCACTGCGCCTGCCCTGAGCGCAGTCGAAGGGTTCGGAATGACCGTGGAGCCGTTGCGCTCCGAGCATTAAGGTTTTGTTGCTGAGGAGCGCAGCGAAGCATCTCTGCCGTTGGAACGCCTGAGACCCTTCGCTGTGCTCAGGGTGACAACATTCTGAAACATGCCTTAGGGTTTTGAACGGTCACGTGGTCTGGAAGCTTTGTTTAAGGAGGGGTGATGTCAGATACAAGCAATCCTGAACAGGCGATCATCACTCCTATTTCGCAAGGGGCTGGTCAGGAGCTCGAAGCGGTGACGGTGCAATTCAACCCGGCGTCGCTTGAATATAACCTGCGCAACAATATCGAGAAAAAGGGCCGTGGGGCGCGGGCGCGCCAGCATGTGAGCCAGACGACCGCCACGCTGACGACAGAACTGATTTTTGACACGACGCATACTGGGCAAGATGTACGGATCGAGACGGTCAAGATTGCGCGGTATTTGCAGCCGTATGATGACGCCAAAAAAATTCCGCCAACGATTCGTTTTGAGTGGGGCACCTTTGTTTTTGAAGGGTATGTCGAGTCATATAAAGAGACGATCGACTTTTTTGCCGCTGGTGGCGTACCGCTGCGTTCGACCTTGAACGTGACCTTCACGAGCAAGGACAAACAGTTTGACACCCGTTCGGCGAACGAGAGCGAGGCGGCAAATGTAGGTCAGGGCTTGAGTGGGCTTGATAGTGCGGTTGTTGCGCCGGCACCCGAGGGCGGTGGCGATAACCCAACGGCGGGCAGCGCAGCAGACACTGCGGCACAAGGAGGCGATCCAGGGGCGGCACGGATGCTGGCGCTGGCAAATGGCCTGGAGAACCTGCGCTTTCCGGCGGGGGCGTTGGCGGTCGGGGCAGGCGCAAGCATCGGCGCTGCGGCGGCCTTCTCGGCGGGCGCGTCGGCCTCGCTTGGCCTCAATGCAGGGATTTCCGCCGGGATCGGGGCGAGTGCGAGCGCGGGTTTTGGGGCCGGGGCCAGTGCCGGGTTTGGGGCCGGGGCCAGTGCCGGGTTTGGGGCCGGGGCCAGTGCCGGGTTTGGCGCGGGGGCGAGTGCCGGGTTTGGCGCCGGGGCCAGTGCCGGGTTTGGCGCGGGGGCGTCGGCGGGCTTTGGGGCCGGGGCCAGTGCGTCGGCGGGCTTTGGGGCCGGGGCGAGCGCCGGGTTCGGGGCCGGGGCCAGTGCGGGGTTCGGGGCGAGTGCGAGCGCGGGCTTCGGGGCCGGGGCGAGCGCGGGCTTTGGGGCCGGGGCGAGCGCGGGCTTTGGGGCCGGGGCGAGTGCGGGCTTTGGCGCGGGGGCCAGCGCCGGTGGCGGGGCGATGTTTGGCGCAACGGCGTCAGCAGGGGTTACGGCGTCGGCGGGTGCCTTCAGCGGTCTTCATCATACAACAAGCGTTAAGAAAACAGCATCTTTGAATACGAATAATATTATTAAGGGCAGCATTTCTTCAAATGTTAGTACGGATCAAGGTGCAAGTTTCAAAGTTGGCGGCCAGGCTCATCTCGAAGGCTCGGCGAGCCTGAGTGCGAAGGTGAATGGCAATCTGAGTGCGAAGCTTCAGTTTGATGCGTGATGAGAGGTTGTGCCAGTGTGGCGACGGTGTCGCCACACTGACACAAGCATAGAGGGGCGATGAAGCAGCTATGAGCAGTAACGATGTTCGTTTTGATATGGTTGAAGGCGTTATTGGGGCGGAGCAGACTGAACGCGGTGCGCGGGAAGGTGAGCAGGAGGAGGCGAGGGGTTTGCTGGAATTGCCGCCTGAGCAGGTGGCGCGGGCGTTGCAGCGGATGCAACGACGGCAGGCGCGGTTACGGGCTGATTAGATTTGACGCAAAGGCGCAAAGGGTGTTGATAGATGACAGAAGCTCCTCCAGATCTGGTGTATATGCGGCCAAGTGTGCGGGTCGCTGAGCAGGCCTATGCCAAAATTGAAGAACTGCTGATCGGGATGACGATGACCGAGCAGGAGGGCGGTCTGGCGGCCCTGGAGTTGCGGTACAGTGGCAAGGCAAGTGATACTGAAGGCGATGCCGATTATGCTTTTGAAGATGAAGAGATCTATCAATTAGGAGCTGAAATCCTGGTGGGCGCAGGCGATGTGAGTTCGCCAGAGGAGATCTTTCGGGGCATTGTGACTGGCTTCGAGTTGAGCTTTCCCGAAGACGGCCCACCCGAACTGGTTATTCTGGCTGAGGATGCGTTGATGTTGGCGCGGATGACGCGCAAAACGCGCACCTTTGATGAGGACGAGGTGACGGTGAAAGGCCTTGCCGAAGAACTCGCCGACACGTTGAGTTTGACGCCGGTGATTGCCGATGGCCTTGAGACAAATATTGGCACGCAGGTGCAATTGAATGAGAGCGATCTCGCGTTTGTGCGTCGCATCTGTCGACGCTACGATGTTGATTTGCAGGTCGTCGGGACTGAGTTGCATGTCTCGCCGCGTGGTGCCGTGCGCCGCGGGGATCCGTTGACGTTGACGATGTATGAAGCGCTGGTGCAGGTGAGCATGCTCGCCGACCTGGCGCACCAGGTCACCGAGATGACGACGAGTGGTTGGGATGCGCTGGCGGGGCGCAAAATCACTGGTACCGCCAGCCGACTGACGGCGACTGGCCCGGGGAGCGGCACCACCGGCAAGGATGTCTTAGAACGTATCTCGCGGCAGCGCACGCATCATATCGGCCATCTGGCGATGGCGACCAGCGATGAAGCGCAGGCGATCGCCGAAGCAGCATTTGACCAGCGCGCCCGTCGCTTTGTCTGCATCGAAGGCACGGCGGTCGGCGATCCCAAGCTGCGCGTCGGAACGCACGTCGAACTGGTTGGGGTGGGGCCGCGTTTTGAAAATACGTACTATGTCACCTCGGCGTGCCATCGCTGGGATGAGACGCGGGGCTACCAGGTTGACTTTGAGGCCGAGAGCGCCTATTGGGGCGGTAGATGAGAATCTGGCTGAAGAGGGATTGACCATGCTTCAAGAGCAAGAACTCTATGATCTTCCAATGGCGGGGCGTTTTGTCGGGATGTACCTGGCAGAAGTGGTCTCGGCAGTTGATAGTGACGAAAATCTCGGGCGGGTGCAGGTACGGCTCTTGCATCACGATGGGGTTGGCGAGCAGGATGGCCCGATCTGGGCGGCTGTGGCTGTCCCATTTGCGGGGAAAGAGATGGGGGCGTTTCTGATTCCCAAAAAGGGCGATCAGGTGCTGGTTGGCTTTGTGCAGGGCGACCCGCGCTACCCCGTTGTGCTTGGGGGGGTCTGGAGTCACAGTGCGCCGCCACCAGAGCAGGTGGACGACGAGAAGGTGCATGTCTGGTCAATCACGAGCGCCAAGAAGAGCCGCATTGCGATCGAAGAGGCCGAAACGCCGACGATTACGCTCAAGACACCCAATCAGACCGAGGTGAGCGTGGTGCTGAGTGATGAGGGCGGTGGTCAGGTTGTGATCAAGGCGAATAATGCGACGATTACGCTTGATAGCAGCGGCATTACGCTTGATTCGCCATCGAATATTACGATCAATGCCGGGGGCAAGCTTGATCTGACGGCAGCGGGTGGGGTGACGATCAAAGGAGCGCAGGTGACGGTGAATGGGGCGACGACGATTATACCGTCAGCGACGACGCCTTCGATTACGGCTGGTACGTATAGCGTAGGAGTTGGCAACATATGGTAGCTAGCCACAACCATGCGGTGTTGCTGCGTGGCCTGCGCCTGCACGAGGCGGGTGATAGTCGGCCAACCCTGGTGCGCCGTAGCGACATCAAATTCCTTGATGGACTGCTCGCCGATATGAGCGAAGGCGGCGCTTTTGCCAAACTGAAGGGCGGCACAATTAACCAGGGGTTGATGCAGAACCAGCTTGCCGCGCGACCAGTTGAGCGGGCCGACCGCATGGTGCTGCGGCGTACGAAGCGCGAGCTCCAGCCACCCGTCAAGCTCTATCAGCCGGTGCATCGCACCTTCCAGTTTGTTGTGCTGGAAGCGGTCTGTGACTTCTTGCCTGAACTTGGCGAAGCCGGGTTGCCGAAGCTCGACCGCACCCAGATCGAGAGTTCGGGGCTGGTCATTCGGCGGATCAACGGCGAGACGGGGCTGACCGAGGCGTGGTTAAGCGACGGCAATGCGTTGCGTGGCTGGTTCCCGATCCAGGAAGACGGGCTGAACGATGACATTGATCCTGATCCGCAGCGCCGCCCGCGTCGTCTAGGCACGGGGATCCGCGAACTCGACGAGCAACTCGGGCTGCACCGCCTTCCCGCCGAGCACCTGAGCGAAGCCGTTGAGCCGCTCTATGTGGCGCCGCCTGATGTCTGTGCAGGTGCGGCCAGAACGCTCTTGTTTGGCATGATCCCGACGGTCAGCCTTGAACAGAGCGAGCTCCCGACTGCGCAACTGGCCCCGCCGCGCCTGGAGCTCGGGCAGTTACGCGATCTCTTTGCCGATTACCTGACGCCAGCCGGGGGGCAACGGGCAATTCCGTTGCAACTGAATCCGCTCGGCGTCGATTTTTACCAACTTAAACAGCGCGAGTTGACTCAACAGGATCGGTTTTTGTCGCTCTTGCGCTGGGTTGTTGAACTGGACGCACTTGAAAACCCGGCGGTGATCGAGCACCTGAATAGTGTGACGGTGCAACTCGGGCTGGATCCGACAACGCCAGGTCTGGCGATTGTGGCCCCCTTCACGCGGGTCACGCAGCGGGGACGAAACAATCTGGTCATTGCCGACTATCTTGAGGTGCGCCTGGGCGATCTGGTGGCCGATAGTGCCACGCGCCTCCGTGATAGCGAGAGCGATCTCACCAATCAAATCACGGTCGCGAGTGGACAGACCCTGGCCTGGAGCATCCCGACGACCACGCTGAGTGACGAGGTGCTCGGGGCGCTTGCCGACCGGATGCAGAGCCGGATCACCGAATTCAAACTCATCTCGGGCGAGCGGCGCTTTGATCCGCGCCGGGGGCGTTATGTCGCCCGGGCCTTTATTCGCGTGAAGCGTGAGCCCGGGTGCCCGCCGCAACTCTGGTGGAGCGAGTATAGCGAAGTGTTTCAGATTGCCCAGCACTGGGACCACAATCCCGACGTACCGCCGGCGATCATTCCGCTGCCCGACCTGCCCTCGCGGGCGGCCTTGAAAGCAATGAAACCCAATGTCGCCTTTGAAGTCCCCGAGAGCCTCGAAAACTTCCTGGCAGCCAATGGTCTCAACGCGTTCCTCGAAGGCAATGCGACCAAAGGCAACGGCGGTGGCATTGGTATTCTCTGGATCTGTAGTTTTAGCATTTATATCATTATGATGATTGCCTTCATTATTTTGATCATTTTTGCCATCTTGCTCAATATCGTCTTTAACTGGTTGATTTTTATTCGGATTTGTTTGCCGATTCCGGTTCCAGAAGAGGAGTAATAACCATGATTCAGGAGCCGATCAGCTGGCCGTTGCTTGCTGTGCCTGATGCCAACGGACAGTTGCATTATCCAACGCTCGACGAGAGTGTGCGCCAATCGATCCAGATCATTTTGCGTACACGCCCTGGTGAACGCCTGCAACGTCAAGAATTTGGGGGCGGCCTGCAAGTCTTTTTGCACCAGCCGAATACACTCACGACGCATCGGCGCATTCACGATACGATTGTGCAAGCGCTCGAGCGTTGGGAGACACGGATCAAGGTGGAGCGGGTAGAGATCAAAGAGGTACCCGAGCGCCCGACCTGGATCAGGGTCGAGGTGATGTACCGCCTCCGACGGACGGGCGTGATCCGTCAGTTGGGGCTATCGATGGAATTGGGAGGCTAGAGTACCATGCCGATCATTCCTCCAACGCTTGATGATCGCAGTTACGACGACCTGGTGCGCGAACTGCTCAACCGGGTACCGGCGCATACCCGTGAGTGGGCCGATGTGCGGCCTGGCGATCCGGGGCGAACGCTGATCGAGCTCTTTGCCTTTCTGGCCGACTCGATTCTCTACCGGGCCAATCTGATCCCCGAGCGGCAGCGCCTGGTCTTTCTCAAGTTGCTCGGCATGCAGATGCGGCCCGCCCTGCCGGCCCGTACGCTGGTGACGCTGGCACTTGACGATCCGATGCAGACAAGCGCGACGATCCTGCGGCCACTGGCGAAGGTGAGCGGCCCCGTCGCCTTCGAGACGACCAGCGAAGTGACAGTGCTGCCGGTGACCGCCGAGGCCTATGCGCGACGCCCGCTGAGCGAGAACGAGCAAGCCACGTATCGCGAGATCGTCCACAATCTGGGCGTACTCTATCTGGGTTCTGGCGACGCAAGTCGGGCGCGGGGCTATGTGACGATGCCGGTCTTTGCGGGTGGCGCAGCCAATCCCGAGGGCTTTGATCTGATCAATGAGACGATTGATCAGGCGTTGTGGCTGGCGCTGCTGGCCCCCGAAGCCGAGGAGCCCGCATTGCAACCGGCCCACAACGAAGCAGTGCGGAAGACGCTTGGCACCAGTGTCGGCGGTAGCCAGCAACTGTTGAGCATCGGGTTGCTGCCGGCGATCAGTGTGCCGACCTGGAATGATGAGCAGATCGGGCCACGCGCTGCGCTGCCCCATCTCTGGGAGATTACCGGCCTGGATGCGCGTGGTCAGGTGACCTATACGCAACTTGATCAGATTGTTGATACGACGGCAGGTCTGACGCAACGAGGCGTCGAGCGCCTGGTCTTGCCAGGGCCACAATTTATTGGTGCCCCTGGCAACGATGTGCGCCAGCACCTCAATGCGGGCACCGGCGCGATGCCGCCGCGCCTCGACGATCCGGCAAAGGCGGCGCGGCTCGTTGCGTGGCTACGCCTGCGGCCCACCCGCCGCCTCGAAAGCCTGCGCCTGAGCTGGGTCGGGATCAACGCGGTCGAGGTTGATCAGCGACAGACGATCACCGGGCGTATTATCGGCACAAGCAACGGCAGCAGCGACCAGCAAATGGCGCTGCCTGGCACGAGTGTCGAGCCAGCGTCGCTGGCCTTGCAGGTAGAAGAAGATGGCCTCGGGTATGTCCTGTGGGAACGTGGCGAGACGAGCCTGGCCGGGCGCGACAGCCGTGTCTACACGCTCGATGCCGAGGCCGGGACAATCACGTTTGGCAATGGAGTACGGGGCCGTGTGCCGGCCCCCGGTCGGCGGGTGCGGGTCGCGCAGATGCGGGCCGGTGGTGGAATTGCGGGAAACCTGCCGCCCGGGTCTCTGACCGATCTTGACGCCTTTGAACTTGATGGCCGCCGGGCAACAGGAGTCGTGGTGGCGCAACCCCTGGCCGCCGAAGGCGGTCTCGATGCCGAAACGCTGGCCGAGGCCGAGGTGCGGATTCCGCAGGTCTTGCGCCATCGCGAGCGGGCGGTGACGGCCCAGGATTACCGCACGATCGCCGCCGAGACGCCAGGGGTGCAGGTGGCGCGGGTCGAGTTGTTGCCACGGTTCAAGCCGCACCAGATGCGCGAAGATGTGCCGGGCATTGTCTCGGTCATGGTGCTGCCGTTCCGTCCGCCGCCCGGCCCACCGAATCCGCGGCCTGACCGACCCTTTCTCGAAACCGTCTATGCGCACCTTGAAGCACGGCGGCCCCTTGGCACCGAATTGTATGTCATTGGCGTTGACTACGTACCGCTCGGGTTGAGTGTTGGCGTCGAGATCGCCGATGGCTACGACCGCGAAGCGACGCTGCGCAGTGTGCGTCTGGCGCTGCGCGAGTTTTTGTGGCCATTGATGGGCGGCGGGCCGCAGCGCACCGGCTGGCCGCTCGGCAAAACCGTCGAAGACCGCGAGCTCGAACTGGTCGCCGCCCGCGTGCCCGGTGTGCAGAGTCTGCTCGGCAACCGGTTGAATATCTTTGTGCGCAATGCAACGGGCGACGATTGGGTAAAACAAGAGCGCAGCACAGCGAACACCCTCATCAATATCCCGCTGGCCAAGTGGCAATTACCCGAACTTCTCTCGGTGGTCGCCGTCGCCGACGACGAACCACCGAACGATCTACGGGGCGTACCGAATCCCTTCCTGAGCGACGGAGGGATGGTGCCGATCCCGCTTGTCCCGGAGGTATGCACCTAACTATGGATGCGAACGGTCTGAAATTCTGGATGCTTGCGGATGCCCATGACTGGGTGCTGGCGGGGGAACAACCAGCGCTGCGCTATGATCGCGAGCGACGTGCGCTGCGGCTCGCCAGCCAGGCGGCAACCTTACCGCCGGTTGCGCCCGCTGGCACCGAAGCCGAGGCGACCGCCCGCCTCGAGCTCGTTCCGCAAGCTCGCGATGCGTTTGGCACACGGGCGATCTGGGACGCCGCAACTGGGCGCATCATGGCAACCGGTGCGCTCGCTGGGCAGGTGCCAATCTGGACAGCCCCGAGCGCCGCTGAAGCGCCGACGGATCTCTGTGTCGGCACCGACGGGGTGCTCTATGTTGCGGTGAACGGCGGCGTGACGCTGGTCGATCTGCGCGATCGGTGGGACGCGGTGAGCCTGAGCATGCCGGGGTTTGCGGCGTGGCGACTGGCGGCGGCGCCAGATGGCGGGGTGTGGGTGCTTGACCGTGACCAGCCACAGCTTGCGCGGGTCACAGGGCTGCCATTGCGGAGGCGGGTTCAGGTTGAGTATGACCCGGATACGCCGCGCCCCTGCGAAGAGAACGCGAACCAGCCCCGGCTACAACCCTATCCGCACGCCACCTTCGCGGCGACCGCAAGACCCGTTGGCCTTGCGTGCAGCCCTGATGGGCAAGTCGCCGTGCTCTGCTGGCAAACCGACGGCGCACCTGCCATTGTGCGTTATCTTGACGCACGCGGGGGATGGTATGAGCCGTGCCTGTTGCAAGGCGTGACGCATCCCTTCAGCCTTGCCTGGGTCGCACGGGATCGCCTGGCCCTGCTCGTTGCGCACCTCGACAACGAAGCCCCGGTCTACCCGGCAAGCCCTGGCGCGGCCCGGGTGATGCCAGTCGGTGACTACTACCCCTTGCGGCCTGATCGCTTTGGGGGTGAACCATTCATGCATGGCCTGACGCTGCCGCCGCACTATGCAACCAGCGACGAAGAGGGCAGCCTCCCGCTGCACTACCTTTCGCTGCCCAGTTTCCCGAGCGAAGGCGAAGCGCGCAACCAGACGAGCCTTGACAGCGGCAGCGCGCGCACCGTCTGGCACCGGCTCTACCTCGAAGCCAACCTGCCCGACGCATGCGGCGTGCGCGTTTTGCTGGCCGCCGAGGATACAGGCGCAGCCCCGACCGACGAGTTGGAATGGCACGAGCACCAGTTTGGGCCGATCTTCAACATTGCTGGCGAACAGAATATCCCACTCGCCGCGTGGGTACCGCACCCCAGCGAAATTCCGCACCATCCAGGCCTGCTCACCTGCGACCGTAGCCCTGGCAAAGCGGGCCTCTTTACCGCACTGATCCAGCGCCCACAGCGCAAAGTGAAGACCCTGCGCGGGCGCTATCTCCACGTCCGGATCGTGCTCAACGGTGATCGCCGCACCACCCCGGAAGTCTGGGCCCTTCGCATCTATGCCAGTCGCTTCAGTTATGTCGAAAACTATCTGCCCGAACTCTACCGCGAGACCGTCTTTGGGCCTGAGGCTGATGCGTATCTGGTCGACGGCGAGCGCAGCACCCCGGCGGATTTCCTGGAACGGTTTGTCGGCAATTTCGAGGGCGTGCTGACCATGCTCGAAGACCGGGTCGCCGCAGCACACGTGCTGACCACCCCCGCGACGATCCCGCCCGAAGCGTTGGAATGGCTGGCAAGCTGGATCGGCCTCGCGCTCGACTCGGCCTATCCCGAAGAGCGCCACCGGCGCTTGCTCGCGGCGGCCCCGACGCTCTACCGACAGCGCGGCACGCTGGCCGGGCTCACGCTCGCGCTCGACATTGCGACGGGCGACGGCGTCCGCGATGGCCGCATCATCGTCATTGAAAACTGGCGCTTCCGTCGGGTTGTCGCCACCATCCTGGGGGCCAACCTTGCCGACGAAACGAACCCCCTGCTGGCCGGGATGGTGGTCAGCGGCAACAGCTATGTTGGCGACACCCTTGTGCTCGGCGACGAAGACAAAAAGGAATTTTTAGCCCTCTTTGCCGCCGATCTCGACGTCACCGCAGCCGAGGCCGACGTCATCGCCGCGCTCTTCGACCGCCTGGCCTATCGCGTTACGATCCTGGTTCACAACGACGTGCAACCGCAAGAGCAGGGGTTGATCCAGCGCATCGCCGCGCTGGAAACTCCCGCCCATATCATCACCGACGTACAGACCGCCACTGGATCACTCATGGTCGCCTTGCGTTCCCTGATTGGCATCGACACCTACCTGAGTCCGAAACGTCCACCGGGGCCGCTCCGCCTCGGCACAAGCCAGATTGGCGTACGGGATCTGCTCCAAACAACGCCCTCCCTTGATCCGCGCCTCGATCAGCGTATATGAAGTGTTTGCGTTGGGACACCATGCCAGCGTAGCTGGCATGGTGTCCCAACGCAAACACAGGATCCAGCGAAGCGACAAATGACAGGGCGCAGCCCTGAAGGAACAAAGATATGAGCAGATACCCAGATCCGCTGGCGCAGGCCAGACGCACCACCGACCGGCTCTTCTATGCGACCGGCGTGCTCTTGGATGCCCAGGATTTTCTTGATGAGCAGACCTACCATCGAGGGCGGCAGGCCCGGGCGCTCCATTTTTTGCATGGATCGGGTACCGCTGCCGGCCTGCGCGTCGTCTACGAGGCTGAAGTGCCTGCCGCTGAGGGTACCCCCGGTCGCGAAGAGCGACTGCTGGTGCATCCGGGGGTGGCAATCGATCGACTGGGGCGCTTGATCGAGGTGCCGAGTACGGTATGTCTGCGGGTACAACGCTGGTTTGATGCCAACGCCGCTGACCTGCCGGTACTGGTGGCCGATACAAGCAGCGACGGTACGGACCGCCCCGCCCGGGTCGAAGTTGACCTCTATCTGCGCTATGTCGCGTGTGAACAGGGCAAAACCCCAGCGCTGGCCGCCGGGCCGTATGACGCACTCAATGCGGTGCAACCTTCGCGGCTACGTGACTACTACGACATTGATCTGATTGTCCGCGACCGCGCCGATGCGCCGCTGCCCTTTGATCACTGGGCCAGCGCCGTTGAGGGCGTTGACCCGGCGGATCGCCCGGCGGCCCTGCGCGAGGCGATCTACATGGCGTGGGACGTGGCCGCCCGCGTTTCGTCACAGGATGAACTGAACCGCTTGCCCGAATATGTCTTTGGGCAAGATCCCACCGGCGTTTTTCTCGCTCGCGTGACCATTCCGGCCACCGCCGGCCCACCGGCGACCCGCGCACCCGGCGATGTCACCCTGAGTGAGACCGGGCGGCTCTTTGCCTATACGACCGCAGCCCTGCTGGCATGGTTGGCGCAATAAAGAGGAGAGAGGTTATGTTTGATCTCAACCTGGAGGCTGGTCGTCGCTTGATGCGGCTGCGCATCAACCGCGATGAGGCTGACCGCCTGACCCGCGATGGCATCCTGGTCGTTGACGACCGCCGCCGTCGCCCGCAGTGGTTCGACGGGCGCTTTCTGGCTGCCCGCGATCTGACGAATGAACAAAACTATGTGCTCACACGGCAGGCCGATCTCGGCAAGGCCGGCGGGGTCGGCGTCGTGCGCGGGTTAGAGGTCGTCGCGGACCGGCGCGGCTTGCACATCCAGCCAGGCTTTGGCCTCACCTCGCTCGGCGAAATGGTCATTCTTCCGCGTGAACTGACCCTGCAAGTGCAGAACATCCCGCAGATCGAGCGGCTCAACCGTACCTTCGGGCTGTCACGGGTGCCCGTCGTGCCGCCACGCACGCTGACCGGTCTCTTTATCGTGGCGCTGCGGGCGGTCGAGTATACGGCGAATCCCATTGTCTCCTACCCAACTGCGGTTGAAGGCGAACGCAGCGTCGAGGATGGCGACATCATTGAGGCGACGGCGGTGACGCTGATCCCCTTCAGCGATGGTGCCACAAGCAACGAGCTTGACCAGCGCCGCGCCGAGGTCGCCTACGCGATCTTTGTTGAACACGCCGAGCGCGAATTGCCGGTCGGTACGCTCCCGCTGGCAATGGTTGCGCTCAATCGCGGTACCGTCGAGTGGATCGACCCCTTCCTGGTGCGCCGCGAGATCGGGGCTGAACATGCCGATGTGATCGGGCTCGGGCCAATGCTCGGCTTTGCAACCCGCGCCACCCGCGAGGCGCATCTGTTGCAATACGATCTGCATCTCACCAGCGTGCTCGAGCGCCAGGGCGGGCGTCCCTTCAGTGCCACCGACTATTTCCGGGTCTTGCCACCCGCTGGCCGCCTTCCTCGCTCGGCGGTGAATCCCAATGATTTCACCCAGACCTACTTTCCGCCTGGGATCGAGGTCGATCTTTCGGTGGTGCCCGTTGATGAATTGAATATCCTGCTCGAAGAGAGTCTGGTGCTGCCGCCGCTTGATTTGACGCTCACCGCCGATCAACTCGAAAGCACCAGTGTGCAGATCATTATTCCACTCGCCCGTAGCGAGCTACGCCAGCGCATCAATCAACTCGAAAGCACCACCCGCCTGTTGCGCCCCGCCGCACCGGGCCTCGTCGCAGCACGCAAACCGCTCGAAGCCCTACGCACGCTGCGCCTGCCGCAACGCCTGCCTCCGCCGATCCTTGATCCGGCGAGTCTCGCCGATCGCGCATGGCAAGAGGTTTTGCAACGCACCGAGGAGCTCTGGTTTGTCCGGCGGCGCAACTTTCATTACAAAGCCGAACTTGTCGGCACGATCATTCCGCTTCCGGTCGAACCGCCGGTGGACGGCGGCGAAGGCGGTGGTGACGAGGTACCCGATCGCACCCTGATCAGCGAGAACCGCCTGCTTGACGCGCTTGGCGAACGCGATCTGCCCAATTTCTATTTTCGTCGTTTTGCCGCGCTCCGCTCGGCTGCCCGCGAAAACAACACCTGGGAGAGCGTTGTCACGCTGCTTGACAATGCACGCTGGCGCAATGAACCGTTCCTGCTCGCCGGTAGCATTCACGAGATGAGCCTTGTCGAGGGGGTGCCGCGCACCGGCTTGCGCAGTGTGGCCCGTCGGTATCAAAGCGCTGGTCAAGGCTACGCCACCCTCCGTCGGCAGGATGGTGATGTGCTGAACCGGTTTCACCCCGAATTGATCGCGACCCTGCCACGCTTTCTGCTTGTCCCAGAAATCGATCAGTTGATCACCCAGTTCAACAACCAGAACGAGTTGACAACCATCAATGACCTCTTGCACAAAATCGGGCAGGCGCTGCGCGAAGGCGATCTGTCGCCTGAAGAGGTCTTCAAGGCCTTGGTTGAGCAGTTAGAAGCGGCAGGGATCAGGGTCTCACAGACTGACCCGGCTGAGATTCCCTTCTTCCCGCGCCGTGGGGAATAATTGTTGCGCTGGCAGCGAGGGCGAGGCGCCCTCGCTGCCAGCGCAACATGGTACGCCAGAGATGTGCCGTTTGCGCCAGGTAAGCGGAAAAGGAAGACTATGAGAATTCTCAAGAGCATACGCAATGCGCAGCGCGACGAGCACTTGCTCGCCGTTGATCCCGAGCTACGTCCGGATCTCGTCAGCGCTTGGCGTCGTCGGCTCAATTTTTTTACCGGGCGTTCGCTGAGTCACCGGGCGCTCGAGGCTGAACAGACGATCCGCGAGGCGCATCTTGCGCTACGTGGTCAGGTTGTCTCGTCCGGGGTCGTCGAGGGTCTCGAGATCGGCCTTGAACGCGGCGAAGGCGGCACCTTTCTCCATCTCAACTCGGGCACCGGGCTGACGCCCGATGGCAACGATGTGACCGTGCCCCAGCCGTTGCGCGTGCCGATCCACGCACCACAGGTCTACGTGCCGCCCGAGACGGGCCTGGGCAGCGGCCATACGCAGCGCTCGCTCGCCGCGCTGATCGCCAGCACCGACGCTGATCCGTTGCCACGCGCCTGCATTCTGCTGCTATCGCCGGTGACCATCCCGTTGAGCGCAGCGACCGACAGCACTGATCCGTGCGCGCTTGATGAGCAAGACGAGGCTTTTGCCGATTGGCAGTGGATCGATGGGCTTGCCCTGACTTTTTATAGCTGGCCGTTGCATGCGCTCAATCTGCCTGCCTTTGATGCCAACCAGTGGCAGAATCATCTGGCCCACGCCATCTTTGAGGCCGAAGCGTCGCTCGCGCCGGATGAACTCATGCCCTGGGAGCACCTTGGTGTTCCGGTGGGTCTGGTCGGCTTTGACGCGAGTTGGAACGCGCTCTTTGTTGATCGCTATGCCGTCGTGCGGGCGGGAGGCAAGCCGCGCCGCCGTACGCCGCTGCTACCAGGGCGCGGCAATCCGTTTTTGTGGCAGGCGCGGATGCAGCATTTCAGCGCCTATATGGCCGAGTTGAGTCTGGAGCGTATGCCAATTGAGCAGATCGCCGCCCGCGTACGCTCCATGCCTCCGGCAGGGATTCTACCCGCCGGTGCGCTGGAGCCGCGCCTGCTTGCCGACGACGGCACGACCCGCGCCCAGAACCATTTCTTTCCCCCCGGCTATGTGGTCGAGGCGCTGCCGGTGGTGCTCGAACAGCTCGATGTGGTGCTCGAAGCGAGCGCCTCACTCGACCCATTTGATCTGCGCGTTCCCGATCGGGTGCGCGTCGCCGTGCCGGTACCCCAGGTCTGGTACGAACCCGATTTGTTGCGCGTCGAAGTGGTTGACGGCGAATTTCAAACAACGCTCGCTGCATTTGAGCTACGGCGCAATCGCTGGTTGGGAAGGCGTGTCCAGGTTCACCAGATCACCAGTGCGCTCGTCAAAGCGATCACCGGCGAGGCCCTTGTCTATCCTGACCCCGACCCCGATGCGGTCGGCGAAGAGACGGTGCTCACCGGGGACGACCTGCTCGACGCGGGCGATCCGGCACTCGCCGAGCCCGAGGCGGCGTATGGTACAACACAACTCGATGGTGCGCCGGTCGTCACGGTGCGTCAAGAGTTACGCGCCTGGCTGGCTGAACAGGCCTTGCTGCGCGAACCCGAAATGGCCCAGTTTGACCAGATGGGGCTCAGCAATTTCATCGTCTTTCTGCAGGAACGCGTCAAGCAAGCCGACGACCGCATCGATCTCGGCTTTGTCCAGGCGCAGACCAATATGTACCGCCTGCGCCAATTGCTGATGGGCAATGTTGGCGCAACACGCCTCGCAACCTCGACCGCCCTCCCCGAGATTGCCCGGAGCGACTCGGCGCTTGTTGCCAACGAGGAGATACGCCGCTACCTGGGGAGTGTCGTCCAGCCTGATACGATCAAACGAACCCAGGGCACGCCAATCACCGGCGACGCGCCGACACCGGGCGATCGCGGGGGCCGTGGCCTCGTGGCCGGTGCAACCATCCGTTCCACAACAACACCGGGCATGCCACCTGCCGGCTTCAGTGGCGCGACACCCCGCAACCTCTTTCTCTCCGCCGAAGTCAGTCGGCTCACGGCTGGCCTGGCCGGGCGAAGCATCCCCGACGCAACGGTTGCAGCCGGGCTCGCTGCTGGGCGCCGTGACCTCAGCGGGGGGCGCGGTGAACTGGCCCTCGACCTCGACAGCGTCCGCGGCCAAGCTGCCACCGCCAGCGGGGGCAAGCTCTTTGCGACACCGTCGCTCGTACCGCCCCAAGAAGCAATCATTGGCCAGGCGCATCTGGTGGGCAAAGGCTACGATTTTCGCACGATGACCGTTGCCGAGCGCCTGCGCGCGCCCGAGGCAAACGAGGCCAAAGAGGCGACGATTGCGGCCAAGTTCGATGTGGCGAGCGGCTTGCACAAACTGCTCGACATGGGCCTCAACCTCGATGAGATCAGCGTCCCCGGCGTCGCCGTCTACCAGGATGGCCGTCCCGTCTTCGAAGAAGTTGGCGATGGGCGCACCCGGCTCCGCCGCGAGTCGCGCTCGCTGCGCGACCTCGCCGCGAACAATTTCCTCGATCTGCTACGCGACCCCGATCCCGCCGACGCCGACGAAGCCGAGTTCTTCTCGCTCGCGGTGCAGCAGACCGAACACACCATCGCGGTGTTGCGCCTGGTCGAAGGGCGCATCCGCGCCTACCGAGCGGTGATTAACCGATGCGAGCAAACCCTCAAGGCCATCACCGATCTCGCTGCCCAGGCCGATCGTCGGCTCAAGCTGATCGGTGACGAGCTCGCCGAAGCGCGGCACGATGTCGCTGTAGCGACCGCATTGCTAGCGGAAGAGACCGCCCGCATCGCCGCGATCAACGACCGGCGCACCCAGATCATCGCCGAGCACGTCGATTTTCTTGCCTACTACCGACCACGCCTCAGCGACAATCGCAAAGATGTCCCGGTACGCGTTGTCGACAATGGCCTGGTCGCGGCACCCGTTCCGGCCTGCCTTGCCCGGCGCGCCTATGTTGCCCCCGAGCTCCGCGAGATGATCGCTCTCTTGCGTGAAGCCCCGCTCAAATGGCTCAACGATCTGCGCCCACTCTTGCAACGGCTCGACCGGGTCGAAACAATGGTCGAAACAATCCTGACGGCGCGCAACCGGGCGCAAGTCTTCCAACCGGCGCAATATGCGATCCAGCCGGCCTTCCAGAGTCAAAACCTGCTTGCCAGCGGGCTCAGTCGGGTCTATACCGCACAGCAACAGATCGTGGCCGAGCAACGCAAGACGACCGCCCGCCTCGACCTGAACCATGCGACCATCGGCAAAAGCTGGCAGCATACGCGAGTCACCGCCGAAGCGCATGTTACGCTGAATGATCTGCTCAATGCCAGGCATAGCCGCAGCGACATTGCTGATCAGGCCACCACAACGCTCAACCAGATTATGCACGTCGCCGCCTGTCTCTACAATGGCTTTGCGACGGTCTTGCCCGCGCTGCGCTTGACCTGGGCCGAACGCCTGAGCCAATACGACGAGCCGGTGAACCTGCGCAATCTTGCGTCACTGCCGCGCTGGGGCGAGATCGACCGGCTCGAACGGCGTGAATTGCAGACGATGGTTGACTGGCTCTTCCTGCGCGTTGATGAGCGGGTTCCCGAGGCGACCAGTTTCATCAATGATCTTGTGCGCGTCTGCCTTTTGCTAGCGAGCCACGCCCCCGTCAATGAACTGGTGTCGGCCTCCATTGAAGAAGCCACCACAGCCAGCGAAGGGAGCCGCGTCCGGCTGAAGATCGATCCGGCGAAGGTGCATGTCGGCATGATCGCCTTGCTCTACCAGGGCAATACCGTGGTTGCCCAGGCGCTCGTTGATGACCTCGCCGGCAGCGTGGCGTCAGTGCAGGTCATCAAAACGATGCAGCCCACAGTGCAACTCGAGGTCAATGCGCGAGTGCAACTCGCCGAGCCGGCAACGCTTGCGTTGAGTCATAGAAAACGGTAGCCTATGTCACGTCTGGTCCATCGAGTTCGTCTTCATGCGCCGGCGGCCCATCTAGTGCAGCGGGGCGCGTTCCTGCTTGAAGATGCCCTGCGTACCGCGTCACTGCCAGGGGCCGGGCCAGGGCTTCTGCTGCTTGTGCGCTATCTGCATGTGGGCACGATCAACCCCGCCCGCAATCCCGTCGCGCTCGCGATGGCCCTCGAAGCACGGATGCGCCTATTGCGCGCAACGGCGGTGCATGCGGCGACGGCAGGGGCACCGGCGGCCCAGGCGGTCTATTTTCACGACGAAGCCGAGGCGTACACGCTGCTGGCCCTGCGCCTCGTGGCGCGTCAGCCAATCAGCGCCTGGTTCTGGCGGCTCGTCGTCCCGCCCCTCGACCCACGTGCGCCGTTGCGTTCATTGCTCTACGCGATCCCTGCAACCAGTGTCGGCACCGCAATGCTGCTGCGCGTACTCACTGAACTCGCGGCCCGCGAGGCGCTTGAACCATTGCTGGCGACCCTGACGCCCACTGATGGCGCACGGCTGCTGGCGCTGCGTCATTGGTCTGCCCCAGTAGCAGCGCCAGCCTTGCCCCCCAATGACGCAGCACAGATGCAAGGATTAGCAGGGCCACCAGCAATGCCAACCGCACTGCTCGCCTCGGCGTGGCGCACACCCCTGGCACGCTGGATCAAGCGGTGGGGCAGCGGTGATCCACGCTCGCACTGGCTCGCCACAAGCGCCCTGGTGGCCACCCACCCGCCCCGCGTGCTTGATCCGACTTTGCCCATACGGGCGGCTTTACTCACCAGCATGATGACCATCGCACCAACGGCACAGCCGTCGCCAGTTGGCTTCACCCCAGAACCAGACCAAGACCCGCACCCGGCTCAGGCCGCGCACACCGCGACGTATCCAGCCGAGGCAACCACAGATGAACTGCCGCCGTCTGGCGGTGCGACCTTTTCGGCCCTCGGTGCGCCGGTCGAGCGCTCGTCGCAGCTCAAGCCAGGGCCGCAGGGCAATCAGGCCGCGCTACCCCAGCCTTCACCGCCGCTCGCAAATCACCCTAGCAAATCAATACCCACTTGGAAGCTACCAGTCACCCAACTTGGCGGGCTCTTCTTCTTGCTCCCCGTGCTCGAGCGACTCGACATACGAGCCTTTCTTGCGGCCCAGCCCCACTGGATCGAGGCCGACCTGGGTTGGGCGCTGTTGCGCGAGGTCGCGCTGCACCTCGGCCTCACCGAACAAGACCCGTTGCACCACCTTCTCGGCGAAGCGATGCCCGACGATCCCGCGCTCACCTTCGTTGCACCCGCTACCTGGCACAACGGCCCGGCGGTGCTACCATCCGCCACAATCCATCGCGTCGAGCAACAGCCAGGGCTGCGTGTGATCATTGATCGCACCGGACGCCTGCTGCTCGCACGGTGGTCACACCAGCGACCGGCGGGCCTGCACGAGTTGCATGCAGCAACGGATCTACGGCGCGGTGCACCCCTGGCGAACCTGCCCTCACCGCTGCACGCCTGGATCACCGCCGCCCGTCGCTGGTTACGGCGCAGCCCGGCCCACATCGGCCTCCGCGATCTCATCAACCGTCCTGCCCTGGTCAGCGCCACCACAACCCATCTCGACCTCACCTTCGACCACAGCCAAACCGATCTACGCCTGCGGCGTCTCGGCCTCGACTTCAATCCTGGCTGGGTGCCATGGTTAGGGAAAGTCGTCTCATTTCATTATGCCAACGTGGAGGAACTGCGTTATGCTCTTTGAACATATCCTCAAAACCTTTGCGCCTCTGCGCCTCTGCGTCAAAAAATCAGGCTCCCTCAAAACCTTTGCGCCTTTGCGTCTTTGCGTCAAAAATCAGGCTTCGTCAGAAAATCGGGCTTCGTCAGAAAGTATGTCGGCTAAACAATGACTCAAGCACCAACAACCCAACAAGCACAAAACGGGCTGCGTGAAGAACTGCCCCCTGTCACGTTGCGCACCTACGCCCTAGCGGGCATTGCGTCGCGCATGCTTGGTGCGCTCGAAGCGCAGCCGGATCGCCCTGAACACGCCTTGTTGCTGCACGCCTATCACCTCGTCGATCCGCACCGCGAAGGCTGGGGCGAGCGACTGGTCGCGTATTTCCAGGCCTCGGCGCGGGTCGACTGGCCTCTCTTGCGCCTGGCAAAGACCATGGCTTTGTCGGATGCCGAGATCCTGGCGATCACGCTGGCCGCGGCGGTCGAAGACGATATGATGATTGGCCGCACGATCGCGTATGTGCAGGCACCCATCGGTGGCAGTCGTCCTACGATGAGCCTGCTGGCGACCCTGCACTCCGATCCTGAGCATGCACCAATCCCGAGCCTTGTCACCGGGCCAGCGATGCGCAGCGGTCTGCTCGTGATGGGCGACGAGCATCTGCCCCTGCCCGAGCGCCCGGTGCGTGTGCCACTCGCCATCTGTCTGGCGCTGCACGACCGTGATGCTGACCTATCCGGGGCAACGCTTGAGCCTGGCCCGCAGATCAAACTGCCCGCAGCGATCGAGGAGCAAGCCCACCGCCAGGCGCTCGCGCTCAGTCAGGCCACCAGGGGCGGCCTGCTGATTCGCACCGGCTCACTCGCCGAGGGCAAAGCCGTCGCCGTTGCCGTGGCCCAGGCCTTGCAACGGCGCCCCGTCTACCTCGACCCGACGCAGACGCTGCCGGGCCTCGTGCCCTGGCTGCTCCTCCGTCAACTCCTGCCCGTCTTTCCGCTCGAACTCGCCCCCGGCGAACAGCGCACCCTCCCGGCGCTGCCAGGGTATACCGGCCCAGTGCTGGCGATCAGCGGGCCAGATGGCTCGGTGGAGCGTGCCGGCGCAACGCTCTACAGCTGGACGCTCCCGGTACCCGAGCGGCGCGACCGTGAAGCCTTGTGGCTCGGCGTCACCGGCGATGCCGAACTCGCCGCCGACCTGGCACGCCACCATCGCCACAGCAGCGGGCGCATCGCACACCTGGGGCAAGTCGCGCAACACGAGGCGCAGTTGCACGGACGCGCCAGGCTCACCGCCACCGACCTGCGCGCCGCCGCCTGGGCCAGCGAAGGCGGCGGCCTCGAAGGGCTGGCGCAACCGTTGCCCCAACCAATCCTCGATGAAGCCCTGACCCTTGATGCCACGCTCCGCCGCGAGCTCGAAGCGCTTGTGCAGCGCTGCCTCGTACGCGACGAACTCGTGACCGACCTTGGCCTGGCCGCGACGTCGCGCTATCAACCGGGTGTGCGCGCCCTCTTTGTTGGCCCATCGGGGACAGGCAAAACCCTGGCGGCTGGGTGGCTCGCCACCCATCTGGGCCTACCGCTCTACCGCGTCGATCTCGCCTCGGTCACCAGCAAATATATCGGCGAAACCGAAAAAAACCTGGCGCAACTGCTCGCCCGCGCCGAACAGAGCGAAGTTGTCCTGCTCTTCGACGAAGCCGACTCGCTCTTTGGCAAACGCACCGACGTGCAGCAGGCCAACGACCGCTTTGCCAACGCCCAGACCAACTATCTGCTGCAACGCATCGAGTCATACGACGGCATCACGCTGCTAACCAGCAATAGCCGTGGCCGCTTCGACCCCGCCTTCTCGCGGCGGCTCGACATGATCATTGACTTCCCGATGCCCGAACCCGAAGAACGCCGCGATCTCTGGCTGAATCATCTTGGCACTGGTCACACCCTGACCGGTCAGCAGATCAACACCTTGGCTGCCCTGGTCGACATGGCGGGCGGCCACATCCGCAACGTCGTGCTCGCCGGGGCTACCCGCGCCCGCGCGAACGATCGTCTCATCACCTTTGACGACATTCTCGACGGACTCACGCGTGAATACAAGAAACTCGGCCAACAGATGCCCATTGAACTGGTATCCGTATGAAAACAGCCCCACCTGAGCACAAAAGCAAACCCGCCACTGAACCGCACCAGCCTCTGGCGCAACCTGAAGCCGAGCGCGAAGCCGGGCTGGGTGTCGGCATGCCCTTCTTTCTCGCGAGCGCCGCCCCACCCCCGGTGCAGCCAAAGCTGCGCCTGAATCGGCCAGGCGACCGCTATGAACAAGAAGCCGACCGGGTTGCCGCTCAGGTAATGCGCATGCCTCTGGCCCCTGCCGACACCGTGCAGCGAGCTTGTAGCTGTGGCGGAACCTGTGCCCATTGCCAGGGAGGCGACGAAGCGCCGCTGATCCAGCGGGAATTGGCAGGCTCCACCTCGGCGCCCCCATCCGCAGGCACCGTCTTGCCCTCAACCAACGGACAGCCCATTGACGCCCCGACGCGCCAGAGCTTCGAGGCGCGCTTTGGGCACGACTTCAGCGGCGTACGCATCCACACCGGTTCCCAGGCAAGCGACAAAGCCGCATCGATCCAGGCGCGGGCCTTCACCACCGGCAACAACATCGTCTTTGGCGCCGGCGCATATGCCCCCGGCACCCAGACCGGCCAGACGCTCCTGGCACACGAACTAGCGCACGTGGTGCAGCAGCGGCAAGGGCGAGCCCTGGGCATCCAGCGTGAGGTGGTGGGCGACATTCGCACAATGAGCATCAACGAAACCTGGGCGCAAGCGCTCACCGATGACGAACTGCAAGACCAGATCACAATCGTGCAGCAACAACTTCAAACAGAATCGCCCGAGACACCCGAATTTGAAGCCGCACGCAGCAACCTCGCCGTCCTGGAACAAGTGCATACCGAGCGTACACTGCAACAAGCAGGCATGGCTGGCACGTTGCTCGAAAGCAACATTCCACGGCCACCCGGTCTGCCTCTTGACGGCGCCTACATGCTCTTGCCATTCGATGATCTGCCGCCAGACATTGTCGCCCAGCTTCCCGAAGGCGAAATCGTCCCGATGCCAGCACCGCAGGTTGTGCCATCATTCGACGAACCAATGTTTTCCGCGCCAATTGTTGCGATGGGCGAAATGGTAGGCCAAGCCGCCGTTGGCGCAGAAGGAGCCCTGATCAGCTCCTCAATGGCCCAGCCAGGCGGATTGCTCGGCCAATATTCACCCTTCGCCCGCCCACCCACCGCCGCCGAATCAGCGATGATCCGGGCTGGCCGTGCGTTCCACTACACGCCCGCCCAGAATGCCCCCCTCATCTCGCGCGGCGGCGGCACGATTATGCTCCGCCCCTCCACCGGCGTCTATCGCAACCTGCTGACCCCCTTCTTCGAGCCGAGCAGCTATGCCTTTGCGGGGCAACCCAATGCCGCCCAGCAAACCGCTAACCTTGCCGGGCGAGGTGCCCTGGGGCAGCAGGCGCTGGTCGTGATCGAAGGTGCCGACTTGCCACCTGGCACGCTCTACCGCCCCCTTGACCGCACGATTGTGATGCCCCGTGGCTATCAAGGGCCGGGCGCGGTCATTGAGCCGGGTGGACAAATGCCGCTATCGCTGCGCAATCCGGGCAGCGGAGGCGGTGCAGCCGCCGTCGAAGGCACTGCCGCCCAGAATCTGACCCGCTTTCGCGTCATGCGCTTTGCCGGGCGTGCGTTCATTGTCGTAGGTGTGGTCGCAACTGGCTACGAAATTGCCACAGCCCCCCCCGAGACCCGTACCCGCACCGCGATCGGCGCAACCAGCGGTTTTGTCGGTGGTCTGGCCTTTGGTGCTGCTGCTGGTCTTGCCTGTGGCCCAGGGGCACCGGTCTGTTCCGTTCTTCTTGGCATAGGCTTTGGCATCGCCGGCGGCATTGCGACACGCAGCGCCGCCGAAGGCATCTATGATGCCGCAACCAGGTGACACCAATTGGAATTGAGCAACCCCCATAGGTCGTCCTGCCAAAGCGCATGAGAACGCCATGCATGGCAATCTAAAATCTGAAATCTGAAATCTGAAATCTGAAATGGTATGATAGCGATGGAAACAGCGACCCGAACAAAAACGACAACAAAAACAGGTACATCGGAGTCAACCAACGCTCCCCCCTCAACCGGCGGCACCTCTGCGGGCATGCCGCTCTTTCTCTCGCCCGCCCCGCAACAGCTTGTCCAGCGCGAGCCCGTTGCCACGGCACAGCCAGACACAGCGGCCCAGGCTCTAGCGCAGCGCCCCCAGGGTCCGCCAGTGATCTTTGGCCTCGATAATGAGAGCCGCCAGATCTATGCGAGCGTGACCGCGCCCGGTGCGCGCCTCGAAGAGATTGCTACCTATATCTATGGCACGCCCGAGCAAGCGCTGCGGCTCGGCGAAGAGAACGGCATCTTCTCCAGCGAGGTGTTGCAGCCAGGGCGCACGCTGCGCCTCGTTGAGGGCCGGATCACCACCGCAACCCAGCAAGCCATCAGCAAAGGCCTGGAGTCTGGTGCGATCATGCGTACCAACGGCATCCCCACCGAAGTCGAAGACGACGGCCTGGTCTACCAGTTCCCCATCGAAGGCCGTACCGTCGCCGTCACCGCAGGACAATTCAACGCAATGCTCAGCGGCTTGCGGCGCGTCACCTCCCGCGAGGCCGACCGCATCGCGAGCATGCTCCAGATCTATCTCGAAACGCGCAACGATCACGTCAACAACACCAATAGCGTCGTACGCGGCATCAGTGACTGGATGGGCGATGTCGACGTGCCGAGCCAGATGCGCTTCATCCTCCCCAAGGCCCGCGCCGAGGCGGTCAAGCAAGCGCTCGATGCACTCGAATTCACCGGCGATCCGCTTGCCAATGCGCAGCGCTTGCATCAGTTCCAACAACAGGTTGTTGAGTTGGGTCGTGAACTGGGCGAGGCCGAAGCCGCATGGCATCACTACATCAATGGCACCATCGGCGGGGCGGAAGTCACCGTTCGGCGGCTCGAGGTGGTACGCAATGTGTCGTTTGGCATGGTGGCCGGCATGGCCGGTGCGCTTGCCGCCCCCGCCGCCTTCGCTGCCCTGGGCACCGCCGGCATAACCGGCACCGGCGCAACGCTGCTCTCGCTTGGCGCAGCAACCGGCACCGGCGCAGTCGTGCGTGGCGGGCTCGAAGTTGCCCTGCCCGGCGCGCAGGCCGATCGCTCGGTCGGCGACCGTTTCGCCAGCGGGGCCTACGCTGGCTCGATCCAGGGCCTAACCGGCGGCATTGGCGCGTTCGCCGCCCCCGTCGTCAGCGCCGGTGTGACCGGGCAACTCGCAACGCGCCTTGGCCCCGGCTTTGTGCAAACCACCGGCGGACGCCTCGCCTCACAGGCAATCACCGGCGGCATCATTGGCGCTCCCTCTGGCGCTGGCGGGGCGGCCCTCGAAAACCTGCCTGCCTATCTGCGCGGCGACATCACCGGCGATCAATACAGCGCTGGCATCTCAGGCGGCTTTGTCTGGGGCGGCGCCCTAGGTGCCGGCTTTAGCGTCGTGCCAATGCACGGCCTCTACCGCTCAGGCAGACAACCCGTCACGCCATCCTGGATGCTTGCCGGCCCCTACTCACCCATCGCCCCAGTACGCGGGGCTGGATCAGGCTTCCACAACCTCCCCCGCGAACAACTACCTGCCTTCGCCGAAGATCCTGGGGTCGCCGGGTATGCCTGGACACGTCTACGCTCAGGGGGAACCGATCAATGGGTGCCTGTACGCACCTATGGCCCACAGCAACAGTTTGAACTCGCCTGGTACGGGCAACAAACAAATGCCAATCCCAATGCGAATTTCAACTTCTTATACGGCCCAGAAGGGGCAGCACCTGGCGCATTGCGACTCGTTGGCTCACGTTCAACCCAGCAATCGTCAGCCACAGGCTACGCAGGCATGGCCGCCAACGACCCCTTCCCCGGCGCACCACGCAGCACCCGCCGCGACTTCCCCATGTCCACCGACGATTTTGCCGTAACCATGCCCGACGGCAGCAATCGCCGCATGATCCGCGGGCACCAGGTCGATCATCGCGACACCACCCGGCGCACCATCGACATCGGCGACTCAAACCTCGACCCGCGCAACTTCACCCCCGAACCGCCCCAATGGGGCACCTTAAGTGGCCGCATGCGCCTGACCCAGCGCATGCTCAGCGAAAATCCAGGTGGCGGCACCCAATACCGCCAGGTCAACGTCTACCGTGACCAACCCCCGGTCACCGCCGACGGCACCCCCGTCCCCGAATACATCTACTTCATCGAAACCAACACCAACGGCACCCCAGTACGCGCCTGGGAAGTCCCCTTCAACGATCCCAACGCCTTCGCAGGCACCAACATGCACCAAGCCAACGCCATTGATGCCAGCTTCGGCATCCCCCTCAACCAAATCCCGCAACCACGCCAAATCCCCATCGACGCCATACCCCCCGGCATACTCGGCGCCATCACCAGCACCCAGACGGAACAATAAAGCGGCTTGCTGTGATGGGGCATGTGGGTTGACAGGGAGGGCGCAGCGGGGTGACACGGCGGGCGCGGCGGGGGGCCAACGCCAGCCATGTCATTCCAAACGTAGTGAGGAATCTTCACTGCGGCGCATGGAAGACCCCATCGCTGCTGCGCCCTCCCGTGGGCATGCAACGGTTCATGGTGACCGCCCACGCCATCGCTGCTGCGCCCTCCCGTGGGCCTGGGACAATCCTGGAAAGCGACGTAATGATATGGTAGAAGGGCTGTGATAGAGTAAGGAGAGCGCATCTTTTGCTTGACTCCGAAAGGTGGAGGCTATGCTTTCCAGAACTGTGCGTGTCGACTTGTTCATAAGAGCCGTGGTGGTAGCTGGCCTGTTTTGCTTATTACTGGCTCCCTTGCAGGTAACGGCCCAGGACGAAACCCGGCCTGAAGACGCGGTGACGACATCCACTACCGAGACGCTGCCATCCACCAGCACACCCGCACCCGAGATAATCCCCCTCTTGCCGACCCTTCAAGCCATGCAGACAGCCCAGGCCGTTCTAGTGACGAGGGTGCAGGCGACGCCGCCCTCTGATCAGTCGCTTACTCTGCTACCCGAGTCCCTGACCATTGATGCAACCAGACCAACAACCGAGACACGGCTGGTGCTGGTACGGGCAAGCAGCACCATTACCAATCTACAGGCTATCATCCTCGATCTGCCTCGCCCGGACAACCATCGCGTGCTCGGACACCAGCAGATCACATTGCACCAAGGCCTACCTCCCACCCTGACCGCAGGAAGTCTGATCACCATCCCTATCACTCTTGATCTCACCAGCATCGAAAGCGGCGAATATACCGGCAAGATCCACTTCATCTATGCCAATGGCGAAACCTTTCTCCCTCTCACCATTCGCGTCAAAGATGGTGCCGCCTGGCCACTGATCGTGCTCACCCTCGCAGTGGTCATCGGCCTCACAGTGACCCAGTACCGCAGTGGCGCCTTCCGGCTCGACGAAGTCGGCGCACGGTTAGATCGCCTCCATCACGAAATCCGCGAGCGGAGCATGCGCGAGGGCCTTGAACTCTTGAAAGAGAATCGGGCGCTTGCAGCTCAGGTTGCGATGGCCCAACAACAACTGGACAATCACAAGCCTGATGAGGCTGAACAAGCCATCCAGGCAGCGTACAGACTTCTGGCCGACTATAACCAGGATAGCTG
Source organism: Candidatus Chloroploca asiatica (assembly GCF_002532075.1). Lineage (GTDB taxonomy): Bacteria > Chloroflexota > Chloroflexia > Chloroflexales > Chloroflexaceae > Chloroploca > Chloroploca asiatica. The sequence continues at coordinate 3,397 of NZ_LYXE01000120.1, read as the reverse complement.
GACACGCTATGTCAACGAGAAGGAAAAACTAAACCTGCGCCTTCCACCTGGTCGTACCGAGCAGAACGACTATCTCGCAAGCGTCACAGAAATACCTGATTCAGCACGCCAGGAACCAGCGCAACGGATGACGCTCGAGCGGGCGACCCAGGCAATCCGTGACTACATCGCCGTCGAAGCGAGCATCGCCGAGGCCCAGGAGATCGCACAGACGCAGCCAGAGGCTCAAACCCTGGTTAAAGCTATGCAACATGAGCAAGCGAGCTTAAAGCAGATCGACCCGTTGCGCCAACCCGATGAAGCAAGGCGCACAGTAGAAGCAATTGCGGCAACCAAGCAGAAGCTCGCACAACAAACCCCTCGTCAGCAAAGCAACGCCCAAGCCAACAAAGCAGCGCAGGCGAGACTCCAAGGCCCAGTGGCGGCAACCGAGACAGCTACATACACCGCATATCTCACAAACCTCTTGCAAAGTGAGGTAACGGCGCCAACACCTGACAGCAAATCATCCCAAGCCTCACGCTGGCGCATGTTCTGGGCAAAGGCAAACGAGGATCTGGCAACGTGGCTCGAAGGACTGCGCTGGAAGTTGCTAGGCCCACACATGCGGCTCGTCACCTTCAAAGTCATCGTCACCGCCACCGTGCTCATCCTGCTGAGTCTGACCGGCTTCGTGCAGCTCTACACCAACAACCCAACCTTTGGCAGCAACGCCGTCGTTGACTACCTCGCCCTCGTCGTATGGGGCCTCGGCGCCGAAGCAGCGCGCTCGGCCATCGGGGTCGTGGGAAGCTGGAACACACCGGTACGGCAGCGGTAGGGTGATGCATAACTTCCTGGGCGCGAGGGCGTCCCGCCCTCGAAGGCATTTCGAGGGCGGGACGCCCTCGCTCCCAGGCTGGCCTGCTACCGTACGTGTTCACATGTGGCGTAACAGGCAAGCCTGGGAGCATCGCACCCATGCCGTGACGTTTCATCCACACTTTGCGTTCTTTGTGTTCTTTTGCGGCAATCACGCCGCCCGCAGCTACCACAAGCAGCACCAACCCCGCCGCCAGTCGCCCAACATCGCGTCCACACGGACTCGCCCCACAGGTTCGATCCTACGTCTCATGTACAGGTAGCGGCCCGTGGCGTCGGCCACGTTTGTCCTCTGGGGCGAGCCGGTGATGCTGACGTTGGGCGGAGCTACGTTCTTATCCTACCTGGGCAATCCTAGCCGCAACGGTGCTTTCGTATGCTACAATACCTCCAATCCAGGAGGCAGAGGTATGGCTGATACGCAACAACCCTATCGGATGGATCGTTCGGCGTTTACAATTACCTCACGAGCTGATGCGCCCGACGATACTCAGTTTTGGCTCACGAAATCTGCGCGTGAACGGCTTGCTGCTTTGGAATTTATGCGACAAACCATGTATGGTTACACTGCAACTACCACCCGACTTCAAAGAGTTCTTACAATTACTCAACGACAACGAGGTTGAGTATCTGCTGGTGGGTGGCTATGCTGTAGCCTATTACGGTTACCCACGCGCAACTGGCGATATTGACTTCTGGCTTGCGGTTGATCCAAACAATGCTGCCCGTATGGTTGCCGTGCTTGATGCGTTTGGGTTCGGGAGCAGCGGTACAACTCCTGACGTATTCCTGCAGGATGACAACATCGTGCAAATGGGCGTGCCACCAATGCGTATTGACCTGTTTACAACCTTGTCAGGCGTGACGTTTGCCGACTGTTTTGCACGACGAGTCCAAGACGTGATTGATGGCATAGCCGTGAACATCATCAGCTTGGAAGACTTGAAAGCAAACAAGCAAGCAAGTGGCCGCTTAAAAGACTTGAATGATTTGAGCCAGTTGCCATAGAACAACTTCTCTCTCTTGTTTCGCTCTAGCCCAACACCGTGTTGCACCACGACACGCTCTGCCGTGCCATGTTTGCAACTCGGCGCGACATGCTACTTGTTCCGCTTTAGCATGGTCGTACCTGCTCTTGCGTGCGGGTGAACGCTAATCGTTGGGCGGCTGTAACGCGATCAGTCCCCAGCGATCCCGATGCGCCCAAGCCGGACAGAAGGACGCCCTGCCGATCGGCAATCATCGACACACAGCGCGAGAAAACCGTCGATCCAGAACGCTCATACCGATACCGACCCGAGCGTGGATCGGTTGATCGTTGGGAGGCCGGAAAGAGATACTGCCAGCCGAGTTCGCGTGCTGCATTGGGCAACTTGCGCTCAAGTGCAAAGGGCAACTCGACTTCACCAAAGCCTTCGCGCAGATCGCGTTGATGGATGCTCTGGACGTGAGCGATGTGCGTTCGCAAGGCTGCATGGAGTTGATCCGGCAGCAACGTCGCGCGATCTTTGGCTCCTTTGCCTTGGCGCACGATCAACTGGCGCTGAGCGAAGTCCAGATCTTTGACACGTAAACGGAGACACTCAAGTAAGCGTAGCCCGCTGCCATACAGGAGGCTTGCCATCAGGTGGTGCGTACCAGACAGTGCCGCAAGCACCGCCCGCGCCTCCTCGCGACTCAGCACAGTAGGCAGATACGTGGGGCGTTTCGCATAGGTGATCGTCAGATCTTCGCGCAACGGTTGCAGCAGCACCTCGCGATAGAGAAAGAGCAGCGCACTCAGGGCCTGGTTCTGGGTCGAAGCCGCGACCTCACGTTCCACGGCAAGATGGGTAAGAAACGCGCTCACTTCAGTGGCTCCAAGCTCACGGGGATGGCGCGTCCCATGAAAGAGGATGAAGCGACGAATCCATCCAACATAGGCTTCTTCAGTCCGCAGCGCATAGTGTTTGCGACGCAATGCAGCCCGCACCTGATCAAGGAGTTTGGGGGGATGGGGTGATTCGGACATGCCCATTGACTTTCAGTATTCAAGAAGTTGTCATGATCTCTACCGTCTGAATGGCATAAAAGATACGGCAGAAATATCAGGAGAACGCTTAGACGTAGCGTACGCAGACGTGACCGAGATGACATCATCGCCGCATAGCGCGGATATGATAGAAATAGATGGCAATAGCGCTGTGTAGTACAGGAATGGCGGGTCATAGGTTGTACGATCGCCGCGTAGCACGGATCATTGGGGTATAGGTGGTAACATTGCCGCGTAGCATGGATCATTGGGGTGTAGGTGGTAATACCGCAACGTAGCGCGAGGACAGCGGGTATAGGTTGCATGATCGCCGTGTGGCATGTACAATCGGGGTGTAGGTGGCACTATCGCCGCGTAGTAGAGGAATAGCGGCTCATAGGTCGCAAAAGCGCCGTGGAGCACGTATCATTGGGGTGTAGGTGGCAAGATCGCCGTCTAATTCATGTTGAACGAAGCGCTTCGCGCAGGGGCTGATGGCGACGTAATCGTCTTTTCCTGCTTGCT
>NZ_LYXE01000119.1 GCF_002532075.1 Candidatus Chloroploca asiatica | reverse complement strand
ATGGTAGGTCATCGCGGAGGCAGATGGGATCGGCAATTCTAAAGATCACCACCGGCAATTCTAATTATCGTTGATCAGGGCGGAGCGCCATAAGGGCAGCTTGCGTGCTTGAGCTACGCAGTTGACCGTACGTAGCTCTGCGTGGTATACTGCCTGAATGGAACAAAAGTTTCATTCTAACTGCAACATCGTCTCTGCCTGCACCTCCCATGTCGTCTGGTGTCCCACGTATCGTCGTACGGTGCTTCAGGGCGGCATTGATGATCGTCTGAAAGCCATGCTTCGCGAGGTTGCCACCGAGCGCCAGGCTGAGGTGATTGAATGGGAAGTTATGCCCGATCATGTACATGTGTTGGTGGGGTGTGACCCTCAATTCGGCATCCACTGGCTCATGCGGTTGATGAAAGGCCGCGCGTCGCGCTTGGTGCGCCAGGCGTTCCCATCGCTCCGCACGAGGTTGCCGACACGCTGGACGAAGAGCTCTGTTGTCGCAACGGGTGGGGGCGCATCACTGGCGATCATCACGCAGTACCTTGAGCAGCAGAAAGGCGTGTAACCCATGGCGCGGCGCTCGCATACATCCAGCTTTAGCTGTGAACTGCCCCTCATCCTTTCCGGGGATGACGAGCGGGCGCTGGGTGTGCGCCTGGACTGCGCCCGCCAGGTCTATAACGCCGTGCTGGGGGAAAGTCTGAAGCGGCTGGAACTGCTGCGGCAAGCGAAAGCGTACCAGGAGGCGCGCACGCTCCCCCGGCGCACGCAGGAGGAGCGGAAGGCCCGTGCAGCGGCGTTCCGGGCACTGGACGAGCGGTTTGGGCTGCGGGAGTATGACCTACATGCCTGGGCGGGACAGTTTACCCAGAGTTGGGTGGGCCAGCACCTTGACGCAAATACGATCCAAACCCTTGCCACGCGGGCCTTTGGGGCCGTGCGGGAGTACCAGTTTGGGAAGCGGGGTCGCCCGCGCTTCAAGGGCAAGGGGCAACTGCTCAGCGTGGAGGGCAAGACCAACAAGCAGGGTATCCGCTGGCGCGAGGGGCGGGTACGGTGGGGGCCGCTTGCTCTGGCAGCCCGCATCCCCGCCGACGACCCGGTGGTCGCGCACGCCCTGGCATCCCACATCAAGTTCGTTCGGCTTATACGGCGCGTCCTGAACGGGCGGGTACGCTTCTTCGTCCAGCTTGTCTGTGCGGGAACGCCCTACCGCAAGGCGAAGCATCCCATCGGAACCGGTGTGGTGGGGATCGACCCCGGCCCGCGCACCTTCGGGCTGGCGGGGGAAGACTGGGGCGCACAGGTAGATCTGGCGGCACCGTTCGCGGGTGAAAAGCAGGTGCAGCGGCGTCTACGGCGCAAGCTCGACCGCCAGCGGCGGGCCAACAATCCCGCCAACTATCTCCCTGACGGGCGCGTCAGGCCGGGCCCGAAGCGGTGGCGCAAGAGCCAGAACCAGCGTGCTACCGAGGGCAAGCTGGCCGAGGCGCTGCGCCGGGAGGCTGCCCATCGCACGAGCCTGCACGGACAACTCGCCAACGCTGTCCTCCGTCTCGGGGACGCCATTCGCATCGAGAAGAACAGCTACCGGAGTTTCCAAAAATCCTACGGCAAGGCCGTGGGGCAGGCCGCCCCGGCGACGTTTGTGACCCTCCTGACGCGCAAGGCTGTGAGTGCTGGCGCGTCGGTGACGGTGCTGCCCACGTCGCTGCGACTCTCGCAAACCTGTCTCTGCGGCACGATTGCGCGCAAGCCGCTCGCCGAGCGCGTCCACTGCTGTGATTGTGGCATCACGGTGCAGCGGGACGTGTGGAGCGCCTATCTGGCGCGCTTTGCTCAGGCCGAATGCGGGCCAGATGGCCCAATCTGGCGTCTCGACGCGGAAAGCGCCCGCCAGGCGTTTTCGGGTGCGGAATCGCGCCTCCCGGCGGCGTCGAGTCCGGTCAGCGTGCAGGCGTTCACCGCCTGGGCGCAAGACCACCAACCTGCAAGCGCCGCCCCCTCTGGGGGTAGCCACCTGCCACATGGCGGGTCGGAGCGGGTCGCCGGGGCAGTGGTCACGAGGGCGCGTGAGGGCGCGGATGCTGTACCGCCGCAAGCGGGAGAGCCGGGCAGAGCGCGTCGGGTTGCCACCAGAACCCCCCGGCTTTAGCCGTGGGGTAGATTCAGCGTTGCAGCGGAGGCAGCGCCAGGAACGAGCACGGAGTCAGTTTTAGTATACCCAGGTGGCAGGGCGCAAATGTGGGTGGATGGGGGTGAACCCGTCAAAGGGTTGCGCCACCATGACCCGCTGGATGCCCGTGTGCGCGGGCATGACATGGGGATGCCGCGGGCATGACCGGTGGGACGGCCCACCATACCATGGCGTTCCCACGCACGCGGGAACCCAGGGCTGGGCGATCCTGCGCCAACCACGGCGTGGCCCGCACCGGCTCCGGTGGGGGCTGCATCAGTCATCAGCTGCTGCGCCCCTACGGGGCGTGCATCGCCCCGTGATCCCGTGGGCCAGGCACGCCCTTAGGCGCAGCAACGGCACCCGCCGGTTCCTAACTGCGCCCCTACGCCCCTGCCGACCATGCAACGGTCACGGTGACGACCATAATGATCAGGGCGAGGATAAACCAGAATAAGGCCCAGACCAGCGCGGGGAGGTGCGTCATTTCGGCGAGCACCTCGGCGTCGGTGCGTTGTTCGCGGTGCGAGCGGCGCACCGATAGCCGCATCAGGTCAACGAGGCTATTGGCGGCGCTCAGGGGCAGGTGCATCATGAGCAAGAGAAAGAGCCAAGAGGCTGGTTGGGGTGAGAGGTACCATCCGGCGGCAATGAGGCTGCTCGCAAGCAGTAACCCGGCCACCATGCCAAAGAGATTGCGGACAAAGCGCAGGCAGAGCAGGGCCAATCCGAGGCCGAGGCCCATCAGGATCATCTGTTCAGCAAGGTCGGTCGCTGAAAGCAAAATCAGCGCCCCACCGAGTAACGCAGGGCCAAGATAACCGGCGCTCACCACCACAAAACGGTTGCCGCCACGAATATGTGCCAACCCCTCACGATTTGGGTAGACGACAAAACGCTCGAAGCGCCCACCCGTCATGATCGCCGCCACCCCGTGGCTCATCTCGTGAACAAAGGTATCGAGCAGGCGCAACGGATACAAGAGCCAGCCAAGGATCGGCACGCGCCAGAGCACCGTGAGCAACAGGCTAAGCCCCGCGAGCACGAGCACCTCGGGCTGGCTCCAGGTTGTGATGATCGCGTCGAGGGGCATACACCTTTGCGCCTTCGCGCCTTTGCGTCAAACTATCCGACGTCGAGACCTCACAGATCTGCCAGACCTTGTGAGGTCTCGACGAATACCCCTACGCACTCTGGGCATAGAGCCGCTCGCGGATGGTGAGCACCTCGTTGCGCAGGCGGGTATCGGTGTTGATGTCGTCACCGATCTTCTCATAGCCATGCATGACGGTGGTATGGTCGCGCCCACCCAGTAGGTTGCCAATGTCAACCAGGCTACACTCGGTCTCTTCGCGCAGCAGATACATCGCGACCTGGCGTGGGCCAACGATATTGCGTGAGCGGCCACGGCCCTGCAGAATGCGCACATCAATGCCATAGTGTTCGCTGACCGCCTGAATAATCATCTCGGGCGTGATGCGACGGCGGCGTGAGGTGCCGAGCAGATCGGCCAGGGCGAGCGTTGCCACCTCGACGTTGACAGGCAGGCCGTGCAAGTCGGCGTAGGCCGCAACACGATTGAGACTCCCCTCGAGTTCACGGATGTTGCTCTGAACCTTGTAGGCCAGGAAATCAAAGACTTCGTCGGGAATATAGACATTCATCTGTTCGCCTTTTGCGCGCAGGATGGCCGTACGAGTCTCGAGATCGGGCGGTTGCACATCGCAGATCAGGCCCCATTCAAAGCGGCTGCGCAGGCGTTCTTCAAGGGTCAGAATCGCTTTGGGCGGCTTATCCGAGCTAATCACGATATGCTTGGCAGCCGAATGCAACGCATTAAACGTATGAAAAAACTCCTCCTGGGTGGCATCTTTGCCCGCAATAAACTGAATATCGTCAATCAACAACACATCAATATTACGATAGCGAATGCGAAATTCTTCGGTCTGCTGGCGACGAATGGCATTAATCAGATCATTCGTAAACTTCTCGGAAGAGACATAGAGCACATTAATTTCAGGGTCGCGATCGAGCACATAATTGCCAATTGCGTGCAACAGGTGGGTCTTGCCGAGCCCCACCCCGCCGTAGAGGAAGAGGGGATTGTAGGCCTGGCCGGGATTATCGGCCACCGCAAGGCAGGCCGCGTGGGCCATCCGGTTGCTTGAGCCAACGATAAACCGCGAAAAAGTATACTTTGGATTGAGCATCCCGGTGCGGAGCGCACTTGACAGATCGAGCTGCACGGCCCGCTCGTTGTTACCATACGCCTCATCATCCGCTGCCGTGACCAGGGGCGTCGTCGTGGCTAGCTCATGGCGGAGCATCCCGCTGGTGCCATTGGCAATCACGATCCGCACCTGCACTGGGTAGCCGACCACATCGCCGAGCGAACGGCGGACGGGCGTGATGTAACGTGTCTCAATCCCCTCTTTATGGAAGGGCGAGCTCGTCCCGACCGTTGCCGTCCCACCATCGAGCGCAAGGAGGGTGGTACCACGCAGCCACGTATCAAACTCTTGACGGGATGTCTGCATCTGAATGGTGCCCAGTGCTGCTTGCCAGATCTGGTTCAGATTCACAGGCACCTCCTTGTCCTACATAGACAATACAAAGCCAGGGGGCAAGACACACTGCCTTCCCGCAGACTTCTCACGATAAAGCGGGGCCGCTGCCCCTTACACATCAAAATGAACCTGGAAAGCGGGCCGTTGGCCCTTACGTAGCTTCGCTTCTGCTCACACAAGCTGCGAGCGTAGCTTCGCTTCTGCTCATACAAGCTACGAGCGTAGCAGGAGTAGTCGCCGTTGCGTTTTTAGTCTGCTGGCAATCATACTCGATCTTCCCATCCATTTCAAGCAACATAACGTACGATCTCTATAATTCTTGCTTATAGTTTTGCACGGTGCTCTAGGGCTGAAACTTTCGATCCCAGTGCTTGATTCACGTGTCTATGTTGACAACTATGCGCGACCGATGTGGATAACTTTTCGTGGTGTCATGGCTTTTTGGATCGGGCGAAAGCATTGCAATGGGATGGAAGCCCTGTTGGGAGACAAGCAATGCTTCGCAACAAAATTGTGGATAACTGGGGGGTGAGTGTGGACAAGGCGTGGGTTATTAGGTGGGGGCGATCGTGGGACGGCAGATCAGCGTGGGTTATTGCGCTGCTTCGACCTGGGGAAGATCGAGGGGCGGCAGATCAGCGAGGCTGAGCAGGCCAAATTGTTGGAGAAAGGCGGGCGTGGTGGCATAGAGAATCGGCCGACCGACAGTTTCAAGCCGCCCGGCCTCGCTGATCAGGTCACGGGCAAGCAGGGCGCGCAGCGTGCCACTACTATCCACCCCGCGGATCGCGTCGACCTGGGCGCGGGTGAGTGGTTGGCGGTAGGCAATAATGGCCAGCACTTCGAGCGCAGCGTTGGAGAGCCGTCCACTGGCCTGGAGCCCGAGCAGCCGTGCGATGGCTGGGGTAGCCTCTGGCGCAGTAACCAGTTGCAGTCCGTCACCGTGGCGCTGGAGGCGGATGCCACGGGTCTGCAAGTGCGTTGCCAGTTCTTGCAAAGCCTGTTCCACCGCCTCAGCCGGTACCTCAAGTGCTCGCGCTAGATCAGGCAGCGTCAGTGGCTCACCCGCCACAAAAAGTAGGCTCTCGACCAGTTGAACCAGACTGAATTCGCTCTCTATCACAGTAAACCTCGACCTCATCAGAAACCAAACTTCTGCCGCAACCCGCCTCCGCCGCAACCCGCTTCTGCCGCAACCCGCTTCTGCCGCAACCCGCTTCTGCCGCAACCCGCTTCTGCCGCAACCCGCTTGCACTCGCTTATGCCGAGGCCAGCGAAGCTGGCCTCGGCATAAGCATATCCTACCATAAGCTATTCACCGAGGTCGCCAAGCGCAATCGGGCGGGTGCGCGGGGCGGTGTGGCGGGGCAGCAGCAGCGAGATCAGGCCAGCCAGCAACACAAAGGCCACCGAGGCCCAGAGACAGATGATCAGACCGCCATAGGTGCTCAGGTTCATCCCGATCTGGTAGAGTAACCCGGAGAGCACGGTTCCGGCGAGGCGGCCCATCGCATTCGCCATATAATAGAAGCCGACATTCATGGCTACTTTATCGCTGTCAGTATACGCAAGAATAAGGTAGGAATGCACGGCTGAATTGAAGGCGAAGACAATGCCAAAGATGATCAACCCGGTTACGACCGAAAAGGCTGGGGCCAACGCATTCATCAGAGCAAGGGCAATCGCCGCCGGAAACAACGCCAGCGCAAAGGCAAGCATGGTTGCCGTGCGCCCATCAGGCTCGTGATTGCCCTCGACGCGTCGGCGGATCAGGCGGGGCGTTGCAGCTTGAACCATGCCATAGCCAATCGTCCAGGCGGCCATAAACCCACCCGCGAGCCAGAAATCCCAGCCGAGCACACTCACAAAGAAGATCGGCAGCGCAACGACAAACCAGACATCCCGCGCCCCAAAAAGGAAGATCCGGGCGGCAGCCAGCAGATTGACGGCCCGGTTATGCGAAAACATCTGGGTAAACTTCGCCTTCTTATTGGCCGTACCGAGATCGCCGCGCATCAAGAGCGCCGTGGTGCCCAGCGCGGTCAGTACCAGGACGGCCAGCACCAGCATGGCGAGCTGAAACCCGATCAGCGTGAGCAGCAACGCCCCGAGAAAGAAACCGACGCCCTTGATCGCATTCTTCGAACCGGTGAGCACACTCACCCAGGTATAGAGTTGCCCTTGCGTCTCGCCGGCGACCAGCTTGACCGCACTCTTCGATGACATCTTGGTCAAATCTTTAGCGATACCCGAAAACGCCTGCGCCAGCATCACATACGGCACCACCAGAAGTGACGGCGGCGCAAACGCGAGCAGGCTCAACGCGATCACCTGGGTACCAAGGCCGAGAAAGAGCGTCGTCTTGAGTCCGAAGCGTGCGCCCAGATAGCCACCAAAAAGATTAGTCAGAATGCCAAAGATCTCATAAAAGAGAAAGAGCGAGGCGACCTGCAAGGGCGTAAAGCCGAGTTGGTAGAAATAGAAGAGCACCAGCATGCGAATAGCGCCGTCGGTAAGCGTATCAGCCCAGTACGCGAACGTCACGAGCACATAATTGCGCAGGTTTGTTTGGCGCTGGGCCAGGGCCTCGGTCTCACCGAGGGGCGCTGGAGGCTGCGGCGTCCTGGTCGTGGTCATAACAACCCTGCCACCTTACGGGCCAGTTCAACCAGACGATTGGCATAGCCCCACTCATTATCGTACCAAGCATAGATCTTCACTTGGGTCGCATTCGTCACCATCGTACACGCCGCATCAACAATCGCCGAACGGGGATCGGTGACATAATCCATCGAAACAAGCGGGCGCGTCTCATAGCCAAGAATACCGGCGAGCGGGCCAGCCGCGGCGGACTGCAAGAGGGCATTGACTTCAGCGACGCTGGTCGGGCGAGTGACTTCAAAGACACAATCGGTCAGCGAGGCATTGAGCAACGGAACGCGCACCGCCTGCCCATTGAGCTTGCCATTCAACTCGGGGAAGATCAGGCCAATCGCCGTAGCCGAACCGGTGGTCGTTGGCACAAGCGACAGACTCGAAGCTCGTGCGCGGCGCAGATCGGTGTGCGGCGAGTCATGCACCGTTTGCGTATTGGTTGAGCTATGCACCGTCGTAATCATCCCGTGCTTGATCCCAATACCCTCGTGGATCACCTTGACCACCGGCCCGAGGCAATTAGTTGTACACGACGCAGCCGTCAACAGATGGTGGAGCGCGGGATCGTACCAATGGTCATTCACGCCCATCACAATATTGAGCGCCTCACCCTTGACGGGGGCAGCAACGATCACCTTTTTGACCCCGGCGGCAAAATAGGGAGCCAATTGTTCAGGCGTGCGGAATTTGCCCGTGGCCTCGATCACCAGATCAACCCCGGCGTCGGCCCAAGGCACTGCGGCGAGATCTTTGATGCGACTAAAACCAAGCGACTGCCCATCAACGAGCAACTGGGTGCCCTCACCTGAAGCCTCGCGGCCCCAGCGACCATGCACCGAATCAAACATCAAGAGATGGGCACATGCCGCCGCATCACCTGCAACCTCATTGACATGGACAAACCGCACCTCGGGCCAGCCCCACGCCGCACGCAACGCCAGACGCCCGATCCGCCCAAAGCCATTAATACCAACCCGTACCGTCACAAGCCTTCTCCTCTACTACAACAAACTCCATCGATATTATACGAGCTCAACCCGCTTATGTCGATAATATAGCGCGTTAAGGCTCTGTTAAGTGAAGATTAAGACAGTTTAGATTGATATAATGATGCACGTGCGAGCCAGGAGCGAGGGTCTCCCGCCCGCGAACGCACCCCGCAGGCGGGAGGCCCGCGCCCCGAGGCGAAGGGTGAATACATACAGGCGAATATTTTTTGCGAGCATTGCCGAGAACGTGTTACAATAGTGCCCATCATTCGTACGATCTATGAAGGAGCGACCTGTATGACCACTGGCGTGACGACTGTTGGAACCCTGGCCGACCGCCTGGTCCCCGCCCGCGGGTCTCTAGCCAATCCCATTGTGCGTGATGGATTGCTGATCGTAGCCGGGACAATCTTGATGGCAATGCTGGCGCGGATCAGCATTCACCTGCCCTTCACCCCCGTGCCAATCACTGGTCAGACGCTTGGCGTCTATCTGATTGGTGCCCTGTACGGCCCGCGTCTGGGGGCGCTGACCCTGCTCGCCTACCTGGGTCAAGGTCTCTTGGGCTTACCGGTCTTCTCGATGGGCACGAGCGCGTGGAGCCCGAGCCGCATTCCGGGGCTGCCGGTCATCTTTGGCCCGACGGCAGGCTATCTCTTTGCCTTCCCGGTGGCGGCAGCGGTCGTCGGCTACCTAGCGAACCGGGGGTGGGATCGCAAGATTCGCACCGCGCTGCCTGCGATGCTCGCTGGCGAAGCAATTATCCTGGTGATGGGCTTCACATGGCTTGTGGTTGCTACGGCATTCTTGACTGGCAGTGTCAGCATTTCAGCCCTCGTTGTTGCGGCTGTCCTGCCCTTCCTCCCGGGTGCTGCGCTGAAGATCGGGCTGGCCGCAGTCGCCTTGCCGAGTGGCTGGCGGCTGTTTGGTCAGCGCTAACTCGTTCTGCTTCCGTGTGCGCTGGCCCATTCTGGTGGGCCAGCGCGTATGATGAAGGCAAGCAGCGAGCGGCATTTGATGCCCCCATTGCCGAGCCAGGTTTGGCTTGATCAACCTCATACGCCCCCGTAGCTCAGAGGATAGAGCAGCAGTTTCCTAAACTGCGTGTCGTGCGTTCGAGTCGCGCCGGGGGCGCCACGTTTTAAGGCTTGCTGATGCGAAACGCCGATCCAGTTGGATCGGCGCTTGGTGTGTTTGACAGCCTAACTCAAGGTCTAGCCTTGTCCGGAACCCTTCTCCCATGCGTAGCGTATGGCTGTCTTGAACTCGTCCCATGTGTCCCGATATTTCAGATTCCAGGTACGGCGCAAGTCTGGCTCAACCGTATCCCACGAGTGACCGTGAATGCCCGCGTCGGTGGCCATGTCGGTGCCAAAGATATAGGCCGGGGCATAGTCACTGTAGGGCCGTCCGCCTGCTGCTACCGTCGAGTGATAATGGGTCTGGAAGTCGTGATCATTGTTGCCGTTGGCGTCGTGCATACCGTGGGTGGTGGCGTTTGGGTAGTTGTTGCTGAGTGGCGTAACCCGCTGCCCCTGGGCGAAGTCTGGTTGGTTCGTGTTGGGTGGCGTACTGCGCTGCCCTTGGGCGAAGCCTGGTTGGTTCGTGTTGGGTGGCGTACTGCGCTGCCCCTGGGCGAAGTCTGGCTGGTTCGTGTTGGGTGGCGTACTGCGCTGCCCCTGGGCGAAGTCTGGCTGGTTCGTGTTGGGTGGCGCACTGCGCTGCCCCTGGGCGAAGTCTGGCTGGTTCGTGTCCGTTGCCAGTGAGGGGTGCCAATCGGTTTTGTGCCATTGCTTGCTGCGCTCCTCGATGTCTACCACCCCATAGCGGCGCATCACCGCATCAACATTGATCCGCTCGGCCATGGCTGCATCGACACTCACGGTCAGCAGCACACCGCCCCGCCGCACGCCCTCGGCATAGATGTGGGCCGACTCTTCGGGCACTCCGGTGCCCATCAGTGCGCCGGCTATGCCACCAACACTCGCGCCGACACCGGCCCCGAGGGCGGTGGAACCCACCGTAGCACCGATGCTGCCGATAGCGGCGGCGAGGGGGCCGATCGCTAGTACCGGGCCAATCCCAGGGATGGCGAGCAACCCGGCCCCCACCAGCAGGCCGACCGCCCCGCCGACCACGCTGCCGCCTACCGCGCCCGAACCCACGGAGTGCTCTGCACCTACCTCTTGCTGACGGGTGCTCTCATCGTTCGCGTCACGGGCCACCATGCTGATATCCTCGCGTAGGATACCCTGGTTTATCAGATCATTCGCGACGCTGTGGGCGTCATCGGTGGTGTCGAAAAGTCCGGTTATCGTTCGAATCATTGCAGTGTTCCTTCGTAGAACAGCGCTGCTTGCTTCTATCTCATTCGTCGAAGCGCGCTGCTTGCTTCTGTCGTCGTACATAATTGATGGAGAGGAAGATGTATACTTTCAGTCTAGCGAATGCGGGCCAAGAGTGGTAGCCGATAAACTCCGACTCTTGTATGAGCAGTATCCCTGACAGTGTGAGGGTTCCACCCCGGCGATCACCACGCGTACCTCATGCGTCCCAGGATGGTCACGCAGCGGGATCTGGCCGTCATACACCTCCACGCCATCAAGCGTCACCAGTGCATCGGTTCCGCGTTCGACCGTGATCTGGTAGGTCGCCGTGCCGACTCGGTAGTTCGCGGTGTAGCCGGGCCACTCTGGCGGCAGGCAGGGGGTGATGCTAAGGGTATCGCCACGGCGGCGCAGGCCGAGCAGTTGTTCGACGCCCAGACGGTAGAACCAGCCTGCCGATCCGGTGTACCAGGTCCAGCCGCCGCGTCCGGCGTGGCCCTCGGCGGTGTAGACATCGGCGGCGATGCTGTAGGGCTCCACCATGTAGCGTGCGCTATGTTCGGCGGCGTGGCGCACCGGGCTGATTAGGCGCAGCAGTTCGGCCACTCGCTCGCCCTCGCCCAGCAGCGCCCATGCCCAAATCGTCCAAATTGCGGCGTGGGTATACTGGCCGCCGTTCTCGCGCACTCCTGGCAGATAGCCTTTGATATAGCCTGGGTTATGGTCGCCCTGGTCGAAGGCCGGAGTGAAGAGCCGGATCAGCCCAACTTCGCGGTCAACAAGCAGGTTGTCCACCGCTTCCATACCCGCCCGTGCGCGGGTCGGATCGCCGACACCTGCGATCACCGCCCAGGACTGTGTCAGCGAGTCGATCTGGCACTCGGCGCTGGCCTGTGCGCCGAGCGGCGTGCCGTCATCGTAGAAGGCGCGCAGATACCAGTTGCCGTCCCAGGCACTGGTCTCGATCGCTACCCGTAGCCGTTCGGCCTCGGCCCGGTAGTGCGCTGCGCGCTCGGTGTCGCCACGGGCTGCGGCCAGATCAGCGAAGGGGTGCAGCACCGCGATCAGGAACCAGCCAACCCAGACGCTCTCGCCGGTGCCGTCGGCCCCCACCAGATTCATGCCGTCGTTCCAATCGCCAGCACCCATCAGCGGCAGGCCATGGGCACCCATCCGCCCCAGTCCATAGTCGATTGCTCGTGCGCAGTGCTCGTACAGGCTGGCCTGACGCGCCGAGACCGTGGGCAAGCCATAATATTCGGCCTCGCCCGGCTCTCTGAGTCGGCCCTCGAGGTAGGGCGTTGGCGCATCCAGCAGCGCCAGGTCGCCTGTCACCTCGCAGTAGAAGGAGGCGACATAGGGCAGCCAGAGATAGTCGTCGGAGAAACCGGTGCGGACGCCGCGCCCGCTCGGCGGATGCCACCAGTGCTGGACGTCGCCCTCGCCAAACTGGCGTGCGGCGGCGCGCAGGATTTGGGCACGGGCCACCTCAGGCGCGGCCTGAGTCAGGGCCATCACATCCTGGAGTTGGTCGCGGAAGCCGTAGGCCCCGCCCGACTGGTAAAAGGCCGAGCGCGCCCAGACTCGGCAGGCCAAGGTCTGGTAGAGCAGCCAGCCGTTCAGCAGCAGGTCGAGGGCCGGGTCGGGTGTCTGTACCTGAGTCGCGCCGAGCAGCGTGCGCCAGCCCGCGACGGCAGCCTGTTGGGCGCGGGCCGCCGCAGTCGTGGTACGGTAGCGCGCGATGAGCCGCCGCGCATCATTGGTGTCCGCGCCCTGACCAAGCAAAAAGACGAGCTCGCGCTCCTCGCCGGGGGCCAGATCGAGCGCGCAGCGAATGGCACCGCATGGGTCGCCCCCCGCGCCGGCGCGACATGAGAGGGCCCGTGCGGCCATGCCTGTCGGTCGACTGAGGTCGCCGTTGCGACCGATGAACTCGGTACGGTCGCCGGTGTAGCTCAGCACATGCTCGCTCGCGGCGAGAAACGCCACCCGCTCACCAAACTCGACGTTGTAGGCATTGTGGGCCAGCAGCGCGGCGCCCTCCTCGTCATAGGCAGTAACAATGTAGGGGGCCATCTGGGCGCGGAAGACGCCCAGCACCCACTCGACGTAGAGCGTCGCTGTGAGCCGTGCGGGCTGGTCGCCGTGGTTGCACAGGCGCAGGCGGAAGATCTTCACCGGGTCATCGCTGGGCACAGCGATCGTCAGATCGCTGGCGATGTCGCCGTGTTGGCGTGCGAAACTGGTGTAGCCAAAGCCGTGGCGGACACGCACATGGCCCAAGCCCACAGGACGCGGCGTGGGCGACCAGATCGTGCCGCTGGTCTCATCGCGCAGGTAGAGCGCCTCGCCCAAGGGGTCGCGCACGGGGTCGTTCGCCCACGGGGTGAGCCGGTTCTCGCGACTATTGCCGGCCCAGGTGTAGCCGCCGCCGCTCTCGCTGATGATGAAGCCGAAGCCGGGGTTGGCGACCACGTTTATCCAAGGTGCGGGCGTGGAACCACCGGGAACCAGGTCGATCACATACTCACGCCCGTCGGGCGTGAAGCCGCCGTAGGGCGAGGGCTGGATCAGGTCGATGGGCGGGAGCAGCGCGTCGTGTGCGGTAGAGATGCTTGGCACGGCGGGGGCCTGGCCAGCATCGGACTCGCGACGGCGCAGGTGCTGGGCCAAATCGCCCCGGCGCGTGGATAGCAGGGCGCAGGCGACCGTCTCGAGTAGCACCTGGTCGGCTGCGGGCACGAGATCGCCACGCAGGAGAAAGATGCCACCACGCTGGTTGAGCAGCGCCCCGGCGCGGCTGCTGCGCACGAGGCTGAGCAGATGATCCTGGCGCCCCTGGGCGTAGCCGCCGCTGTCTTCGTTGAGGATGACCAAATCTACCTGCAGCCGTTTGAGCCGCCAGTACTCGTGGGCGCGTAGCAGTTCTGCCACCAGGGTCAACTCGTCGTCTACACCGACGCGCACCAGCACCAGAGGGAAGTCGCCGGAGATGCCGTAGGCCCACAAGTTGGGTTGGCCTCTGGTGTTCGCTGTGAGGGTCTCAGGCGAGGCTCGCCGCCGTACATTGAGGAAGAGCGCGGCGCTGGCGAGGCGTTGGAAGCGGTGGGCCTGGTCGGCACCGATGTTCAGATCGTGTAACTCCACTTGGCTCTGGGTCCAGGCCAGTTCGAAGGCGCGCTCGGCAGCCGCTGGGTCGCGCAGACGAGCGGCCAGGGCCAGCGCTTCGATCCTGCCCTCGGCCACGCCGGTGACGAAGGTGATCTGAGCGCTGGCCCCAGGCGCGATCCGCACGCGCCGACGGAGGCTCAGCACCGGGTCAAGGACGGCGCCGGTGTGCCCGCCGAGGGGCACGTGGAGCGCCTGCGGGTCGGCCATGTCGCGCCCGCGCCCGACGAAGGCGGCCCGGTCGCTCTCGTGCTGGGTGGCACCGAGGGCGTGGCCGCGTACGTTCACGCTGTGGATGGCCCAGGTGCGAGCGGCACCGGACGCACGCGGCCGACGTACGGCCAGCAGTACGTCGTGCTTGGGCACAAATTCGGTCTCGACGAAGAGGTTGGCGAAGGCGGGGT
This sequence comes from Candidatus Chloroploca asiatica, assembly GCF_002532075.1. Taxonomy (GTDB): domain Bacteria; phylum Chloroflexota; class Chloroflexia; order Chloroflexales; family Chloroflexaceae; genus Chloroploca; species Chloroploca asiatica. Next base: position 24,593 of record NZ_LYXE01000119.1, on the reverse strand, counting down.
GCGCCTCGTCGGCGGCGGGCGGGGCCAGCACCACCTCGCTATAGCTCGTCAATTCTAGCTCGCGTGGCGCACTTGTGAGGTTCGTGAGCGTAACCCGACGAAGCTCGGCATGCTCCTCAGGCGAGACGACGACCTCCATGCGCGTGTCGATCCCGGCCACGCGCTGACGAAACTCGGCCCGATCCAGGCCGTAGGTTACCTGGTAGCTCAGCGACTTGTGACGGGTCGGCTGGTAGGTTGTCGACCAGACTGTGCCACTGCGGGCATCGCGGATGTAGATGAAACTGCCCCAGTCGTCGCGACTCACGTCGGAGCGCCAGCGCGTGATCGCCAAGTCGTCGAAGCTGCTGCTGCCACCGCCAGCAGTGGTGAGCATCAGGCGGTAGCGACCGTTGGAGAGCAGGTGGCTGTAGGGCATGCTGGTGAAGGGCGTATTGAACTGGCGCGGTGCTGGCGGGGCGAAAAAGGCGATCTGGGGTTCACGGACGGCCGTCCGCGCCGTCTGGGCCGGGCGCGTCTGGGGCACGCGTTCCTGAAGCAGGGTCTCGGCTGACTGCACGAGCGGCTCGGCGTGGAAGCGCCGCTGCATCACCTCGGCGTGGAGCACGTTATCCAGGGCGAGCAGGCTCATGCCTTGGTGGTGGGCCATAAACGAGCGCACAATCGCGTGGCGCTGGCCGGGCGGCACGCGGCTGGGCGTGTAGTCGACGGCCTCGTATAGTCCGTAGCTGCCAAACATGCCATCGGCGACCAACACCCGCAGGTTCTCCAGGGCCTCGGCCGGGCGCACCGACAGGGCCAGCATCGTCGCGTAGGGTGCGATCACGAGATCGTCGTCGAGACCGCTCTTTAGCCCCAGGCCAGGCACACCGAAGGCGTGGTACTGATAGTTCATCGCCAGGTCGCGCGCATTGTAGGCCGACTCCGAGATGCCCCATGGCACGCCACGCTCTTTGCCATACGCGATCTGGCGGGCGACGGCGGCGGTGTAGGTGGCGTCGAGCAACGTTTCGGGGTAGCGGCGCATCAGCAGCAGCGGCATCAGGTACTCAAACATCGTACCGCTCCACGAGAGCAGCGCAGCGCCCAAGCCCACCGCCGTTAGGCCACGCCCCATGCGGAACCAGTGCTCTTGCGGTACCTCACCTCTGGCGATGGCCAGAAAGCTGCCCAGGCGAGCCTCGGAGGCCAGCAGGTCATAGAAGGAGCTGTCGCGCTGGCCCTCAAAGACGCGATAGCCGATCGAGAACAGGTGGCGCTGGCTGTCATAGAGGAAGTCGAACTGCATCGCCTCAACTTGATCGGCGCAGGCGCGGGCGACCCAGGCGTGGCGGGCAAGCAGGGCGGCAGCAGTGGGGACGCCGCTATCAGCCAGTTCGCCGAGGGTCGGCGGACGCTCACGGTGATCCAATGCGGGCACGAGGCTGTCAACATCTTCCAGCAGGCTACGTGCCTGGCTTCCAATGCGCGCACCCCACACGGCGACCGGCCCGACGGTGTCTAGATCCTCTGCCCACTCCAGAACCTCACCGAGCAGATCGCGGTAGTTGCCCACTGTAGTAGGCGTATCGCGGAGTAGCTCGGATAGGGCGGCAACCGTCTTGCGCGCTGGCCCATGGTCGCCAAGCTTCTGTCCCATCAGCGCGAGGGAGTCCTCGATCCCGACGAGGGCTTGCGGGCCGATCAGGGGTGTATCGCGCAGGGCCAGGTAACCCTGGCGCAGGGTGAGCAGGGCCGCCACGAAATTACCGCTGTCCACCATTGAGACGTAGGCCGGTGGCAGCGGGTTCAGTGTACGGGTGTCGTACCAGTTCAGCAAGTGGCCCTCGCAGCGCTCTAGTAGCGCCAGTGTCGCGAATACCCGCTCGGTGCGCTCGGTCAGTTCCAGCATGCCGATATAGCCAAAGTCGTAGGCGGCCAGGTCGGCCAGCAGCTGGAGCCCGATGTTTGTGGGCGAGGTGCGGTCGGCGATCAGGGGGCGCGGTGTCTCCTGGAAGTTATCGGGGGCCAGGAAGTTGGCCTCGGCGCGGACGAACTGCTCAAAGAAGGCCCAGGTGGCGCGGGCCAGCCGCCGTAACAGGAGCCGATCCTCGGCGCTGATCGGGAGTACCGCATGAATGTGTGGTTGGTCGAGCCAGGCGGCGAGGGCTGGCGCAGCGAGCCAGTCAGCAAGTATCGGCAGCGCAGAGAGGGCCTCGGCGTGGCGGCGGCCTGGGGCAGTCACCAGGGCCGCGCCGACGATGAGCATGGGCGCGCCTCGGCGCAGCACCGGCATATGGGAGCGCTGGAGCCGGCCCTGCGACTGCGCGGCGGTCTCCCACTCGAGCAGGTTGCGCCGTGTGATCAGCGTGCGCGTCAGGGTGCGGACGATCGCATCAAGGTTGAGCAAGGTCTGGTCGGGTAGAAAGGCGACGTTGAGCGCCAAGCGCAGGGCGCTGAGTTGCAACTCGCGCACTCTGGCCCGCAGCGCACCCATATTGCCCGGTTCCAGCACGGCGGCGCGGGCGGCGGCTAGCAGGTCGAACGCCAGTGGCGCAGCTAGGGGCGCCAGGGCCAGGCATGTCCAGACCGCCGGGCGGCCGGGCAGCCAGCGCCAGCCGGCGACGAGCAGGGCGACCGTTGCGGCTGGGGTGAGGCTGCGTCGCAGGTTGTCCAAGATCTTATAGCGCGCGATCACTGGCAGGCTGTTCGCCCGCCAGCCTTCGGCCGACGGTGTGCGAGGCAGCAGCCAGGCCGCGATCTGCCAGTCGCCGCGTACCCAGCGGTGCTGGCGTGCCGCCCAGGCCGCGTAGGTGGTCGGATAGCTGTCCACCACCTCCACATCAGAGAGCAACCCGACGCGAGCGTAGAGGCCCTCGATCAGGTCGTGGCTAAGCAGGGCATTCTCGGGGAAGCGCCCGTGCAGAGCGGTGCGTAGAACCGCCGGGTCGTAGATGCCCTTGCCGGCGAAGATACCCTCGCCAAACAGATCCATGTAGGCATCCGAGACGGCGGTTGTATAGGGGTCAACGCCAATATTTCCAGCGAAGACGCGGGCGAAGCGACTGGCCGTGGCACTGGGCAGGTCGATGCCGACCCGCGGCTGGAGGATGCCGTAGCCCTCAGCCACCCGCCCGGTCAGCGGATCGAACCGGGCCTGGTTGAGCGGGTGGGCCAGCGTGCCGATCAGGGCCTGGCCGACGTCACGCGGCATCTGTGTGTCGGCGTCAAGGGTGATTACATAGCGCACACGCTCCAATACGCGCTGATCGCCGACCATCACGCCATAGGATGTTTCGCCCGCGCCGACCAGCAGCTTGTTAAATTCTTCCAGCTTGCCGCGTTTGCGCTCCCAGCCCATCCAGCGGCCCTGTCGCTCATTCCAGATACGGTGGCGATGCAGCAGCAGGAAGCGATCCGCGCCGTGGCGCTCGGCGAGTTGGCGCATGCGCTCGGCTGCGGCATCGAGCAGCGAGGCGTCCTCGGGCATGTTCTCCTCGGGCGCGTCGGCGAAGTCGGTGAGCAGGGCAAAGTGCAGGTTCGGATCCTGGTTGGCCAGGGCGATTACCTCCAGGGTGTCGAGTTGGCGGCCCACACTGTCTGGGGTCAGCAGCAGCGTCGGCATCACCACCACGGTCGTCAACTCAGCGGGGATGCCCGCCGACAGATCGAGACGCGGCAACACGCGCGGTGGCAACATCGTCGTCACGGCGCGGTTGACCAGTTCGCCCGCCAGAGCACTGGCCGGAATGAGCGCCAGGGCGATGGATAGTAGGGGGGGAGCATCGGCAAGGGATGGGTGCTGGCCAGCGCCCATCCCTTGCCGATGCTTCCCCCCTATGGCATAGCCGCACCGTGCCAGTCGCAGCCCGGTGGCCACAATTGCGGCCGTGGTCGCGCCGACGGCCCCCAGGTAGCACGCCGTCGGATGCGCCATCGCCGCATTGCGGGCGCGCTCTAGGGGTGACGGACGGTAGCCAAGTTGGGCCGCAAACGTCGGACGCCCTGCGCCCACCAGATAGTAGCCGACGTGGCGCTGGCGTGCGTCGGTGCCGACTGCCGCGTCGGCGTGGATGACCGCGCGGCGTGCGACCTCGACCTCGCTCATGCGCGCCCCGCGGGCCAGATCCTCGACCGCGTGGCGGTAGCGGTCGCGGGTCGCGCTGGTGCTGCGCGCATAGGCCCCCGCCGGGTCACGACACAGCAGATGCTCGATCTGGCTCACCTTCGCAAACCAGTCTGGCCAGTCGATCGCGCCCAGGGCGCGCATGCTGCTGATGGTGTTGCCGACCGAGACCTGGTTCGCAGCCTGGCGCTGGTGCTCCTCATGGATGAGCGATTCGATCGTTGTGTGCGGCGTGACCGGCTGGGTCTCGAGCCAGGTTACCACCCGACCGATGTCGTGCTCGCCCTCGTGGGCACGCAGGCGGCGCAGCAACTGGGCGGCGAGGGTGATCGGCAGGGCCGGGTGACGGTGGGTCAGCGCACGCAGCACATCCGCGCCCATCGTCTCGTCTGACGCACCAAGCAACTGATCAGCCCAGGTGTCGGCCTCGTGGCGGAGCGCACGCACCTGCAGTACCTGGGCCGATAGTCGGCTGAGGTTCTTGACCAATCCGATCCGCAGCATGATCGCCACGGCCCATAGCTCACCGATCTGGAGCGGGGTGATTGACTGGTAGGCGCTGAGGAAGCGCAGCAGTACGGCGGCATCCACCCGACCATCGGTGTGGCCGATCAGCTCTAGCGCAATGCCATAGACGCGGGGCAGATCGGCGAATGGGCCGCGTCGTAGCTTCGGCAGTTGGCGGTAGTAGCCCTGTGGCAGATCGTGGCGGATCGTGCGGATCTGTTCATTGACAAGATAGGCATTATCGATCAGCCACTCGGCGGCCGGGCTGATCGGCACGCTCAACCGGATGTCCTCGCCGAGGCTCCGATGCGCCTCCGCGATCTGCCGCTCATCATGATCGAGCGCACTGCGCAGGATGTTGCCGCCGCGCGGGAGCACAGTAACATCAGCTTGGTCGTTGGCGAGAGTGAGCGCAAGCACGTCCAGTTGCTCGGCGCTCAGCAGGTCGCCGAGCAGGGGGGCGAAGGTCGGCTCAGCTAGAGGGCCTGGCGCGGGGCGCGGAAACAGACTTGCACCGAGTGACCGAACGCCATCCGCGAGTGATGCGCACGTCTTGCGAATCATGATGAGACCCTCCTTGCTGGCACTCTAGAATCTCGCACCTAATGGCCGACCTTGCCAGCTTGTCTGGCAAAGTCGGCCACGCCCAAAATAAGTATGTCTGGGGCCTGCGCCCCTACCCTCAATACCGTTCAAAGAAGCGCACGCCAAGCCGCGCAGGATACGCGCACCTCCACGAAAACCTTTGCGCCTTTGCGCCTTTGCGTCAAAAGAACCACCTTCTTTGCACGCCCCTAGCCTCCGACGCTGCGGCCACGCAGCATCGCGCTCTCGTCACGCTGGGATCGGCGCAGGGGTTGGCTTGTGCTGGGGCCAAGATCGATGATCTGCACATACAAATCCCGCCCACCGCTCGCCAGTTCAGCTGAGAACTCTAGCTCGTCGCGCAGGGTGTGAACAATGACATCGAGCGGGATGCCGCTTGCGCGGGCCTGGGCGACCAGATCGCCAAGCTGCGACTCAAACGTCTCGGTGGTAAGATCGGAATCGGGGAGGAGCACACCAAAGGTGTTGAGGAGTTGGCAGACCGGGCAGTTAACGCCAAATACACCCTTGGCAGGCAGCTCCAGCGGCGTGCCGCAGTTGCTGCAGTGGAGCGATCCAAGATTCTCCATAGGGCTTTCCTTTCTTCTTTTCTTGCGCTCTGGCACACGGACAGCGCATCACCCTGTGCCCAGAGCCTGCTGGCCAGCCTTGTCGACGCGACAGAACCGGGGAGGAGCTGATTATTGCAACAACAGGACTGCGTGGGGGTGAATAGGGGCCGATCAGTCTGCTCTTCCATCTCTGAATATCATAGCAAAGATGTGACAGCGTAGAAAGCGGGCTTTCAGCCCCTCTTGGTTGCTGGAATACCTGACACTGTCAGGTATTCCACACGGAGCTTCCCACCAATGAGCCTAATGCTCACTCCTCAGCTGGGAGAAGATCGCTGGGAGCGGGGCCGTTGATCACCGTGCCATAGCTATCGAAGCGTGAGCCATGGCACGGACAGTCCCAGGTCTTCGCGGAGTCGTTCCACGCCACGATGCAGCCAAGGTGAGTGCAGAGCGCCGAGCAGTGGTGGAGCCTCCCCTGGTCATCGCGGTAGGTGGCGACCTTCATCGGCCCCCAGCCGACTACGGCCCCGCTCCCGGCAGGGATCTCGGTCGCGGAGGCGACATCACCGCCCTTGAGCAGATCGGTATACTGCGACAGCACATTCAGCCCCTCGCTTACGACCTCGCCGAGTCCATGCCCCGTCGCCCGCCCCGGTGCGTAGAGCTCCGCCCATGGATTGGGAATTCCGACAATCTGGTCGGCGATGATCATGGCACCGATGGTGCTGTGGGTCATGCCGATGCCGGTCTGCCCGGTGATCACGTAGACGTGCGGCGAGACCAGATCAGGCCCCATCAGCGCCAGGCCGTCGAAGGAGTTCGCCACCTGACCCGACCAGCGGTAGAGCACTTCACCGGCCAGCGGAAATTGCGTGCGGGCCCACTGTGCGAGGCGCTGATAGCGCGCATCCATATCATCGGCCTGGCCCGTCTTATGATCCTCACCGCCGACGATCAGCACGTCGTGATCTTCTGCGGCCTGGATGCGGACGTAGTGATAGGGGTCGGCCGTGTCAAAGGCCAGAAAGTTTGGCAGGCTGCCGGTGGGGAGGTGGAGGCCGATCACATAGGTGAGCGCGGGGAAGATCCGCAACGAGTAGCCGAGCGTGTCGTCGATCGGCATATGGGTCGCCAGCACCACCGAGTCGGCGCGGATCACCGGGCCGTCAGTGGTCTCGAGTGTGACGATCGCCTCGGCGTTCACGCGCGTGATGTGCGTGCCGCAGAAGATCTGGCCGCCCATACGCTCGATCCCGTGGCAGAGCCCGGCGAGATACTTCAGTGGGTGAAAGTGGGCCTGGTGCGGAAAGCGCAGGGCCGGGCTGAGGCGCACGTTGCCAAGCGTGACCCCTTCACTGAGGAGCGCGACATCGTTGAGCCCAGCGCGTTGGGCGGCGTCGCGCTCCTCAGTGAGGGTGCGCAACTCGCCGCCTGGGGCGAGGAAGAGGTAGCCATCCATGCGGGCAAAGTCGCAGGCGATTGCCTCGTCGCGGACGATGCGCTCGATCATGTCGATTGCGGCAAGATGGCTCTCAGCGGTCAGGCGCGCGCCATCGGTACCGCGCAGATATTCGGTCTCGGCGTAGCCCTTGTCGAGCATACCAGTCAGATGGGCGGTGGTATTGCCGGTATCGCCACCACCGATCGGCCCGTCGTCGAAAACCGCAACCTGGATGCCACGCTTGGCGAGTTGATAGGCGGTCGAGAGGCCCGCGATCCCTGCGCCCACGACTGCAACTGCGATGCGCAGATCCGTGGTCAGCGGGCTATACGTGGGAAGATTGAAGCCGTCGTGCCAGATTGAGGTGGTCTGGATGATCTGTCTCTGCATTCGGTTCTCCTGAGATTCTCGCCATCCCTAATGGCCGACTTTGCCAGCTTGCCTGGCCATGTCGGCCACGCCCAAAATAAGTATGTCTGGGGCCTGCGCCCCTACCCTCAATACTGTTCAAAGAAGCGCACGCCAAGCCGCGCAGGATGAGCGCACCTACACGAAAACCTTTGCGCCTTTGCGCCAAAAAAACCGCCTTCTTTGCATGCCCCTAGCCTCCGACGCTGCGGCCGCGCAGCATGGCGCTATCGTCACGCTGGGATCGACGCAGGGGTTGGCTTATGCTGGGGCCAAGATCGATGATCTGCACATACAAATCCCGCCCACGGCTCGCCAGTTCAGCTGAGAACTCTAGCTCGTCGCGCAGGGTGTGAACAATGACATCGAGCGGGATGCCGCTTGTGCGGGCCTGGGCGACCAGATTGCCAAGCTGTGCCTCAAACGTCTCGGCGGTAAGGTCGGAATCGGGGAGGAGCACACCGAAGGTGTTGAGGAGTTGGCAGACCGGGCAGTTAACGCCAAATACACCCTTGGCAGGCAGTTCCAGCGGCGTGCCGCAGTTGCTGCAGCGGAGCGATGTAACAAGATTTTGCATAGGACTTTCCTTTTCTTGCGCTCTGGCACACATACAGCGCATCATCCTGTGCGCAGAGCCTGAGGGACAGCCTTTGCGACGCGACGGGTCTGAGGAGCAGAACCGCCGCGTCGCATGTGATTATCCCTATTTATTGACGTTCTGGCGAGCTTTGCCCTTCTGGGCTTCCGCCTTGCCTTCCGCCTTCATGTGATCGTCGCCAATCAGGCCGCCAACAGCATCTTTGGTCTCGCCCTTGAGCTCCTCGCCCGTGCCCTTGACCCGCTCCTCCGTCTTCGCGCGGTTCTGGCGAGCCTGACCTTCAACCTGATCGGCATGGCCTTCCGCCTCCAACTGTTCGTTATGAACCACATTGCCGACAGTCGCCTTCACGGCTCCCTTGATTTCCTCTGCCTTACCCTTTACCCGTTCGGTTCCGTTGCTCATTGTCGAGTCCTTTATCTAGCGCTGCGCCGCATCGTTCTAGCGATCCGGCGCAGCAACAATATGCGGACACGGAGGTTGAGACGCACCACAACCTCCGTTTTATCGTCCTATGCCAGGCGTCCACGGCGAACAAGATTGACGACCGCGAGAAGAATGATTGCGCCAACCAGCGAGATGAGCATTGCAGTTAGGTTCAGGGCACTCTCGTTGATCGTTGGCCCACCAAAGAGAAGCCCACCGATCATGGCACCCACGATGCCAACAATGATATTGACCAAGACACTGTTGCGGTCACCTAGCACGAGACCCGCAGCCCAACCGATCACCGCGCCGACGATGAGCCATACAAGAAGATTAATCATCGATGTGCCCTTTCAACGGCATACGCCGTTGGATATACGTTTAAATTGCGATAGGGAATGTGGCTTGTACTCTTGAGTATAGCGGCTATGCGCCAGCGCCGGTAGCCGAAAAATTCCGCATGGAGTGTCAGGAGTATCCCTGACAGCGTGAGGGATACCGTTGAGGCTACGATGCTCGCGGCCTTGTCATACTGAACGCCGCGCAGCATCGCTGGTCGTCTGGACGCTTCTGGGAGAACCGTCCCTGTCAAAATGTCGTGGAGCGCTTCATACTGCTCGAAGGCGACCGAGTGCTCGGCGTCGGCAAAGGTGTAGAGTTGCTTGCTAGGAGCGTCGAGCAACGCAAACCATTCCAAGGCCAGGTTGCGGGGCGGGCGGGCAATTCGGCCGCGCCAGCTAGTCGCCTAATGGCTCCAGGTCATCCGGCTGAGCGCGCCTCGCCCCTCTAGATGCATCCTCAAAATGTGCTACCTCACTCAGCTTTCACCTGTTGCACCGAAATCAATTCCAGTCCAAGGTCACGGATGCGGTTAAGCATGGCGTGCAGCGCGGCCTGATCGAGACCTCTGCCGGTAATGAGCGTCATCCCATCATCGGTGACGGCAAGGGTCAGCCCATCAAACCAGTCAAACCAGCGCTCATCCAGATGGCCGCGCACGCAGATGTGGTAATTGTTCATCGCTCTTCTTCATCAGCGAGGGTTGTTGCCCCCTTCAACACATCTTCCAACAAGATCTTCAGGGCTTTATCTGGTTCTTCAAATATGGGCGAGTGAGCCGAGTTTTCGAACGTGTAAAATCCTTTCAGCGGCGCTTTGAGTTCGTCAAAATAGGCCCTCGCCAATGGGTAGGCGCAGGTGTAATCGTATGTACCGTGGAAGAAATAGACTGGAATTGCCAGTTCCGTCACCTGTTGCGTCAAGTCAGTGGCCTGCATCGTATCCCACAGGCTAAACGTGCGTGAACGGGAATAGACCTTGCCGCGCCACAGATTGACCTTTTCGCGCAGCGTGTACTCGCGGAATTGCCAGGATGGTAGGAAAATACCCGTGATAACTGAGGTCATGTCACGGGTAGTACCGATGCCGATCCCGTGCATGTATTCGTCGCGCAGCGCCTCATAGGCCGTCGGAAGCGGGACGGTCATCGTGGGCGGTGCGGCTTCTAGGCGTCGCACCATGCGCTGGTTCCCGTTGGTGTTGTACTGCGCCAGGGCATAAGCATACGCCAGTTGTTCCGCTTGCAGTTGATACGAAACCTGCCCCATGCCGAGGTAGGCATGGTACAACTCTGGTGCCTCTGCCACTGCCTGGATGCCAAGGTAGCTGCCCCACGAGTGGCCCATCAAGTAGATCTTTTCCTGGCCAAAGCGGTTGATGAGGTAGCGGGTCACTTCCAGAGTATCAGCGACAAACTGTTCGGCCGTCATCGTTTCTGGCGGTATATCAGGGCTGTAGGAAAGGCCCGCACCACGCTGTTCCCACCAGACAACCGTAAAATGCGCTTCGAGATCAGTTGGGTAGCGTTGGGTCAGCCAATATTCGGGCATTCCGGGACCACCATGCACGAACAGCAGCACCGGATGGCCAATATGCTTGCTCTTGATAAACATGCCCTGCTCCACGCCATTGATGTCAACGTGGATTTTCTCGGCAAGACTGTCGGCCAACGGTTGGCCATGTGCATCAAGGAAGGGTTGTGGCCGTCCGGGACTCCAGGCGAGCAAGAGACTCAAGAGAACCAGGCTGGCTGCCACCATAATGACGATAACTGTCCACATGACACTTTTTGCCTTTTGTACGTTGAAGCGGTGCATAGTTTTCGGCCTGAGGCGGTAAAGACGGCCAATGACAAGAAAAGTCTGGTTGCAGCATACCGTGAGCGCAAAGGGAGATCGCCTATCCAAAGATAGGTTGGGGGGGTAGGTTTGGGGCGAGAGGTGGGTTGGGGTTGATTAGGAAGTTAAGCCCAATTCGCGGGCACGAATGATGGCCTGGGTGCGGCTGCCGACGCCAAGCTTTTGGAGAATGTTATGCACATGCCACTTGGCCGTGCCGGGGCTGATAAAGAGTTTGGCGGCGATTTCCCGATTCGAATGACCGGCGCAGAGTAAGGCCAAGACGTTTAATTCTTGTTCGCTCAATGGTTCAGGCAATTGCGTCAGCAGCGCGGCGCGGGGGGCTACCGAAGGATGAGCCATAGCCAGAATGCTGTCTACCCAGTCAGGCGCAATTGTTCGTACCTGGGGCAGCAAGTCGCGCAGGGAAGGTTCCTCATCCAAGAAAAGCCGCACATACCCTTCCGGCGCAGCCAGGCGTAGCGCCCGGCCGATCCATTCCAGGGCCTTGTCCGTTTCTTTTTGCGCGTGATGGTATAGGCCAAGCAGCAGCATTGCTTCCAGGCAAGTCTGCCCCCGCCCCGACGCTTCCGCCTGTGCCAACAGCGAGAGCAGGAGCGTGGGGAGCGCGTCGAGCTCGCCCAGCGTCAGCCAAATTCGCGCCAGGGTCAGATCCTCGAATTCACGCACGTAGTCGGCGTGGGTAGCTTGGTACGCGGTTGCCCATTGCGCTGCCGCCGCTTGCTGCCCCCCATACAGTTGTATGCGTGCCAAATGAGCAGCGGACAGCAGCGATAAGCGCGGGATCTCTTGCCCCTGGGTGATGGCGTGGGCCTCTTGCATCATGCCTAGTGCGCTGGTTGCGTTACCCTGGGCAAGGTGCAGGCGGGAAAGGAAGCGCATCGCCACGAGGACATCATCCGTCAGTCCACTCTGGCGTGCGATCGCCAAGCCCTCTTGCAAGCATTGTGCGGCGGTCGTCAGATCGTTGCGCTCGAGGGCCAACCCTCCCAGTAGCGTCAAGGGCAGCCCCAGATGCGCATAACCTGCTTCGGTGGCATAGTGCGCAATCTGCTGGCACGTCTGCTCAGCCAGGCGCAAGCGCCCCTGGGTCATTTGCACTTCTGCCGCGTTGCATTGCGCATGCACCACCAGAAAAGCGACCCCAGCCGACATGGCTTCAGCCGCAGCGCGCATATAGTGCTGCACGGCGCGTTCAGTCTGCCCGGCTAGTTTATAGGCCAGACCCAGCCCAAACAACGCCCGCGCATGGGCCAGATGATCGTCAGGATCAAGACGTTCCTGAGCAAGGGCGAAGTGTGCCATCGCTTGGGCGAAATCGCCGCGCACCGAAGCAATAGACCCACGATAGAGCGTCGCCAGTGCCTGCAATTGCGCTGTTTCAGGCGTTGGTGTCGCTGCACGTAACGCTTGCTCTGCCTGGGTGATCTGCTTTTCTGCCAGGTCAAACCGTCGTGCTAGATAAAAAATACGGGCGGCGTTGAGCTTCAATTCCGGACGGCCCTCGAGAACATGCAGCGGCAACGCAGCGAACCAAGAGGAAAAAAGACCGAGATCAAAGCTAGACCAGGTGGTATCGCGCCGCAAGACTTGTTCCAGCATAGCGGCGGTAAAGGCGACATCAGCGCTGGCGAACGCATAGCGCACTGCTTCGAGCGGCAACTGATTAGCGGCATGCCATGCTGCTGCGGCCTGGCATAACTGCCTCTTTTCCGCTTGGCTAAGCAAGGTGTTGAGATAGTCGGCAAACAGGTGGTGATAGCGGTACCACTCACGACGATCGTCCAGCGGAATGAGGAACAGGTTGGCCTGCTCCAGTTGATGTAAAATGGCCTGGCTGTCGGCGCGGCCAGTGAGGGCGTGGCAAAGGGAGGCATTGAAGCGGTCGAGCACGGCCGTTCCGCACAAAAAGGCACGAACTTCCTCTGGCTGCTGCCCCAACACCTCTTCAGCCAGATAGTCGAAGACATAGCGATGGCTACCGCCAAAGGCCTGAATGAACACCTCGGTGTGCGCCGCATCGCGCCCCTGCAGCGAGAGTCCTGCCAGTTGCAGGCTGGCGACCCACCCTTCAGTGCGTTCCCCCAACGCCGCCACCCAGTCAGGCCGTAGCGCCAACTGCATCGTCTGATGGAAAAACTGTTCCGCCTCGGCAACGGTGAAGCGCAAATCCTGGGCGCGAAGCTCGGTCATCTCGCCGCGCACGCGCAGACGGGGCAAGGGAAGGGGCGGGTCTTCACGGCTGAGGAGCAAGAGATGGCAGGTGGGTGGCAGGTGTTCTAGCAGCAGGTTGAGCAGATCGTGGATAAGGGGTTCGCGGATTTTGTGGTAGTCATCGAAGGCGAGCAGCAAACGTCCGTTGCGCAGCCCCAATTGGGCGAGATCATAGCAGAGACCAATGGCGATCGCTTCTGGTGAAGGGAGTCTCGCCGCGTCCAGGGCCGTCCGTAACTGCATCGCCGCACCATCATCGATCTGTTGCAGCGCAAAGTGCAGGTACGTGAGAAAGCGCCCATATTCATTATCCTGCTCATCGAGCGCGAGCCAGGCAAGCGCAACGCCGGTCTGACGCGCCCAATCCGCCGCCAGCGTCGTCTTGCCATATCCGGCGGGGGCAGAGATGAGCGTCAGTTTGCGACCGGCCAGCAGGCCACGTTGCAGCATGTCGCTCAGACGCGCACGTACCACGCTCTTGGCGCGGGGAGGCGGCACATAGCATTTGGTTTGGAGAAACTGAACAACCATGCCGCAAGTATAGACGGGAAAACCCGTCGGAGCAAGGCACTTTCTAGGCGCAATACCTTGCAAATAAGGACGAGAAGAGACCTCACAGGTCTTGATGATGGCGTCCCAATGCCGACGAGCAGACCTGTGAGGTCTTAATAGTGAGCGCACGCGCTCCGATAGATGGAGTAAAATCGGAAGTGAAGATAGCTGTGCTGTTCTTATGAATAGATGGTATGAATACACGCCAAGAAGGCGGTACGCTTGGCGTAGGAGAGGGGGCTATCGTCGTTGGTGTTGACGTGCTTATCGGCGTGCTGGTTGGGCTCTCAGTCGGGACACTCGTCGGCGTGCTGGTCGGGGTCGGTGAACTGGCGTCGGTAATCTCGACCGTGAGCGCTCCAACCGCACCAAGCACCGAGACGCCGCCCGAGGTGACGTCGCTCTGGCGCAAGCGCGAAGGCACGCCCTGGTTAAAGCTGAGGGTACTCGTCCCTAGAACATCAAGCGCACGCAACTGAAAGGTTGCCAGCGTAAAGGTGCCGCTGGGGAAGGGTTGGTTGAGCGCCCCGCGCACCTGGTCAAGCGTGCCGAGTGTGTTATCAAAGCGGTTCACCAACTCAAAGGGCAACGCCGCCCCAGCGCTGACCGCGTTCACCTGGAAGCGCGTGGGGTCAAAATCGAGAAAGGCCGCCACCCCATCAATGGCCTCGGCCCCGGCCTGCACCTCAATCGTCACGGTGACAACCTCGCCCGGGGCCATCGTCAGCGTTGACGGTACCAGGCTCAAGATCACCGTCTGCGTCTGAGGAACCGTGGCCGTCGGTGTATTGCTCGGGGTGCCCGTCGGGCTGTTCGTCGGAGCGCTGGTGGGCAACGTGCTCGCGGTTGGGGTGGTGGTAGGCATCGCGCTCGCGGTTGGCGTGCTGGAGGGTAACGGACTCTCAGTCGGCGTGTTGGTCGGGGTGCTGGTGGGTAACGGACTCTCGGTTGGGGCGCTGGTTGGACGCTCGGTCGGGGTTTCGGTTGGCGTGCTGGGCGTCGGCTCGGTCGGGCTTTCGGTCGGGGTCGGTGAACTGGCGTCGGTAATCTCGACCGTGAGCGCTCCGACGGAGCCAAGCACCGAGACGCCGCCCGAGGTGACGTCGCTCTGGCGTAAGCGCGAAGGCACGCCCTGGTTAAAACTGAGGGCACTCGTCCCTAGAACATCGAGCGCACGCAACTGAAAGGTTGCCAGCGTAAAGGTGCCGCTGGGGAAGGGTTGGTTGAGCGCCCCACGCACCTGATCAAGCGTGCCGAGCGTATTCTCAAAGCGGTTCACCAACTCAAAGGGCAACGCCGTATTATTAGGGCTGACCTCGCTCACCTGGAAGCGCGTGGGGTCAAAATCGAGATAGGCTGCCACCCCATCAATGGGCTCCGTTCCGGCCTGCACCTCAATCGTCACGGTGACAATCTCGCCCGGGGCCATCGTCAGCGTTGACGGTACCAGGCTCAGGGTCACGGTTGGCGCAGCCATCAGCCGGGCCAGCGAGAAGGTGATACCGACAAGGATCACCAGAACGACGATCAAACTGGGAAGCCAAAGATGGTTAGGTTGTCGCTTGCTCCGCATAGCTGCGCCTCATCATTCATTTTAACAGGGCTTCGTTCCCTGGTATGCTCGGATGCTTGATGTGTCGGTCAATGACGTTTGCTTGTGTTGGGCCACCCTGAGCGGCAAAGGCTCTTTGTGCCTTTGCGTCAAATCATCAGAAAATTCCGTTGACAAACGCATCGACCGGCTTTCGGGAGTGCCGACTTATTAGTTTGGGAAACTTCGTTCCCAGACTTCTTACTGGTCTGTGAACGAAGTTTGCTGACAGCCCTTGCCGACCACGAATACTGATCACGAATAAACGAAAATGGGCGGTGCGGTATTCGTGTATTCGTTGCCCCATTCGTGGTCGGCGGCGCTACCGGGAAACGTATTCCCCAGACTTCTTTACCGTGTCGTTGCTGCGCGGATCGCCACCGGCAGGTAGACGGTATGCTTCACCGGGCTCAGCGTCAGCCGCCATTCCGTTGCCGCCAGGGGCACCACGTGCCCACGCGCCGTGACCACACTCTGACCGTGCTCACCGTCATCCACGAGCGTGATCGAGGTCGCGGCGGCATCGGTGCGTGCCCGCAACTGGATCTGCGCGAGCTGCACCTGCCCCGTGGGGAGTTGCGACGCGAGGGTGCCCCGCGCCAGGATGATCCGTCCGGCGATGGGGTCAACCACCTGCTGGAGCGAGCGCTCGAGTGTGGCATCGCCCGTCACGGCGAGCACTTCGAGTACGTTCGGGTCGAAGGCCAGTGTTGCCGCAGCCCCATCCAGCCCGGTCGCCGGCGCGTGTACCGCCACGTTCAGGGTCACGATTGCCCCTGCGGTGAGGTTTGGCACGACCTGCTCCGCCCGGATGACTGACTGACCGGCACGCGCCTCGACGGGTGGTGAGGCCTCTGCTCCTGCCTTGCCGAAGTGCTTGGCGAGGAGCGAGAAGTCGAGCAGATTGATCACGCCATCGCCGTTGAAATCCGCCCGCCCATCGTAGCCCGCACTGCCGCTGCTGCGCCCGAAGGTGGTGGCGAGCACCGAGAAGTCAAGCAACGAGACCTGGTTGTCATTGTTGGCGTCGCCCGAGGGGAGCGGCCCGATGGCAATAGTCGCTGTGTCCCCGCTCAGTTCCTGCGTCACCTCCGCCCGCAGCGTCTGGGGATGCTTGACGCTCAGGGTATAGGCCCCGGGGGCGAGGCCCGCGATCTGGAAGCGACCGGCCTGGTCGAGGGTCGGGGTCGCCTGATAGACGGGGGTCGTGCTTCCGGCTGGGCGCAGCGTCACCGCGAGTGGCAAGCTCAGGCGCGGATCCGGGGAGCCGGGGGCGCCTTCGAGGTGCACCTGCACATTCACGGCCATGCCATCGCGCACGGTGAGCGTGGCGGGCACCAGCGGCCCGAGCACCGAGACTCCGTTGGCGGTCACATCGGTCTGGCGGTCGGCGGTGCGACTGAACTGGATCGAGGTGCCAGCGGGGGCGGCCTGGCGGGCACGGAAGGTGACCGTGGCGAAGTGGAAAGTGCCCTGGGGGAAGGGTTGATTCAAGGCGCTGCGCACGAGATCAAGCTGGCCGGGCGTCGCATTGATACGCCAGATCAGCTCAAGCGGGAGCACGGGGTTGGGCTGCACCGTAACCACTTCCAGGACACTCGGGTCAAAGTCGAGGAAGAAGGCCGCGCCGTCAATCGGCTGGGTATCGCTGCGCACCTCGAGGGTGACCATCACCGTGCCGCCGACCGCGAGGCTCGGGGACGCGGGCACCATTGCCAGGGTCACACCCGTTGCCGGGGGCGTCGCGGTCGCGGTGAAGTTTTGGGCACTCAGATCGCCGCTGACCGTCACCCTCAGACTGGTCGGGCTAAAGCTGAAGCCACTCTTGCTCGGGGTAAGCGTGTAGCTGCCCGCCGGGACGTTGCTCAACGTGTAGTCGCCATTGCTATTGGTCGTGGTACTGCGCGTACCGTCGCTAATCGTCACGTCGCTGAGACCGGTGCCGTTGGCGTCGGTGACGCGCCCGCTGATGGTGTAGGTGTTGCGCGTGCCAGTGAAGCTTTGCGCACTCAGATCGCCATTGACGGTCACACTCAGACTGGTCGGGCTAAAGCTGAAGTCGTCCTTGCTCGGGGTAAGCGTATAGCTGCCGGCGGGCACATCGCTGATGGTGTAATCGCCATTGCTCGTGGTATTCGCAATGCGCGTGCCGTCACTGATCGTCACGTCGCCAAGCCCGTTGCCGTTGGCGTCGGTGACGCGCCCAGAGATGCTGTAGGTCGCTGGAGGAATGAGCGTGCCCGTGAAGTTGTGACCAGTCACATTGCCGCTGACACTCACACTGAGCGATGAAGGGTTGAACGTATAGCCACTGCGACTGGGCGTAAGCGTATAGCTGCCGACGGGCACATCGCTGATGGTGTAATCGCCATTGCTCGTGGTATTCGCCATACGCGTACCGTCGCTAATCGTCACGCTGCCAAGCCCGTTGCCGTTGGCGTCGGTCACGCGCCCGCTGATGCTGTAGGTCGCTGGAGGAATGAGCGTGCCCGTGAAGTTGTGACCGGTCACATTGCCGTTGACACTCACACTGAGCGATGAAGGGTTGAACGTATAGCCACTGCGGCTGGGTGTAAGCGTGTAGCTGCCGGCGGGCACGCCGCTGATCGTGTAATCGCCATTGCTCGTCGTATTCGCCATGCGCGAACCGTCACTAATCGTCACGCTGCCAAGCCCGTTGCCGTTGGCGTCGGTGACGCGCCCGGTGATGCTGTAGGTGAGCGGGGTGAAGAAAAAGCGAGGCCAGAAGCCAAGTGCAGCACGATAGCTGCTGCTTGTGGCGTAGCTCCCGCTGGCGAGAGTCTGTCCTGCCGTGCTGTTCAGCCGATAATTGCCCGACTGATGAGGCTCACCACTAATCGCGCTCACATCTGAGCGCAGCCGGTAGCTGGCGGAGGATGGCTGAGCGGGATAGAAATCAAGGCGGGTGCTCTGCTCGGCAGTCAGCGACGAGTTGCCCGCACGGTCACGGAATTGAGCACAGACGCGCACGGTGTCGCCGTGCTGACCAGTGGCTTGCCACCAGATGCGAGGCTGAAAGGGCTGCCATGCGCCCAGCGAGGCACACGTACTGCCCACGCGCACGTCCTGGACACCGCTATGCTGATCAGTAGCGGTCAGGTCGAGCGGCATACTGACACTGTTGGCGGTCGCCCAGCCATGATTCAGCGTAAACGACCCAGTTGGCGCAACGGTATCAACAGTGAAGCGCCAGCGTGCAGCAAGGATGCTGCCCACCTTCCTGTCACCGACCTGAACTGTCCACTCATAGTTGCCGTCGCTGAGATCGCGCACCGTCCAGGTGCTTTCGTCGATCCATCCGCTGTTCTTAATCTCGACGTTATTGCTGAAGACTCTCACATAGTAGTTGAAGGACGTGTCGCCATCGGGGTCGCCATTATGCTTCCACGTCAATGCGACGCTGGTGCTGCCACTCGTACTGCCATCGGCGGGGGACAAGAGGGAAGGCGGGTTGGGAGGGCGGTTGGGATGCTGAACTGTCCCAAACCGAAACGCCCGCCTGGTTGCTGGATCGAGCGTGAAGGTGATCTGGTGAGCGTGGATGATTTCGTTGTTCCCACTGCCCGTATCCCAGTTAGAGTCAACGACGTTGAATGTGTTGCCGCTAACACGGCTTACGATAATGAATGTATGCAGCCACGCGACCACTGGTGAGTTCTCGAACTGCACGACATCGCCCTTCACCAAGTCGTTGATGTTCGTGATTTCGATGCCGTTGGCGGCGAGATTGGCGAAGGCACCGTTGCCACCACCAATACTCTGTGTACCGCCCGAAACAGCCCAGACGACGTTGTTGACGAACTGGCGACATTGACCACCCCACTGACCGACACGGGCAAGTGCATAGTCAGCGATGGCGGCGTTGTCGTAGGAGCCGACTGCCGCAACGGACTCTGTCTGTGGCATCACAGTCATTTCAGGCTGGTGTGCTAATCCATACCTTGGGTGCATAACCATCAGCATCGCTACAATCAGCAACACAATGGGACTCACCAACTTGTGAAGGGTGGTGGGGCGATTCATAGCAAATCCTTCTTTCACATTACAGAAAGGCATGAAGTTTAGCCTGATAAGTCAATGCCGCAAAACTAACGCTGTGAGGTCTGACGCACGCTCCCCTCACTTCTCGTGGCACCACTGGCCCGTGGGCGATGTAGTACTTCTGGTGCCATGGAGATCGTGTCCTGATGCGCTGCGTCACGACTTGTCCGAGTAGCCGCTACGTCAGTTCTGCTGGAGACATAGACCTCGAGATCAAAACTGAAAGACGGCGATCTGTCGGCCATGTTTCCAATTAACCGTTGTTTCTGCGCCTCCAAAGAACCCGGCCTCAGATTTAAATGTATAGGTTCCTGGCGGCAATTCAGTGAATACAAAGGAGCCAGAACATCCCTGTCCCGTGTTGTTGAGAGTGTTGCCTCCGAGGTTTACGCCTGTTACTCTGGTTCCGTTTCTAAAGACTGCGATAGAACAGTACGTTTGCCTTGCCGGGCTCATGTAGTAGCGGGCAGTCATATGGACAACCACAGGTCCACCGTTTGTTGCAACGGTAACTGACATGGCATCTTGAGCATTACTACACTTGACGACATGAAACCCCTCGGGTAATACTTCTGTAGTAGGGGTTCCAGTCTCATTCTGATCGCATCTCTTTTCGCCAAGCAGTTGTGGCACATTTCCTGCTACTGCTGCATAGGGCACGCTCGCCAGTTGTTCCCGTGGCGACATCTCGGCATCGCCGTTCACGCTGATGCCTAGCCACAGTGGTGCGCCAAACAGGTTGACCGGGATCGGGGTTACACTGCCCAGGGCGACGTTGAACAAGCCGTTACTGACCGGCACCGCGTTACTCCCACTACGCTGCTCCGTCCATACCGCCGTGCCACCCGTAGGCGCGGCGTAGAGGTTGAAGGTCATCGGTAGGGTGGCGCTGACCGGCGTACCACCAGGGTTGGTCAAATGGCCCTGGTAGTTGATGGTCGTGGTCGTTGCTGTGTTACCAGCGGGTGCCGCTTGCCAAGTTGGGCCGGCCAGTGTGCTGGTGGCGAGCATCGCGGCTACAAGCAGTAGGATGCTCAGGCCGTTTGCGAGCAGGAGTGTGCGGAAGGTGACGGTGCGATTCATGGGATCATTCCTCTCGTTATTCGATCAATATGGCACAAGCATTTCAGTTGTCACTACAGATAGCAAGCCAATCAACAGGCAGCCACTGACCATCGCTCCAGCTTCGTCCGTCAGCAAGGCGGAAATAAGCTGTGAAACCATCTGGGGTTCCTCCTACACTTGAAATGACATCGTTATGATACGTCCATGATGGTTGTAGAAAAACCTCAAAATGATACTTGCATGGAGGAGAAAGAGTAATCGAAAATTGTAGTATATTTTGACTCCCTTGACTGGTCATGGTCTTCTTTCCGTGATACAGTCGAACATTCGTATCGTTAGCGGATCTAACCAGGCTCGGTGCCTGTAGCTGTGTGATGCTGCCATCAGGCACATTTCCCGCAACTGCCGCATAGGGCACGCTCGCCAGTTGTTCCCGTGGCGACATCTCGGCATCGCTGTTCACGCTGATGCCCAGCCACAGTGGTGCGTTGAGCAGGCTGACCGGGATCGGGGTCACGCTGCCCAGGGCGACGTTGAATAAGCCGTTGCTCACTGGTACCGCGTTGCTCCCACTGCGCTGCTCCGTCCATACCGCTGTGCCGCCCGTAGGCCCGGTATAGAGGTTGAAGGTCATCGGTAGGGTGGCGCTGACCGCTGTGCCGTCAGGACTAGTCAGGTGGCCCTGGTAGCTGATGGTGGTCGTTGTGGTACTACTAACCGTGTTGGCAACATTGGAATTAGCAAAGGTATTTGATGCTAAAAGCATGAAGGCAACCAGGCACAGGGTCACTGTGTTGATCGCGATCTGCGTGCGAAAGGTGATTGATCGATTCATCTGATGAAGCCTTTCCTGGTATGAGTTCGATCCATAGATGGCAACGCTTTTGTCAGACGGAGCCCAGGCAATGTGCTTTTATGAACCGAATCGTAGCCTGTTTTCCTCTCCCCTGCTACCTGTCATTCTTGAGTGAGAAGAAAGTCCTACTTGTCAGTAGTCCTTGCCCCTATTTGTTTTGTCAAGTTCACTGTGGTCGTCTCTGTCTCCGCGCTTTGTCTCTGCAAGGAGGAGGAGTGCCGCCTGAGACCTCACAGATCCTCTTTCCTCTTTCCTCTTTCCTCCAACACTATGCTCCCTTGCTCCGGTAGTACTCCACCGCCGCGCCGGTGCGATGTTCTACCCCGAGTTTGTGGCAGGCACGTAGGATGTGCTGCCTGACGGTGGAGATTGATACGTCCAGGTGGGTTGCAATCGCATCGTCATGCAAGCCATCCACCACCAGATCAAGCACGCGGCACTCCTGCGCGCTCAGTGCAACCAGATCCTGCCCTGTGTCGTTGCCGACGGGAGGCCAGTAGCGCACGGCGTAGCGCACCGCTGCTGCGGTGCGGTTCGGCGCCCCCAGCTTTACGCAGGCGTGACGCACATAGTGGCGCACCGTCCAGGGGCTGAGGAAGAGCTGTAAGGCGATCTGTCGGTCACTGGCACCACGTGCCACCAGAGTCATCACGTCGTGCTCGCGTGTGGTAAGCAAATTGTCTCGTTGGGAAGTCATTGGGTTGATCATCTCTGAACTGCCGCCGCCCGTAGCACCATCGGGATCTGCTCCGTTTGGCCTCGGTTGCTCCACTATCGTTCGCCTCTATAAAAGTCAACCAGCTCACCAGACATTTTCCAACGTCAGCGTAGCCCTGCGAGGATCAGAGAAACGTTTGCACGATGCTCATGCCAAGATGTATAATCGGTATTCACTGCACGACTATTGTTGGCGCACGCTATGTTCGGGGTTTGGTCACTCTCTGAGGATCGTGAGGAAAGCTATGGTTCTGATTGTTGGCGCGAGTGGCACGCTCGTGCGTCCCACCGCGTTTCTCGCGACTCACGCCTACGGGCTCATCGGCAAGCCGCAGATCGAGCAGGGGAAGGTGACGATCTTTGGGCGTGGTACGGGCCGACGGAACGTTGTCGCGGTGCAGGATATTGCCCAACTCATTAGCATCACACGTTCGCCAGCTAATGGCTCCTAACCCGCTGCGTGGCCTCTGGCAGATGAGCCGCCCGCTCATTTTGCCGAGCGGGGTGCTGGCCTATGCGGTTGGGGTTGCCATGGCCAGGTACGCAGGCCACCCGATCATTTGGGGCGATCAGGCGCTTGCGTTGACCCTCACGATGCTGGCTAACCTGGCGGCTCACTATGCGGATGAGTATGCCGATGCTGACACCGATGCGCTTGCGGTTCACACTGGTATCTCTGGCGGAAGCGGCGCGATTGCCGCAGGGTTGGCCACGCGCACGCTAGCGCTTAACGCCGCACTCTTTGTTAGCGCCCTGACGATCGTGGTCGGCATCGGAGCGGTGCTCAGTGGTCGGTTGCCTCTGGCGGCCGGTCTCATCCTGCTGATTGGTCTCAGCGGCGGCTGGGCCTACTCGCTGCCGCCCCTGGCGCTCGAGCGGCGCGGATTGGGGGAGATCACGAATGCCCTGCTCGGCGGCCTCCTTATGCCCTTGATGGCCTATGCGACCGCCGCCCACCACGCGCCGCCGCTCGAGGCCTATCTCCAACTCGCCCCGATGGTGGCGGCTGCGCTCACCTGCATCCTGGGGGTGCATTGGGCCGACCGCAACGCCGATGCCCTGGTTGGCAAACGCACCCTGGCGGTCATCCTCGGCCAGCGGTTGCGCTGGCTCTGGTGGGCATGTATTGCCCTGGCTTATCTGCTGCCGCTGCTGCTCATGCCGCACATCATCCCCGCCGCCGTCGCGGTTGCGGGCCTGCTCACGCTGCCGCTCGGCCTGTATGTTGGCTTCCGTGCGACCCGTACCGACTCAGCCGTTCCGGGCGCGGGGCTGATGCTTGCGCTGATGCTCGCCCATACCGTTGCCTACTGGGTGTGACCCATCGAGGCACCAGACAGTGACGCGCAAGCGCCTTCGGTGAATGACCATGGACGTTACGCCCCAGCTTGCTGCTGGCCAAGCCAGGCGGTCAGATCGCTGAGCGTGTCAAACTCCAGCAAGGCCTCACTTAACGTGAGTAACTGCTCGGGCGTCAAGGCTAAGATCTCACGTTGGGTTGCCTCAGGCAACCGTCCAAGTTTGCGCGTGAGTTGACGAAGGAGCAGAGCCTGGCGTTCCTCTTGCCGTCCTTCTTGCCGTCCTTCTTGCCGTCCTTCTTGCCGTCCTTCTTCCCGCCCCTTCAATTCCCATTCTGTGATCAGTTCCACGACTGCCTCCTGGATTGGTGTCTGCCATGTGGCAACTTCCGCCTCAAACCGACGGGTCTCGACGTCATTCAAGGGGAGATAGATGCTGACAAAGGCGGCCAGCATCCGTTGCTGTGCTGCCGTCACCGGTAAACCCGCCAGCATGCGCAGACAGGCTGCTTTGACCTGCCAGCGTTCCTCACGCGGAATCCGCATCCGCGCCATCAAGGCCACCGCCAACGGATTCGTGCTACTCAGATAGGCGCGCCAGTCCAACTGGTTCAATTGTATCATGAGGTACTGGAACCGGAGCACGTCATGGGTGCCCAGCACAACCTGATGCCGATCCGGGGCTAATCGGCGCGGGCTGGGATACGAACAGAGCGCGATCGGATAGATCGGAACGTCGTACCGGTCATAGAACCGGGCGAAGTAGCGAAACATCCGGCGGGGCAACTTGGCATCGCGCTGCGCCTGATGCTCCAGGTGAATGAGGAAGGTTGCCAGCCCTTCGCGCCCCTGTGCCTGGACAACCAGGTCGGCGGTGCGGCGGTCAGGATCGAGCAAGTCCACGAACGACTCGGGCGCGAGCAGGATCAGCGTGGCAGGGTCAAGGAGGGCGAGGATATCCGGGGCAAAAAGGTCGAGAAACTCGACGAGAAACGAGCTGAGCAGTTGCTTGAAGATGCCGTCATGATCGAGCGCCATCGCGTGACCTCAGTGGGACGAAGGCTCGTCCCGTGCGGGTGAACGCGGAACGAGCCAGAAAAGAACGTATGTACGATATTTATCGCACCACAACCCTCATACGCACGCAAGTAGGGGCACCCCTTGCGGGTGCCCGTACCGGGGCGGGGGCCGAATCCGGTGTACGGGCACCCCTCGCGGGTGCCCTCGCGGGTGCCCTTGCGGGTGCCTTGGCGGGGTGCATACACGGAAGACGCAATCGCCCTGTGTCCTGGATCAGGGCGATTGCATCATACGAAATCGGATACAACGGGGCACCCGCAAGGGGTGCCCGTACCGGGGCGGGGGCCGAATCCGGTGTACGGGCACCCCTTGCGG
>NZ_LYXE01000118.1 GCF_002532075.1 Candidatus Chloroploca asiatica | reverse complement strand
CATCCCGAACCGGGTCGTGAAACATGGTCGCGCCGATGCTACTGGGGCCTGAGCCCTGGGAACGTAGGTCCACGCACGCTCCAATGTACAAGAGAGGTGACTGTCTAATGACAGTCACCTCTCTTTTTTTGTTGTTTTGCGACGTTAGCCTAGTCGGTGGTCAAGAAATTCGCTTAGTACCGCATTAAATGATGCTGGTTGTTCGAGGTTGCTCAAGTGGCCCGCTCCTTCGATCAGGGCGACTTTGCTCTCGGGAAGATATTTCTGCATCAGATGTGCTTCGCTCGGTGGCGTCAGTATGTCTTCGGCACCGACGATGATCAGGACAGGTACGGCAATTGTCGGCAGATCAATGGTTGAGTCGGGCCGCAGGGCCATTCCTCGTAACGCCCCAGCGATGCCCGCTGGATTGGTTGCGCTGATGGTGGCGCGTAGCGATGCGCGTAGTTCGTCGCTGGCACCCGGTGCAATGAGCTTCGGTAGCAGGATGTCGGCAATTGCTGTCGATCCCTGGCTCTCGGCGAGACATGCGTTGGTTTCCCGTGCTACTTTGCCTTCGCTGCTGTCGGCTCCTGCTCGTGTGTCGGCTAGAACCAACCCGTTGATCAGGCTGCGGTGTGAACGCCAGAGCTCAAAAGCAATGTAGCCGCCCATTGATAGCCCGATCACTGTAGCCTGTTTGACCGCCAGGGTGGCCAGCAAGAGGGCGAGGTCGTCGGCGTATTGCTGCATAAAATAGACTTCGTTGGGCGCACCGCTCTTCCCGAAACCACGTAAATCAGGCACAATGACCCGGTAACGGTCGCGAAGGACGGCAACTTGATCGTTCCACATCGCTCCATTGAAGGGAAAGGCATGTAGCAAAAGGAGGGGCGGTCCGCTTCCTTCGTCTTCATAGGCCAGACGAAGGCCGTTCAAGTACGTTTCCATCATTGCGCTCCTTGGCAGGTCTCGGTTCTAGTAAGCGGGGCATGCCGCCGGCACGACCAAGGATGAGCAGGGCCTCGATCCAGTTGGGCGAGGTTGATCCTTCGATGCTTGTGCTCGCAGTCAGGCTTAGTGTAGCAGCCCGCTCGGTCTCGCCTAGTTCTACTGCCAAAAGACTGCTGAAGGCAAGCAAGAGCGGTGAATTGATGCGTTCAGGTTGTCTGACCGCAGGCCAGTGACGAACGGCGAGTTCGCGGGTGAGCTCGGACGCGTACGGGGCCATTAAGATTAGGGTCATCACATCTTCGAGGGGTTTGCTCGTCAGCGTGGCTTTCCGACGCTTGAGATGGTACCCTGAGGCAAAGACTCCGCGATTAGGTAGGCGTGGCCCGCGTAGCACGAGTTGCTCACGTAAGACTTGAAGCCAGCGTTGCCCTGCACTCTTATGTTCGCTGCCGTAGATATGATCGGCTAGGTGGACGCCCCAGAGTACCAGTGCCATCGCCGACGGGGTGGTGGTATCGTTTAAGGTCGCAATTGCTCCGCCATGATCTGCGCGCATCTGTGCGGCAAGCATGGCGACTAATTGCGCATAGGTGTAGCTGAACCGCCAGGTGCTTGACCAGCGAAATTCGAGCGGTGGATTATGGTAGCGCTCTTCGCCTAAAAGGGACGCTAGCCCAAGCAAGGTTGCCAGTGCTCCACTGTAGGCTGCAAAGCCTCCACCAATCGGGTCTGGCACGAGCCCCTTTTGGTCAATGGGCGTTGCCCAGTACGCCCAGATCCGTCGTTGTACCAGGCGTTCGAGCGCCGCAACGATGCCTGCCCGCGCCCGTTGTTGCTGCTCGGGTGTGGCATCGGCTTGCAGGCCCAGGGCTGCGATCGCTATACCCGTAAAGAGAACCTGCACCCGTAGGTTTTGCTCGCTCTCTTCAGGTTGGTTCAGATCAAAGCCTTCCCACCGATTGATTGGCTGGCAGAGCAGCATTTCCAGATACGTGAGCTCTTCTTCACGATCTTTTGCAACATTCATTACGTCCATCCCCTTGCTGCTATCTATCAAGGACGCTCCGCAGCGCATGGAGGATGGCTTCGTTTTGCGCCTTGGTGCCAAAAGAGATGCGGATAAGCCCGGGAAGCCCCCATCCGGTGAGCGGGGTGACCGTAAAGCCATGTTCACGGAGCCCGGCTGTGACCGCTGCATCGTCGCCAACCGCGACGGCAACAAAGTTGGTCTCGCCAGGAACTGGTTCAAGCCCGAGGGTACGTAGCCCCTGGTCAAAAAAGGCGCGACTCGCGATGGCGTGCTCACGGCTGTGTGCAAGATGTTCGTGATCGGTGAGCGCGGCGACCCCGGCGACTTGCGCCAGCAGGTTGACATTAAAGGTTGGCCTGGCTCGCTCAAGATAGGCAATCAGTGTAGGTTCGGCGTACGCATACCCCAGGCGTAACCCGGCTAACCCGTAGATCTTGGCGAAGGTACGGAGCAAGATGAGATTGGGACACCCTGCGCGGATCAGCGGGATCAGATCGGGATAGTCGGGCCGGGTCACAAACTCAAGATAGGCTTCGTCGATGACAACCAGAACATCCTCGGGAACTCTGCTCAAGAATCGCTCAACCTCGGTTGCGCTGTTGCTCGTTCCAGTGGGGTTATTCGGATTGCAGAGAAAGATCATCCGCGTTTGCGGAGTGATCGCTTCGGCCATTGCTTCGAGGTCGTGGGTATAGGCACGCAGTGGGACGCGACGTGGATGGGCCTTCAGTTCGAGGGTACGGAGCAGGTAACTGATGAAGGTTCCCTCGGCCATGACGACCTCGTCGCCTGCTTCGAGGATCGCCAGACAGAGGATCAGGATCAATTCATCCGAGCCGTTGCTACAGGTGACATGCTCGTACCCAAGCCCAACATGCGCCCCAAGCGCCTGGCGCAAGGCCAGACTCGACGAGTCGGGATAACGATGCACCTGATCAAGTGCTTCGTGCAGGGCTGCCAGCGCCTGTGGCGAAGGCCCGAGGGGATTCTCATTCGACGAAAGTTTGACCAGATCAACGGCTGGCCCGGTCAGTAACTGGGGTGGTTTATAAGCCGGCAAACTCTGAATATGTGATTTCAAGCGCATAATACTCAACCTCGACGCAAGTTCCGAGGGCTAGCGGTACTCTGTTGGCCCTCACCATGTACTATCATGCCATCTCGTATGGGTTAGAGTGGCAAGACAAAAGCAAACGTACTCCCGATCTCTTCATTGCTCTCCACCCAGATACGACCACCATGCATTTGCACAAACTGGCGACTAAGGTAGAGTCCCAACCCGAGCCCTTCCGTACGGCTACTGCGCACCCGATAATAGCGTTGAAAGAGGCGCGCCTGTTGTTCCGGGGCAATTCCTGGCCCCTCATTGGTCACACTCAGCACGGCCACCGGGCCACTGAAGCCCTCGGCCTCGGGAGTGTCAGCGTCACGATGGCAGAGGTGCAAGATAATCGGGCTTTCGGAAGGACTATATTTGATTGCATTACTGATCAGATTGGTGAGCACTTGTCTGATCCGTAGCATATCACAGGTAGCGACGAGTTCGTCTTCATTGCATTCAAGGATAAGCGGATGCTGCCCGGCAGCGGGCCGTTGCTGGTCAATGACCTGATTGGCTAGATGCACCAGGTTGACCCGTTGTAACTGAAGATCGAGTTGGCCGGCATCAATCCGTGACACATCAAGCAGGTTGTCAACCATGCGGAGCATATGGCTCACCTGCTGGGTCAGAATAGTCAGGCCATGCAGGTCACGTGGATCAGCCTCACCCCGTTGCTGTTCACGTCTGAGCAACAGATCTGCGTAGCTGCGCACAGCCGCCAGGGGGCTCCGCAACTCGTGTGCAGCGACAGCCAGGAATTCATCTTTCGCGCGTTCGACCTTTTGACTGGCGGTGACATCACGAAAGACCACAACAGCCCCCTCGATCATGCCATCACCGGCGTGGGCTGGTGCCCCACTAAAACTCATCACCGTTTCATCGCCACTCGATCCGTGCAGGATGAGGCGATAATCTTGAAACACTTCCCCGGCCAGCGCACGGGTAAACGGGAGGGCTTCGAGGGTCAGGGGGCGGCCTTCCATATCACGCATGCGGTAGAAATCGGGCATTGCGGCCAGGGGTTGTTCAAAGGGGAGCGAGTCGAGGCGCAGGAGCGCAAGGGCCGCATCATTCGCCAGTGTCAACCGTCCTGCGGCATCACAGAGGAGCACGCCTTCAGCGATTGAGGTAACGACGGTATTCAGCTTGCGTCGTTCACTCGAACTATCGGCATAGAGCAAAACGTTCGCAATGGCAAACCCAACCTGATTGCAGATCGGCATCAGCAGGTCTTTGTCGGTATGCGTGGTGAGTCCTGGCGGCCCATAGAGGGCCAGCACACCGGCGACAGTGCCACCTGCCAACAAGGGGAAGTAGGCGGCCTCCACGAGACCTCCAGTGATCAATGGCCCCTCGCCACGGTCTTCCAGCAGAGGGCGTTGCATTGGTTGCCCATAATGAACGACCTCGGCACAGGGCGAATCGGCAACAGGAAGCTGAGCCAGGTACGTGGCCCCATCGGGGGGAAGCTGATGCTCTGCGGCGAGGGCAAGGTGATCGTGGGTTGGATCGAGCAAGAGCAGCGCCCCACTGGCATCAGGAATCAAGCCCACCACCACATCAAGGACACTGCGTACCATATCATCGAGATCGGTTGCAGTCGAGATCGCGGTCACCACGGCATCAAAGGCCTTCAAACGTCGTTCACTCTGCTGGGCAGCGGCGTAGAGTTGTGCATTCTTGATGGCCGAAGCCGCAAGATTAGCAAAGGCCTGTAAGACCGGGATGGCTGTCTGATCAAGCGGTTGCCACGCGGTGTCACTTGAGTCGTGGCCAAGATTGATCAGTTCGAGCACGCCGATTGTTTCGGAACCAACACGCAGGGGTAAGGCCGCCGCGGTCAGGCGAGAGGGCAATTGAGCACTGAGCTGATGGAACAAAGGATCATTCACCGGATTGATCGAGGCGGCAGTCTGCTGGTACCCCCGCCTTGCCGACTTCAGTTGCGGCTCGGCGTGTTGCAGGGCGAGCCCTGCCAGGCCTTCGCCTGAGCGTAACTGGCAATGGTGCAAGGCTTCGTGGGTTGCGGCATCCAGGGGTAACCCTAGCACGGTTTTTGGTCGCAGACGCCCGTTGGTCTCAAGCCAGAGCACACCTGCCTGCACCGAGGGCAAGATCTCGACCAGGCTTGAAACCAGATTTGTGAGGATCGTCTGAGGATCAATGACGGAAACGAGGTATGATGAGAGCTTGAGCAGCCCAGTCACCTGCATCGTTGCAACCTGATTGGTAGCATCAGATCGGTGAACGTTTGCACCGTCACCTCTGCGTCGAGAACGCCGCACATGGCGACGGATCGGCTGCCGCTCAGTCACTACCCATACCCCTGTCCACTTGCTTGGCACACATACCCAGACAGTGTTGCGCTATGCATTGTATTGCTGAGCACCGCCAATAAGTATCGTGGACACCTACCAGATGGCAATTTGTTCAGCCAGGCACGATGCAATGATCTGCCTGGTTCCGCAAGCCAGATGTGGAGTGCTCAGCGTTGACAATCTCTTGCTCTTAGTATACCAGGTCTCAGGCTTGCTGAAGCGGGGAATAGACCGCAGCTGAAGCCACCTGGTGCTGATCAAGCAGGGTTCCACCACTGAGGAGATCGTGGATGCCCTGGAGCAACTGGCGCAGGAGTAGCTCAAGATCGATCAACTGTCCAAAGTCAAAATGCTGTAAAATACGTTCCATATCTTCGCGGCGTGCCTGTTCGACCTGAGCGAGGCGTTCTTCGCCGTGGGCTGTAAGGGTAACTTGCACGACGCGTCGATCTTCGTGATCGCGTACGCGTCCAACGAGATGGTCTTCGATCAGGCGATCAACAATGCCGGTCAGGGTTCCCGCAGATTGCTGGGTGATTTCGGCCAGTTCGCTCATGCGGCAAGTACCAGCGTCACGAATAGCAAAAAGGGTTACCATTTGAGGCATTGTCAGGCTAATTGCGGGGCGATTCAGGGTTTGCAACAGTTGCTTATGGCTTTGCCAGGTGATCTGGCGAATCACATCATCAATCGCGGCAATGTACTCGGTACGGGTTTCGGTCTCGTTCATCAGGGCCTCCCTGGCCAGGTGGCCATTGGCGCGGGCAACAACAAACGTTGGTTTATGACATGTGGATTATTCTTGCATGAAACATTTCATCTTTGTTGTATATTAGCCTATAAATAATCCAATGTCAATAATATGCACAGGAATAGCTAGGGCGATGGCATCTTCCGTGAATGCACCCGCCAGGGCACCCGCAAGGGGTGCCCGTACACCGGATCCGGCCCCCGGCCTGTAGCCTGTAGGGGCACCCCTTGCGGGTGCCCTGATAGAGCGTCTTTTTGTATCCGGTTTCGTATGATGCAATCGCCCTAGCAAACGGCGCTGTGGGCTCAAGCCGCTCAAGCAGGGCGCTTCCTCCCAGCCGTACACGTGCTGGGCTTCCGCGCCTAAAGGCAAGCAACTGCGAAGGAGAGGATCATGCCCGTTGAGGTGCCTGTTCACCCCGTTCCGTTGACCATCCTGACCGGCTTCCTGGGGGCCGGCAAGACGACGTTGCTCAATCGCATTTTGCACGCCAACCACGGCCTACGCGTTGCGGTGATGGTCAACGATTTCGGCAGCATCAATATTGACACCCAGCTTGTGGTGGGTGTCGAGGGTGACGCCGTCTCGCTCGCCAATGGCTGTATCTGCTGCAGCATCCGCGGCGACCTGCTCAACAGTGCGCTCCAGTTGCTCGAGCGGCGCGAGCCACCCGAATATCTTCTCATCGAGGCCAGTGGGGTCAGCGATCCCTGGGCGGTGGCCGAGACCTTTGAACTGCCCGAGTTGCGACCCTTTTTCCGGATCGACGGGGTGATCACGGTCGTTGATGCTGAGTATGTGCGCCAGCAACGGCACTACGAGGATCTGATCATTGATCAGGTGAGTGCAGCCGACATCGTGGTGCTCAACAAGGTTGACTTGGTGGAGGCCGATCAGCAGGCAGCAATGATCGCGTGGGTGCGCCAGATTGTGCCGCGTGCGCGCATCCTTCCCGCCGTTCACGGCGACGTTCCCTTCCATCTGCTGCTCGGCATTGGGCGCTACAAGATCGATCTGATGCCCCTCCAGCCAGCACCACACCAGACCCACGACGATCATGTCCACGAGCCGGATAGCGTCCACGACCACGAGCATGATTCGGCGTGTGCGCACGATCACCACGACCACGGCCATCATCACGACCACGGGGCCGCTTTCAGTACGTGGAGTTATACCAGTGCGCGACCGTTCGGCTTCAAAGCGCTGCGTGAGGTTGTCCTGAACCTGCCGGTGGAAATCTTCCGCGGCAAGGGGCTGATCTACCTGGCCGACGCGCCCCATCGCCGGGCCATCCTGCAAGCGGTTGGCCCACGGGTCACCGTCACCCTTGCCGAATCTTGGGGCAAGGAGTTGCCGCGCACCCAACTAGTCTTCCTCAGCACACCAGGCGGGCTGAACGAAGCCGAGTTACAAGCGGCGTTCGACCGCTGCTGCACTGAACTGTCGCGGGAACAAGCCGTTGCGGCCCAACAAACCTGGATGCGTGAGGTGAAGGCGTGAGCAACGACAACACTGTGATTGATCTGCGTGGCGAGGAGGCACCATGACACCCACAGCCTCCACGACCGCCCTGGTGCTCCGGCCAGCCGCTGACGCTGAGTTCTGGGCGGTGGCCCGGCTCTTTGCCGAATTGCATCAGTTCAATGCTGGGTTCGACCCCCTCTTTCGCCTCGCCGAAACCTGGGAGGCGTTGCTCTACGAGCACTTTCGGCAGACTCACCATGCCCCCGGTGCCTGCTGGCTCTTGGCCTGGCGGGGGGATGAGCCAGTCGGGCTGCTGTTGCTGGAGGCGCACACCGATTCCCCACTGTTTGCCGCGCGGCGCTGGGCCGAACTGGTGGCCCTCTATGTCGTCCCGGATCAACGTGGCAGTGATCTGGGCCGACGCATGATCGCGGTTGGCACGCAGTGGGCTGCCGCCCAGGGCTTCGACCGCATCCAGCTCTACGTCACCGCTGCGAACACGCACGCCAAGCACTTCTATGCTCGCTGCGGTTTCGCCCCCGTACAAGAGATCTGGCGCATTGCCTTGACGCCTGCACCGGGCGTTATCCCACCGCCCGACCCCTCGTGCGAGACCAACGGTCATGCTGCGCATCAGATCGAATTGGGGCACCATCATTTGGCCATGGAACTGTGTGCCTCCCCCAACGTGGAGCCTCCCGATGCTTGATCTGTTTGGCATACAGCTGCGCCCTGACCCGGCCCACCGTGCGACCAGCAAAGCCTGGGTGGCTGAAACGCTGGCGCTGTCCGACAACGTCACCATGCTGGTGACCGAACTGCACTGAGCCTGGCTGTCCGCCGTGCGAGACCGTCATTGCTGTGCTGTGACCAGGCCAGCCGCCTGAGCAGCGCAAGCTGCCCCAAGCAACCAGCACGATGACGGTCGACACTATTCGCGATCGGTATGCTGCTGACGCATAACGAAGGAGAGACCCGATGACCGCGACCACGCTTGATGACCCACGCACCCCGGTGACCGTCCTGACGGGCTTTCTGGGGGCTGGCAAGACGACGTTGCTGAATCGCATTTTGACCGAGCAGCACGGCAAACGCATTGCCGTGATCGAAAACGAGTTTGGTGAGGTCGGCGTGGATAACGACCTCGTGATCAATGCCGAGGAAGAGATCTTCGAGATGAACAATGGCTGCATCTGTTGCACCGTGCGCGGCGACCTGATCCGCATTCTCTCGAACTTGATGAAGCGCAAGGATGCGTTTGATTACGTGTTGATCGAAACCACCGGGCTCGCTGATCCCGGGCCGGTCGTGCAAACCTTCTTGATGGATGATGAATTGAAGGCCAAGCTGCGCGTGGATGCCATCGTGACCCTGGTGGATGCCCGCCATATTGTGCTCCACATTGACGATGCGCCCGAGGCCCAAGAGCAGATCGCGTTTGCCGATGTGATCCTGTTGAACAAAACTGATCTGGTCGAGGTCGGTGAACTGGATGCGCTCGAGCGCCGCATTCTGGGGATGAACGCGGCGGCGAAGATCTATCGTACCCAGAACGCGGCCATTGATCTGGACGCCGTGCTCCATGTCGGGGGCTTTAACTTGGAGCGGGCGATGGAGATCGATCCGCAGTTTATGGAGCCCGAATACCCCTTCGAGTGGGGCGGCATCTATTACCTGGAGGCTGGAACGTATACGCTGGCCCTCGATGAAGGGCCAGATCCGGCCATGCAGCTCGCCATGCTCCCAACTGAAGCCAGTACACCCGAAGCGCTAGCCGTGACCCAAGAGCAGGCCGTGCGGGTCTTTGCCGACGAGGAACTGGTGCTTGATCCGGGGGCAACGATCACGCCGGGGGGCATACTCTACCGCCTGAACCTCTGGGATCCGTCACTCCATTTCACGCTCGACATTTCCACCCCTGGCGCGTATGCCCTGTTCACGGAACACGGCCCCGATGAATTCAACCTGCGCCTGTTGGCGGGTGATGCTCCGCTTGCCCCAATGCTGGAACATGCCTACAAGCCTGACCACGAGCACGACGAAGAGGTCAGTTCGGTCGGGATTACGCTGACCGGCGACCTTGACCCGCAGCGGCTCAATCGCTGGTTGTCGCGGCTGCTGCGCGAGCAGGGTACCGATATCTTCCGCATGAAGGGCGTCTTGAGCATTGCCGACGATCCGCGCCGCTTCGTCTTTCAGGGCGTGCATATGCTTTTCGATGGTCGCCCCGACCGTGCGTGGGGCAGCGAACCACGCACCAACAAGCTGATCTTTATTGGGCGCAACCTTGACCGTGAGCAATTGAACGCTGACTTTGTGGCCTGCTTGGCGTGAGCATAGTTGTACTGGAGGCAGCAATGAACCTCTTTCGTCCCCGGGGCCGTGCGGTTCCGTCGCCCACCAAGGTAACCCTCGAGCAACGCTGGCGAGCCCAGCTCGACGGGCACATCATTAGTCTGCGCTGCTCGCCCGACGGGACGCAGCTTGCCGCTGCGCTTGCCGATGGGCCGATCACGATCCTCGCGATGACCGGCGAACGCTTGCACGAACTGCCCGGCCATGGCTTGGGCACGACGGCCGTAGCTTGGCACCCCAACGGACGACTGCTCGCCTCGGCCGGTCAGGACGGCCACGTGCGCTTGTGGGAGAGCCAGACCGGCGTGCAGGCGCTGGCGCTGCGCCACGCCACGAGTTGGGTCGAACGGGTGAGCTATGATGCGAGCGGTCGGTATCTGGCGGCGGCGGCCGGTCGCAGCCTGCGCGTCTGGGATGCGCTGGCACATCTTGTCTGTGAGCACACCGATCACGCATCGACCATTGCCGACCTCGCCTGGAAGCCTGGCCTGCCCCAGATCGCCGCCGTCGCCTATGGTGGCACCACGCTCTGGGGCTTGGATGCGCGCACGCCGCTGCGACGTTACGCCTGGAAGGGGTCGTCACTCGTGCTCGCCTGGAGTCCCGATGGGGCGATGTTCGCCACAGGCGACCAGGATCAGACCGTCCATTTCTGGTATGCCGCCAGTGGCAACGACCTGCAAATGTGGGGCTACGAGACCAAGATGCGTGAGTTGGCCTGGGATCCGACGAGCCGCTACCTAGCGACGGGGGGCGGGCGCGATGTGGCGGTCTGGGATACGCGGGCCAGCAACAAAGGCCCCGAGGAGAGCACACCGATCATGCTCGGCCTCCACGAGGCGTATCTGCGTGCCTTGACCTACCAACACGCCGAGACGAACATCGCGCCGGCCATGCTGGCCTCGGCGGGGCAAGACGGGTTGGTCGCGCTCTGGCGGCCAACGCGCAGTCAGAAGCCCCTGGCCCAGTATGCTTTCCCGGCACCGGTTAGCCAATTGATCTGGACTCCCGACGACCAGGCGCTGGCGGTGGGGTGCGACGATGGCACGGTCGCCCTGCTTGCGCTTCGGTAATGCGATGGAGGTCGCGATGGGTGCTTCAGCACTGCATCGGCGAATTGAGCAGGCGAGAACGCACATTGCTGGCCCTGGCCCTCGACGCGCTCACACAGCCCGACGATCTTCCCGACGCCGCACTGGCTCTGGCCCAACTGCGGCGCCTCGCAGGATCCGACGGGCTCGCAGTACGGCAGGGTGCAGCGCTGGCGACCGTGCGGCAGGGTCTGGAGGAGGCCGCCGGATTGCCGTTGCTCGCAGCGAACCCCGTGGTGCTGGCGCATCATATCGCGGTTCGCATCCCCGCGCCGTGCGATGCCGCCACGTTTTATGCCTATGTGCTTGGCGAGCAGACCCCGGTGCGCTGGCTGCCTGCCCTGCGCCCATTGCATTACGCGGCGATTCGCGCCGACGGTGTACCGAATGGTAGCGCAACAGCGGATTGCCTGGCACGGGTACTGCTGGTACCCGTCGGGCCAGACGACACCGCAGAAGAGCTGAAACACGCGGTGCTCGGTATAACCAAAGCCGCCGACTATCTGGGCGTACGCTGGACGACCGACCCGGCGCGCGCTGCCTGGTATGCTGAGTTGATGACCGCATGGTACGGCCTTGATCACGATGCCTTTCGTCCATTACGCGTCTACCCATAGCGTTCGAGTGACCCGTACAAACTGAGTGGTGCCTACGTAACTTTCTAAGGTTCGCCCAAACAAGGCACACGATGCCGTCCGACTAGGCTCGCGGTATGAGCGAGCAACCGGCGATACACACGGAACGGCTGGATGCCGTGCCGCTACTGCTGGCCCACATGCAACGCCCGGCGTTGCCTCACCTTTGGATCATTCACCATCCCAAAAACGAGGCTGGAAATGGTATTATTGACCTACACTCCCCACCACGTGAGCGCTGGCGCTGGCTGCGCCCGTCGGTCAGTCTCTGTTCCAGGTTGATATTGGGTCTGCGGATGCTCTGCATTACATCACAGTGCTGCGGCGAATGGAAGCTCCAAAGCGATAGAAAAAACGATACAAAAGCCATATATGGGTTTCTTCTGGCGATCCTGGGGGTGACCAATGAGCGATGCACCGGCGTTCGCGCCCTGGCTGAAACAACGGCGTAAGCAGCTTGGCTTGACCCAGGACACCCTGGCACGCCGGGTCGGATGCGCCACGATCACGATCCAGAAACTGGAGGCGGGTGCGCTTCGCCCATCAACACCGATGGCGGAGCGGCTGGCTGACCACCTGGCGTTCACGGCGGAGGAACGGTTGGCCTTTCTGGAAGCGGCCCGCCTTCCCGCAGGGGTGGCGGAGCCAAACCCGCAGCGGTCGGATCTGCCGGTCGCCCCAACCGCGCTGATCGGCCGCGCCCCGCTCGTCGACGCGGTCTGTGCGACCCTGCGCCGCCCCGAGGTGCGGCTCCTGACGCTCAGTGGCCCGCCAGGCGTGGGCAAAACCCGGGTGGCGCTCCAGGTCGCCCACGAATTGAGCGCACGCGCGCGTGAGCACGCCAGCTTCATTCCGCTCGCGTCAATCCAAGAGGCCGGGCTCGTCCTCGGGCGCATCGCGCAGGCGCTGGACCTGCCCGAGGCAACGCATCAATCGGTACTGGCCCAACTGATCGCCGCGCTGCGTCCCGCCCCGCGGCTCCTGGTGCTCGACAACTTCGAGCAGGTGCTGGCAGCCGCAGCTGAGATCAGCGCCCTTCTTGCGGCAGTACCGACCCTCAAGGTGCTGGTGACCAGCCGCGCCGCCTTGCACCTCTCCGGGGAGCACCTGTTCCTGGTGCCACCGCTCGCCCTGCCCGACCTCGCCGATCTGCCTGCCGTTGACCAGCTCGCGCAGGTTCCGGCGGTCGCCCTCTTTGTGCAGCGCACGCAGGCTGTCCTCCCGGCGTTCGTGCTGACGGCGACCAACGCTGCTACCGTGGCGGCGATCTGCCAGCGGCTCGACGGGTTGCCGCTGGCCCTGGAACTGGCCGCGACGCGCTGCACGATCTTCGCGCCACCCGCCTTGCTCGCCCGCCTCCAGAACCCCCTGGCGGTCCTGACGGTCGGCGTGCGCAACCTGCCAGCCCACCAGCAGACGCTGCGCAGCACGATCGCCTGGAGCTATGACCTGTTGCCGGCGGAGGCACAAGCGCTCTTCGCGCGGCTCGGCGTGTTTGGCGGGAGCTTCACGCTCGAAGCGGCGGCGGCGGTCTGCACTGATGCGGAGAGCAGGTCGTTCGACGGCCCCGACGGCTTTGCGCTGTTGGTGGGCCAAAGCCTGGTGCAGCAGGAGCTCCGGTCCGACGATGAGGTACGGTTTCGCCTCCTCGAAACGATCCGCGATTTTGCCCGCGAGCAGCTTGCCGCCCGTGCGGAGGAAGCGCTGCTGCACGCACGCCACGCGGCGTACTACCTACAGCTTACCGAGCAGGCTGAGCCCGAGCTTCGCGGGCCCCACCAGGCGATCTGGTATCACTGGCTCACGGTCGAGCACGATAATCTGCTTGCCGCACTCAGGTGGGCAGTCGAACACCAGGCGGCGGATGTCGGACTCCGCTTGGCGGGAGCCCTCTGGTGGTTCTGGCCAATCTATGGCTATGTCCGGGAGGGTGCGCAATGGTACACGCAACTCCTCCCGCTGATTGATGCGGTTGAACCACCGGTGCAGAGCCGGTTCTTCAAGGGTGCGGCGACCCTAGCCTGGTATCAGGGCCAGCTTGACCAGGCGGCCGCGCTGGCCCAGCGCGCCGTCTCCGTACCGGACAACGGCGGCAATCAGCGTGATAGTGCCTTTGCCCAGATTATTCTGGGTGTTCACGCTACCCATCACGGGCAGCCGGATCAGACTGCCGCATATCAGCAAACAAGTCTGGCGCTATTTCGCCAACTGAATGACGCATGGGGCATTGCCGCGGTGTTGGGAAGCCAGGGCACTGCGGCGTTTAACCTCGCCCAATTTGACCATGCTGAAAACCACCTTCGCGAATCCTTTGCCTACCAACAATTGGCTGGCGATCGCTGGGGCTTCATGTATATTAGTACCTATCTGGGGCTGTTACTGATCGTCAAAGGTGAGCACGGCACGGCGGAACAGATGATTCGTGATGGTATCCGGCAGGCGCTTGGGCTCGGTCGTCGGATCATCATCCCCGAAAGCTTTGAGGGATTGGCCGCGATCGCCGTCGCCAACGGGCAGATCGAGCGGGCCGTGCAGTTTGCCGGCGCAGCGGCAGCCCTCCGTGACGTCATCGGTTCTATGCTTTCGCCGACCTTACAATCAATTCATGATCGATATCTGACGCGGGCGCGGAGCGAGTTGGCGGCGACGGACTTTGCCCGCATCTATGCGCATGGCAAGACGATGCCCCTGGATCGCGTGATCGAGCTCGCCCTGTCAGACGACGAACAGGAGTCGCCTGCACCGACCGTCTCGTGATCGCCCTCTGGCGGGGGGGCGCAAGTGACGAATCGCACCGGAAGGTGACGCCGCTGAGCGGTACGGCATGGCGTAACCATCACATCCTGCTGGTCAAGGTCTATGACCGTACTGCCCCTACAACGTGATCACCTTCTGGGCACCCCACTGGGCTGCGATGATGTCAGGCATGCCGCCGATCACCCCGACTGCCAGTTGTTCGGTCAGGCCATAATAATCGAGACAGGTGAGACAGCTGATGACGTGGACGCCCCGAGCCTCCAACGCCTGAAGTTCGGCGAGCACGGGCGAGCCGTGGACGACGAGCTTGACTCCCTCGGTGTAGACGCAGATGGCGGCGGGGAGGCTGTTGTTTTCGTTGAGGAGACGCAGGTACGTCGCCAGCAACTTTTGCTGCAGGGCCGGGTCGGTCTCGCCCATCCCGGCGCGGTTGATCAGGATCACGGTCGTCATGTCATGCATTGATCGTCTCCTCAGCGCAATGAAGTGGTCGAACCCGTTTTTTATGGAGGTATGCATATGAGCTGGCGTCCAACAAACCACGATCGCCGTGGGTCGTCATCATCTCGCTCTGGGCGCACAGAGCCCTCACTGCTCAATCCCACGCTGCTGATCCTGATCGGTGCCGCCCTGGTTCTGGGGCTGGTTGGCGTTGGGTTGATCGTTGTTTTCGGCGGAGGGATGGGCCAGCAAGCTACGACGGCCATGCCACCGCAGCCAGTCGCTGCCACCCTGCCGCCAGCCCCGACCGCGACAACTGTGCCGACCGCGACCCCGGCCCCGACCGTTGCTGCCCGTAGCCGTGCGACGCAAGCCACTGCGGCACCCGTCAGCGCTGCCGAGGCCGGACCTGTGGAGACCACCGGCGATGCCGCTGCGGGGGCCGTCCTCTTCGCCGCCCTGCCGTCCGAGGCCATCGCCGTAGGCGGGATCAACTGCAACATTTGCCACAATATCGCTCCGGGGAGCGGCACCCTCGTGGGGCCGAGTCTGAGCGGTATTGGCGCTACGGCCGCCTCACGCCAGCCTGACCTGAGTGCCGCGCAGTACCTGCGCGTCTCAATCATCAACCCAAACGCCTATCTCGTGGACGGCTTTGCTGCAGGAACGATGCCAGCCGTCTATCAACAGCAACAGGGGCTCACCCCAGCGCAGATTGAAGATCTGGTGGCCTACATGCTGACCTTGCCGTAACGGCTCTTCGCATTGCCGTGCAGGCATCACGAAGCCGCTCAGGGAGGGTCTCCCTGAGCGGCTTTGTTGTAACGTCACTGTCGTTGGGGCTGTGTACCACCAAGCTCCTGTTCCATGCGGGCCAGGAGTGGGACTGTGGCGCGCCACTGGCTTAGTCTCCGCATCCCAACTGCGCCTTCCTTCGGGGGAACGACTGCGTTGGCCTGACGCTTGAAGTGGGGAAAGTATGGCATCTAGACCTGCTCAGAGCGCGTTTTCCACAACCATGCCACAAACACCGCAGCAAAGATCACATCGCCAAACGTCACCAGTGGCGCCGTCCAGGGAACCAAGCCGGCGATCCAACTTACCAGGAAGATCCCAAAGAATCCGGCCTTGCCGAGCGCGGCGATGGTCAAGAACGTGCGATCACGCTGCACGGCGCGCGCCTGGAGCAGGTATCCAAGCCCAAACAACGCGATCGTGAGAACCGTGACGGCTTGGTACACGGGATGCGGTGGCACGGGTATTCCAAGGATTGGGTAGAAGACCTGAGGCAACGCTAATGCGAACGCACCCATTGCGTTGAAACCAACGCTCAGGAAGAGGCTGCGGGTGAGCCAGCGGTCAAGCGTCGTAGGCATACATGTCCTTATTCGACGGTAATCCCGTATTTTAGTAGCAGCTTCGGCAGATGATCTTTGCTGGCTATGATAGCATGCGGCCCCCCCTGGGGCAAGCCGTGAGCCTGGAGCGAGCCAGCGCAGGGCCGGCTTCGCCCACCGTCGCCGAGCAGTTGACGGCGACGGTGGGGGCGCTCCGCCGGTCTGGCGGCACTCACCAACGCAAGAGAGGCAATCACCCTGCGGAGCATCGCAGGGCGATTGCATCTTCCGTGAATGCACCCGCCAGGGCACCCGCCAGGGCACCCGCAAGGGGTGCCCCTACCGGCCGGGGGCCGGATCCGGTGTACGGGCACCCCTTGCGGGTGCCCTGATAGCGCGTCTTTTTGTATCCGGTTTCGTATGATGCAATCGCCCTGCGGAGCATCGTCTCGTGGCTTCCTATCTTTTGAGCCAGATGGTACAATGGCCCTCGCGGATAGAGGTAACGCAGAAGAAGGCGCCGGAAACCAGGCGTTTGGCTAGTGCTGACGGATTGTCAATGGCAAATGGTCGCCGTTAGGGCACAAAACAGGAGCACGCATGAAATTTGGTTACACCATCATTTATGTTCCCAATGTCGGTGCATCGTTGGCCTTCTTTGAACGTGCCTTTGGGCTCGTGCGACGCTTTCTTCACGAGTCTGGCGACTACGGCGAACTTGAGACGGGAGCAACCACGCTCGCGTTTGCATCGCATGCCTTGGGGCACATGAACCTGCCCAACGGGTTTGTTGCGGCAAGCGAATCCATGACGCCCCTTGGCGTTGAAGTTGCGCTGGTGACGCCCACGGTCGCTGACGCTCACACGAAAGCCCTGGCTGCGGGTGCGACCGAACTGAAAGCGCCTGAGGCGAAGCCGTGGGGCCAAGTGGTCTCGTATGTCCGCTGCCCAGATGGCACGTTGGTTGAAATCTGCTCACCGATTGATGCTGACCCTGCGGCATAATTACGTTCGTCCAGCCGACGGCGTCGTACATCACCAGTGCGACGATGAGCCCAGAGAGCAGGGTCAGCCCGCCCCAAACGCTGGAAATTCGCGGAGTTGCTGCTGCGAATTGATGCATACAATATCGACCTCAGCCTCGACAAGGAGGTCGCCACGGCACTCGATGCGTTGGCGAAAGCGCGCGCGATATGCCGATGTCAAACGAAAGGCCGACACAACCTCGACCATATCGCCCAACGTCGCCGCTTTCTTGAACTTCATCGTGAGCGCATAGACGACAAAATAGAAGCCTTCACGGTTCCATTGCTCGATCGGCTTGCCTTGGGCTCCCACAAATTCGCTCCGCCCCCGTTCAAGATACTTCAGATAATTGGCATAGTAGACAACTCCCAGGCTATCGGTGTCTTCGTAGTAGACTTTGTAGGCGACGCGATGATCCATCCTTGAACTCCTAAGCTAAACCATCCACAACCAAGGAGGTGACTGTTTACCCGTATCCTGGGAGCGAGGGCGTCCTGCCCTCGGCATGCCTTCGAGCGCGGGAGGCCCTTGCTTCCAGGCTGGCCTGTTCCTCCACATCTGAACACGAGCCCAACGCGAGTCGAGGTGAGTCACGTAGGGGCGCAGCAGCCCCTGCGCCTCCGTTGATCACATCGCCGCCCCCATCGCTGCTGCGCCCTGCCGTGGGTGAAGATCTTTGCGCCTTTGCGCCTTTGCGTCAAAAAAGGAGGGGCGCAGCAGCCCCTGCGCCTCCGTTGATCACATCGCCGTCCCCATCGCTGCTGCGCCCTGCCGTGGGTGAAGATCTTTGCGCCTTTGCGCCTTTGCGTCAAAAAAGGGCGCAGCTTCATCCTCATCCCGTCCTATTCCGTGATCGAGCTCCGTCGTCGAACAACAAGCAGCGGGCTGCCATCTTGGTTTGTCAGCTGGATCACCTCGACTGGCGGCTCCCCTGTGGCCGCCGATGGTGGAGGTTGGGGCGGCTCAACTCCGGGCTGCGCAGGGTGCTTGGCCGTGAAGATGTCGTTCACGATCTGCTGGATCCCACTCGCCACAAGCGTGCTGCCAATCGTCGTCACGGTGAGCACGATGAGTTCGAGGAGCCCGGCATCATAGGCGACCGCTGGGTCGAGTTCCAGGCGGGCCGGGGTCGCGCCGTACGGCCCGCTGTTCCAGGCCGCAACGATCTCCGCTGGCGCGATGCCGAGATCCTTGTCAACAATAATCTGGATATCCATCTGGTGTTCCCCTCAGGCAAGGTTTCAGGCTCCGCATCGGTCGTGCTGCCAGGGCGCATTGGAACGCCATGCGCGGCAATCCAAAATCTGAAATCTAAAATCTAAAATGGTATCACGCGTTGGGCTCTGCGCCGCCCTGCTGCTCCGGCGCATCCTTGGGTGCCGCAGCCTGAAGCTGCTGCTCGGCCTCCGCCACACTCACGCCGAGCACCTGCGCCACCGCTGCCGCCAGCGTGGCATCGCCGCTCGCCGCCCGCAGCCGGGCCAGGTTTTGCAGCGTGATGCCCAGGCTGTGCTGGTCGCTGTACTCGGCGAAGATCGCCAGGGCCTGGAGCAGGTGCTGCTGGGCCTGCGCAAGCTGCCCTTGCGCTTCGGCGAGCAGGCCGAGCTGTCCGTAGGTGCTGGCCTGCTCGTAGCGGTCGTTGAACT
The DNA here is from genome assembly GCF_002532075.1 of Candidatus Chloroploca asiatica. Classification (GTDB taxonomy): domain Bacteria; phylum Chloroflexota; class Chloroflexia; order Chloroflexales; family Chloroflexaceae; genus Chloroploca; species Chloroploca asiatica. The sequence continues at coordinate 21,032 of NZ_LYXE01000118.1, read as the reverse complement.
CGATTTTGAGGGCGAGGGCCTGCTGGTAGAAGCCCTCGGCCTGGGCCCACTGGCGCTGCTCCTCGGCGACGCGGCCCAATTGATGGTAGGTTCCCGCTTGCTCGTAGCGGTCGTTGAACTCAACGTAGATGGCGAGGGCCTGCTGGTAATAGCCCTCGGCCTGGGCCCACTGGCGCTGCTCCTGCGCGACGCGGCCCAGGTTATGGTAGGTGCTGGCCTGGCTGTAGCGGTCGTTGAACTCGACAAAGAGGGCGAGGGCCTGCTGGTAGGAGCGCTCGGCCTGGGCCCACTGGCGCTGCTCCTGCGCGACGATGCCCATCTGTCCGTAGGTGCTGGCCTGGCTGTAGCGGTCGTTGAACTCGATTTTGAGGGCGAGGGCCTGCTGGTAGGAGCGCTCGGCTTGGGCCCACTGGCGCTGCGCCTGCGCGACGCGGCCCAGTTCATGGTAGGTGACTGCTTTCCAAAGCCCACGTTGTTTTTCGGGGTATCCAAGCAGTTGATCCACGAGAGGCAGCTGTGACGTATATATTTCGGCTGCACGATCATACTCTCGGGCATTTTGTCGCCGACGTGCGATGTCACCACCGACCCGCATCAGAAAGAAGCCATCCCTGTCCTGGAGCCGTTCAACGGGGTAGCGGGCCAACGCCTGGCGTGCTCGCTCGCCGACGATGATGCCGCGCTGATGCTCCTGCGTGATGTCCCAGAATTCGTCGAGCGCGACATAGATCCCGGTAAGCGACAGTTGGTGGGTCAGGGCCGCCTCCAGGGCGGCAAGCAGGTTTTCGTACTCCAGACCGGCGAAGGCCGCGCCGAGTTGGCGCTGCTGGGCCTCCTTCGCCGTGAGCAGCCGATTCATTTCCGCACCGAATTGTTGGTACAGGGCTACGAAGGCGCGTGCGATCGCTTCGCTCAGGCCATGCGGCGCCGCTTCCGCGAGGCGATGGCGGAGGAAGTAGGGCAGCGTTGGCTGGATGCTCAGGAAGCCCCCGGCCTGCGGGTGCGGCGCGAGCAGGCCCCAGGCCACTGCCGCTTGCACCACCTCGGGCAGCCGGTCGAGGGGCAGCCCGGCCAAAGCTGGCTGTTGCTTCAGCTTTGCGATGTAGCTGCCCAGCGTGTTGGTGAAGATTACGCCCACAAAGGGCGCAAGGCAGGTCAGCAGGGTTTGCGCCTCTGGGTCGAGGTTGCTGAACGAGTAGTCAATGCAGCGCAGAATGCTGCGGGTTTTGTCCTGGGTGTCGGCGTTGGGGTCGATCACGGCGTCACCGGCTTGCAGCGCCTCTAGGATCTCGGCCGGACGCTGGTGCGCCAGGTTGGGCAGCACGACCTCCAGGGCCAGCGGGAAGCCGCCAAGCAGCCCGATCAGCCGGGTCAGTTCCTCGGTGCCACGGTACTGCGCCCCGCCCTGGCGCTTGATGATCGCTTCGGCCAGATCGCTGGCGGCCTCTGCATCCAGTCCAGGAAGTTCGTAGCGGTTGTTGCCGAAGGTGCCGGGGGACAGCCACGCTTCAGCCGCCCGCGAGCCAAGCAGTACCAGGGTCTGTCCGTCGGCCAGTGCGCCCAGGAGGCTGTGCAGCGCCGCTCGCTCGGTTTCGGGCAGGGTGTGGCGGATGGCGAGTTCCACCCCGGTGATCGACTCGAGATTGTCGAGGATCAGCAGGTGGCGGGTGGCCCGCAGCCTGGCTGCGATCAGCGCCTGCTGGGCCGCCGGACTCCTGGCCTGGAAGTCGGTATACTCCTTTGAGGTCAGCAGTTTCTGGGCGATGGCGTCGAGGATCTGCTGGTGCGTCCAGGCCCGCTGGTCGTAGGCGAACGCGAAGACCTGGTCAACCAAGCCCGTGGTTTGCCACCAGGCACCCAGGTGGCGCAGCAGCGTGGTCTTGCCGGCCCCGCCCATCCCGCGAACGAGGAGCAGGTTCTTGGTTCCGAGCAGGCGGCGTTCGATGGCGAGGATGTCCAGGTCGCGGCCAATGAAGCCGTAGGTCGGTGCGGCGACCACGTAGCGCTGGGCCTGGCGCTCGTAGAAGGCTGCCTGCTCCTCGGAACCCATCGGGGTGGGGTGCAGCCGCACCGGGGCGTTCTGGTAGACCACTGGCAGCAGCCAGTCATCGAGCTCGATGATCTGGCGGTAGTAGGCCCGTCGGCGCTTGTCCGCGTGCAACTCGCTGCGTGCCCGGCGCACGGCATGGGCGACGTCGGCTGCGGCAAAGAGTTGACTGTAGAGGGTCTGCATGGCCCGCTCAGCCGCGCTCACCGTGACCGAGTAGCTCATCGCCAGCACCAGCCGCACCCCGGCCTGCATGAGTCGTGCGCCCAGGCTGGTCTCGCTGGCCCCTACCTGCTTGCCCGACTGGCAGGCGTTGAGGATGACGATCAGGATCTGGTGGGTCTGCAAGAGCGCGGCAACCTCAGATGCCTCCGCCGGGTCGGGCTTGCCCTCGGTTGCGCCCTCAAAAAACAGGAAGGCCTTCTGGCCCTCGTAGGGTTCCAGGGTGCCCCGCCCGTAGCGTGAACCGATGAAGGTGTGGGCGCTCAGGTGGCGGGCGGCCTGGTCAAAGCGGTCGAACTCGTCGTAGCGCAGCAGGCCACCGTGCAGGTCAAAGTGGATGATGTGGTAGTACCCCGGGCCGTGGCGGTCGCGGGTGTCGTTCAGGTGGTTCACCAGAGCCTGGTAACTCCCTGGGCGTACCAGGTCGACCTGCACAGGGAGCTTGCTCTGGCGCAGTAACTCGACGAGGGGCCGGGCGATGGTGCGGTAGCCGACATCGTGGGCACCGCCGGGGCGGGCCGTCACCAGCAGCAGGTTGATCGTCGGGCCGGGGCGGGCCTCGGCGCGCAACGCGGGTGGGGCGCTCGTACGGCGCACCATGGTCGCCTCCAGGGCCAGGTGCTTCTGGAGGGTCGGGTCGTAGAGCGCCTCCCAGTGCAGCGCATGGAAGGCGGGCGAGCCTGCTATCTCCATCCGGATCTCGCCCAGATTGGTCTGGCGCACCTGACTGTAGTGCGCAAAGGCGCTGCGGTCAGCGAAGAGTTGGTCGAAGAGGCGCGTGCCGTAGGTCTGGATGCTACGGGCGGCCGTGGCGGCCCGGACAGAGTTGGTGAAGGGGAAGTGTAGCCACTGCTCGAAGTACCACTCCAAGAGGCGCTCCTCCTCCGGGTCGAAAGGGTCGCGCACCGTGACCGGGTACTCGCCCTGACCGTCGATGCTCAGGGTGGCGTTGGGGCCGTCGGCGGCGGTGGCGATCTCGCGGATGAGGATGGTCGTCATCGGAACTCCCTTCTTGATGCCTTGCTTACTCCCACGTCTTGTTCTTAAACCCCAGATTCGCGGCGTTCTCCGAGACAACCCGCTTGATTTGATCAGAAACCCCCGCAGGGAAATCGGCCTTGATCTCGATGCTGACCTGGACCGAGGCGAGCATGTCGCTCGTTAGGTGGCTGATGATCTCGTCAGCGATTTCAACCAAGCGTGTCTTGGCGGTCGCTGCGTTCACGTCAACGGTGCCGATGAAGGTGTGGGCCTTTGCTTTGTCGTCGCCACTTGGGGGCGTCGGCTTGCCCCAACCCCCTTCTTCCTGTAGCTGTTTTGATGAGCCGCCTGGGATCGGAGGATAGCCCGGGCCAGGGCCAGGTGGCTGCGGTGGTTCCACTGGGGGCGTTGGCACCTTCTCGGCCTTTTTCGCAGCCAGGGCTGCCTCGTACTGCGCCGCTGCCGTCGGCTCGATCAGCAGGAGGGTGGTATCAACCTGAATGTTGGCGTTGCCAAGCTGGAAGCCCGCAAAGACACCGTCGCTTTGTCCGTAGGCCGTCCCGAAAAAGTCGCGACTGGCCGCCCCTTTGAGGATGGCCTGCTCTAAGACACTGCGCGTTCGTAAGCGCGGCAGGTACAGGTAGCGGAGGGTATCTTCCCAAAAGGCAAGCGCCGCGACGCTCGCTTTGTCAGGTTTCCAGTACAGAGCGGTCAGCTTTGTCCGTAGGTGGATGGGCGACCACGCGCTGATCACGAGTTCGTTATCTACGCATACGCGCTCGATCTCGCTGCCCAATGATGCGCCGCTGGTGTTGAGCGGGAAGGCCTCGACGGATGGGCGCGGATCGGTGGGCGTGTGCTGTACCGGGCAGAGCAGCCAGCGGTAGCACTCACGGGCGACCCGTGGTAGTACATCCTCAGCGGTCTGTAACTCCTTCTCTGCCTGCCGCTTTTGGAGTTGATCAATGTTTAACCGCCCGCTCTTCACGTCATCAACAATCGAAGCCCAGGCGAGCGCGATCCTGATGCAGTCGCGTAGGCGCACCAACGAGCCGTGGTCGGGGGCGAGCAAGATGAGCCGGTTGCTCCGGTAACGCGGCTTGAGGCCGTGGTTCCGTACGTAGTCCAGCACCGCATCGACCCCCTGGCGGGTCTCGTCACGGGAGTAGAACTGCTCAGGGAGCAGCAAGACGAGGCGCAGCGCACTGTCGTCAGGCACATCTGCGTGGGGGGTGAAGACGTGCGTGCCATCAAAATAGGTGATTCCATTGGTCAGCTTCTTGAGGACACTGTCTAGCTTCCCACGGATGTCGCTCGTATCGTCAAAGCGCTTCTTGCGTTCCTCCATCTCACGGCGGAGGTTGGCCCGTGTGTCGAACCAGAAGAGCGTCGTCTCCTGGGCCTTGTCGCCGGAGCTGTTGAGGTAATGCAGCCGATCCGCGAGGCGATTCAGTGCATCCGAGTAGGTCGAGGCGGTCTGGCCTGGCTGGAGGCAGCCCAGGAGGATCCGCGAGCGGTCGATCCCACGGATGCCTGGTTTGGTGGCCCCGGATGAGGGCGCACTGCCAAGGAAAAGCGTGCGAGCCACTCGGCGGGCTGCGTTCACGGCACCAAAACGCGGCTCTTTGCTCTCGAGATCGGTCGTCTCAGCCCGGTCGCCATCAATGTCCTTTTCGATCACGGGATCCCATCCCGCAGGGAGGTAGTACGTCAGTTCATTGCGTGCGCTGCCGTCGTAGAGCGGCAGACTGCCGGGGAGGATGAGCAAATCCTGGTTGGCGTCTTTCCACAGCCGGTAGATCACCTTCGCCATCAGTTTGAGCACGCCGCGCGTGCGCTGGAAGCCGTCAATTGTTGTCCAGTCCTCGTAGAGCCGGTCAAAGACTTCCGGGTGGATGGGATACGCCTGAACCAGCCGGTCGAAGTAGCGGGTCTCCTGGGTCTCGCTGGGCAGCCGGGTTCCCTCGGCAAGATAGGCGTCGGTGAAGGCACGACAGACAACGTCACGGGCATGGGCGTCGCTCACGGGCTCGAACAGGCGCCGTCGGACAATCTCGAAGGCCTCTTCGGTTGCGACAGGCTTCCACAAGGCCTGCACACGACCAAAGGTCTTTTCCAGCGCTCGCAGCGCGGACACCCCGCGCTGGCTGCCAGCCTCGATCTCTGACTCAGGCAAGGAGGCAAGCAGGATGGCATTGGGCACAAGCTTGCACGCCTCGGTAAGCGCCTGAACAAAGGACAGGTTACTGTCAAAGCTACCGCCACTGAGGGGTTGCCCCTCCTGGAATTGCCGAATGTAGGCGACCAGTTCGTCAATCAGCACCACGCAGGGGGCATACTGCGCTAACAGCGTCTTGAGCAGATCCTTCCCGGGTGAGGTGCCCGTGGCATCCGCCTCTTGCACCAGGGCGAGCCCTTCGGCACCGCCGAGCTGCCATGCAAGTTCGCCCCAGAGCGTACGAATGCGCTGTGTGCCATGCAACCACGGCTGACCAGGCGCGTGGGCGTTCCCATCCAGCACGGCAACGCGGGCCTGTGGTACGTCCATCAGACCTGCCTGGTCGATGAGATCCGGAATGCCCACCAAGTCACTCAAGTTCCTTGCCCGGGTGGCAAGGTGGTAGACCGCGAGCATGGTGTGCGTCTTCCCGCCACCAAAAGCGGTCTGGAGCTGGATCACTGGCTCGCCGCCGCGTCCGTTCAGGCGTTGGGCGACTTGAATCAGGAGCAGGCGCATGCCCTCGGTGATGAACGTGCGTTGGAAGAACGCGGCAGCGTCCTGGTACTCCCGAGAGGCGTTGCCAGAGCGGACAGCGGTAATGTCCGCAGCGAACTCGGATTGCTGGAAGGTTCCCTCAAGCACATCCGGGTGAGGAATTGCTACTTCTCGCCAGGGTTTCATCGTATGGCTCCAATCGCTGAACGATCAGTCAAAGAGACTACGCTGCGTCGGCTTCGTCGGTGCATCAGCGGCGGCAAGCTCGATGCCGCTCCAACTGGTGATCAGTTCGTTGTAGGCGCGGGCGTCATCGGCCCAGCCCTGACGCTCGCAGAGCGTGTAGAGGCGATACGCCAGTTGTCGTGCTGCCTCGCTTTTCCCGCGCACACTGGCGAGTACCCCTCCCGCGCCAGCGTCGCCATCTTGCTTGAGGGCGCGGATAAGGTGGTGAAGGGTCTCCCAGACCGGGGCACGCGTATCGCTCTGCGGGTTCCAATGACGTGGGTACTCCGACCACTTACGCAGGCGCACGATGCCGCCACCGGACTCAATCACGCCCGCGTCGCGCATTCCTTCTACACTCGTGCCCTTCGCACGGGAGAGCGTATCCGCAACGCCAAAGCGACCCTCGCCCCAGCCGTGTTGCTCGAACCAGTGCAGGCAGAACTGCGTATCAGCGTCGAACTCGTCCTCGGCCAGGAAGCGATTGATCAACTGAAGCGCGGTACGGACGCTCATTGGTGTGCCATCCGCCTCAAGCACGGCGGCGTACTTGGAGAAAACCGCCATGCCGGGGCCGATAATGGCCTGAGAGAGATCCACCGGCGCAACAGGCGAGCGGTCGGCGCCTGCCCCTCGGGTCATCTCATCGAGCGCTTCGGGCAGCACCGCATTCAGTTCGCGTAGGAACTCGCGACGGGAGATGGTGGGCGCATCTGCGGAGCGCTTGCGGCAGACCAGGACGATGCTGGAGGCGAGGGCGTTAGTACCCTGTCCAATCATGCGCCCTGAACCTTCTGTACGCATCGGCCAGGTGCCACTAATAGCAAAGCCAGCAGAGATCACCGCGTCGAGGAACGTTTCCCACCCCGTGCTGACCGTACCTGGGTGCGCGGACCTCTGGCCCGCATGGTGAGGGCCAGAGGCCCGCGCACCCAGAGTTTCCGCCTGCTTGAAGGCGTAGTAAATGGTTACAGGAAAGCCCGGATGAGTTTGTTCAGCAAGACGCTGCATAGCCCGAGTCATTCCCTCAAGGAAAAACTTCTCTGCGCTTTCTTTTCCACCATGGCGATAGGGTGTAGCGACTAACTCTTCCGCTTTGGGTACGGCAATCGTGGCAAAGAGATCGGGGAAGATCGGGCGCAGCGTGCGCCGCAGCCAGACATAGAAGAAGTCAGAGAGATCAGCGTAGCCAATGTTGTCATAGTAAGGAGGATCAGTAGACACTAATTTGCCGAGGGCAATTTCCTGCGAAGAAGCATCATTTTGTGAAGCAATTGATGTTGGGGTAGCTGGGAACGTGGCGATTGCCATTGCGCCTTTATCGAGTGCTGTTGCAAGGCTTCCTCCAACATCGGCAAACGTGTTAGCCTCGGCAAAATCCCAAACCATTGGAATTGCCTGGCGAGCGAACGTTTCACGAAATGCACCACGATCACTCATCCATGAGGCAATTGACGAGCCGATATTGGTAATCTTTGAAATCGCAAACGCCAAATAAACCCCCACTGCCTCCGCATACGCCGTCGCGCCGTTGCTGCCCGCATCGATTCCACGCCTATCATCGCACATCCCGGCCGCCAGCGCATCACGCCGCACCTGCTCACGCGCCTCGCCCACAAGATCGACAAAGGTGTTCAGCGCGACGAGTTGGCGTGGAGTGAAGAGATCACCAAAAGTGACAAGACCGTACTGCACTGTCCAGAAGTTGCGCGGATCATTGGGAAGAGATGTCTCTGGAACCCACTCCGGCTTTGCTTGTTGTGCAATCGCCTCATGCTCAGGCAGTGGTGTAAGGTAGACTCGCCCGCGATCTCCCTCAACCACAATCGCCATAAGCCGTGCGCTCATGCGCCCAGCAACTCCTTCAGACTTAATACGCGTAGGTGCAATCGGTGTATCCGACATCAGACAACGAAAATTCGCCCCACGCGCCAACTTCGTGCCCATCTTCGCCGCTGCCTCATCTTCCGGCTTCCCCACCTTCACGGTGAACCAGTAGCGATCTCCCTCAACCACCGGCTGCACATACGCCTCTTTACCCGCTTTGCTGGAGAGAATAAAGGATGATATTAGCGGCACATCCACATGCGAAAAGGCCGGATTCGGACTCTTGACCGTACGCGCCCAGAGCCATGCAATGACAGTGAGTTTCTGACCAACTAAGGGCTTCAAATCTGGTCGTTCGCGGGCCATCTCGGCAGTGATCTCAACCTTTGGATAAAGGTGACCAATGCGCTTCTGCGCTTCCTCACGCATCCAGACACCATAACGACGCACATCTTCCGCGAGACCTGTAGCCCCTGGCCACTCCTTCTTGGTGAAGGATGCCTGCTCCTCACCCTGGGGGATTGGGCCTATCGGCGCACGCCCCGCAAACTTCGGCGGAATCTCAATCATCGCCTTGTTGATCAATACAGCTACTGGGTTGAGGTCGGAAGCGTATGCCTCCAACCCAAGTCGCTGGGCCTCTAACGGGATTGACCCTCCTCCGGCGAATGGGTCATGCAGTGCGGGGAGTTTCTCTGGGTTGAAGAGTTCGGCAGCCTCCGGGTGATCCTTATTCAGCTCGCAGACTTCGCGCCACGAGCGGCGAATCTCGGCTCGGGCGCGTTCCAGCACCTCCTCGTTCGTCGTATTTTCCCACAGCACCAGATCCTCGATGATTTTGAACAGACGTTTGCGCTCTTCGGCGGCAGCCTTCTTATTCATGCCGTACTTGAACCCGCCACCCTGCTGGTAGCCCGGATCGTTCACAAGCTGAGCAAAGATAACTGCCCGCGCTGCAGCCAGCGGACGCCGCGCCCACCACAGGTGCAGCGTACTGGGATGCCCGTGCCGGATCGACTTCTCCCGTGCCGCCGCCGCATTAATGGCATCAAGCGGGAGCGCGACTTCAATAAGCTTGCGGGGGGATTTGATGGGAGGGGTCATTGGGCGGTCACTCCTTTGTTGAGCAAGGTGCGCAGGTCAAAATTTATCGACGCGACACCCCAGCCGGGCTCCTGATCGAACGGGTTCCGCAGGTAGTAGGGGCCGTCAACCGTGTCATCCTCGTTCACGAACACAATAGCCAGCAAGAACTTGTCAGCCTGGTTCAGGGCGTAGAGGATCTCGTTGCGGGTGATCGTCACGGTGGTCGCACCCTTGACCCGCCCCTTCACCTCGATGTGGCGCACCTCGGGCTGTTTGCCGTCGGTAGCTGGTGGGTAAGAGGTGAGATCCCAGCCGCACTGCTGTGCCGCTACATCGACAACGCAGCAGCCAGCCGCCTCCTCAACCCGGCGCACGGCGTCCATGGCGAGGCGCTCAATGCGGGCGCGGGCAGCCGCATCGGCCGCGAACGTCGCCACCGCAGTGGGCGTGGTCTCGCCACGCACACGACGCAGCAGCCCGGCTGGAATGACGAATGCCCCGCCGAGGGCCACCGGCGTGGCCGAGGAGACGTGGCGCATGGCTTGGAGCTCTTGCTTGCGGTTATCGAGACGACCCTCAAGGTCGCTAATCGTGCGACGGGCATTCTCCAGGGGGAGGCGCACATCCTTGCCTGCTTCCAGGTCTTCCTTGAGCTTGAGCCAGCGATCCGACCAGAAGGCAATCTCTTTGGTCAGGCGCTCGTGGACGGCGGCGAGCACTTTGTCGACGTAGGCGACCCGCCGCCCCGCGATCTCGCGCATGTGATCGGGCACGAGGGTGGCGGCGGCCAGCGCGAGGGCGCGTTGCTCTTGGTCAACCCGAATCCAGGGCTCGGCAAGCACCGGGTCGAGCAGGGCTCGGTCATCTGGGCCGATTGGCTCTAGGTCGAGGTGCGGCGCCCAGCCGGCGAAGGTGGCCGAACCGTCAGGCGCCACGCGCACGAACTGAAGGCGCTTCGACAGCACCTGGCCGTCGCCAGACTTGATCTCGTGCGTGAGCAGAAAGAGCAGGCTCGGCGTCGTCCCCTCATCCGCCGGGTCGAGCAGGACAGCCCCCTGGCGCAGGAGGTTGCCGTGCTGCGTGAGCAGCAGGTCGCTGAGCGCAAGCATGAGCGGGTGACCAGGATGGAGCAAGACGGCACGGGAGATGCCCGGACGATCAAGCGGCTGCATGGCCTCTTTCGTAAAGCAGACGCGCTCGTACCGCTTGAGCACGGGTTCGGGCTCGCGATGGTTGCGCCCGGTGATCAGGCGGTCACGCTCCTGGATCGTGGCTGGGACGTGGGTGATCTCGAAGCGCTCCGCCTCACGCGGGTAGATCGAGCCGCCCAGCGCTTTGAACGCCTTCATGAAGAACGAGCGGACAAAGTAGGGCTGGAGGCGGCGGGCCTCAGCCTTCTCCATCTCCTCGCGCACCGCGAAGATCCGCTCGGGGCTCATCGTCTCCTGGGCCAGCGCGTTGCGGTCGAGGATCGCCCGCAAGTGCGCGTAGTCGAGGGCGCTCTCGATCCGCTGGCCGAGGCGGGCGCGTACCTCTGGCTGGTCGCCATAGCGGATGGCTTGCAGCAGGAGATCCTTGAGGCTGATATTCTCGAAGACCTCGCCGAGAATGTCGAAGACCCGGCCGTTGAGCGCCCCGCTCTCGACTTCGAGTTTCTGGAGGAGGCGGTGGTAGACAGCGCCCTCACGCGTCTCCTTCGCGACCAAGTTCCACAGGTGACAGACCTCGTGCTGCCCGATACGATGGATGCGCCCGAAGCGCTGCTCAAGCCGGTTGGGGTTCCACGGCAGGTCATAGTTGACCATCAGGTTGGCGGTCTGCAGGTTGACGCCCTCACCCGCCGCATCGGTGGCGATGAGTACCCGCGTCTCAGGATCGGAACGAAAGAGGGTCTGGATGCGTTGGCGATCATCGCGGTGTGTGCCACCGTGAATGGTCACAATCGCCGCGCTTGTGCCGAGCACGCCCGCAATTCGCTGGTGCAGGTAATTCAGCGTATCGCGGTGTTCGGAGAAGACGATGAGCTTGCGCTGGCGTCCAGCGGCGTCGCGCATCTCCGGGTTGTTCTGCAAGATCTGTGAGAGTTCGTCCCACTTACGATCCTGCCCCGAGGCAACGACCGCTTTGGCTTGTTGCTCAAGTGCCTTGAGGATCGCGATCTCCTGCTCAAGTTCAGCGATGGTACGCGAAGCGCTGGCCTGGTCTACCAGAGTCTCCTCTAGCTGCTCCTGCTCCTCCGCCGTCAAGTCGTCGTCATCCTCAGGGAGACCCACGAGCGTTTCGGCGAGGATCGTCTGACCAGCGGGGCCAAGGCGTTCTGTTTGAAGCCGACGCTCCAAGCGCTCCTTGCGCCGCTTGAGAGACTGGAAGATGGCTTCGGGGCTGGATGCGAGGCGGCGCTGGAGCGAGGTCAGCGCGAAGCCCACCGAGCCTCGACGCGCACCGTCGAGTTGGTCAGCCTTGCCCATCTCCATCTGGACGTACTGGGTGACCGCCTCATACAGCGCGTACTCAAGGGCCGAGAGCGTGTAGTTGACCGTGTACGCCTTGCGCTCGGGAAAGAGCGGAGTGCCGTCGAAGCGCACCATCTCCTCTTTCACCATGCGCCGCATCAGATCGGACACGTCAACCTTGTGGACACCGTCGCGGAACTTCCCGTAGAAACGGTCAGCGTCGAGCAGCGAGAGAAAGAGTTGAAAATCCTCCTCTTTGCCGTTGTGTGGCGTGGCGGTCATCAGGAGCAGGTGCCGAGTGTGCTGGCCTAGCTTCTCGGCGAAGTTGAAGCGCTTGGTGCGCGCAATCTCGCGCCCTGAAAAGTGCGCCGAGAGCTTGTGGGCCTCGTCAAACACGACCAGATCCCAGGCCGCACGGCAGAGTTTCTCCTGAGCGTCCTCGTTCCGCGACATCTGATCCAACCGGACAATCAGGTGATGGTGATCCGCAAAGGGGTTGCCGCTGGGGGAGGCATCCTCAAGGTCGCGGGTGTAGACACGGAAGTCCAGCCCGAATTTCTCAAAGAGTTCGTCGCGCCACTGGCCCACCAGGCTCCCGGGGGCAACGATGAGAATGCGTCGCGCATCGGCCCGCATCAGCAACTCGCGAATGTAGAGGCCGGCCATAATCGTCTTGCCCGCCCCAGGGTCATCGGCCAGCACGTAGCGGAGGGGCTGGCGGGGGAGCATCGACTCATACACCGCCGTAATCTGATGGGGGAGCGGTTGGACGTTGGACGTATGCACCGCCATCATCGGGTCAAAGAGGAAGGCGAGGTCAATGCGTTTGGCTTCAACAACGAGCTTGAAGTCCTCACCATTCCCATCAAAAGACCACGGGCGCTCAGTTGTGGCGAGGTCAATCGTCGCTTCATCATCGCGCCCGAGCAGGCGTTCCTTAATGGAGCCATCGGGAGTCTTGTACACGATCTGCACCGCGCCATCCCCAATGGACAGCACTGCAATCACGGTGGCAACCGCAGCGGGCTCGATACCGATGAGCGACTGTCCAATGGTCAATGCTTCGAGGCGCATCTGCGGCTCCCTGGTGTGATGGACGAGCATTGGTTCGGGGTATAGTAAGCAGCAGTAACCCCTGACGACAATGGCAGCGGGGGCATGAGCGATGCCACATTATCTGAAAGCAAGTATAGCATATTTACATATGATAATGATGGTATTACCCAAGGAAATCAGGGAGCGTGCCGCACGAGGCTTGTTTTTTTGACGCAAAGGCGCGAAGGCGCAAAGGCAGGGAGACAAAGTACCTCATCATCCTCAGCGCCTCTGCGCCTCTGCGTTAAACCTGCCCTCACGGCGACGCGATCAACGCCAGCACCCGGTCGATCAGTGCGGTGTCCTGCTCATCGAGGCTCGCCAGGAGCGGGGCGAAGCGTTCGCCAGACTGTTTCACCTTGCCCCTTTCCATTCGTGTGGTAGAATCAAGACTGAAAAAGGAGCACGTATGACAACAATCACGCTCGATCTTTCACCTGACACCTACCAGCGCTTGCTGGTGGAAGCCGCGCAGCGTGGCGCACCGGTCGAGGCGGTGGCCGCGAAGCTGCTGGCCGAACAACTTGCCGATGTGTCCCTGAGCGAGCGCGAGCGCGCAACCGCCGTGCTGCGTGCGGCTGGTCTACTGACCGAACTGTCACCGGAGGAAAAGGAGCGTGCCGCGCGCTCCACCGCAACATTAGAAGAAGTGCAGGCCGCGCTCGCGCAAGGTGGCGGCCCAACACTCAGCGAGCTTGTGCTTGAACAGCGTGGCCCGAAGGTATGAGCATCTCTTTTCTCGATACGAGTGCGTTGGTGAAGCGGTATCTTGGCGAGGTTGGGAGCGCGTGGATCATGCGCCTGACGGAGTTGGTGAGAGGATCGAGCGTCCCTCATAATCCTCAGCGCCTCAGCGCCTCTGCGTTAAACATGCCCTCACGTGACGCCATGACGCAAAGCTGCGCATGGTGATGCCTCAAACCGTAGCGCCTCCCGTGACCTTTGGCTTGATTGTTTTAATGCAGAGCCGCAGAGACGGGGAGCCGCAGAGGTTGGCCCACTACTCCCTCAGCGCCCTTGCGCCTTGGCGTCAACCATACCGATCCACACCACCGACGCAACGGCGGCCCTTACCCCTTCTGCCCCTGTGCCACCAGCGCCGTCACCTGCGCCTGCAACGCCGTCACCGCCTCACAGTGAAGGGCAAGCGATTGGCCGTCTTAAGTGCGGACGACTGGGAAGCGCTGATTGAGTGGCTGGAAACCTTGGAGGATGTGGCCATTGCCAAGGAAGCGTTTGCCCAATTGAAAGCCGCAGGCGGCGACCGCGGCAAGGCGGGGTGGGTGAAATGGACCGATGTGGCGGATGACGTGGCATGAGCCAGTACGACATCTATCTCACCCCACGGGCGTGGCGCGAAGTGAAGGCCCTTCCTGGCCATATGCGACAACGGTTACGTCGGGATATCGATCGCCTTGCCGACACGCCGCGTCCGTCAACCAGCAAAGCGCTTGACGTGCCACCACCTGGGGTGGACGAGGAGCCACGGCCCTATGAATTACGGCGCCTGCGCATTAAATCGGTGGCGGATCGTCTATGCCGTGACCGAAGAAGCTAAAATCATTGACGTTCTGACAATACAAAAGCGTCCGCCATATGATTACGGAGACCTAAGTGACCTTTCAGCTGTACCGCACAACCAGCTGCCATCCCAGCACCCATCGAAGTTACGCGTGTCGTTATGCAGGAAGTCACCCGCGAGGTGGTACGCGTCGAGACCCAGGTGATCGTCGTTACCGCCACAGCGGAGCCGGTGCCGCCCACTGCCGTGCCAACGCTGGAGCCAACGGCCGTGCCCGAGCCAACGGCCGTGCCCGAGCCAACGGCCGTGCCCGAACCGACGGCCGTGCCCGAGCCAACGGCCGTGCCCGAGCCAACGGCCGTGCCCAAACCGACGGCAGCGCCTCCGCTGGAGCCGGGGGAGTCAGTACTGGGCGAAATTATTCGTACCATCCGTAGCTTCGATATCCCCAATGAGTTCGAGGGGCGCGAGGTGATCAAGGCAGATCCGGGTACCAATGTACGTGTGCTCTATCGTGGTGGACAATGGTATCAGGTCGAGGGCGAGTCGACCAATGGCGAAACCGTATCCGGCTGGGTCTACAAAGACTGGATCAAGATCGCGCCCGCAGGATGTGGTCGGCTCCGTTCTGATAGGAGGAATATGCCGGATCATGTGATTTCTCGCAACTCAGAAGTGAGGCAATTGCCCCACCCTGAACGGATACGATTCTCGCCACGCAGCACGGCGTCTAGCTCCCCGCCCTGAACGGATATGGAGGTTCAGCCCATTTGGGTGGTACGCGGTATGAGTGAGTAACAACCGAGCGTTCACGAAACCGCTGGATATCCTTACAAGGCGCAGCCGCAGCGGCAGCGTACCGCGCCCGTGGCGCGGTGTGGGGGGCGTGCGATAAGGAGCCCCCTATGAATGATGGTGTGTCCGCCTCGGTCCCGCCGGTTGATCTCCAGCACGTCTGCGGCCAGGAGCATGTCAACCCCCAAGTGCATTGATCAACTGCGCAGCTTGCTCACGAACCATCTCATTGTAACGGGCATCAAGGCCAAGCCAACGAAAATCGTCGTGCGCCATTGCCATACAGAAGAGGCTGTACGCGACCGCGCGGCAATGCGCCTGCGGAGCCTGAGGGTAGAGGCGCGCCAGCCCAGCTGTCGCCTGGGTTACGATAGCCTCGCAGGCCTGGGCGACTAGATCACGCGCCTGCGGGTAGCGCTCCGGCGGCGCATTGAGCACCGCATTGAGCGCTTCAACGTCGGTCGGCTTGATCATGTCATGGCCAAAGAAAACCTCAAGGATGCCCGCGCCCCCGCGCTCCACTGCCAGATCCATCTGCGCAGCGACCTTGCGCGGGTACTCTTCGGCAATCCGTACGACCAGCTGCATGACGACTTCGTCGCGGTTGCCCAGGTAGTGCCTGATCAGGCTGCGCTGCACCCCGGCTTCTTCGGCAATGCGATCAAGGGCGACATCAATGCCGTAACGCCCGATGCAGCGCTCAAAGGCTGCCAGGATCTCTGCGCGCCGCGCTGCGGCAATGCTCTTTCTCCCCATCGGTCTCCTGCTGTCACTCGTGGTTCACTGCAATCCAGATCAAAATGATATTCTATCAGAGTTGACAATCTATCGCAACAAGCTTATAATCAAATATAGATTGTCAATATAGATAATCTATTCAATCATGGGCGACCAGTTCTCATGGAGGCTTATGCAGGCCCAGCACGACCTTGCATCGTCGGCTCCCGATCCCGCGTCGAGTGAGCCGTGGCAACTCCGTTTCTGGAGCATCTGGCTTGGCCAGGCGCTCTCGTTAACTGGCAGCGCGCTGACCCAGTTTGTTTTGCTCTGGTGGATCACGCTCAATACCGGCTCGACGACCGCCTTGTCCATTGCAGGCGTGATGGCGTTGCTGCCGCAGGCGCTGCTTGGTCCCCTCGGCGGCATTCTGGCCGACCGTTACAGCCGCCGGATGCTTATGATCGTTGCCGATGTGATCTCGGCCGCCTGTATGCTCGGGCTGGTCTGGCTCTTCCAGAGCGATCAGATCCAGCTCTGGCACCTCTACGTGATGATGTTCATTCGTAGCAGCATGCAAGCGTTTCAGGCTCCGGCGGCAGCAGCAAGCACGGCGATGCTCGTCCCCACCGCTTGGCTCAGCCGGGTGGCCGGGCTCAACCAGATGCTCCAGGGGGTGATGACGATTGCCGCCGCACCTCTGGGGGCGTTGTTGTTAGCCTTCTTGCCCTTCGAGGGTGCGCTATTGATAGATGTCGTTACCGCACTGTTCGGGATCGTCCCGCTGTTGGTCTATCGTATCCCCCAGGCGCCGCGCAACGTGGCTCAGCGTGGTGGTCTGTGGACCGACTTTCTCGGCGGGGCGCACGTCATCGTCCACAACCGCGCCCTCTTGATGCTCTATGGACTGGTGGCCCTGGTCGTGCTGACGATCATGCCTACCTTCACGCTTACCCCACTACTGGTCAAGGATCATTTTGGTGGCGGTGTGAATCAGGTAGCCCTGATGGAAGGGCTGGCTGGGATCGGAATTATCGTCGGCGGCGCGCTCATCGCTGCCGTGCCGCTCTTCAAGCGTCGGATTGTGACTATCTTGCTCTCGTTCGCGATCTCATGCGTCACCGTCGCTTTCACTGCCCTGATGCCCAGTTCGCTCTTCTGGCTCGCCGTATTCTGGTGGACCCTGAGCGGGGTGACGTTTTCAACTGGCAATGCGCCACTGATTGCGCTCATTCAGTCGCAGGTGCCGAACCAGCTCCAGGGTCGGGTGCTTTCACTGCTGAGTACCGTGATGGGCCTGGCGGCACCGCTCGGGCTAGGCCTGGCGGCACTCTTAGGCGCGTTCATTGGCGTACGGGGGATTTTCATCGTCGGCGGATTGGCCTCGGCGACCATCTGCTTACTGGGGTTCGCGCTCCCCGATCTACTCAGGATCGAGGATCAACCGCTCAGGGCCGAGCGCACCCATACGGCTAACGTGAACCTAACCGATAGGCGCTAGCCGATGCCTACCAGCAGGTCATCGCCCGCGCCCAGCTCTACGCCGATCTGCTCGGCATGCACCAGCAGGACATCCAGACCGCCATCACCGACCTGAGCGCCGTCGCCCGCTCATTGCTGCTCAGCGACACCAACGAGCCCAGCGACCGCAACGACGCGATCGTCGCTGCACCCATCCAGCTGCCCGACGGTGGCGACGCAACGATCAGCCCCACGAGTGGCGAGGCCACCCACCTGGGAACTCACCCCAACCCGCCCAACGGCACGTTCAACGGGGGTGCGAACCTTGGCACAGAAGCTGGGGTGCGTCCATACGTGTGACCGCGCCCAAGATCAGGCGCGTGGCATAAGATGGCACGCGCCTGGTGCCCGTATGCATTGCGGCCCCGAGGCGATGCGCACATAGCGACCAGTGAATGTGAGCCAGCAAGCGATGCATGCCGCGCCGTTGCGCCACGGGCGCAAGCAAGGGGGTGCGCCCCCTTGCATCCCCCCGGCACCGCGCCGCGCCCCCGCTAGCCGTACCTGTGCTCACTGCACGGCGGTACTTACGTCACGCGACAGAACACAGAACACTTTACACATGTGGGTGCCGGGCAAGCCGAAAACCCACATTCCGAAGATGGCCGTCGGGCGTATTAAGGTTGCGGTTGGCCGCGCGCAGGTTGAACGATTCATCGTACCACGAGCCGCCACAAAGTGTAAAGCGTTTTTCGGCGGCATCAGCCCCCTCCTCCTGTCCGTCGTCGAGGGCGGGATCGTAGGGATACGGGCGATACACGCTCCGCGTCCATTCCCACACGTTGCCTGCCAGATCCAGCACCCCGTCCGGCGTTGCCCCGGCCGGGAAACAGCCCACCGCGGTCGTGCCATCATAGATCCGATTAAAGTTGGCCCGCTCACCCTCAGGCTCAGCCGCCCCCCACGGATAGATCCGTCGCGTTGGCCTCCGCGCCGCATACTCCCACTCCGCTTCGCTCGGCAGGCGGTAGACGAAGCCATCGTTCAGAGACGCCGTCAGCCAGCGGCCAAAGGCCATGGCTTCATACCAATTGACCCCGACCACCGGAGAGTTCCCACGCCCATACCCGAACGCTTCGTCATCCCATGCCTCTGGCTGATCTTTGCGCTGCCGCCGCCAGCCTCGGAAGCCCTCTGGGGCATCATCATCGCGTGCCAGCCACGCCCGCCCAGCCGCATCCCACCAGGGGGCCGCTGGATCATACCCGCCTGCGGCGATAAACTCGGCATATTGCGCATTCGTCACCGGGTAGCGCCCGATCGCGAACCCAGGAACAGGCACATCCGCCTCATTCTCGGCATCGTCAAACCAATGCTGCCTATTATTTGGCAGTTGGGCAAGCTCCGCAGCAGTCACCCCCAGCATCACGCTGCCCCCAGGCAGTTCCACCATCGCGGGCGGCAGCGTACAAACACCGGGGCGGGGGTCGCCCAGCGGCGCGACCAGGGCACCCGCCTGAACGCGTACCGCCGCCGGGACGGTTGGGTCGGTGATCAGGCTCGCCAGATCCGCCGCCAGATCCTCCTGGAGTTGCCCGAATTCGTCGCCCCCGCGTCGCAGCCGCTTCCAGCCCACATCCGCCGCGATCACTGCCGCCAAGAGCAGATCCTGCTGTCGCTGCCCGGCACTGCGCTCGCGCAGACAGCGCAGTCGGCTCAGGAATTGGTACGGGATGGCAAACAAGCCTTCATGCACCGCATGCCCGAGCCCCAGCATCATCGGAATCTGCCACCGGTCGTCGTGCCGCACGGCCATCATTTGCTCGACGAAGGCCGGACCCCTCACCAGTTCCAGGCCCGCCAGATACTCTTGAAAGGTCTGATGCGGAAAGACATAGTCTTCCCCGGCCCCCTGCGCATGCAGTAACCCGGCCCGCCCGTCGGTGTAGGTCAGGAACTGTTTCGCCCCTTCGTAGGGATTGGGATGCTGCAACGCGGCTAAGGCCTCCGCGACCAACTCGCGCACCTCGGCCCGTGCAAGCCGACCCGGCTGGCCCGCTGCATGCGCCTGGTGCGCACGATAGGCTGCCTGTTGCAGCATCGGACGCAACCGCTGCACATCCACTTCGGGCATCCCGAGATAGGTCATCAACGAGCCATAGGCGCTCACGTAGCCAATCCGTCCCAGTTCCCACCGGGCCAGCAGAATCGCCACGCAGCGACCGTACAAGGCCGCACGTTCTTCGGGCAATTGGCTCTCATTGAAATGCACCAGCGCCATGATCGTCAACAGCATCGGATTGCTCCCGAGCCGTTGCAGGTCAGGGCGGCGCGTGAGCGCCAGCTGCAAATCGGCCTGGCGCCGCGCACGCTCGGTTGCGGGCAGGCCACCGATCGCGGCATACCACCCGGCCACAAACTGGCGCATCTGGCCGTCTGTCCAGGGGGCCAGGGTCGCCGTCGGCCACCCCGCCAGGTGCCACCCGTGGTCGCGGGCACCCTCGTAGGCGCGCACGCGGCAGGCCACCACCATATGAGCGTCAGGGTACGCCGTTGCAAAGGCCTCAAGCGCCTGAACCACCAAGCGGCGCGTCGCCACGGTGGGCACCTCGTCCAGGCCATCCAGGAAGAGGATCATTCGCCCGGCGTCGAGTTCGTGATGCAGCGCGGCCGCGAGCCCAGGCGAACGGCCCTCGCCTTGCCACGTGGCCGCCACGTCATTCCAGAGCGCCGTCGCATCCAGCGCCTGTCCCGGCGCAGCTTCGAGCCGACGGGCAAAGGGCAGCAGCGGCACCAGCACCGGGATCTGAGGCACGGTCGCCGCAGGCCACCCCAGCAGGACATCAGGCAGCGGCACCGTGGGCGTCAGGGCCGCCTGGGCCAGGGTCAGGGCGAGATAGCGGCAGACGGTACTCTTGCCACTCCCTGGCTCACCCAGCAGCACCAAGCGCGGCGTTCCCGCGACCGCCTCTGTCACCAGTTGGGGCCCCGTTAGCTGCACCCAGGGATGCGCGGCCACCATCTGAGCGAACTGGGCCGCATCGAGCGTCTCGCAGGCGTGTTCAACCCAAGGGTCAGGCCGATCAGGGCGTCCTCCGCGTTGCCCTGGCGGCAGCGCGTGCGCCTGGCGCTGCTCGTCGTCCGTCGCCGGGCGGATCACCGAGAGGCGCCGCTGACGAGGCCCATGCTGCGGACCCACATGGTCACGCCAGAAGGCTGCGGCATCGAACGACGCCAGTTCCGCCGGCGTCAGTCGCTCGCGAGGCACCGGATCAGCGGTCGTCGCCAATTCAGTATAGACCTGCGCCAGCCCCACGGCCAACGTTTCGCGCAGATCGCGCTGATCATGAAAGGGCTGCAACGAGAGCGTCGCACACCTTGCCACTACCCGCTGGAGATAGGTGGCAAGCAGGGTGGCATGGGCCTCCGTGCGCTGACCATCGAGAAAGACATGTCCGTGGACATCGCCCGCCACCGCCACCTGCGGACTGCCGGTCACGGTCTGCACATGGACACGCGGCACCTCGGCTGGCGACGACAGCGGCGCCTCGGTCGCGCACGCTGCCAACACCTCGGCCACCGCCGACGCCCCGACGCGGGCGCGCAGCTGATTAAGCTTGGCCGTCAGCTCGGCATCATCAAGCAAGCCCTGCGCATGCAGCCCCAGCAATTGCGTAATCGTCGTCGCAAGGGTATCGTTCATAAGGAAAACAGGTGCGCCATCCCCTGATGTTCAGGCACCGTATGGCCCTACTAGCCCTGGCATGGCGCGGTTCTCTTTGGCCCCTTCTGCCGTGTCGCGCAGCATTGACCTTTGGGAACCCGCCGCAAGCCGCCGCGCTTGAGCGCGTGCGGTTAGGCGGGTTTCTTGCTGGCTTCAGCCAA
>NZ_LYXE01000117.1 GCF_002532075.1 Candidatus Chloroploca asiatica | reverse complement strand
TACACCTTCACCGACCTGCTGCCTGGGCTCTATCGCGTCACCGTCACCCGGCCTGATGGCTACGACCGCTTTAGTGTACAGAATGCCGGCAGTGACGATGCGCTTGATAGCGACGTGACCGCCGGGGCCGGGGCGACCAGCACCACCGCCGACATCACGCTGGTGAGCGGCGTGGACGACTTCACCTGGGACGCCGGGCTCTATCAATTGGGCACCCTCGGCGACCGGGTCTGGGACGACCGCAATGGCAATGGCGTGCAAGACGCGGGCGAACCGGGCGTGCCGAATGTCAGGCTCGACCTCAACGGCGAGACCGGTGCCGGCGCAACCGTCACGCTGACGACCACCACCGACGCGAGCGGCATCTACACCTTTACGAACCTTGTCCCGGGCACCTACACCGTGACCGTCACGGCCCCCGCCGGGTACCGCCTCACCGCCCAGAACCAGGGCGGCAACGACGCGACCGATAGCGACGCTGATCCCACCACCGGCGTGATGGCGAGGACCGACATCACCTCGGGTGAACTTGACAACACCTGGGACGCGGGGCTCTACCGGCCCGCCAGCATCGGCAATTTCGTCTGGCTCGACCGCAATGCCAACGGCGTTCAGGATGCAGGCGAACCCGGTGTTGCGGGTGTGACCCTCACGCTTACGGGTACCGACGGGCTGAATGCACTGGTCACCGCCATTACCACGACCAACGCGAGTGGCTTCTACAGCTTTACCGGCCTCCTCCCGGGCGTCTACACCGTCACGGCGACCCTGCCCGACGGCTATCGCTTCACCGTCACCGGACGCGGCACCAGCGCCACCGACTCGGATGCCAATCCGACAACCGGCGTGATGAGTGGCACGACGCTTGTCTCGGGTGAGTATGATGACAGTTGGGATGTCGGGGTCTACCGGCCACTAAGCCTGGGCGATCTGGTCTTCTTTGACCGCGACAATAGCGGCACCTACGAGCCAGCCACAGACAGCCCACTAGCCGGAGCGCTGGTCGAACTCTTCCTGGCTGACGGCACCACGGTCGTTACCAACGTAAACGGCGTGACGGTTGTCAGTCAGACGACGACCGCGACGGGCCTCTACACCTTCACCAGCCTGCGCCCAGACGCTTACATGGTGCGTGTCACGCCACCAGACGGCTATCGTTCGTCCGACGACATTGCGACCACGGCCAACCCAGACAACAATGTCAATAACGATGACAACGGCATTGGTAGCAGCAGCACCGGCATCGTCAGCAGCGGCGTGATTACGCTCAGTTCGGGCCTCGAGCCGACTGATGGTGGCGATAGCAACCTAACGCTCGACTTCGGCTTCTATCGGCCACTCACCTTGGGCAACCTGGTCTTCCACGATCGCGACAATAGCGGCGCGTATGATGCAGGAATCGATAGCCCGCTGGACGGGGCGCTGGTCGAACTGCTCCGCAACGGCAGCGTCGTCACCGACGTGACCGGGGCAACCGTCAGCAGCCAACTGACAGACGCGACGGGCCTCTACACCTTTACCAACCTGCGCCCTGGTGCTTACACCGTGCGCGTGACGCCACCAGAAGGCTATCGTTCGTCCGACAATACCGTCACTGACCCGAACAACAATGTGGACAACGACGACAACGGTCTGGGCAATAGCACCGCCGGGCCAACGAGCAGCGGCGTGATTACGCTCACCTCGGGGATGGAGCCGACTGATGGTGGCGACACCAACCTGACGCTCGACTTCGGCTTCTATCGGCCGCTCACCTTGGGCAACCTGGTCTTCCACGACCGCGACAATAGCGGCACCTACGTGGACGGCACCGACATCGGCCTAGCCGGGGCGACGGTTGAACTGCTGCGCAACGGCAGCGTCGTCACCAACGTGAACGGCGCAAACGTCAGCAATCAGACGACGACCGCGACAGGCCTCTACACCTTCACCAATCTGCGCCCCGGTGATTACACCGTGCGCGTGACGCCACCAGCGGGCTATCGTTCATCCGACAATACCGTCGCTGACCCGAATAACAATCAAGACAACGATGACAACGGCCTTGGCGACAGCACTGCCGGGGCTACCACCAGTGGCGTCATCACGCTTACCTCGGGCGAGGAGCCAACTGATGCTGGCGATAGCAACCTAACGCTCGACTTCGGCTTCTACCACCCGCTGACCCTGGGCAACCTGATCTTCCACGACCGCGACAATAGCGGTACCTATGTGGCTGGCACCGACATCGGCCTGGCCGGGGCGACGGTTGAACTACTCCGCAACGGCAGCGTCGTCACCGACGTGACCGGGGCCGACGTGCTCAACCAGACGACAACAAGCACCGGGATCTACACCTTTACCAACCTGCGCCCTGGTGACTACACCGTGCGCGTGACGCCACCAGCGGGCTATCGCTCGTCCGACAATACCGTTGCTGACCCGAATAACAATGAGGACAACGACGACAACGGCCTGGGCGACAGCACCGCCGGGGCTACCACCAGCGGCGTCATCACGCTCACCTCGGGCCAGGAACCGATCAACGACGGTGATACCGACGCCAACACCAACCTGACGCTCGACTTCGGCTTCTACCGGCCACTAAGCCTGGGCGATCTGGTCTTCTTTGACCGCGACAATAGTGGTACCTACAACAGCGGCGACAGCCCGCTGCAAGGTGCGACGGTCGCGATCTTCTTCAGTGACGGCACCACGCCGGCAACCAACCTCACCGGCACGCTGATCACGAGCATCACCACGGGCGCTGATGGGCTCTATCGTTTCACCGATCTCAAGCCCAACGGCTATCTGGTGCAGGTCACTGCGCCAGAAGGCTATCGCTCGTCAACCGACATTGCCAGTACGCCAAACCCGAATAACAACACCAACGACGACGACAACGGTCTTGGCACGGAGCGAACAGCACGCAGCAATGCGATCATGCTCACCTCGGGCCAGGAGCCAGTTGACGATGGTGATACCGATCCCAACACCAACCTGACGCTCGACTTCGGCTTCTTCCAGCCCTCCTCGCTCGGCGACCGGGTCTGGCTCGACCTGAACCAGAATGGCATCCAGGACAACGGCGAACGCGGGGTGGCGGGTATCACGGTGACCCTGCGCTATGCCACTGCGCCCGAGACGGTCATTGTGACGACAACCACTGATAGCGATGGCTTCTATCGCTTTGACATGCTCGGGGCCAACGACTATCTCATCGCGTTTGCTTTGCCGACCGGCTATACCTTTAGCCCGACCGGGACAGGCACGCTGGCAAACGATAGCAACGCCAATGTGGCGACCGGGCGCACGGCAACGATCACGCTGAACCCGGGCATCAATGACCTGACCTGGGACGCGGGTATCTTTACGGTGCCTGAACTGACCAAGGCGCTGGCGGGAACCTCGTCGCTAGCCACCAGTGGCAGCAATGTCACGCTTGGCGAAGTCATCACCTATACGCTCACCATCAGCCTGGCCGAGGGCATCTTCCCGTCGCTCGTGGTCACCGATACGCTGCCGAGCGGCCTGAGCTATCTGACCGGCAGCACGAACGTCATAACCACCGGCTTCAACGGCACGCTCCCAGCGTATAGCCTGACCGGGCCAGGGAGCAACGGTGGGACGCTTGTGCTCAACTGGAATGCGCCGGTCACGGTGACAACCGACAACAATCCGGCCAACAATAGCTTCCGCGTGCAATTGCAGGCGCGGGTGCGCGACGTGCCAGGGAACAGCGGGCTTGATCCGCAGACCACCCTCACCAACCGGGCGAGCATCGCCATCGGCAACAGCCCGACCATCACAAGCAACCAGGTTGACGTGACCGTGGTTGAACCGCGGCTAGAGCTTGACAAGCAGTTTAGTCAAGCAACCGCCTATGCAGGCGAAACGGTCACCGTCACATTGACCGTCACCAACACCGGAACTTCACCGGCGCACGACGTTGTCATTGTTGACCCATTGCCCACAGCCAACTTCAGCGCCGTGAGCCCAGGGACAACACCGAGTGGCTTTGCGTATAACACCGTCATCAGCGGCAGCGACACCATCGTGCGCTACACTGGTGGCCCCATTGCGGCTGGCACAACCCGCACCTTCACCTTCCAAGTCACGCTCGCGGGCGATCTGGTCAACGGCACCGTCATCACCAACACCGCCACGATCACCCAATCAACCAGTCTGCCCGATGACGATCCGAACGAGCGCGAAGAACCCGACACGAGTGACGATGATACAATCACCATCGTTGCGCCCGATCTCACGATCACCAAGAACGACGGTGTTAGCACGGTGGCGCCAGGTGACCTGATCACCTACACGCTCAGCTACACCAACCTCGGCACCCTCGCCGCAACCGGCGTCGTCATCACCGAGACCGTCCCGGTCAGCACGAGCTTTGTTGCGCCGAACACTTGGAGTTGTTCAGACGGCGGAAGCGCGGGGGCCACGTGTACAACGAGCCTTGAAACCCTGGCGGCGGGTGCATCTGGCAGCATCACCTTTACCGTACGGCTGGCCTCAAGCGTGCCGGCTGGCTTCACCAGCATCACCAACACCGTCACGATCGCCGACGACGGGCAGAACGGCCCCGAAATCAGGCTGGACAACAATGACGACGACGAGGTCACGCCCGTCATCGCCGCGCCTGATCTGGTCATCACCAAGACCGACGACAACATCACCGTGACCACGGGTGACCTGATTACCTACACGCTGACCTACACCAATGTCGGCAACCAGGATGCCACTGGCGTCGTGATTACCGAGACCGTGCCGACCTATACCACCTTCATCACCACGACCGGTTGGTCGTGCGAGGGCGGCACCTGCACCTACGACGTGGGCGACCTCGCCGTCAACATCACCGGCACCGTCAGCTTCGTCGTACAGGTTGATGCGAGCCTGCCTGCGGGCGTCAACAGCATCTTCAACACCGTTGTCATCGCCGACGACGGCAGCAATGGTGACGACCCGACCCCCGAGAATAACGAGGATGATGAGACCACGCCCATCACGGCGGCCCCGAACCTCGTCATCACCAAGACCGACGGCGGGATCAGCACGGTTCCGGGTGG
>NZ_LYXE01000116.1 GCF_002532075.1 Candidatus Chloroploca asiatica | reverse complement strand
CACCCTGCGTGCGACTTGCATGCATTAGGCACGCCGCCAGCGTTCGTCCTGAGCCAGGATCAAACTCTGCGTTGAATGGTGAAGCTCTGACCTTACGGTCAGGTCTACGCCACTGAATAAACGTGAAACCATTACTTTATGCTGTCACTGTTTAGTTGCTAAGGTGCATTGTGAGAGGTCTTGGCGACAAAAAACCAGGCGGCGGGTTTCCCCTCCGGCCTGGCGACGTCTCCGACTTTGTCGGCGCGGTTCGCTTTGCGGCCTCGAACTACTCTCACTTGTTCTGGTTTACCTCGTCAGAGGTGAAACCGCTGAACACGTTGAGGAGTATAGCACCCGGTTTAGATTTTGTCAAGCGGTGTTTGATCACGAATTTTCAGCCTCAAGACAGGGCAAGCACATAGGACCAATAGCGCATCGTAGCGCGGAATAACGTCCCGAGATCGAGGGTTGACTCGCGGACAGGTGAACTATACGCACGGAGATCCTGATCACGCATAATTTTGAGTGCGGTCAACATATCTGCAGGTTCAGCAACGACAAGCACGGTCTGGCTGCCCTGGGTACGGGCACTCTGTCCGGCGAGTTGTAGGTCGGCAGGCACGTGATGAGAGGTCGACAGCAGCACAATGCGTTCTTCACTGAGGCCCTGTTCAACAAGGCGTGCACGCAGGCCATCACTACCCTCGCCGACGAGTAGCATCTGGGGGACAAGACCGCGGCGATAGAGATCAAGGGTATGATCAATCATCGCCTGTGAGGGCACGACAGGTATCACCACCAGGGCAAGATCGGTGCGTCGCGTATCATCACGTGAGGCTTGGAGGGTCACCGCCAGCATGCCACTCGCGAGCATAAGACTCACGATCAACACCAATGTCCACCAGAGATAGACGATCTGGCGACGAATCTGACGCTGGCGGATCGGCCACGGTGAAACCGATCGGGTTGATGAGGGCAACGGTTGTTCTTTCATTGGTCAAGCAAGCTATACAAAACACGCTGCAAACTGGTAAATTCGAAGGGTTTGGCAAGGATCGCATCAACGCCATGGGCCCGTGCTTCGGCGGGATCAAGTTGATCGCCCCACCCCGAGATCAACACAAGCTTTAGATCAGGGTAGTGCATGCGCACACGATCAATCAGTTCCCATCCCGAGAGGCCAGGCATCCCGAGGTCAGTACAGAGCAACTCAAAGTGATGTGCCGTCAGCAAGGCAAGGGCCGTCGCACCATCTGCGGCTTCCGTGACATGATAACCGAGGCGCTGGATCTGACGCACCAGCACCCGTCGCACCGGCGGATCATCTTCGACAACAAGAAGGCGCCTGGCCTGGGCAAGAGGGGGTTGCGATGGTGTAGGCGCTCTTACCTCAACCTGAGGAACCGAACGGATAGGCATATAGACCTTGAACGTACTGCCGACACCGAGTTCACTTGAGGCAACAATCTGACCAAGGTGTTGCTGAACAATACCATAGACCATCGCCAGGCCCATCCCGGTACCAGCTGACCCTTTCGTTGTATAAAAAGGATCAAACATACGCGCCTGAACTTCCTGGCTCATACCAACCCCGGTATCGCTCAGTTGAATGAGCGCTGATGCTTGCCGCAGGGGGCTTGCCGACGCGGGCACAAGCGCGGTATGCAGGGTCAGTTGACCACCCGATGGCATCGCATCCACAGCATTCAAGAGTAGATTCGTGATCATTTCACGGAGCGCGGGAGCATCACCTGCGAAGGGAGGCACAGGCTGGAGATCAGTTATGACCGTGATCAGAATGCCACGGCGCTGAGGTGCCTCACGCCAGACAGGTCGGGTCATGGCGAGGCTCTCTTCAACCAGTTCAGCAAGATCGACCATCTCGTGGGGCAAAACGCGATTCGTCTGGGCAAAGTTGTGCAAGCGACGGACGGCAGCAGCGCCATCGAGGGCTGAGCGTTCAACAATACGCAACTCATCAGCAACCTCGGCGCTGAGCGACGCATCAAGCAAGAGCTGGATATGACCAAGGATGCTGGCGAGCAAATTATTGAAATCGTGCGCAACTCCACTTGCCAATTCACCAAGGGCACGCAAGCGTTCGCTCTGGGCGATACGATCTTCCACATCCCGCAACTCTTGATCCTGACGCAACTGTTCGAGCACCATCACCGTCTGCGCAGCCAGGGCTTCGAGCAGATAGAGATCGTGCTGACTAAACGCACCGGTCTGATCACTAGCAACGGCAATAATCCCGAGGATGCGGGTGTCCCGTTTCAACGCCACCACCAGTGAGGCAGCGAGCCTGGGCAAACGAGGATGCTGTTGATAGCGCGGATCGACCCGAACATCATTGAGCAGGAGCGTTTCACCCGTACGGGCAGTCCAGCCAAGCAGACCCTCATGATAACTCGCACGTTGTTCGGGATAGAGGATCCGAGGATCATTGATGACACCATACGCCACATGGAACACCAAAGTCTCCCCTTCGAGGGTTGCCAACAGCACCTGATAGTACCCAAACGTGCGATGCAAGAGGCGGGCGACATCATCAAACAGAGGTGGCAAGGCACGATACGTCCCCATCCGCATGGTTGTCTGGTGCAGTAACTGCAACTGACTAGCACGCGTCTGGGCATCATACAACAGGCGTTGATTGTTGATTGCCACAACCACGTGGTCAGCAAAGAGTTGCGCCACCTGCACATCAGCAGCACTGAAAGCGCCCGGCGTCCATTTATCAATCGTCAGAATGCCAATCACCGTATCGTGGACAATCAGAGGGATGCCGATCCAAGCGCGAACAAGGTCGCTATCAAGCACTGGCTGCCATCCGGTCAACTCCTGGACATTGGGGACATAGCGAGCCTGGCGTTGCTGGCGGACATCCCATGTAAGTGAACCAGGCCCCATATAGAGCACAAGGCCAGGGGCAGCACGATGAAACCCTCGTCCGGCTTCCATCCGAGCATAGTCATCATCGTGAAAGAGGAAAATGCCACTCGAATCGTAAGCAATCAAGCCCTGGAGTTGTTCCAGGATAAAATCGAGCAGCGTTGCACGCCCAACCATGGCATGGGAAGCTGCCGCCAACTGATTGAGGGTACGAATGAGGGCACGATTCTGCTGTTCTTGCTGGAACAACTGGTCATTGGCAAGCAAGAGCGCCATCTGATCAGCGGCAAAACGAGCGAGTTCGACTTCACCACGCTGCCACATATAGTTCATTCCGGGTGGACAGATCAGAAGCCAGCCGACGGGCGCAGCTTCGACATCAAGGCGAAGCTGTAAGGCGGAACTGGCCCCCCGGTTGATTTCGGTACAAGCAAACTCAGGATGGGCTGGCGTCCACGCGGTCACATCCTGGGTAAACCCAGAGGAGGCTGCGAGCAAGCGATAGCCCGACTGGTCACTGTTCGCGACAAAGAGACCCGCTTGTACCTCGAGCGTGGTGATCAGTTCATCGAGCAGGCGTTCAACGACCGCATTGACAACGCCCGACTGACGAGGAGCCTGCGAGACGAGGTGCGAGAGGCGCTCGCGGGTAGCGGCATAACGCAGCGCGGCTGCGGCTGCCGCGTTATCAATCGCAATCGCAGCATAGTCGGCAAAGATCGCCACCATCTGCACAATCTCGGGATGAAACAAGACCCCATCAGTCTGTTTGACCATATTAATCACGCCGAGGACGCGGTCACGTACGCGCAAGGGCAAGACAAAGAGGGTTGAGGCATGGGGTGTTGCTCGCGGCAGAAACCGCACATCGCTTCCAGGGCTAGCGGTATGCACCGGCTCGCCATAGCGGGCAACCCAACCGGCAATACCTTCACCAAGGCGAAAACGGTAGTGCTCGAACTGGGCAGGATCAAGGCCATAGGAAGCGACAATCTCGAGCTGTTCACCTTGATCGTCAAGCAGCATGATCGAAATAATCTCGGCATGGCTCAAATCACGCACCGCCGTCAGAATGCGTTCAAAGACCACTGCCAGATCGAGTGAAGAGCAGACAAGCTGGCTCAACTCGAGGATCGTTGCCAGTTTGTCGGCGGAAGCTGCTTGAAGAGAGTCGCCCATGCGTCTTGCTATCGTATCTACATTAGTGTGAGAGCTACATCTTCTGCGCTGCTCACGACCTTGTTATGCCAAGCGCAGCGGAGTATCTCTGCCATTGGGACGCCTGGACCCTTCGCTGCGCTCAGGGTTACACAACCCGGGAAACATCGTTCACAAACGAAATAAGCGCTCGGCTCGGTTTTGCGACGACTGCCTGCACGGGGTCGAGTGGATGCATTGCTCAAAGACGATAAGAGTATACCAGTCTTTATTAGTATACCTGTCTTAGAGACAATCTGGATGGACGGCAACCCTAACGAATTTGGCAAAAGACACGCTTCCAGGAAGGGCCGTATCTTTGGGGGTCGTGCGGCGGTATACATAGCGAGCGTATCAGGAGAGCGCAGCGCATACCCTGTAGAGGAGAGGCGGGCGCACAAGTAAGAAAGAGGGCAGGTATGGGTCCGGTGAAGGGAACCGTCAATTGCGTAGAGTTGCTCGGCTGGCTAGGAGCCGATCCCGAGTTACGTTTTCTAGCCAATGGTGCGGCGGTCTGTCGTTTAAGAGTCGCGACGAAGCGGTTTACCAACCTTGATACCGAGGGGCGGCGTGAATTTGAGACGGATTGGACGAGTGTCGAGGCCTGGGGCAAACTGGCCGAATTGTGCAACAGCTATCTGCACAAGGGGAGTCGGGTGCGGGTCAACGGGGCGTTGCGCACCGACGCGTGGACCGACAAAGCAAGTGGGCAGACACGCTCACGAACTCTTGTTCGCGCTGAGAATGTCCTCTTTCTTGATGCTCGTCCGGGACTGCCAAGCGAAGCGGTTGCCGAAGTCGAAGATGTGGAAGCCCCAGTCCACGACGAAGACGTGCCGTTTTAAGGCGTCTTGATGCGCCCGCACGACCCATCAGTCGCCTCGTAAGAGCAGCTCATACGAGGCGACTGATCGCTTTGTACCCTTTACACTAGCCACAGAGCCAGAGCCCTGTGTTATAATAGAAACCAGCAATCGTCTGACCCGCACCCACTCTACGTTATGTCTAAAAAGCGCGTTATGGTGCGCTAAATTGACAGCAAGGCTGTGGAAAACATTCGTTTTTTGCATAAGCAGTGGGGTTTGCTGGTTTTACAAGTGTAAAGACTTTTTCATGAAAGACTTTGTACACCTCCACGTCCACTCGGAATATAGCCTCCTTGACGGATACGCCTCAACCAAGGCCATCGCCGAACGTGCCGTTGAGCTAGGGATGGATAGCATTGCCCTCACAGACCACGGGGTGATGTATGGGGCGATGGAGTTCTATGATGCGGCGAAAAAGGCCGGCATCAAGCCGATTATCGGCGTCGAGGCCTATATGGCCCCTGGTTCGCGGACGAGTCAGATGGTCAAGGGCGGCAAGAACTATTACCATCTGTTGCTGCTCGCGAAAAACGAGGTTGGCTATCGCAACCTGGTGCATTTGACGACTCGGTCACATCTTGACGGCATGGGCAAAGGGATCTTTGCGCGCCCGCGCATCGACCGCGAGTTACTAGAGCAGCACCACGAAGGTCTGATTGTCACGTCGTCGTGCATTGCGGGTGAAGTCATTCAGGCACTCACGGCGCAGCAACGCGACCAGGCCATCGCGATGGCCGCCTATTACCGCGATTTGCTTGGGCCAGACAACTATTTTCTTGAACTTCAATTGCACGACAATACCCCGGAACTCGAGGGCATCAATGACGAACTGGTGCGGATTGGCAACGAACTTGGCATTCCCCTGGTCGCAACCAGTGATACCCATTTTGTGCGCCCTGAGGATGTGAAGACGCAACATATGGTGATGTCAATGGGGATGAACCTGACCTATCAGGAATTCTGTGCCAAAGATTTTGCCATGGACGAGAGCTATCACATTATGTCAGGTGAGGCCATGTGGGAGCGCTTCAAGCGCTATGGTACCGGCCCGCTCGAGAATACCCGGCGCATTGCCGAGATGTGCAATCTCAAGCTCGACTTTGGCCGCGTGCAGTTGCCCCAGTTTGATCTGCCCGAAGGCCATGATGCGTCGTCGTATCTGAAACTCGTCTGTGAAGAAGGGTTGATGAAGCGCTTTCACGGCGCACCGCCTGAGCACTATATGGCCCGGCTCGAAGATGAGCTTGATGTGATTAATGCCACCGGGTTCCCCGATTATATGTTGATCGTCTGGGATTACGTGAAGTATGCGCGTTCGCGGGGGATTCCCTGTCTCCCGCGTGGCTCGGCTGGGGCTTCGCTGGTGCTCTATGCCCTTGAGATCACGGATGTTGACCCGGTTGCCAATAAGCTCCTTTTTGAGCGGTTTCTTTCACGTGAACGGCTCGAGATGCCCGATATTGATACCGATTTTGCTGATAGTCGTCGTGGCGAAATTCTTGATTACATCGCCACTAAGTATGGGCGCGAAAATGTAGCCCAGATCATCACGTATGGTACACTCGGGGCCAAGGCGGCGCTGCGTGATATGGGGCGGGTGCTGGGCATCGAACTGAGTGAGGTCGATCGGGTTGCCCGGCTTATCCCAACGCTACCTGTCGGCACAACGATTGCCCAGGCGCTCGAGCGCGTGCCTGAGTTGCGCCAGATCTACGAGACGCAGCCTCATCTGAAGGATCTGATTGATTGGGCCAAGAAGGTTGAAGGACGGATGCGCTCGGTCGGGACACATGCCTGTGGGCTCGTCGTGAGTCGCTCGCCGCTCGAGGATCTTGTGCCCCTCCAACGGACAACCAAGGATGATCAGGCCGTGATGGCCGCCTTTGAAGGATCGACCCTTGCCAAAATGGGTCTGCTCAAGATGGATATCCTCGGGCTAACCAACCTCTCAATCGTTGCCGAGGCGTTGAAGTATATCGAGCGCTCGACCGGGCAGAGCCTCTGGCTAGATCAGATTCCCCTTGATGATCCCAACGTTTTTGCGAGTCTGGGGCGGGGCGAAACACGCAATGTGTTCCAGCTTGAGTCTGCGGGCATGACACGTTACCTGATGCAACTCAAGCCAACCAGGGTCGAGGATCTCTATGCGATGGTGGCCCTCTATCGGCCCGGGCCACTCGAGCAGATTCCCCTTTATATTGCGAATAAGAATAATCCAGGCCAGATCAAGTATCTACATCCGATTCTCAAGCCGATCCTTGAAGACACCTATGGGGTGATTGTCTATCAAGAGCAGATTATGCAACTGCTCCAAACCGTCGCCGATTATACGCTTGGGCAAGCGTATGTAGTCATCAAGGCGATCAGCAAGAAGAACAAGGCGCTAATGGCCGAGAATGGCGCCATCTTCAAGGCTGGTTGTCTCAAAAAGGGGATCAGCCAGCAGGTTGCCGACGAGTTGTGGGAACTGATCCTGCCTTTTGCGGGCTACTCGTTTAACCGACCTCACGCAACGCTCTATGGATTGCTCAGCTATCAGACCAGTTGGCTCAAGGTGAACTATCCGGTCGAATATATGGCGGCCGTGTTGACTGGCGCGGGGGGGACGATTGAGGATATCGCCAAGGGCGCACTTGAGGCACGGCGACTGGGGGTTGCGGTGCTGCAACCCGATGTCAACGCGTCGCAGAAGGGCTTCGAGATCGAGGCACTCAACGGGACGTTGCCCGTAGGCGTGCAGTTTGACCGCGGGATCAGGTTCGGGCTCGCAGCCATCAAGAATGTTGGCGATGGGCCCGTCGAGGCGATTATTGCCGAACGTGAAGCCAACGGCCCCTTCGTCTCACTGGAGGATCTCTGTGGGCGCGTTGATCGCCATGCGATCAACAAGCGTGTCCTAGAGAGTCTGATCAAGGGTGGTGCGTTCGATAGCATGCCTGGTTCGCGACGGCAGAAACTTGCGATTCTCGACCAGGCGATCAGCGCAGGGGCCGAAGCCCAGAAGGCCCGCGACGTGGGCCAGAGCAGCCTCTTTGATATGTTTGGCGAGGCAACCGGCGGCACCCAGAGCCTCAACGTGTCCCGCGTGCCGATGCCGATCATAACGCCAAACCCGGCAGAAATGAAAGAGGAGTTGCTCTGGGAAAAGGAATTGCTCGGGCTGAATGTGTCGGAAGATCCGGTTGCGCGGGCGCTCGAAGGGGTCGATCTAACAGATGTCAGCAGTCTGAGCGATATCAGTGAAGAAAGCATCGGCTCGACGATGACGTTTGTAGGCGTCTTGAATGGGGTACGCCGGATCACGACGCGCAAAGGCGACACGATGCTCGTGGCGAATCTGGAAGATCTGACCGGCACCATCGAACTGGTGGCCTTCCCACGCACCCTGGCGAAAGCGGGCGATCTGCTGTGTGATGATGGGGCCGTCAAGCTGACCGCCAAGGTTGATAACCGCCGCGATGTGACCCAACTCGTCGTCGAGAGTGTCGAGCCTGTCGTTGCGGCGGCCCAACCAGCGCCTGCACCGATCGCGAGCGAAATGGATCTTGAGGGGTTTGGCGAGCTTGTCGAGCCCGAGGCCGGGGCAACGGCAACAGGGTCAATGCGTGAGCCAGCACGCACAACAAACGTCACCACCCTAACACCAGTGCCGCCAACACCGCCCCCGAGCACCACGCCCACCACGCCCATCACCACGATTCGTGCCAAACAACAGGTGAAGGTGAACGGTGGTGAGAGTCGCGGCAATGGCAAAGGGAATGGCAATGCCAGCAATGGCGGAACGTATCATGAAGCGCCTGCGGCACCACAGGGACGCACCTTGCGGCTCTATCTGCCGCGGACGGGCAATGACGAAGCCGATGTACGGTGTATGCAGAACATCTACAGTGTGCTGCGCGAGAGCATCGGCCCTGATCGCGTGACGCTCTATCTGCCCAATGGCGTCGGCACGGTCATTCTCCAATCACAACACACGATTCAGATCTCCTCTGGCCTCATTGACAGCTTGAAAGGGGTGATCGGGGCTGAACGCGTGATCGCAGAATAGTGTTACACTGCAACCACATCAATCAAAAAGGAGTATGGCGTGGAAATCATCAATGTTGATGCGCATATTACCGCGATTGACCACAATCTGCTGGGTGTACCTGGGGTCGGTGTAACCTATGTTGTGCGTGGTGAAACAGTCGCCTTGATCGAAACAGGAACTTCATTGACGGTACCGCATACGCTAGCCGGGCTGGAAAAGCTCGGGGTTCGGCCTGAAGAGGTCGAGCACATTCTCTGTACGCATATCCACATGGATCATGCCGGTGGGGCCGGATATCTGGCGGCGGCGCTCCCCCGCGCGACGGTCTATATTCACAGCACCTCCGTGCCGCATCTTGTTGACCCCTCCAAGCTGGTTCCGAGTGTGCGGCGAGCAGTTGGTGAAGCGGCATGGCCGTTGCATGGCGACATTAAACCGATTCCGGCGGAACGATTGCTTCCGGCTGAAGAATTGCGGCTAGACCTCGGTCGTGACGTGGTGCTTGCCGCGATCGCGACCCCGGGGCATTCGCCGGATCATCTTTCCTACCGTGA
This sequence comes from Candidatus Chloroploca asiatica, assembly GCF_002532075.1. GTDB lineage: Bacteria > Chloroflexota > Chloroflexia > Chloroflexales > Chloroflexaceae > Chloroploca > Chloroploca asiatica. The sequence continues at coordinate 30,645 of NZ_LYXE01000116.1, read as the reverse complement.
TCTAAAGAGCGGAGGGCTCTTTATTGGCGACGCAGCCGGCCTGATTATGGATCATTGGGGGCTCGCTTTCCCGGTGACGCCAGTGCCGACCTATAATCTGGTGGCGCAGCGGAACACGATCGCGCTGCTGCGAGGGATGAACCTGCCGCGGATCTATGTGACCCACTATGGCCCGCACGATGATGTTGACTTCCAGTTAGAGCGCGCCCACGCGAAACTGGAAGAACTGGTTGACCTGACAGAGAAGGCGCTCGATGCAGGTGAATCTGACACGATCGCGCTGGCCGCAGAGTGGATTCGTTGCCCCGACGACAGCCCGGCGGTAACGATGGCTCGCAGTTGGAGCGAGATGAGTACCGCAGGGATGCTGCGTTACCTGAAAAAACAGCGGAGTGCGCAGGGATAACCTCACCGCGAAGGGGGCGCTCAGTTTGACTGAGCGCCCCCTTCGCGGTGTCGGGCCAGCAGCCAACGCTTACTCTTCGGAATAGAGGGGGGTACTGAGGTAACGCTCGCCGTTGCTGGGCACAATAAAGACGATCAACTTGCCTGCATATTCAGAGCGATGAGCGACACGAAGTGCAGCAACACAAGCGGCACCACTTGAAATCCCAACCATCAGACCCTCTTCGCGCGCCAGGCGACGGGCCATGGCAAACGCATCATCGTTACTGACGGGCTGGATCTCATCAAGAATCGCGGTATTGAGCACCTCGGGGACAAAACCGGCCCCGATACCCTGGATCTTATGCGGGCCAGGCTTCCCACCGGCGAGCACCGGGCTAGCCTCGGGTTCAACCGCAACCACACGCAGCGAAGGCTTGCGCGCCTTGAGCGTCTCACCCACGCCGGTCAGCGTACCACCAGTACCAACCCCACCGACCAGCACATCAATCGCCCCATCGGTATCGCGCCAGATCTCTTCGGCGGTCGTGAGGCGATGCACCTCGGGGTTGGCCGGATTCTTGAACTGCTGAGGCATATAGCCATTGGGGAGATCGGAGAGGATCTGCTCGGCGCGAGCAATCGCGCCCCGCATGCCATCAGGCCCCGGGGTGAGCACAAGTTCAGCCCCATAGCCACGCAGCAACTTCCGACGCTCGACACTCATCGTCTCGGGCATCGTCAAAATCAAGCGATAGCCCCTAGCGGCAGCGACAAAAGCCAACCCAATCCCCGTATTGCCACTCGTCGGCTCAACCAACACCGTCTCGCCGGGTGTAATCAAACCAGCGCGCTCGGCGGCCTCAATCATCGCGAGCCCGATACGATCTTTGACCGAACTGGCGGGATTGAAAAATTCCAATTTGGCCACAAGGGTTGCATGGCTATCATTGACCCGATTGATGCGCACAAGCGGAGTATTGCCCACTAGTTCAGTAATGTTCCCAAAAATGCGCGCCATGATCTCCTACTCCTTACAAACTACAAACTTTCTTTCCAGCATATTGTAGACCTGACGAGGCACAAAGTCAAGTTCTTAATAGAAATAGTAAAGATTACGAGATAGAGTATACTGCACCCTTAGCATCCACATCAGGGGAGGAACCCTGCATCAGATCAAGGCACGTAGGGAGACGAAGGAGAGACAACGCATGCGAGGAAGATCAGTTCGGGTCTCAACGCGAGCGGGCGGGGGTACAGAAGCCACCCGGCTCACGCGATGTGCAGGCAGTTGGCTCGCATCAGAGCCAGATGAAGACGAGCAAAAGCGCATTCTCGCGGCTTCGCAAGCGCTCAAAGGGCAGCGTGCGGTCGCCAATGCCTTTTATGCCGACCCTGAGGCAGCCAACAGCTTTTGTTTAGAACTCTTTCGAAGGGACACCTTTGCACCATTGCACTTCGCCGATGAGCTCGTCGAGGCAATGCTGCGGCAGTGTGGTGAACCACCAATTGTCGAGGAAGAGGAGAGCGAGGCCTTTTCGGATTACCTGCGGACAGCGGTACTCACCGTAGCCTTACCCAACACACGACGGCATCTAGCGGCGCAGTTGCGGCGCTACCTCCCCGATTACGTTGCCGCGCAGCAGTGGCGCGAAGCCGTCGCCATTGACTACAGTGCCTTCCGCACCGCACTTGGCAACGAAGTCACACCCTTCCTGGCGCAAATGGCGTTGGCGGGCCTGGCGGCCTACTACGAGGCGCACGAAGAGTAGCCTATTTTGGGGCTACGCCAACACATTGTACTTATACATACGCAAACGGCCAGCTTCGCTGGCCGTTTGCGTATGCGAGATTCTTGGGGCCTAAAGCCACACCGCCCCCGCAGCAGTCTGCTACGGGCGCCGCATGCGGCTGGCCGCCCAGAGCCCGGCGGCGAGCGCACCGGCGCCGGCGCCGGCGGCCAACGGCACCCAGGTGCGCTGGTGAACGTCGCGCAAGACAACGCGAGCCGTATTCGAGCCACTGGCCCCAAAGACACCCCCGCCCGGATGTGTGCTGGCCCCGGTCAGATAGAGCCCCTTGATAGGCGTGCGGTATTCGGCCAACTCAGGGAGCGGGCGAAAGAAGAACATCTGATCAAAACTCATCTCAACGTGCATCACATTGCCCTTGAGCAACCCGATGCGACGCTCAAGATCAAGCGGGCTCTGAATGAAACGATCAATGATCTTGCCGCGCATATTGGGAGCATACCGATAGAGCACCTCGAGGATCGAGTCGGCAGCCTCTTCGCGCACATCGTCCCAATGGCGTCCATCGCTGAGGGCATAGGGAAAATACTGCGCCCACAGGAAGACGGTGTGTTTGCCAGGAGGGGCAACATCGGGATCGATCGCCGAGAAGGTCATCGCAATGACGGCTGGATCGTGGGCGGGTTGACCACGCAGATAATCCTCATAGGCACGACGGACATAATCCATCGAAGGGCTGAGCAATTGCAACCCGTGGTGGCTCTCGTGGGGCTGACCGCCGCTTGGAGCTGCCAAGTAATCGGGCAACTCTTCGGCGGCACAGCGAACAGTCATCCCAAAGCCATTGCCGATGCGGATATTGCGCAGACGATGCACGAGGGTAGAGGAAAGATGTTCGGGGCCAACCAGATCGAGCATAGTGGTCAGAACATGGGCATTGGAGACAACGATGGGGGCCGAATAACGCTGCCCATCAATCGTTTCGATCCCTTGTACCTGCCCATTCTTGACAATAATCCGGCGCACAGGGGCACCAAGGACGAGATCGCCGCCAGCGCTCTTGAAGGATCGGGCCATCGCCTGGGTCAACTCACCGCTCCCACCGCGCGGATGGGCTGCACCACAGGTATGCATCATCGCGTGCCAGCCAAAAAAGTCACCCGCCCCGATCTCATCAGGTGGTGGGCCACTCTGGGCGGCAAGCCAAGTCATCGCCGCCCGCATCGGCTCGCTCTCAAAGGTCTCATTGATCAACTGAGCATAGCTCGTAAAGAAGCGCCGCGTCACTTCAAACGGATTGCGGTCGGCCAACGGCAACTGTGAGGTTGCCGAACCAACCGTCGAAAAGAGGCGGGCCGCCGACGGGGGATTGAGAAACACATCAAAAACCGCTTCATTGAGCGGTGTCCAATAGGCAAGAAACCGACGGTAGGCCTCGGCATCGCGAGGCGAGACTGAGGCGATGCTCTGGATTGTTTTTTCGGTATCGCGATAAAAGCTAATCGAACCACTTCCATCGGGCAAGGGAAAGAACGCAAAGGGATCCATCTGAATATATTCGAGCCCATAACGCTCAAGTTCCAGATCCTTCACAATCGGGGTGAGGTGGATCATAATATGGGCCGACGAACCAACATCAATCTTGTACCCTGGAATAACTTCTTCGGTACAGACGGCACCCCCAACAATCTCACGCCGTTCAACGACTAGCACCCGTTTGCCAGCCTTCGCCAGATAGCCAGCAGTGGTCAACCCATTGTGACCACCGCCAACGACAATAACATCATAATCACTCTGCTGAGCCATGGATATTCACTTTCTGTGCAAGATGCGCTCGCATCATGTTAGTATACGCCAGATTCAGCCACGCCGTGACAAGAGCAACAGACGCATCACCCCTCACCTGCCCTAGTCAACGAGCCAGCAAAGCTGGCTCGTTGACCAGGACAGGAAAAAATTCCCGCTTTTTACTCTTGACACGGACAAACGTCTCAGGTATAGTACTCTTGTCAGAAGTTTCACAAGAAATGCCGTTCAGGCGTAAAGGAGGTGATGCCCATGAGTGATCATAAGCGTCTGGGTATCACTGCTGGTGAGGCCCGTTAGGTTCAACCAGTCTGGTGATACCCCTCCAGGACCTGAAGGAGCCCCTGCGATGCAGGGGCTTCTTTTATGTTGCCAGGCCATTTTCCGTTGACACCCTCATCATGTTACGAAGCTAGAGTTAAAGGCAAAATTGATGGTGATGTTACTCCCTGATGAAGATCCAGCATTGATGGAACTGGCCGATGCGCTCGACCATGCACGGGCCACGAGCTATCCACTGAGTTTGCTGGTGGCCCGTCTCGCTGAGGCCACGCCGGGCCCGGCGAGTGCGGCGCTCGATGCACTCGCTGAGGCGGCGGGCTTGCGCGGCCTTGGCGCAGCGTGGATCGAGGTACCTCGGCGGATTGCCGCCAAACTCGTGACCCATCTGATCGTCGGCGAGCTGGCGTATCCGACCGAAGTGATGCCCCGCGAAAAGGCCGACGGGTTGGCGAGCCAATTCCTGGCGCTCTTTCCCCAGGGAAGTCGTTACTTTACCAACGGGGCCATCAGCGGCGATGTGGCAATCTACGATCTCGCGGGAGAAGCGATAACTGGCTGGCGTTCATTGAGCGAAGCCCCCTTCGATAATGGCATCATGGCCCTGGGCGGCGGGCGCGTCGGCATGCTCTGGGCTGAAGATGCGCCCTGACTTGAACGCCCGTTGGATGCCCGCGGAAGCGGGCATCCAACGGGCCAGTTCGCCATGTCGTTCCCGCGAACGGCGGCCCACGCTCTTAGGTTGGCACACGGCTCCTTGGCCCGATCAGGGCTTTTCAGACAGCCGCTTACTCAACGATCGTGCGCAGGTGCAAGAGGAGATGAGGATAGAGCAAATTGAGGCGCTCGAGAGTCGAGGCCGGCAGGCTCCAGACAACGACTGGCGTCACGGCCAGCGCACTGGTACGGCGCGGCTCACCCGACAGGGCGGCATAGCCCCCGATGAAGGTGCCAGGAGTGGCTTTGACGGCCAGTTCGTTGCCCGCAGGATCGAGCAGGCGCATCATACCGGATACCAGCAGATAACCTTCATACCCGGGTTCGCCCGCCAAAAAGAGGATATCACCCGGCAACAGATGATATGGTTGAAAATCGAGCGCAAGATCAAGCAAACTAGCCCATGGCAAACTCCGTAGCATCGGCAACTCGGCCATCCAATCGGCACGAGTACATGCCTCGACAAGATGCAAGGTGTTGGCAATCGGCAGAAAGACCTCGGGGGTGAGTTTCAAAAGCTGGAGTTCACCGTGGGCGTGCATCGTGGTGGAACGAGCCTCACCAAGCAGGGCCCCCCGCTCACCGATGCTGCTACCACGGCCCAGCAAGCGCATCTGAGCCCCATCCATATCGATCGCGACCAGGCCAGAATGCACAATATAGGTCACCCCATCAGAGGGATCGCCCTGGTGCAAAATCACATCGCCGTCGGCCCAATTGACCACTTCGACCTGACTGGCAAGGATCAGCCGCTCACCAATGGGCAAACGGGCGAAGATAGGACAGGCGGCGATTGTCTCAACCATTTCGGTAAAGGCATCGCCAGGCACATGGGCGCCCATGCCAACGACCATGCCACTGCCGGCAAACGCAATGCGATCGCCCAGGCCATCGCTATCCTCGGGCAACTGATTTTTGTTGGTATGAGCGAGCACCAGGCGCTGACTCTTGGCGGTGAGGGTTTGAAGGAGTTGGGCCGACATCGTCGTATGGATCGCTCCTCCACCAACATCCTGAACCAGAATGCTCGCCCCTTCAGCAAAGCGCATCAGTTGCTCGCGGCGCCAGGGCAGCAGCACCCCCTGGGCTTCGAGTTCGCTAAACCAAGCCTCGTCATAGCGCATATCGCCCGAATAGCAGATGCCCTGCACCCGCACCGCAATCGTGGGAATCGAATGGATCGCATAGATCGCCTCAAAGTGGCGTCCTTCCAGTTCAAGCGGAGTTCCGGGATCAAGGCAATAGAAATCAAAGAGTGCCGCCACCTGATTGGCCGGCACATCGAGCATTGCTTCGAGGATGCGCAGCAGACTACGATAGATCAAGGTCGAAGTCACCAAGCGCACCCGATGGCTGCCCATCAAGATCAACTCGGGCAACCCGGCGAGGTGATCTTCGTGCAGATGCGACAGCACCACCGCAGAGATATGGCTTGGCGAGACGCCCAGATTGCCAAGGCGCAGCACCACATAGGCCGCCGCATCAAAGAGCGTTGCCTGGGTCTGCACCGTTGAACCAAGGTACGCGAGAAAACAGGTGGTAATGCCAGAGGGATCAAAGCCATCGCTGCCGCCAATGAATTGCAGCGTAATTTCCTGACGCTGGAGCGGGCGCGGTGGGGCGAGATGAAGGGGCACGGCAAGCGTCGTAATCTGGGTCGTGAGCCGAGCGATGACGCGACCTGCTTCACGAAAGGCAAAATGGTCATCTTCAAGGGCGAGCTGCGTCACCCCAAAATCGCCGCCCCCGGCCTCAAGACTCACAATCTCGACGAGATCTTCTAACAGCAACATCCGCCCAAGCGGCGCATAATAGCCGACGGCAGCACATTCCTGCTGTACCCAGGCAAACTCGCCATAATCTTCAGGATCAGCAGGCCCGCGGATTGTTTCGTTGAGGATCGTGCGCAGACGCCGGGCCTGGTGCTCAGTGACGGTCACCAGGCGTGTTTTGCGTTGCTGCCCAAAGAAGTTCGAGTAGATCAAAAACTCGACACTCGCATAGTTGATCCCCCGGCGCACAAAACCACTCGAGCCGAGTTCCTGCCCTGCGGTCAGATCAACCGGCAACACAATAATTGACGGCGGAATCAGACCATCATGCAGCAAATATTTCAGCGTCTCGGGGGGACAATGCACCAGCACATCACCACCACTGGTAGCCACCACTGCGACACTATTGGGCAGGTGACGAATGTGGTCAGGAGGATCAGGAGGTGTGCTTGTGCCAGCCATGGGGTATTTCCTTCAACAGAACCCGACCAAAATCCCTCAAACCATATATTAAACGATAAAATGCTTTTGGTTTGCAGATATTTTCTTTGTGTTTTGTTCAATGAAAGATGCCAGCAAAGCTGGCATCTTTCACCCAAACAACACGTTGCCGAGCCAGGAAGGATTTTAGCGGTCAACGAGGGTCGCAACGGTCACGCCATCCCCACCATCGCGCCCGCCGCCAGCAAAATTGACGACCAGGGGATGGGTCTGGAGGACATCGCGCACGATCTGGCGCAGGGCACCTGTACCTTTGCCATGCACAAGGCGCACCTGGGAAAGGCCGGCGAGGTAGGCGTCGTTGAGGTAGCGATCAAGCCGGTCGCTCACTTCGTGAGCGCGCCAGCCACGCATATCGAAGGTCATAGAGACATCTGGGGGGGGCGGGAGGGAAACAGTACGTTCGGGGCGATAGTCGCGACGGGAATTCGCCGTTTCAGGCTGACCTTTTTCGCGGGTCAATTCGCGGAGATCCACCGTCATACGAAACCCACCAACCTGAACGGTCGCCGTGGCATCTTCGTGATCAAGCGCGACGATTTCGCCTTTGAGCCCGACGGAGCGCACCATGACCGTATCGCCAGGTTGCAGAGGGCGCGGTTCCTGAGTACGCGGGGCGACGGTGGCAGGCCTAGCTTGCCTGGCGACGGCTTTCACCTGCTCGGCAGTATCCTTCAAGCGCTGATCGGCCTCTTCGAGCCACTGACGCGAGAGCGAGACACTGCGGAAGTCGTCACGTAACCGTTTGAGTTCGCCGCGTGCTTCGCGCAATTCTTCTTCGAGCTCACGATGGGCGGCTTCAGTCTCTTGTTCACGCTGCTGCTGAAATTGCTGCCATTCGTGTTCGAGGCGATCGCGGTACTTCGCGGCATCAACACGGAGTTCTTCGGCACGCAAGAGAGCGAGCGACGTTGCTTCACGTTCTTTGTGAATGCCGGCGAGCAAATCTTCGACCGCTGCATCACTCCGGTCAAGCGTGCTATGCGCCCGGTCAACCAGCACGGGATCGAGACCGAGGCGACGCGCAATCGCGAGGGCATTGGAACGGCCTGGCAAGCCAATGCTCAACCGATAGGTGGGGGCGAGTGTTTCGAGGTCAAATTCGACCGAGGCATTTTGCACGCCATCGGTATTGTAGGCAAACGCCTTGAGTTCGGCATAGTGGGTCGTCGCGACACCGAGCACACCGAGTTCGAGCAGGCGCTCGACAATGGCGCGCGCGAGTGCGGCCCCCTCCACCGGATCGGTACCAGCCCCGAGTTCATCAAAGAGCACGAGCGCTGGCGGGCGTTCTTCACTCAGCAATTTCCAGTGATCGGCATCCCAGAGTTCTTCGGGCAATGGTGCTGCTTCGAGCGCACCAAGCACACGAATGATCGTGCGCATATGCGACGAAAAGGTCGAAAGGCTCTGCTCAATACTCTGCTCGTCGCCAATGTCGGCAAAGATATGGTGGAAGACCGGCAGACGCGACGGGGCAGCAGCGGGAATATGCAGACCGGCCTGGGCCATCAGCGCCAGCAAGCCGGTCGTTTTGAGGGCAACCGTTTTTCCGCCGGTATTGGGGCCTGTAATCAGCAGCAAACGAAACGAAGCGCCGAGCCAGAGCGTCACTGGTACGACGGTGCTTTGCTCGAGCAGCGGATGGCGCGCCTCGGTGAGCAACAATGGTGCCCGCTCACGGTCGGGGTCAACGAGTTGAGGATCAGCCACCGGGGGAAGCGGCACATCAGGCGACCAGTTGACCACCTCGGGGGCGACGCAGCGCAGGCTCGTCGCATATTTCGCCTTGGCAAAGGCGAGATCAAGCTCGGCGATCGCTTCGACGGCGGCCACAAGCAGCGGCGCGGCCAGGCCCACCCGCTCGGCAAGTGCGGCGAGAATGCGCTGCACCTCCTCTTCTTCGGCGGCTTGCAACTCACGCCAGCGATTATTCAACTCGACCACCGCCATTGGCTCGATATAGAGGGTTGCACCGCTACTCGACTGATCATGCACCAGACCGCGTACATCTTTGCGATGGCTAGCCTTGACGGGCACCACATACCGCCCGTTGCGCACCGTAATAAGCGGCTCTTGCAGGGCTGCTCCAACCGTAGCCGACCCGATCATATTCTGAAGCTTTTCCTGGAGGCGAGCAAAGGCAATCCGGATCTCCCGGCGCAGACGGCCCAGTTCAGCGCTTGCGCTATCAAGCACATTGCCGTCATCACCAATCGCACGCAGAATCTCATCTTCAAGTGGAGGAAGGATCGGCAGCAACGCGGCGCGCTCGATCACCAGGGGAAAGAGCTCGGGGTTGAGCTTGAGCAGACGAGTGCGGAGTTGGCGAGCGGCCATGGTCGTACCCGCAATTTCAAGCAAACTCGCGCCATCGAGCACCCCACCGCGCTCGGCATGGCGGGCAGCGCGGCGAATATCGCGAATGCCGCCAATTGAGAGATCAGGAAACTCATCGAGCAACTGACGGGCCTCGCTCGTCAACGCGAGGGCCTGACGAACCTCGGGCAGCTGCGTCGAAGGCAAGAGGGCGAGGGCAAGCTCGCGTGACGCAGAAAAGGCCGTATAGCGAGCGAGATGCTCGCGAATTTTGAAAAACTCGAGGGTTTCGAGCGTTTGTGGTGCTATGTTCATAGGATGTATGGTACCACAGCCAGGCTGTGGGTACCTCATCCATAGGATTGATTTTTTGGGAGCCTGCGGACTGATGCGCATGGGTTTTTAGGGCTGTCGCCCTAAAAACCCATGCTTGTGCTGGCGAAAACGGCCAGCTTCGCTGGCCGTTTTCGCCAGCACAAGCGAGATGCTTGGGGCCGCAGGACCGCAAACCCGAGCCGGAGGCTTACGTTCATGCGGATGGGCCTGCGGCCCCAAGCGTGGGTGTGCAGGGCTGTCGCCCTACATTCGCAGCTGACGGTCGTGCGCGAGCGCAACGGATTCCGGCGAGGCAACCGGATTGAGCAGGTTGCGACACTGATCACTGGTACATCCGGGGCAGCGCAGAGGATACTGGCGCGAGTGGTTGAGCCCGCTTGCGAGGTGTTCAGCGACAAGATCAGCGAGGGCACGTTGAAAGTTTTCATCGTCGTTGAGGGCGGGGGCACGTTTGAAGTTGGTGATGCCGGCGCGGTGAGCTAATTCGCCGTATTCATGGTCAATCTCGGCGAGCGTTTCAATGTGGTCGCTCGTGAAGGCAAGCGGGACAACGAGAACGTTGCGCCGCCCCTGCGCGCCCAGTTGCTTGATCACCTGCTCGGTCTGTGGCCCAAGCCAGCGCACTGGCCCAACCGCCGATTGGTAGGCGAGCAGATATTCGTAGGCAAACCCGAGTTGCACCATCACCGCCTGCACACTCGCACCGATCTCCTGAGGATACGGGTCGCCACGATCAATGATCTTGAGGGGCAACGAGTGGGCGCTAAAGAGCAAGAGCACGTTATGGCGTTCAGCGGCAGGAAACTGTTCAAGCCCGATCTGCACGCTACGGGTCATTGCCTCGATAAAACCGGGATGGGTCGGCCAGCGGTCAATCATACTCCAAGAGAACGCATTGCCAAGGCCAAGCCGCCGCGCTGCCCGCCAGAGCTCGTTGAGGCTTGAGCCGGTGGTGGCGCAGGAAAACTGGGGATACTGGGTAAAGGCAACCGCGCGTTTCACCCCATCGGCCTGCATCTGACGCAGGGCATCTTCGCTAAAGGGAGGCGCATAACGAAAAGCGACATAAAACCGATGAGGTGCCGTCGCTGGCGAGAGCCGGTCGAGCCAGCGGATCATACCTTCGCCCTGGATAGTAGTCCAGCGCAAAATCGGTGAACCACCGCCAATCAGGCGATAATTCTCTTGCACGGCAGCGGTGCGTCGCCGGGCAATGAAGGGGCCGAGCCAGGCTTGCAGGGGCAACTGAATAATTTCGCGGTCAGCAAAAAGGCGGACGAGAAAAGGGCCGACTTCATCGAGGGTCGCTGGTCCCCCGAGGTTAAGCATCACAATGCCAGTCTGCACGGACATGAGCGAGCTACCTTTGTATTGAGCGCACGCGCTCTTCTTCAGAATCTATGCAAATCTTATCAAAACTATGCGTAGTATACCATATATATCATAAGGCCGAAGCACGCGTGGGGGCACGGGCAAGCCGTGCCCGTACGGCGGGGGCGGGGGCGGGGGCGGGGGCAAGCCGTGCCCGTACGGCGGCGGTGCGTTGTAGGGGCACGGCTTGCCCGTGCCCTGCGTTGGTAGGGCACGGGCAAGGGGGGCGGCGCGCCGTGTCACCCCGCTGCCGCTGCGCCCGCCGTGTCACCCCGCTGCACCAGCAATGTCACCCCGAGCGCAGCGAGGGGTCTTCCATGCGCCGCAGCGAAGATTCCTCACTCCGTTCGGAATGACATGGCTGGCGTTGGCACCCCGCTGCGCGCCCTTGCCACCCCAAGGCATCCGCCCTGTCACTCCGAGCGCCCGCCGTGGCACCCCGCTGCACCAGCCATGTCACCCCGAGCGCAGCGAGGGGTCTTCCATGCGCCGCAGCGAAGATTCCTCACTCCGTTCGGAATGACATGGCTGGCGTTGGCACCCCGCTGCGCGCCCTTGCCACCCCAAGGCATCCGCCCTGTCACTCCGAGCGCCCGCCGTGGCACCCCGCTGCACCAGCCATGTCACCCCGAGCGCAGCGAGGGGTCTTCCATGCGCCGCAGCGAAGATTCCTCACTCCGTTCGGAATGACATGGCTGGCGTTGGCACCCCGCCGCGCGCCCTTGCCACCCCAAGGCATCCGCCCTGTCACTCCGAGCGCCCGCCGTGGCACCCCGCTGCACCAGCCATGTCACCCCGAGCGCAGCGAGGGGTCTTCCATGCGCCGCAGCGAAGATTCCTCACTCCGTTCGGAATGACATGGCTGGCGTTGGCACCCCGCCGCGCGCCCCTGGCCCTCTTGGGATACTGCTGGCAAACCCCAACTGAGCGGCACCCTGCGTTTTTCGGGTCGTCTTGCGTCGAGAAATTGCGCCTCGTGCATCCTGGGCCACCAAGCGAGGTCGTCACAGCCCTCCTCCGCAAAAAACCGCAACGACGCTGTGGGGAGTACCGGCTCTCTGAGCGAAGGTCACTCATACAAAGTTTGCCAGCAGTATCCCAAAAGGCACGGGCGGGGGGCTACGGCCAGCGATAGCGCTGCCCTGGCGGTAGGCGTAAGGTTTCGGCCCCAAGTCGCCCGAGCATGACAGCTTCATCGTTGAGGGGGCGTTCAAAGCGGGTATGGGTGGTCCATTGAACGATGCGATCACCGTGCCACATTTCACCACTCACGGGTGTGCCAGGCAGGGCGATGCGTGCTGCAGCTTCGGCCATGGCCGGGCAGAGGCCATCAGGCGACGGGGCACCATCGCGACACGTGGTGCTCCGACGAGTTTCAGCGAGATAGAGGGTTGTCCCAGAGGGGCGCGGAGTCACTGCGTTGCCCCGGAGTTCGAGGCAGAGGCGCTCGAAACATTGTAGGCGCCCCCAGTCAAAGGGAACCAGCGGCGTCAACGGCCACCCGAGGCGCTCGAGGCCACCCAGGTTTGTCCAGGCGGCCCACATAACCCCCGGCACCATATAGTCGGTTGCGGCGACATATTGCCCGCCTTGCGGCGCAACTGCGAGGGGCGTCGGTAATATCACATCTGCTGATACGCCTTCAGCATCAACAAGGCTAACCTTGATCTGGTACGAGCCTGGCGGCAGATTCGTTGGGACTTCAAAGGGGTGCATATGTTCCACCGTGGCGTCGGTCGGCCAGCGCGACGGTGGATAGATGCCGTAGAGCAATTCGCGGGTACTGGTTGCCACAATGCCGCCGTCGAGAGCCGCCAGATCAACCACGACGCTCAGGTCATCGTTGGAAGGAGGCATAGCCGTGCGTTGCCAGAGCAGCGTCAACGTCACCAGTTCACCCGGCTCGTAGATTTGCCCCACTGACGGCACAATGGCATAGCTCGTTAGACGCAAAGCCGTGTCGCCCAGGACAAGCTCGCCGTCAAGCGGATAGGCTGGCCCGGTTGCGATCGGACGATAGAGATCGAAGGTGCCCAGCGAACCGTCGTGCGCATAACGGCGCTGCACCAGTTCGACGACACCGGGGCTTAGCCAGTTGCCCAGGTAATCGATGATCACCAGGGGCAGCGTGCCATTGGCGAGCTCGTGCAGCAACGCCGTTTCGTCGGCCAGCCCCTGATCAAGCAACTGGCGCATCTCGAACGCCTGGAGCCGCGAGGTCACCCCGGCGGCGGCGGCAACTCCGGGCATGTCGGTCAGCACCACCGGCCCCGCCGCTTGCACCGTCGTCGCAAGCACTGTCCCCACCCTGGTCTGGGCCGCTAACACTTCGGCCTGCCGCCTGGCATCGGTCAGCAGCCCATGACGCCCAAAGACGAACCGCGGTTTCAATGGCTCGACCAGAGTGGCCGGACGCAACTGGTCGGCGTGCCACAGCGGCGGATAGTAGGCCAGTGCCAGCACAAGCAACCCGTAGAAGAGCGGCCCACGCCACGGCAACCAGCAGCGTATCAGACTCGGCGCGAGCGCGATGAGCCAGATCAGACCAGCGTAGAGTTCGAGGAAATAGTTGCTATACGCGCCAACCTTGCCCACGCCAAGCGCGGTAAGAAAACCGGCGAGCGTATACAAGAGCGCGAGTTGGAACGACGAGCGCGGCCATCTGACCTCACCCCCTGGCTCCCGCTCGACAGCAGAGCGGGGGAGGGTTCGCGACGAGGATCTGGACGGCGAAGCATCCAGCTCAGCCTCGGCAGTCGCAACAGGGGTGCGGCGCATCAGAGCGAGCCCGGCGAACGCAACCAGCAAGGCGGCAGCCGCAAGCGCCCAGCGCAAGCGGATCTGCTGAACCCAGAACTGCAGCGCCAACTCGGCGTCCCAGCGATTCGCATTGGCCGCGACGACATGCAGCGCAAACCAGCCCTGGCTCGCCCATTGCATTGCAAGCAAGGTGAGCCCGCCTGCCAGGCCGAGGGTCAACCCAAGCACCACCAAGCGGTAGAGCGGCAAGCGGTCGGCATAGCGACGGCGCCGCCTGCGCCCCGGTAGCGTCTGGCGCGCATCGATCAGGGCTGGCAAAGCCTGCCAGGCAAGCCAGGCCGAGGCGGCAAGCGGGGCCGCAAGGAGTGACGGCTTGACAAAGAGACTCGCGGTCAACAAGAGGCCAGCGACGACCACGCGGCGCAGCGAGGGCAACGGCGGATGTACCAGTACCACCAAGCCCCAGAGCCCGAGCGCAAGGCCGAGCAGGTCAACCCGCATCAGGGCCGACCATTCGCGGACAATTGGGATGGCAAGAAAGAGGAGCACAAGCAACCACGACGTACGGCGTACCGTAGGGGAAGCCGTGGTGGCTCCAGGGCGGGCCAGCAACGCAATGGCACCCATTGCAGCGAGCGTCGCAACCAGGGAAAGCAGGCGACCAGCGATCAACACCGACCCTGTCAGCGGCGTCAGCATCGCCGTAAGCACCAGATAGAGCGGAGGATAATTGACAATCAGAAAAGGGGCGTGCTCTGGATCAGCATAGAGACGCCAGATCGGCACCCCAGCACGCAGGCGCTCGACCTGAGCAACCAGCGGGCCTTCGCCATAGTCAAGAGGAAAAGGAAACGCCAGAAGCTGCCGCACATGCACAGCAGCATAGAGCAGATAGGCAATCGCGAGCAACCCCAGCGCAACCTGGGCCACACGCACCAGCGAAGGACGATACAGCATACGGTGCATTATATGCGCTCTGGCAACAAACGCCAGCAGTGCTGGCATTTGTTGCCAGAGCATTGCAAAGTCCTGAGGCGTAGACCGGTTCCCCGCGCTGGAGGCTGGTATAATAAGCATAACGCAAGGAGGGGAGAACTGATGAGCACCGTACTTGAGATCGCCGAGATTATCGCGCAGACCGATGCATCAAAGGCACCGGTACGGCTCGAATATGTCCGTGGCCGGATGAAGTGGGAAACATCACCGGCAAGTCGGCACCAGAAGGCGCTGCAACGGATCGAACGTTCACTGCGCCCGATCCCGGGGCAGGCTGGAGGCTGCGGTTGCTTCGCGCTCGCCGATACGCTGATTCGCTTTGGCGACCCGGATGGTTCGCTTAAACGCCCTGATCTCGCGATCTTCTGCACCGAGCCACCGGATAGCGATGAGGCGCTGACGATGATCCCTGCGGCTGTCGTCGAGGTGCTCAGTGTAGGCTATGAAGAGAAAGATCTCGGTGTTGACGGTGCGCCCTTCTACCTTGCCTATGGCGTGCAGGATGTGCTGATCGTTGACCCTCGCACCGGGGTTGTCTATCACGACACCCCGGATCATGAGCGCCATGTGCACAACGCACCCGTGACCATCGATCTGCGGTGCGGCTGTCGGGTAACGATCACCTAGGCGACACCGGAAGACGACCAGCTTTGCTGGTCGTCTTCCGGTGTCGCCTATAACAAAGCGTTAACGCCGATTGACGCGGTAGCCGACCTGCTTGAGCAACTCACTGGCGATGACGCTCTTCTGGATCTCGTTGGTGCCCTCAAAGATGCGGGTCACACGGGCATCGCGGTACATCCGCTCGAGGGGCACTTCACGTGAGAAGCCCATGCCGCCATAGATCTGGATGGCTTCGTCAATCACCTGGCTCGCCATCTCGGTGCAGTAGAGCTTGACGATGCTGCTTTCGAGCGTCGCATTTTTGCCATCATCAACCTTGCGTGCGCAATCGTAGACGATCTGCTCCATCGTATAGATCTTGACCGCCATTTCGGCGAGCTTAAACTGGATCGCCTGCAAATCGGCGATAGGGCGACCAAATTGATGGCGCTCGATCGCATAGTTGCGACTAAGTTCAAACGCCTCTTTCGCTGCGCCAACACTGCTGCCACCAAGCCCGCAGCGCCCGATATCGAGGGTACGCATGGCAACCTGGAACCCATGGCCGACGCCACCAAGCACATTCTCGGCCGGCACGCGCATATCCTCAAAGAAGAGGCTTGCGGTATGCGACGCCTTCAGGCCCATCTTGTCCTCAACCTTGCCCACATTGAAACCAGGGAAGTCCTTCTCAACGATGAACGCGGTGATCCCGCCACGGGCACCTTTGGTCTTGTCGGTCACCGCATGCACAATGATCACATCGGCGAAACTGCCATTGGTGATCCACATCTTCTGACCATTGATGACCCACTCATCACCACGCAACTCGGCGGTTGTGCTAAGATTAGCCGCATCACTGCCCGCGTTCGGCTCGGTCAACGCCCAGGCCCCCACGAGACGGCCCTCATTCATCGGCTGCAGATACTTATCCTTCTGGGCGTCATTGCCACCAAGGTAGACACTCATCGCAGCAAGCTGCGCATGCGCCCCAAAGATCGTCGCATGGCTAGCACAGACACGGTTCAACTCTTCCATCAGCACACAATAGCCCGTGATGCCCATGTCAAGCCCGCCATACACTTCGGGGAACGGCACACCCAACAAGCCCAACTCACCGGCTTTCTTAAACGTCTCTAGCGGTACCCGCTCCTCTTCATCAACCTCACGGGCGATAGGACGAATCTCCTTATCCACGAACTCGCGCACCGTCTGACGCAGCATCTTGATCTCATCACTGTGCTCGTACTCCATTGTCGAGGCCTCCTCTTGATGCGGTAGTGATACCGCTGCTGTAGTGATGCAGCCGCTCTGGCTGCGCCTGGTTGTTGTGTGCAAGGCCGAGCCCTGCATGCCGTCGCGTTCGAGGGCTTTCGCCCCACGAAACAACGTTTTAGGGCGGTAGCCCTAACCCTACTGGGCCAGTGGCCCGGATGCATTGCGTCATGATGTGACAACCTCCTGAAGTTGCGCACCTGCCATGGCCTGCCTGGTTGCTTCGCTGACAACGGGCAGAAGCAGAACGGAGGGATGCTCGGCGTCGTGAAAGACCGTTTGGCGGGCACGGAGACCCGCAGGAACCGCGTCGATCAAGGCTCGTCCGTCCCCACTATTGACATTCCAGCGGGGGTGAGCCCCACTACAGATATGCAGCCGCAGGCGTTGCCCCGCCTGAAAGCGCCGTGCCGTAGCCCAAAGATCAAGTTCAAGCCGGAGGCTGCCGTCAGGTTGCACCTCGCCAACACCCGGCTCAACCCGGATGGCACCCTCGCAGACATTGATGCTCTGCCCATCAGGGTCAACCGCGCAGAGACGCCCGACGAGATCGAAATAGGCCAGATTGGAGCGTACAAAAACCTCGAGGCGGACATAGCCAAGCACATCAAGCGGCGCTTCGAGCGGGACACTGGTAAAGAGCAACACATCGCGGCGCGCCTCAACTAGCGCCTGGTTTCGCGCCCCACCATTCGGGCTCAAGACCGGCCCACCAACCGAAGGCGTTGGATCATGCGGGTCATATGCGAACGATGAAGCGGCAGCCTCTTGGGCCCTGGTCTCACGCAGCCAGCCCCCGGCGTGCAGATAGAACCGCTGCAATTGCGCCGGCGGAGGCCAGAAATCCATCTCGTGGGTTTCGTGCGCCCCGAGCAGCGCCAACCGTACGGCCCGTCGGCGCGGCACATCACGTCCGTGCAAGAGCGCATCAAACCAGGTCAACCCCTCGCGAACAGACGCGCCAAGGATGCTGTTGGAGGTATGGTGCCCGGCGAGCACCGTGAGATAGGGGCGTGCATCAGCAGCCAGCAAGTCGGTATAATCGGCAAGTTGGTCACGCAGGAAAATGTCGTACCACGCAGCGACCAGATGCACAGCCGGCGTCACCCGCGCAAGCGAACGATCAAAATCCACCCGCGACCAATAGGCCCCATCAGGGCCTGGCTCGGCGAGCCACTGCTGAAAGAAGGGCTGCACCGCCCCGGTCGCCCGGCGATCGGCTTCAGCAAGCGGAGCCGAAGCCAGAGTCGCCGCCAGGGTCGCCTCGCGCTGCGGGCGCAACACCCGCACCAGCGCAACGAGGTCAAGCGAGCGTCGGTTGGTTGCCTCGAGATAGGTTGCCCAGCGCAGCGACGACTCATAGGCAAACGGGCCACCAGGATAGAACGAATGCGAGAAACGGCTCGTCGTAATCACCGGCATGATCGCCTTGAGAAACGGCGGCGCATCGGCAGCCACGGCCCACTGGGTATAGCCAAGATAACTTGGACCCCACATCCCCAGATTGCCCTCGAACCAGGGCTGCGCCGCGATCCAGTCCAGTGTCGTGCGGCCATCCTCCTGCTCGTGGACAAAAGGCTCAAAGACCCCGTCCGAACGAAAACGGCCCCGCACCCCCTGCACCACCACATTGTACCCACGCTCAGCAAAGAGCGCTGCCCCCATCAAACCACCCGGCCCGAGCAACCGAGTCTCGGAGGGGCGCCCATAGGGTGTGCGGATCAGAATCGTCGGAAACTGCCCGCTGGCACGCGGAAAAAAGCGATCGGCATAGAGCACCGTGCCATCAGACATTGGCACAGGCAGATCATACTCAGCGGCCACCGCATATTCGGGTGGGCGCAAGCCAAACGCACGAGCGATGATCTGGCGACGCCTGGCATAGAGCCCCACGCCAACCAATCCGAGCCCGGCTATGCCGATGGCCACCAGCGAACGCCGCATGAGATCTTCCTCTGATGAAAATGGGAAAGATAGGGCAGGGAAAACGAGAACCCTGCCCTCTTGAACCTGAACGTGCTTTGAGCGAAAGCGGCCTGGCTTTCGCACAAAGCGTATGATAAATATTACACGGTGCGTTATGAAAAGTATAACAAATACCTATGAGACCTGTCAAGCCATAAATAACGCAGAGTGTCAATTTGCCTCAAATTGCTCAAAGGCGAGCCCATAGGTACGGGCGGGAATATCACCAAGCGTTGTCGGCCAGAGGCCGGTCACGGCGCGGGTGATCTTGCCGGCGTGGTCGTGACAATTTTCGATAAAGAGCGAGTAGCGTTGCTGAACGCCCGCCGCCACCGTCCCTGCGACATAGACACCAGGGACATTCGTCTCCATTGTTTCGGGATCAAAGCGGGGAACGCGATTGGAACCTTCGAGCAATACGCCCACCTCTTCGAGCAAGCTCTGGTCGCCGCGAAAGCCGGTTGCCAACAAGACAAAATCGGTCGCGTGGCGCAGCGTTGGGCCTGGCACCGGTTCGCCGTCGACGGTACGAGCGAATTCAACATAATCAGGCGTAATCGCCACTGGCACCGTCTCGGGCAAAAAGCGGATCGTCCCGGCCTCGATCTGGGCCAGCAGATCGGGCATAAGCCAATGCTTCACCCGGCGCTCATCGAAGGTCGCACGGCGATAGCTGATCGTCACCTGGGCACCGGCGCGCCAGCAACGGAGAGCGGCTTCGACGGCAGAATTTTTGCCGCCAACAATCAGCAACCGACGGCGAAAATAGTCGTGCGGATCACGAAAATAGTGACTCACATGGGGCAGATCCTCACCGGGAAGATCGAGGCGAAGGGGCCAGTGCATATCGCCAATGGCAAAGACCACCCGTGCCGCCTGATAGGTACGTAGCCCGGTGCGATGGCTCGTCTGCAACGTAAACGCCCCGACCGAGCCAGTCACACTCGTCACTGGCTCGTAGCTATTGATATGCAGGTCAAACTGCTCGACGACCGCCCGCAGATAGGCCAGATACTCTTCGCCAGTCGTGCGTTGCTGATGATTATTGGGGATCGGCACCCCCGCAATCGCAATGCGCTCGCTTGTACTAAAAAAGGTCGTCTGGCGCGGCCACCAGGTCATCGTATGACCAATCTGACCCGCATCGAACTGCACATAGCGTACCCCTCTGAGCTTGAGACAAACGGCGAGTTCAAGGCCAATCGGCCCGGCGCCAATAATAGCGATATCGTACGGTTGCTGCGTAGGCATGATGTGTTCCTTTCCTGCATAGTTATTGCATCTTCCGTGTATGCACCCCGCCAGGGCACCCGCCAGGGCACCCGCAAGGGGTGCCCCTACACCGGGCCCGGCCAGGGCACCCGCAAGGGGTGCCCCTACACCGGCCCCGCCCAGGGCACCCGCAAGGGGTGCCCCTACCCGACACCGGGCCCGGCCAGGGCACCCGCAAGGGGTGCCCCTACACCGACACCGGGCCCGGCCCCCGGCCCTGCACACACCCGCCAGGGCACCCGCAAGGGGTGCCCCTACACCCGGCCCTGCCCCTGTAGGGGCACCCCTTGCGGGTGCCCCTACAGGGGGCGGGTGCCCCTACAGGGGGCGGGTGCCCCTACAGGGGCCGGGTGCCCCTACAGGGGCCGGGTGCCCCGTTGTTGCCGGGTGCCGCCGTTTGCGCCGCTGGTTGCATGTACATGCTGCCAAATAGAGCGTATTTTTGTATCCGGTTTCGTATGATGTCATCGCCCAGCATAGTTGCGGGCTCTTATCTTGACATAGAGTAACCCTCATTAGTATAATACTCAAGATTCAACCTCATGTTAGGAGCCGCGTGTATTCATGAACCACCGTATACACTGGCGCAATGCCGCGGTTGCCACGTTCATCATCGTTGCACTCTTTCTCGCGGTAACTGCCCCTTTCACCTCACTTCCGCTCAGCGCTCAAACCGCTATTACGGTTGATCCTCCCACCCCTGCGATCAGCGTTGCGCCTGGCGGGACAAATCAGACCCTGATTACCGTCACGAATAATAATATTCCCGGTGCGGTGGATCGTACATTTACCCTGGCTTTTAGCAACATTCCCACTGGTATTCAGATCGCTCCTTCTGGTTCAACCTTCATTGCCGTCGGATCGTCACAGCAGATCAGTGTTGGCGCTGCGGTAGCCAACACGGTTGCGCCAGGGGTCTATACGATTGCCGGCATTATTACCGGTACCGCTGCGGGTCAGACAAATGTGACCCAGAGTATCTTTTTGCAGCTTACCGTCACCGGGGCAACGTTTACTCC
Organism: Candidatus Chloroploca asiatica; assembly: GCF_002532075.1. Classification (GTDB taxonomy): domain Bacteria; phylum Chloroflexota; class Chloroflexia; order Chloroflexales; family Chloroflexaceae; genus Chloroploca; species Chloroploca asiatica. The sequence goes on along the minus strand of NZ_LYXE01000116.1, from coordinate 9,519 downwards.
AACGCCAACAACGACGGCAACACCCCGTCCTGCGACCGTCACGCCAACCCGTGGCCCGGTCTGTCGTGATGGGTTTGAGGATGATAATAGCCCGGCTACGGCCAAAGTGATTGATGTTGACACCTCGCAGGAACGGGCGATCTGCCCCGCTGGCGATGTTGACTGGCTGGTGTTTGGCGGGGTCGAGGGCAAGGTCTATACGATTGATGTTGCGAGTCAGTCGCCTGGGCTGGATCTGAGCCTCGAACTCTTTGACGCGAACCTGAATAGTATCGCCTTTAATGATGATTTCTTCAACCGTACCCCCGGGAGTCCTAATCCGGGTGATACACGCCCCCGAATTACGATCCGTATCCCTGCTGATGGACGGTACTATATTCGGGTACGTGATGTCGCTGGACGGGGTGGGGTTGATTTCCTGTATGTGATTGCGCTGCTCAGCGGGAGCTACGGGCCAACGCCGACGCTGGTCACCGATGTCTGCCTCGATCTCTTTGAGCCCGATGGTCTGCCCGAGCAGGCAAGACTCATCACATCGAATGAACTCCAGGAGAACCGTGCGCTCTGTCCTGATGGCGACGCGGACTGGGTAACCTTCTTTGGCAAGACGGGCAAGCGTTACATTATGTATACCGATACGCGGCGCTATATTGGGCGTACCAGGGTCAACCAGGATACCCAGGCGGGCGCGGATACGGTGATGGTGCTCACTGATCGCGATGGGGTCTCGGTGATTGACATCAATGACGATATCCCGGGCGGCAATTCACTCGACTCACAGATCGAGTTTATTCCTGAGGTTGATGGGTTCTATTTTGTGCAGATCAAGAATGTCGGCGATGTGGGCAATCAGTTTATTCGGTACGATCTTGTCCTGTTGCTCTGCTTGCCTGGGCAGACCGATTGTGGCCGGACGACGATCACCGGGTTGCCGATTAACCCGCTTACGCCTGTGCCGACCGGCACGCCTGATCGTGAGTTTGTGCTTGATCAGCCAACTGCGACCCCAACCAATACGGCTACACCTGTGCCATAAGCCCAGTTGCCTCGGTTATGTATACACCTATTCGTGACGATACGCGAGAACTCGAAGTGCTGGTCAGCCAATTGGCTGACCAGACTGGTTCTCGGTTGGCGACGTCGCAAGGTGAGGCAACGGTGGCAGCGTTTGTCAATGGGCGGCTGCGCCATGCAGGGATGGGCGTCGGCACCTACGAAGTACGCGTCGTTCCGCACCGAGGGCATTGGTATCGCTGGCCGGCCCTGCTGGGGCTGGTTGCGGCATTGCTGACACCGCTGCTGCCGTTGCCTTCGCTGTTGCTGGCAGTGATCGTCTTTGGGTGGTTCTTGCTCGATAGTCTGGGGATGCCGTTGCCCCCACCAGGGCGGCGCTATGCAAGCCAGAATATTGTGGGCACCCGGGCAATTACCGGTGCGATGGGGCTTGAACCGGCGGTGCCACGCTGGCGGGTCTTGCTGCTGGCCCCCCTGGATATGGCGCTGACGCACCGTGGGCTTGCGGCGCTGTGCGGGATAGGGACGACCGCCGGGCTGGCACGAGTCGCCATTGCCACGGTGACGATCCTGGCTTCCGGGATGAGTCTTTTCCTCCCCGGTCTTCCATGGCTGATCAGTCTGCCTGGTGGGCTGGGCTATCTGCTGTTGCTAATTGCCGCCTTGCGCCCGCCAACGCCGGCGAGCCCCGATGGCGGCCTGGCAACCCTAGCGACGATGCTGGCCGCCGTGCAACGCCTTGGCGCGTTGACCAACGTCGAGGTGTGGGCCGTCGCGGTTGGTGCCGTTGCCAGTGACCAGCGAGGTGTCACCAATCTGCTCAGACGGTTCCCCTTTGACCGTGCCCGCACCCTTTGCATTACGCTAGAGCCACTGGTGGGCAACCAGGTGGTCATTGCGAGCCGCGAACAGGCGGGGGGGGTGGCCGATCCGCTCTTGTTGGAACTGGCGCTCGAAGCCGACACGGCCGATCCCCAGATTGATGCTGAACCGCAGATCCTGGCGCAACGGGGGCGGCTGGCAAGCATTCTGCGGCGTCACGGCTATCGAACCGTGACGATTCTGGCCCGACCTGCGCCGGGGGCGTTGGCGCAGAACAGTGATTCTGCCGCGATACCGCGCCTGGTCGAACGCACCACGCGGCTGATTGTGGGCATCGTGCGGGGGTTGGAGGCCAAGGGATGAAGGTGAGGGCTGACGCCCTCACCTTCATCCCTTTGGGGGCAAAAAGAAAAGAGGGGTGCTTCGGCCCTACTTGCGTAACGTGCGCGGTCGTGGTAGGATCAGGGTATCCTCGGCTGCCCGTGGGTGGGTATGTGTTTTGAGCCAACACTGTTTCGATGGGAGCTTTGCTCTAACGAGTTGAGTTATGCGGCGGGCCGCAGATACTCACAGGCGGGCACCCACCTGCGCTTGCAGGTTCGAAACTGACCCATTCACGGCATGCCGAGGTAATTTTTTCCTCTGGACGGTATGGTATGCTCTATCTCTTCTACGGCCCTGATGAACTGGCGCGCAGTGAGGCGGTTGCCGAGTTGTGTGCGCGTGTGCCGGTGGACGTGGCAGAGTTGAATATTAGTCGGCTCGATGGGCGGCGGCTGAAGCTAGAGACGCTGGCGGCGGCGTGTGAGGCGATGCCCTTCCTGGCCGATCAGCGCCTGGTCATTGTCAGCGATGCGCTGAAGCATACGAAGGCGGGCAAAGAGCGCGATGAGTTGCGGGCGTACCTCGAGCGGGTGCCCCCATCGTGTCTGCTGGTGTTTGTTGAGGGCGAAGATGTTGACCGCCGGAGTGTGCTCTTTACGCAGTTGAAGAAGAGCGGGGAGTTGCGCGAGTTTCAGCCCCCCCAGGGCGGCGAGCTGGTGCGCTGGGTGACGGAACGCGCCCGGCGCTTTGGGGTGCGCCTCGATCCACCAGCTGCCCAGCACGTGATCGAGCTCGCCGGCGGTGATCCGCGGACGCTCCAGACGGAACTGGAGAAGTTGGCGACCTATGTGGGGCGGAAGGGGACGATCACGTCGGCAACGGTCGATCTGCTGGTGCAAGACAGTCAGGAACAGAATCTCTTTGCGTTCCTCGATGAGCTCAGTATGCGGCGCATCGGCGCGGCGCTACGCGGGGCTCACGCCCTGCTCGAAGATGGTCAGGCCCCGACCTACATTCTCTTTATGCTCGCCCGTCAGATCCGCATTCTCCTGGGGGTCCAGGAACTGGTCGCCCAACGCATGCGGCCTGAGGCGATTGCCGCCGAATTAGGGCAAAAGCCCTTTGTCGTGCGCAAGGCCATTGAACAGGCGCGGGCCTTTGGGCCGGGTGAACTGAGCGAATTGCATGCCCGCCTGCTCGAACTCGACCTTGCCACCAAAACCGGACGCATCCAGCCTGAGACAGCACTTGAGCTCTTTGTGGCGGAAACGTGCGTCGGGAATCATTCAGGCCGCTAAGGGTGGCTTTGCCACCCTTAGCGGCCTGAACAAAAAGGTGTGTTGGTTAGGCGCTAGCAGCGTTGAGTTTCTTCATCAGGCGTGATTTGCGACGGGCAGCATTGTTTTTGTGAATAATGCCTTTAACGGCTGCTTTATCGAGCGTGCTAATTGCGTCGCGTACGGCCTCTTCGTCGGGTGTGCCGCTGAAGATCGACATCTCGGCCTTTTTCACCATTGTTTTGACGCGTGAGCGATAGACCGTATTGCGCTCGTGTTTGCGTGCATTGCTCCGAATGCGCTTCTTTGCCGACTGTGTGTTCGCCAAGGATGGGTACCTCCGGTATAATCCAGGTTACGCTTTGTTTTTGTATTCTTCCCGCTAACGGTTAAGTATAGCAGAAGGGTTCCGTCCGTGCAACTTGGGATGCTGGTGCGCCGCGTGCGCGGCGGGGCGTTGGGCAATAGTCTGATTGTGATGGCCGGCTTTGTGCTGAGTCGGGTGACGGGGTTGCTACGCGATATGGTGGCAACCTATCTTTTTGGCACCTCGGCGGAAGCGGCGGCCTATCGGACGGCCTTTTCGGTGGTGGATCTGCTCTATCTGGTGATTATTGGTGGGGCCTTGGGCAGCAGTTTTATTCCGGTCTTTATTGAGACGTGGGAGCGTGACGGTAAAGAGCGGGCCTGGCACGTGGCGAGTGCGGTAGTCACCTGGGCCCTGCTGATCTTGAGTATGGCGAGTGTGGTCATTTTCCTGGCTGCGCCGTGGCTGATTACCACGCTCTATGGTGGGCAGGACTTTGATCAGGCCACGCTGGAATTGAGTACGCAGTTGACGCGGCTCTTTCTGCTTTCGCCGCTGTTGCTGGGGCTCGGTGGATTGGCGATGGCGGCACTGAATGCACGGGATCGCTTTACGCTGCCCGCCATGGCGCCGTCGATCTACAACCTTGGCATCATCGGGGGGGCACTGGTTGGGCAAGCGTTCGGCCTCGGCATCTGGGGGATGGCCTGGGGCGTCGTGATTGGCGCCCTCTTCTACCTGCTCGTCCAGATCCCGGGGCTGTATGCGCTCGAGATGCGCCTACGGCTCCACCTAGGGCGCGGGATCGAACAGGTCAAGCGCATTGCCCGCCAGATGGGGCCACGGGTACTCGGGCAGGCCGCCGCCCACATCAGCCTCGTCGTCACGCTCGTGCTCGCGGCGCGGCTCAGCGACGGCACCGCCAAAGTCGCGGGACTTGGCTATGCCTACCAACTGATGCTGCTACCGTACGGCATCTTCTCGCTGAGCCTGAGCCAGGTCGCCTTTCCGCGGCTCGCCCGGCTCGTCGCCGAAGAGCGCTACGACGACTTTAGCAACGACATTCGGCGGACGCTGGGCACGATTCTCTGGCTCACCCTGCCCGCAACGGCCATCCTGCTCACCCTGGGCTTCCCGATCAGCCGCGTGCTCTTTCAACGGGGGGCCTTTGACACCGCCTCACTGCAACACACCACGAACGCCCTGATGGGCTACGCGCTCGCGCTGCCGGCCTTTGCCACCTCGGAGATCCTGATCCGCGCCTTCTATGCGATGCAGCGCACCTGGACACCCGTGCTGATCGGGATGGGCCAGGTTGCGCTGAACCTGAGCCTCGGCACCTTCTTTCTGCGTGCGGGCAACGACATCACCAGCCTCGCCTTTGCCTTTAGCATTGCCAACAACATCGAAGCCTTGCTGCTGCTACTGGTGCTCGGCAACGCTATCCCAGGCATCTGGGCGCAACCAGCGCTCTGGCGGAGTGTCGGGGTAGCGGTGATCGCGTCGGGGATCATCGGGGCGGGGTTACTACTGCTGACGATCGTTTCCCAGGGAGCGATTCCAGCGCTGACCGCAACGCACCCGTATGTGTGGACCAAGGATATGATCGCGTTGAGCGCCTGGTTGGTTGGGGCGCTGGCGCTCGCGGGGGCGGCGTATCTTGGGCTCAGCATCATCGGGCGAGCGGCGCCGGCGGAGGCGCTGAGGTCACGGGTTCGCTGAGAACGCGGCGTTCCGGAGGTTTTAACACAGAGGCGCGGAGACGCGGAGGCGCAGCGTTTCTTTTTCTACCTTGGCGCCCTACGGAATGCCGACTTTAACGCTTGGTGTGAGATCGTTTTTGCCGCACTGGGACGCCGCCGAAAAATGCATACTTCGCCCGTTTGCGATGCGGAGGCTACGCGTGTACCGCATCCTGATGCAAAACCGTGGACGAGAACTCACACCAAGCGTTTTAGTCGGCCTCAAGCAGCCTTATTAGTCTGTAACGTACGTTTCTTGATCCCAACGGGGGCTTCGACAGGCTCAGCCTCCGTCCGTTCGCAACGCCCATCGTCCGCCGTTGGCTGAACTTGTCGAAGCCAAGCCCGAGAGCAGAAAACTTGTGTTACAGACTACTTATGGCGCTGTATTGTCGAGATCACGCAGAAACGCGGTGAAACTCGCCAGTTCGGTGCTGAGTTGCTGATAACATGGACGCAGGTTCTGCGTCAACTCTTGCAGGCGAAGTGGGCGTAAATTAAAGGTATAGACGTTGCGCACGACGTGACGAAAACCTCGATATTCGTCCAGAGAGAAACGGGTCGTCTGGCTGATCGCGGCGGGGCGTACACCGTCAATGGCTGCTGACATTTGCAACAGCAGATCACGATGCCAATCCGAGCCCGTTGGAACACTCTCGTCCAGGGTGCGCGCAATATCCTCGAAAATGCGTTCCACGCCAGCATAGAATCCGTGCAGGTTCAACGCAACGCCGTCGAGATAGTCTACGTCATTTTGCTGCTGCGCTTTGCCCAGCAGTGCTTCGGCGCGGTTGACGACTTGTTCTAGATCGTGCAGCGATGCCTGCATGCGACCGGCCAGCGCAGTGTAGGCGCTCATAGCGTTACACCGGTGGTTTCGATCATGGTCACGAGGGCAGTGGGCAAGGCTTCAGCGCGGAGCAGATCGATCGCGATCGATGGATCGAGGTCAATGAGTCGGGAGACGGCGCGGTAGTACCTGGTCTCATCCAAGCCCCACACCACCAGGTCAATGTCAGAGTGGGGGGAAAAGAGTTCATTGCGGGACAATGAACCGAACAATACCACCCGCGTGACGTCATATGTGGTCTTGAGCAGCACCGCTGCACGATGGGCGGTTTGCCACGCTGCCTGGCGTCGCACCTCCAGCGCCTCGCGCTGCTGGGCCATGCGCCGATGCGCTGTGGCACGATACTGGCGCATCTGCTCGGGATCAATCAGGCTTTGTTCGGTCACGTGTGCTCGCATACGGCCTCCGATGCTTGCTGTGCCTTGCAGGATACCATATCTTGGTGGGCTATACCAGGGATGCTTTGAACCTTTGCGCCTTCGCGTCTTTGCGTCAAGATTACCGCCGTTCCCCCCGCCACCCACACCAAAAACGCCGTGTCGCCCAGGCGAGGCCCTGGTACCACGGCGTTTTGGGGTTTACCACAGAGACACGGAGGCGCAGAGTTTCTTTGTCTACCTTACCTGGGCAACGGCTCAGACGTCCGCAGGCTTGCGCTTCTAAATGAGCTCGTGCTCCACAAGAAGCTGTTCAACTTCGCTCATGAACTGGATCACGGGTCGGCGCGACATGCCTTCCGGTGTTGCTTCATGGACGTTGGGCTGGCCAAAAGGGTGTCGATGCCATTCACCATGTTCGAGATCCCGCGCCTGCCAACGCCTGCATCATGGTCGCGATGCCATCGACCGCCGTCTCCCAGGCAATGGCATCTGACTCGACCTCCCATGTGTATCCGTGTTGCCTGGTGATCTGTTGGTGCTCAAATGCCGCAAAGGACATGCCATATTTGCGCGTGAGTTGATGATCGGTCAGACGGTAGCGTGCCAAACGACGCTGATATTCAGCGACCACAAGACGCTGTAGGCTGGCGGCAAGATCGTCGGACGGAGCAATGGAAAGGTCGTTCAGACGGCGCACCAAGTCGTCAGAGACCGTAATGGTTCTACTCATGTGGTTCACCTCCCAACGGCGCATCATGTACGTCATTCCCTCAGACCATTAGTGTACCGCACCACGAGCAGAAAATCCACCCGTCGCGCAAGGCCGACGCCACGGTGTTCCGGAGGTTTTAACGCAGAGGCGCAGAGGCGCGGAGGCGCGGAGACGCAGCGTTTCTTTTTCTACCTTTGCGCCTTTGCGTCAAGATCACCGCCGCACCACCGCCACCACGCGCTCCAGATCATCAAGGCTCAGGGGCTCCCACGAAGTTGGCTTTGCCAAAAGTGATCGGTATTTTGTCGCGTTATGACCCATCCTCGCTGTTTATTTCTGCTGCGATAAAGGCGATGACATCGTCAAGAGATGTTTCGTAGGATGCTACTCTACAGCCTTTCTCGCCAATATGCTTGTGATGGGGGAAATTCTCCAATTCTCTGTGGTGAGGCACATTGTCCCAGCCAATTTTTAGGCTAGCGTCACTAGCTAGCCAGTAATAGCTATATCGAAACAGAACCTGGTCACGCCATCTTTCTGTGACCCGTAGCGTGCAGCCACTATGCAGGTAAAGAATGAGGCGAAATGTTTCATCCGTCAGGCTGAGGACTACCACGTCATGCACCAGATGGGCGTACTTTCGCTCAATCTCTTGCACTCGTCGTTCAACTGTGGACAACGGGTGTCTCCGCCGATTGCAAGATCTGCCTGACATTACGCACAATCATCTCGGTTTCATGCCAGACTTTGTGCCAATATTCCCACTCGATAAAGTCTTCATGAAACTGATAATCTGCGTCATCCGGTAAGCCCTGGGCGGATAGCTGGGCCAGGGTTGTTTGGTAGCGCTCTTCAAAGCGAGCAACTTGCGCCTCCGCCTGGTGGAAACGTGCTTCCAGGTAGGGGAGCCGGACGATGGCTCCTTGTCTGAGGATGGAGAGCATTTCGTGTGCCGGTAGCTCGGCTATATCCAGAACGCTGACGACTCTATCCATAGAACACCTCTGTTTTCTGAGCCGGTTCAAACTCCGCATGCGCCGACGGTCTCCCAGGGTTTCTGGTGAGGTAGTATAGCATAGCGGCCATCGTCCTGGGGTTGTTTTGCAGGCACCACGGCGTTCCGGAGGTTTTAACGCAGAGGCGCGGAGACACGGAGGCGCAGAGTTTCTTTTTTACCTTTGCGCCTTCGCGTCTTTGCGTCAAGATCACCGCCGTTCCCCCCGCCACAGACCAAAAACGCCGTGTCGCCCGGGGCTTGCTGGTAGCACGGAGTTACAGCAGGTCTTTCTCAAGCAGCAGTTGTTCCACCCGCGCTAAAAAAGTAAAAATCGTTCAACCTCTTCAAGCGAACGGAGGAACCATATGGTCTGAAGGGCTTCCTCGGCTTCGAAAGCAAGCTCATGAAGCTCACTCACGGGTCGTCTCCCGCAAGGCACGTAGTTTGCGTTCCACGGTTGCCATACCGCCCATTGCGGTTTCCCAATCCATGGCATCCTGCTCAACTTCCCAGGAATACTCCTTCTGACGGGGAATGGACTGCTCCAGGAAGTCATTGAAGGTCATGCCATACTTGTGGGTGAGGGTCAGATCAACCCGTCGATAGTGCCCCAATTGCCGCATATACTCCGCTTCAATCAGGTGACGCACCTTGGCATCGAGATCCTGTTCGCCTGGCACGGTGTCACGGAGGAATTCTTGCGTTTGCTGCTTTAGTTCAAGGGACGGGTTCATCGTGTGCTCCTCTCTCCTGCTCGCATCACCCCACACTATCAGTTCCCTCAGACCATGAGTGTACCGCACCACGAGCAGAAAATCCACCCGTCGCGCAAGGCCGACGCCACGGCGTTCCGGAGGTTTTAACGCAGAGGCGCGGAGACACGATCTTCCGGTTCTTTGTTGGAAACCGGGGCTTGCACATCGCGCGTCAACTGAACGAAACGCCGAGCAGATCGCAATGCATCATCAGCACTTTGTTGCGTACATAAAGCCCAAGGCATCCTCCTTGTCACCCCGCTGCGCCAGCCATGTCACCCCGAGCGGAGCGAGGGGTCTTCCATGCGTAGCAATGAAGATTCCTCACGCCGTTCGGAA
>NZ_LYXE01000115.1 GCF_002532075.1 Candidatus Chloroploca asiatica | reverse complement strand
GGTGATGCCACCCGCGCCCGATGACACGCGATCGCGGTGCGATGGCCGGATGTAGGGGCACGGCTTGCCCGTGCCCCGCCGCCCGTTGCCCAAACGCCCCTGCCATCGCTGCTGCGCCCCCGGTGATGCCACCCGCGCCCGATGACACGCGATCGTGGTGCGATGGCCGGATGTAGGGGCACGGCTTGCCCGTGCCCCGCCCGTTGCCCAAACGCCCCTGCCATTGCTGCTGCGCCCCCGGCCCCCCGGTGAGGCGACCCGCGCCGATGACAGGCCGATCGCCCTCCCCTTGCAAAAAAATCGCGGATGCGCGCTGCGCGCGGGTGGGCAAGGAACCCTTCCCCACACCCCATCCCTGGGTGCAACATCCCCCTGATTGTGCCAGACAAACACGCCTGATGTTACAGCAAACAGCAATCAGGATTCAGAACCGGGCAGAGGAGAATGACTGGCGACCCGCAACCCGATGTAGCCGTAGCGGAGGCGCGGGCTGATGTTGTAGCGGTACGAAGCCCGGACGTTTTGGGCATTGTTCCAATAAGCCCCGCCGCGTACAACAAATGCGTTTGCCCACCACGCAATCAGGTCAAGAAGGCGATCATTTAGATCAGGTTTGCGCCCAGGATAGGTGCTCTTCCAACGGGTTGCACACCATTGCCAGACATTGCCAGCCATGTCGTGGGCGACGTAGACGCTTGTGCCTTGCGGGTAACTGCCAACAGGCGAAGGTTTGTTCAGGCGAGCCTCGCTACTGTTGCAGAGACCGTCGGCCCACGCATTGCCCCAGGGATAACGGCGGCCATCGGGCCCACGGGCCGCTTTTTCCCACTCAGCCTCGGTAGGGAGGCGGAATGGGTGGCCGGTGGCTTCCTGTAGCCAGCGACAGTAGGCTTCGGCTTCATAGAATGAGATCCCGGTTACGGGTTGGTTGGCCCCGTTCCAGTTTGGGCCATTCCAGCTTTCCGGGTGAGGCTGGCTGAAAGGTTGCCGACGCAGCAGTAGACCAACCAGAGGATCAAAAAATGACCCGAGAAGAACTAGTGCAATAAGTTGCGGGGTAGAATAAGCTCCTGCTGGTTCCCAGCCACAGCGTAACCACCGCCAGCCGGCTCTACTCCAGTAGCGACGGGTGCGATAGCCACCGGCGTCTATGAAGCATTGCCATTGCGCGTTGGTCACCGGGTGCTGAGCAATCCAATAGTCGGGGAGTTCGATCTGGTGCTGCGGTTGCTCAAAACGCTCTGCTTCTCGATCCTCTTTGCTGCTGCCCATCAGGAAGGGGCCAGCAGGGATGTGGATCAGTTTGGGGCGCAAGCCATCGCCTGCATAGCGTGGATCTTGACGTGCCAGCGCGAAGCCAGCCGCAAGGCGTAGGTCTGGGGCGTGCTCGGTTTGCAGCAGTTCCAGCATCAGGTCTTGCAGATCAGGCGGCAATGGTGCGCGTGCCGGATGATTGTGTTCCATCCGTGCCAGGCGTTCAATCGCGCGTACCCGCACATCCTGGTGTGGCGCTTTACGGACGGCGTCCTTGAGCAGATCCGTACTTGCATCTATGCCAGCCTCGGCCAGTGTATTCAGAGCCTCTAGCTGGACTGGCAATGATCCAGCAGATGCCGACATAAAGAGGTGATGCAGGCGGTTCAAGATCTCGACACGGGCTTCTGGGTCTAACCGCTGCGTCTGTTCCGCCAGAACGGCACCAGCAAGAAGATCGGCCTCTTGCTTGCCCTGCGCGAGCAGATGGCGCACGATCGGGGTGGCATCGGGCATGGTTGCACTGTAGAGCAGCAACACTTCACGCCAGCGGTCATCGTTCCAGCGTTCACGGATGCGCGTATCACGCAGGCGCTGCATCTCTGGGGAACCATCGCGCACTGCCTGTGAGGCCAGATATTCCTGGAAGGTCTGGTGGGCAAACTGGAGTTGAACTTCGCTGGTACCGTGGACATTGCCCAACTCTTGCAGCACCCCACCGCGTTGACCCAGGTTGCGCAACCAGCGTTTTGCTTCTGAGCGACAGAATGATTCAAGCGCCGCCCCAGTACGCCCGGCAGTTGCAGGTGAGATATCGCGCAAAGCCAGGGCTAGCACCTCTTCGGCGTCAGCACTGGTGATCACAGTATGCGAACCGTCATCGGGTGCAGTGAGCGTACGCTCATACATCACCCAGGCCAACTGATAGAGCAGACGTAGCTTTTGTTGCAACTCAAGGTCAGCATCTTGAGTCGTTGGTTCCAGATCCATCTCGCTATCTTTCAAGCGTTCCCATTCCTCAACGAGCATCTGCAGGGCTTTTTCGTAGAGCGTATGACGTTGGCGCGGCAATTCACGGGGACTCTTGAGGTGGATAGAAATGATCAAGGAGAGAAGGAACGGATTACGGACGAGCTTTTGGATCCCACCATCTTCGGTCAGCCGCTCGATAAGTCGCCTGGATCGCACCTCAGGGTCCCACGTGGCTAGGGTTGCTTCACCTGAGGCACTGATCCCCAATTGGGCGAACGCACGATAACGTGTACGAATAAACTGCTGTTGTTGTGGTGGTGTTAACTGATCAACCAACCGATGAATAAATTTGCGATGGCGTAACTGGCCTTCATAGCCAAAAATCCGTGAGGTAACCACAATCCGGTTCCGACGATGATCGGGGCCTGGGGGCAATGCGGCAACCAGTTGACCAAGGCGTTGCCGTGCATCAGCATCACGTAGCTCATCAAAGGCATCAAGCAGGATCATGCAGCCACCGCGCTGGGCCTTGCGTTGAAAGAAATCGGTAGGCAGATCGCGGACAACATCGCCTAACAACGCCACATCGCGCAACGTCTCGGCATACTGTTCAAGCAAGGGGCGTTGCAAAGCAACCGCATCACGCAACACCCTGAGTGGAATGTAGATTGGAAACGGACGGCTGGGCCACCCATATACATCACGCAAGCGCTGACGCCCTGGCGAGCGCAGGATCTCCTGGGCACAGACCACCGCAATATGGCGAAGCAAGGTTGTCTTGCCACTCCCTGGATCGCCCCTGATCAACAAGCATGGATATTGCCAGATCTCTGCGCCCGGCGTAGCAGGAGGGGCTGAGCACGCACCGCGTTGGACCAGATATGTTGCTACCCGGCGCAAAATCACGCGATGCAACAGAATCGCCACACCCAGCCAGGCGAGCGTGCTCACCAGGGCAAGCAACAGACTCGCCCAGGTAAACTGCCACTCACCCGTGGGGGCAACCATAATCCCGCGGACTGACGCTATCGCCAGGGCAAGCACACTGCCTTGCACCACCAACCAGGCAAGCGTCTCAAAGCCTCGTTGCTTCAAAGATCGCGGTCGGGACGTCGCGCGCTCTTTTATCCCTTCCATGGCAAAGCGTCGCGTTGGTTGTTGGTCACTCACCTGGACCAGATCAGGTGGATCAGGCTGATCGGGATCAGGACTAAGCGTCAACTGACTATAAGCCATCAACAGATCCAGTTCAGTATGTGTCTCCTGCTGCCGACTAATCACCAGCAAAGCGGGTGTCCGTCGCAGGTAGGTCTCAACCGCCTGAAGATAGCGTCTTTCCAGGCGATACCTGGGCGACAGCGAGCGCACAGTTGACGCAATCCAATCACGCAAAAGCACATATGCCAGGAGCAACGCTAACCCACCCATCCCGAGGAAGGGAAGGAACAGCGGATTGTCCAACCAGCCATTGAATTGCTGCTGCACCTGAGGCAACGCCAGCCATCCAGCAACGGCAGCAACGAAGGCAAGCAGCAAGCCGATCAGAATGTAGATCTCTTCTTTGCGGTTCATATGATGCATCGTGAGGATAAACAGCAGCTTTCTGCCGCATACTATACCACGCCGACACAACCAGCAACACACAAGTACGTGTTCACATTTGGGCTAAAGAACCACCCTGGGAGCGAGGGCGTCCCGCCCTCGGAATGCCTTCGAGGGCGAGCCGCCCTCGCTCCCAGGAAAAGGGTGAATAGCCGATAGGGATAGGTACCTGGGCGAAATGGCCCGGCGTAGGGGCACGGCTCGCCCGTGCCCCGCCCGTTGCCCAAACGCCCCTGCCATCGCTGCTGCGCCCCCCGGCCCCCCGGTGACACGGCCCGGATGTGTACGCGGGGATTGGGTGTAGGGGCACGGCGCCGCCGTGCCCCCACGGGCGGATCGCGGCGCTGGGATGGATGCGTACGCGGGGATGGTGCCAAACCCACGGCAGGGCGCAGCAGCAATGGGGATGACGTTGCGATCAACCGATGCGCAGGGGCTGCTGCGCCCCTACATATGCGTAACACGGCGATGGGATGGGCATCCAGGGATGGACGCGTACGCGGGGATGGTGCCGTGCCCAGAGGCAGCGTTGCCGCGTGTAGGGGCACGGCTTGCCCGTGCCCCTCGCCCGTTGCCCAAACGCCCCTGCCATCGCTGCTGCGCCCCCCGGCCCCCCGGTGACGCGGCCCGCATCCCGATAGGCTGATCGCTGCTGCGCCCCCCGGCCTTTCAAGTGTGCGCCATGGCGATCCACGGGCTACCCACTGCTACGCCCGCAGGCCTTATCCCGACGGGCACGTATCGGCCAACCAGGCCTGGAGATCATCCAGACTCGTGAAATCGAGCAGTGTCTCGCTCAAGTCCAGGAGGTGGGCGGGGCTCAGGGCGAGCACGTGATGATGCACCGACTCCGGCAATGGGCCGCACCGTCGGGTCAGTTGGCGCAGCACGACTTCCTGGAGCGTCTGGTGACGTCCTTGCTCGACCCCCTCGGCGAACGCAAGTTCCTCAATACTGGTGACAAACGTGTCCATCTGGGTCTCCTCCTGTTCAATCAGGCGCATTGTAGCACGAACCGTCGCGTGCATGCCGGGGTTGAGGCGCAACAGTTGATCGAGCACGCGATAGAGCCGACGCATGTCGGCGGCACTATATCCGTTGCGGAAGAAGGCCCGAAAGCGGGCCAATTTGCGCCGCAGCCGCTCCTCGAGTTGCCCCCGGGTCGCCTGCGCGTCGCGGTGGATCAGGATGACCATCGCGATGGGATTGCGGCTGGCTTCGAGCAGCGCCAGGTCAAGGTCGAGCAGTTTGACCGTGGGAAAGTCGAGCCGCACCACGCACCCGGCCTCGGCGTAGCCAAAGGAGCGTGGGTGCCAGCCCGGCTGGTCATCGCTCAAGACGGCGAGGCTGATCACGGGGCGGCGTTCGCGCACGAAGATCTGGGCGTG
>NZ_LYXE01000114.1 GCF_002532075.1 Candidatus Chloroploca asiatica | reverse complement strand
GATGCGTCGCATCAGCGTCGCGATCGCCAGGAACGGGACGCCTTTGTGGACACGACCTTTGCCGCGATCGGGTTGCCGCTCTTGCGTGTCCGTTGGCAACGCACCTATGATCGCGCGCAGCTTGCCGCCCAGATCATGGCGACCGCCCGGATGCCAGCGCCGCCCCGTGCCCACCATGCCGCGTCCACGAGCACGACCGGGAACGGAGCGCCTCACCCCCATGGAGCGCCCAGTCAGGCGCAGCCTGATCGACCACAACGTACCCCACCGTACCCCGTCTGTCCTGGCTGTCATACTGAACTCACCGCAGACGCACGCTTTTGCCCAAGGTGTGGGACATGCGTGGAAGCGGGCGAGGCGTAGCCCCATGTGCCATCAGGCCCAGGCACCCCGATGAGCCGGGCGCACCCACTGGCTGACACCCCGCCGCGTGGCGCGACGAGCCGCTCGAACGCGGGGGCGGCGGATAGGCCCGGCGGGACCGTGGATGCGGGCAGTGATCATTCGGCCCTGCCCGCATCCACGGCGGCCCGGTTACCGCCGCACGACGATGATCGGCTCCGTTGGGTGCAGCAGCACTTTGTGCGCAGCGAGACGCTCCAGCAGGCCAATGCCCAACTCGTTGAGGCCCACCGTCAGCTCCCGCTCACCCAGCACAGTGGGGGAATGGTGAGGTCGCTTCCGCCGATGGGGTACGCTTCGTGGTGCCCTTGCGCACCGTGCATGCCGCCTCAAACCCGGAGTATTTCGGGAAGGAGCGTGGTATCACCTTCTACGACCTTACCGCCGATCAGTATAGTGGGCTGCACGGCATGGTTGTCACCGGCAACCTACGTGACCCCCTGGTGTTACTCAGCGTCCTGCTCGGCTAGCAGACCCCACTGCATGCCCGCGAGATTATGACCGACACCAGAGCGTACACCGATATCATCTTTGGACTGCTCTGGCTGCTTGGCTTCCAGTTCAGCCCCGGCTACGCGACATTGGCGGCGTGCGCTTCTGGCGCATCGACCGCGAAGCTGACGACGGCGTGCTAAACGACCTGGCGACCCATCGTATCCGACCTCAGCACATCGTCGAGCACTGGGACGACATGCTGCGCATTGCTGGTTCGCTGACGATGGGATCCTGCCACATCGAAACGCTGATGCGCACCCTCCAGCGCGGCAATCAGTCCACAAAAATCGCACGCACGTTCCATAATTTCGGGCAGGTGATCAAGACCCTCTTCCTCCTGAACTACCTCAACGACGAAGCGTACCGCCGACGGATTTTGACCCAACGCAACTGCGGCGAGGGCCGCCATCGCTTGGTCCGGGTGGTCTTCCACGGGCACCGGGGTGAATTGCGCCAACGCTACCGTGAAGGGCAAGAAGATCAGTTTATGGTGCTCGGTCTCGTGGTGAACGCGATCATTGTCTGGAACACCCTCTCCATGGAGCAAGCCCTGGATCATCTTCGCGCCACTGGCCACGCGGTACTGGGCAGCGACGTAGCTCGTCTCGCGCTGCTCACCTATGTCCTGGGCCGCTCCACCTTCGCCCTCCAAGAACCCATCACCCAGAACGCATGGCATCCGCTCAACACCACGACGACGAGTCAGGGTTGAGGTACATGATTTCGCTTATTGGGGTTTTCCGTTCCGATTCGACCGGGAGCCCCGAATCCACTCAGGGGATCCACTTTCTGTTCGAACCTTCGCGTGAAGTACCACGGTTTCGGGGAGGACAAGCCCTCCCCGAAAAAGACTCTTCCTATTCATCAAACGAGGTTTGACAGACTGCTAGCGCTGAATTAGCGGTAGCCAGATCTGGGTAAATGACTGCTCCGTGGCTTCAATGCCCGGGCCTAGGGTGCCCTGCTCATGCATCAACTGGAAGTATTCTTCCATTGTGTTTACTGTAGCCGGGGTCACTATCGCGAGCGCTGCCTGATCGTCGGTGATGTACACCACCTCGTCAGTGTTCTGCAGCGATGGTTGGGCAACGCCGTACCAAACTCCGTTATTGCGTCCCCAGGTCATCCGTATGCGTGCGCCACCCTGGTTCTCATAGTGGTCAATGCGGAAGGTACGCCACCCTGCGTTGATCGACACAACTCGGCAGATCTGCGAATTATTATCTTGCCAATAGTCAATCTTCACCTGTCCGTCAACAAAGAACCGGAAGCCATCGTCTGAGTCGACGCAGATCTTATATTCCCCCCCTGCTAAGTTGACTGGCCAGGTATAGCGCGTCGAGAATCTATCCTGAGTCTGCCACCACGCACTATGCGGCCCGCCCCACCACCAGTTTTGGTCTACAGAACTGAGGACGGCAGTCCGCTTGGTGCCACGGTGGTTCGGCTGGTCGTAATACTCGGCCCAGATCTTGGGCTGGTAACCGAAGGCCATTGAAGCGTCGCCCCAACGCTCGTAGAACTCAACGCGCACATCGTGGTTGCCAGCATTGAGGTATTGGTAGCCTGAGTATTCGGTTCGTGCGCCATGATCCCACCACTGGTTGACGACTGGCTGACTGCTATTGTTCAGGAAGACCCGACTGCCATCGTCACTGCTCGTATAGAACCGCCACGCACCACCGGGCAGGTACAGGCTGCGCGTCCAGCGTACCGAGAAGTTATCGCTATTCACGCCCGATCCGGGGCTGCCCCGGCCCCAGTTAAAGTTAATGCTGGGATCCTGGCGCAGAAAGACCGGGTCGCCACTGAGCGTCGTGTTGTTGAAGTAACTGCCAGTCCAATTATCGGGCGAGGAACCAGCCATCCACCAGTTAACGATAGCGGTAGCCCCGCCCCATGCCTCGTAGTACTCCACCCTAATTTTGTGCTTGCCTGCGCGGAGATAGACGTCGGTCTGGACTGCTAGACGTGCGTGGTTATCCCAGCGGTTGAGCACCGGACGATCATTGATGAACAGTCGGATGCCATCGTCTGAGAAGGTTGAGAAACGGTAGACGGCGTGAGAGTGAAGATCGATTTCCCTGGTCCAACGTACCGAGAAGTTGTCGGCGTTGACCACACCGGCCTGCGGGCTGCCGCTGCCCCAGTCGAAGTTGATGGCGTCGTCACCACGCACCAGTGCAGGCGTGCCAGAGAGGTTCGTGTTGTTATAATACTCTCCCCGCCACTGGTCAGGACGAATAATCCGCTCACTGACTCTTGCCTCTAGCATATGAGTCACCGGGAACTGCGCCCATGTGTACTCGATATACGATCCTTCTGTGTTCGGATACCCCCCATTGGTATAGTAATTCCCGTTTATCTCGCGACCAAAGGGGTCGTTTACTACGAGACGAACATCGCCGTTACTATAGCGATTATAGCCAACGGCGACCATCAGATGTCCCTTGTTCGTGGAATGTATAACTACCGGATTGCCGCGATCAAGCGCCGCAACCACAGTGTTTAAATTGGCATTCTGGGGGACAAAATAATCCACACCGAACGGGATCATGATATTAGCCCGTATCCACTCAATGCTTGCCAATCCACCACGCGTAGCAGCACCGTGTAACCCTTTGATATCCTGCTTGTAGAACCATCGAGAATCACTGTCATTTCCAGGGTTGTTGAATCGATGACCTCTGGCATTCGTAAAATCTTCAGAGATGTACCACCCATACGGACTGGTACGCTGCCCTACTGGTCCCTTGATCATCCTTCCGTTGACCATTTGGCTCTGTGGATTGACCGTATCAGATCGTGCTGGCAGCAACCCAGCGTAGGCGAGAACCATTGCCGCTGATGTCGGCCCACACGACCAATAGCCGCCAACGTTATCCATCGTATCGTAGACTTGATGAATGAAGGGTACGGTGCTTGGAATACGAAATTCCTGGGTGCGCGTAGATTGAATCGTGGCATTGGTTGAGAGGGTGCCAAGTTCCTGCCCATTTAAGGCCAGCATTGATGCGCCATGCACAAAGGGTGTGGTCGCACTATCAAGCGCAGCAACTGTTACGATACCCACTTCGTCAGATGCCCACTGAATTGCGCTTTGAACTCCGCTACCAACCAGGGTGTCGCTGGTTGTGGCTAGATCAAACGTGAAGAGTTGAGCCTGAGCAGTCACATAGGCGACTTTGCTGCCCTTAGGCGACCATTGCGCAGATTGAATAAGCCCGTCAGAGTTAAGCACTGACTGTACATTCGAGCCATCCAGATTGGCCGTACTCAAGGTACTCGCAACCATGAAGGGGCTATCACCTGCGCTTGCGGTGTGAACCATCGCAAGCTTGCTCACCCCTGGTGCGGTCTGGACGAGATCGAAGGAGTGGTACACCGTGCCTTGCCCTTGCTCGTCCACCTGGGTGCGGAAGAGTTCGGCGATGCTCCCGTCAGCGGCGATGCTGTTGAGGCCGATCAACGTCTCGGTCTGGGTATTGACCGCCGTGTAGTAGATCGGCGCGTTCGCATCGAGGCTGCCGATGACCAGGCCAGCCGTTTGGCTCACGACTTGGGTTTGCTCGATCCCATCCAAGCTACTCAGCCAGACTTCACCCGCGTAGGGGCTATCGGCGGCCTGTTCCGCAGGATTGGCGGCGGTGCCATTGCTGGCTTCGGCGGCGAACGGCCCGCGCTTGAGGGTGTAAGCGACCTGGTCGTCCCCGCGCCAAGCAAATGACGTCACGGCCATGCTGGGCTCGACGCTACTGTAGACCAGCGTGATCCCGATGCCGAAGCGGTTTGAGGTGTAGAGTGCACTATTACCCGTATCGCCATCTGTCACCATGTATGCGACGTTGGCCCCGTTTGGCGAGAGTTTGGCATGTACGCTGTCCACGGTGACCGCACTGACTGGAATCGAGGTAATCAACTGCCAATCGCTGCCGTTGAGATAGTAGATCCCAAAAGCGGTGCTGCTCTGGGCGAAGACGTATACGCTTGGGGCGAGGTTGATCTGGCCAGACAGGATCAAGTTGGTGTCGGCGGGCTTTGGATTCTGTGCCACTACCTGCGGGGCGCTTCCGAGAGCCCCACCTGCGAACATGACCACGATCAATAGACATATGAACCAGTGAGCGTGCGAAGAAGTGGATGACATGGTGTTCTCCTTGGATTGTCTCTCGGCAACATTCAGCGCTGCATCAGTGGCAGATAGACGGCGTATGACGACTCCTTGATGACTCCAAACGGTAACGGCGGGCTCGTAGTGACCTGGTAGTAGCGACCTCGGTTATCTTCGACCCTTCCATCAACGGCAATCAACCGAAGGTAGTAGGTTGTGTCGGATTGCAGCCCTCGCAAAACTAGGAACGTTTCGCCGGCGACGGATCCACTTACGCCAGCCAGATGGTTCCATGGTCCGTCTGCGTCTAGAGCATATTCCAGGCGGGCGATCTTCCCATCCGGGGCGCTCCAGCGCACCAACATCCCAGAGGCTGTCACATGCGAGATCAACACCCGTTGTTTCTGGGCAGAGGCCTGGACTGAGAGTTGTAACTGGATCCGACTTTCGGACTGACTGGGGTCATCACTGTGTACCAGAAGGGTCGCCTGGTACCGCCCTGCGGGGAGCCCACGGGCGTCAAAGGTAATAGGCAGGCTAAGCTCATAACCTGGGTAAATCAGCGCAGAGGTCTGCGGAAGACGAACCCATGCCATACCGTTCTGGGCTGCTCGCACTGCCGCATAGGCATTGAGCAAGCCATAGCCAAAAGATGGATCTGGCCCACTTGGGCCGAGGTCGGTGGCCGTACCCCGTAAGATCGCTTCGATCTGGTCAACGTCCAACCCCGGCCGCGTAGCGAGGATGAGCGCCACCGTCCCGGCGGTGTGGGGGCTAGCCATTGATGTGCCTGACAAGCGTAGTGTGCTTCCACCCGGGATACTCGACTCGATATCATGCCCGGGCGCACAAAGATCGGGTTTGGTGTTGGGGGTCAGTAACGATGGACCCCGGCTGCTGAAATCAGCGAGCGCATCGTTGGCATAGGTTGCGCCCGAGGCGAAACTCTCGGCATAGTCGCCCGGTGAGCCGATGCTTCCGTCACCAATACGTTGACAGCCCCGCGCAGCAACACCACAGTTGCCTGCCGCAAAGGCCGGAAAGATTCCGGCTGCACGCCAGACTGAAACAATGTGCTCAAAGAGTGGACGTCCGCCTGCACCACCCCAGGAGTTATTGACCACCCTTGGGCGCATGTCAGGGTTTGCGGCCGCCGGGCCAGTGAACGCTGGATAGGGGGCAAGCAACCATTCGGCACTGGCAAGCAGATCAATATCCTGACATCCGGTTCCAGCGCAGCCTTTGGCCGCAATCCAACGGGCAGCTGGCGCTACTCCAATGCCATCGGATCCAACGATGGTGCCCATCGTATGCGTACCATGCCCCTGGTTGTCGCCAGGACTATTCGGAAACGTATCAGTAGGGTCGAACCAACTATACGTGTGGTCGTAGCTGCCGTCAGGCTGGAGACCCCGATAATTCTGGCGCAAGAGCGGGTGCTCATAGGCCACCCCCGTGTCGAGCCCACCGACAACCACTCCTTCGCCCCGCAGTCCCAGTTCGGTCCAGACTCGATCAGCACCGATGCGGCTAATGTTCCAGCGCACACCACTCGTCTGAGCCACGACCTGGGCTGGTGCAAGTGCGGCTGTTGGGAGTGAAAACACCTCACTGATAGTGATTGCAATGATGGTGGGTTCGGTCAGCAGATGACGGAGAGTCTCTGCATCGCCAGTGACCGCGACGGCATTCAGGCTGTAGAACGAGCGATAGCTACTTACGGCACCTAACTCCTGCTGATGTTGGAGGTAGGCGAGTATGCTGGTCTGACTCTCGGTGGCGACCTGCTGGAGTCGCTGAACTACGAAGCGACCCCGATCACGCCAGTTTGTGATTTGGTAGGCCGGTGCCAAATCGGCGACCCGATCCATAAAGATGAGAAAGGTTGCATGGCCCGAGCTTTGCGCTGTCACAAAGGGGCGCAGTCGCGGGTCGAGCCCTGGAGTCAAACTAGAGACGCGCGGGAGGCTGATCGTCGTGCGCTCCGGTGTCGGGTACTCACCCATACTTGCTGTTGCAGCGGCGCCCACCATGAGGCTGAGTTGGACGTTGAGTGGACTCCCACCTGTATTGCCGATCGTCAGCGTTCGTTCAGTCTGTTCCCCGCTAACCAGTGTGGCCGAGATATCCTCCAGGCTTACCGTTAGATTTGGGTGGTCGATAATCTGCAGGGTACGTGTCACGGGCGATGACCACACGCCAGCGCTATCTTGGATTTCCATTGATACGGTGTAGTTGCCAACAGCCAGGGTGGAGCCGCTTACGGTAATCATGGCGGTACTGCCTAGCATAGTGCGCCCATCGAGTAGCCAGCGATAGCTAGTGATGCTCAGCCCAGTGCCCAGGGCCACAGTACCGCTCCCGATCAGAGTGATCGTGTCCTCGCTGCGGTTGGCGGGGTTGGGGTCGAGACTATCGATCTGTGCTGTCGGGGCCGGCGTACAGACAGCTGCTGTCTGCTGCCACGTATCAGCCAGTGCCTCGCTGCCCATGCCGCCAAAGAGCAGCGTTCGGCATGTCGCGGACTGGTAGGTGCTAGCGTGGAATGAGCGGGCCTGGGGGACGGAGCCCGCATTGAGCGGCTGCCAGTTGATGCCATCCCACGCCCACACGGTATCAGGGATAGTCGTAGCCCCGCTCCCGCCGACCAGGATCGTGCGCCGCTGGGCCCGCTGATAGACCAAGGTGTGCCCGAAGCGGCCCGGTGGTCTAGTAAGGGGGTTCCGCTCGATCCAGGTCGCGCCATCCCACTCCCAGGTGTCATCAAAGTAGGTGGGCGTGCTGCCACTAAGTTGGTAGCCGCCAACGATGATCAGGCGGCTGCGCAGACTGTCATAGGTCGCCGCGTGATTGCGGCGAGCGGGAGGCGGTTGGGATGTGGTAAGCTGCGTCCATGTCGTGCCGTCCCACTCCCAGAGATCACTGTAAAAGCCAGTCGTGCTGGAGGCACCGCCGAACAGCAGGAGCCGCCCGCGCGCCGTGTCATACGTCAGCGTGTGGCCCCAGCGTGGTGGCGGTGATCGGGGTGGTGCTCGCTGGATCCAGGTCAGTCCATCCCACTCCCAGGTGTCATTACGGCTGGTCGTATTGAACCCTCCAAAGAAGATCACGCGTTCACGCAGTGGGTCATACGCCAGGGCGTGGCCGAAGCGGGGGCTGGGGGCCTGCCCGGGGGTGCGCTGCTGCCAGCCAGCCGCCGCCTCCCAAGTCCAGGTGTCGGCGAGGGCGTTGTTCCCGTCAGTCCCGCCAAAGAGCATGATCTGCCCGCGCGCGGTATCATCGACAAGTGCATGCTGGCTGCGTACGGAGGGGGTAAGCTGGCCTGGTTTGATCGACCATGTCACGCCATCCCAGGCCCAGGTATCGGCAAGGAGGCTGCTCATCCCGCTGCCTCCAAAGAGGATAACCTGTTGGTTATCGGCGAGAAAAGCCCCAGCACTTCCGACGCGGGCCGCAGGCCCAGGGCTGTCTGTCGCCTGTCTCCACGCCTCCCCATCCCACTCCCAGAGGTCGTTCCGCAGATTAGTGCCATCATCGCCGCTGAACAGGAGCACGCCACGCGCACTGGTCGCCAACACAAGCCCAGTGCGGGCTGCGGGGCCCGCTACTGATGCTTGCAAACCCCAACTCGTGCCGTCCCACACCCACGTGTCTTCCAGGCGTGTGCTCCCGCTCAGACCCCCAAAGAGCACTACCTGTGCATGCACGGCATCATAGGCCAAAGCGTGTTGCTGGCGAGCCAAAGGAAGTTGCGTCTGGGTATGCTTGGTCCAGCTTGCCCCATTCCAGATCCAGGTGTCGCTCAGTTCACCGCCACCGCTGCCCCCAAAGAGCACTACCTGCTGACGGGCCGCATCGTAGGCCATCGCATGGTACTGACGTGCCGGGGGGGCTGGCGTCAGGATGCGCTGGCTCCAGCTTGCCCCATTCCAGATCCAGGTGTCGCCAAGCTCGCTGTTGCCATTCCATCCGCCAAAGAGCACCAACTCGCCCCGGGCTGCATCGTAGGCGATGGCGGCCCGTCGTCGTGGGGGAGGCCCTTCCTGGGCAATCAGCCTCCATGTGCTGCCGTCCCAGCTCCAGAGATCATTGAGGTGGCGTTGGGTGCCGCTGGCCGCGAAGCCCCCAAAGAGAAAGACACGATTCGCAGCGGCCGCTATGGTGTGATCGCGACGGGCCACAGGCGCAGCGGGCTGCCAGGGAGCCTCGGCGGCAGCCTGCGCCGGTAGCCCCGTGATCGGCAGCAGCGTAAGCAGCAGGGCTGCCATGAGATAGAGCTGTGAGCGACGGAATAGATGCATTACTCCCTCCAGGGCACCAATCGAACATGTGTGACCGTCAGCGTATCGTCAGCGGCAAGAACACCCGATACTCTACATCCAGTGGCGCGAGTGGGCCGGGAAGCGGCCGAAGGTTTTCCCCTGGCGGGGGCAGCGGCCCTACCCCAGCGAGCAAGAAATCTTTCCAGCGAGTCTCCTTGCTGAAGGTAAAGAGGCGATCGTTGATGTAGTGGTCAAAGGCGACACTATCGTGGCGTTGCGGGTAAAAAATGGAGACCCCAGAGCTATTCGTCAAATCAATGTAAGCCCCGCCACCCCATTGGGGCCGCAACGCATTGCTCTGAGCAAACGCTGCGTCTTTCAGAATAAATGGCTGAGGCCCCGTTAACTCCGTGATCAGCGTGGTCGCGTGAGTCTGCACTCCAGGAGTGCTGATCGTTGCCCGAATACGCGTGGTCCAATCGAGCAGATCGATATACTCGTCGTCTTCGTTATTGAAATAGTCCTGATTGCTGGTAAACTTGCGACTTGCTCGCCAGACCTCATCCAGGAGCACTGCATAGCCCTGATCTGCATCGACCAACCCCTTCAACTCGGCAGCGAGAGCATTTACCGCCGCTGCTACTGGTTCAACCCGCTGTAAATCCAGGGCTGAGATCGTAAATGGGTTTTTGTCAGCGCGAGCCCGGCTGGCATAGGATATGGTGATCCCGCGGGCGAGATCGGCGGGGGTCGTCGCTGAGGTAATGAGGCGCTGATATTCGTCATATGCATAGTAGCTCCAGCTAATGTACTGCGATGCAATGAGCAGGCGTGCTTGGTTTCTCACCTCATACGCCACCTCGATCAGATTCATCGAGCATGCGTCTAGGTGCAACACTGCGATCGGCTCCACTCCTGGGGCACTCAGAGCCTGACGGATCTCCACCGGAGTAAGGTAGGCATTGTTGTCGAGCGATCCATCGCGATGGTCGCTGGTATGATCCCAGGCGATCCCCTGAATGGCCTGGCCATGATTGGCAATTGCCAGGTAGTAGTACTGCGCAGGGAGTTGCTCCTGTCCCCAGAGAAGGAACGCCTCAAGGGATTGGGGCGTATCCATTGCCTGTTCATCAATAAGGATCTCTGTTTCCTGAGGGGCAGTCGTTTCTGTACCCGGGCTGATGAGGTAGCGCCGCGTGTCATTGCTGCCTGGGCCATCAATTTGAATGGCGATACGCACAGAGGAGTTGCGGAAGTGTTGGCGCAAGCGGTTTCGTACAAGGGTAAACGCATTTATCTGCTTCCCGCCATCTTCTATATCGCCCGCCAGATACAGCAGCATCGTCCAGGTGGCTTCAGGTGTGCTGCACATGGCCGTGAAGTTATGATCGCTCGTCGTCGGTGGCAGCGTGATCTGCACTGAGGATGGGATAAACGAACAACCGGCTTTGGTGGCGGTCAGGGTATAGCTTCCTGCTTGCAGAGTACTAAGGTTGTAGTTCCCGCTACCGTCACTGATAGCACTGTAAGTGCCGTTCGAGACCGTGACGTCGGCGAGCCCCACGCCGCCGCTGGTAATCCGCCCGCTCACGCTATAGGTCAAAAGTGTGGCCGTGAAGTCTTGGTTGGTGAGGCTGCTGCTGACAGTGACACTCAGGCTGGTAGGGCTGAAGCTGTAGCCGCTGCGCGAGGGCGTGAGGGTGTAGATGCCCGCCGGAACACTGCTGAGAGTATAGTAGCCGTTGGCGTCGGTCGCGGCAGTGCGCGTCCCATCTGAGATGCTCACACTGGCGAGGCCCACACCCTCCACTGTCACCCGGCCCGTCACCGAGAAGGTCTGCTGCGTCGCGGCGAAGTCCTGGCCTCCCAACGCTTGCCTCACCAGCACCGTGCGCTGCGCTGGTGTGAAGGTGTACCCCGCCAACGTTGGGGTCAGCACATACGAACCATACGGCAACTCGGCGAGCGTGTACGCCCCCGTGCTATCGGTCGTGGCGGTGCGCGTACCATCCGTGATCACCACATCGGCCAAGCCTACGCCGTCCACCGTCACCCGCCCCGTCACCGGGAAGGTCAGCCGCGTCGCCGCAAAGTTCTGGCCTGCCAGGGCTTCCGTGACCATCACCGTGCGGATCGCTGGCGTGAAGGTGTAGCCCGCCCGCATTGCGCTCAACCCATGCGTGCCATACGGCACATCGGCGAGCGTGTAGGCCCCTGTGCTGTCGGTGGTCGCACTCCGGGTGCCATCGGTGATGACGACATCCGCCAGGCCGACGCCATCCACCGTCACCCGCCCCGTCACCGGGAAGGTCAGCCGCGTCGCCGCGAAGTTCTGATTGCGTAACGCCTCGGTCACGGAGATCGTCCGCGTCGTCGGGGTAAAGGTGTACCCCGCCAGGGTTGGTGTCAGTACGTGCGTGCCATACGGCACATCGGCGAGCGTGTATACCCCCGTGCTATCTGTCGTGGCACTCCGGGTGCCATCCGTGATGACCACATCGGCCAAGCCTACGCCGTCCAGCGTCACCCGCCCCGTCACGGGGAAGGTGAGCAAGGTGGCGGCGAAGTCTTGTCCATCGAGATCGCCGCTCACGGTGATCGTCCGGTTCGCCGGGATAAAGGTGTAGCCCGCCAGGGTTGGCGTCAACACGTGCGTCCCATAGGGGACATCTGTGAGGGTGTAGGCCCCCATTGCGGTGGTCGTCACCGTGCGCGTCCCGTCCGTGATACGGACATCGGCCAACCCAAGCCCATTCACGGTCACCTGACCAGTCAGGAGCGCAATGCCGCGTACCTTCAACGGATCACGTGGCACCGTCGTCTGGCCGTATTCGTTCGATCCCCAACAGCGCAGCACCCCGTCGACCGTCACCGCACAGGTGTGCATCTCACCCAAGCTAACCTGGGTCACTGCGCCGAGGTCGCCCGGCACCGTTGCCTGGCTTGCCCCATTAGATCCCCAGCAGCGCAGCACACCATTTACCGTCACCGCACAGGTGTGTTCCCTACCCGCACTCACCAGATCCACTGCGCCGAGGTCGCCCGGCACATCCGTCTTGCCGTATGCGTTGGATCCCCAGCAACGCAGCGCCCCGTCCGCCGTCACCGCACACGCGTATGAATTCCCCACGCTGACTTGGCGTACCGCGCCGAGGTCGCCCGGCACGTCTGGCACGTCTGTCTGTCCGGGCAGGTTCCACCCCCAGCAGCGCAACACCCCGTCCGTCGTCAACGCACAGGTGTGCGAGCCACCCACGCTGACCTGGCTCACCGCACCAAGGTCGGCTGGTACCGTTGCCCCGTCGTGGATGTTCTCCGGCCAGCAGCGCAGCACCCCATCCGTCGTCAACGCACAGGTGTGCGCGCTCCCCGCACTGACCTGACTGACGGCGCCGAGGTCGCTCGGCACCGTTCGGTACTGCCCCCAGCAGTGCAGTACCCCGTCCGTCGTCACCGCACAGGTATGCGCATCACCCGCGCTCACCTGATCCACCGCACCAAGGTCGGCTGGCACCGTCGCCTGGCGAGTTGTGTACAGACGATTTCCGTTGCTCCCCCAGCAGTGCAACACCCCAGACACCGTCACCGCACAGGTGTGTTCCTTACCCGCGCTCACCTGATCCACCGCGCCGAGGTCGCCTGGTACCGTCACCTCGCCCATGAGGTTATTATTCCCCCAGCAGTGCAGCACCCCGGCCACCGTCACCGCACAGGTGTGTTCCTTACCCGAGCTCACCTGATCCACCGCGCCAAGGTCGCCCGGCACCGTCGCCTGGCCATACTGGTTGCTCCCCCAGCAGTGTAGCGCCCCACCCGCCATCACTGCGCAGGTGTGATCCGAACCCAGGCTGACGTGACTGACGACGCCGAGGTCGTCCGGCACCGTCGCCTGGCCGTTCCCGTTGTACCCCCAGCAGCGCAGCGCCCCGTCCGTCGTCACCGCGCAGGTGTGCCACGTACCTGCACTCACCTGGCTGACTGGGCCGAGGCCGCCCGGCACCGTCGCCTGGCCGTTGCCGTTGTTCCCCCAGCAGCGCAGCGCCCCGTCCACCGTCACCGCACAGGTGTGCGCATCGCCCGCGATGACCTGGCTGACCGCGCCGAGGTCGCTCGGCACCGTCGCTTGGCCTATGAAGATGCCATTCTGAGTGTTCCGCCCCCAGCAGCGCAATGTCCGGTCTGTCGTCACCGCACAGGTGTGATAGCTCCCCGCACTGACCTGGCTGACCGCACCGAGCTCATCCGGCACTATCGCTTGGCCGTCGTCGTCCCTTCCCCAACAGCGCAGCACGCCGTCCATCATCACCGCACACATGTGACCCCAACCCAGACTGACCTGGCGCACCGCGCCGAGGTCGCTCGGCACATCAGAATTGTGACCCCAGCAGGACAATTGCCCGGCGCGGTTGATCACACAGGTTCGATAGCCACCAGCGATCACCTGCGGCAGTGCAACATTGCGAAGCGTCGCCGCGAAGTCCTGGCCTGCCAGGGCTGCCGTCACCGTGATCGTCCGCGTCACCGGGCTGAACGTATAGCCCGCCAACGTCGGCGTGAGCACATGCGTCCCATACGGCACGTCCGTGAGCGTGTACGCCCCGGTGCTATCGGTCGTGGCACTGCGCGTACCATCCGTGATCACCACCTCCGCCAGGCCGACCCCATCCACCGTGACGTGCCCACGAACCGGGAAGGTCTGCAGGGTGGCGACAAAGTCTTGCCCATCGAGATCCCCGGTCACGGTGATCATCCGGGTCGCCGGGGTAAAGGTGTAGCCTGCCAGGGTCGGCGTCAAGACATACGTGCCATAGGGTACGTCCGTGAGCGTGTAGGCTCCCGTCGCGGTGGTCGTTACCGTGCGCGTCCCGTCCGTGATGCGGACATCGGCCAACCCGAGCCCATGCAGGGTCACCTGACCAGTCAGGAGCGCCGCGCCGCGTACCTTCAACGGATCGCGGGGAATCGTCGTCTGGCCGTACCAGTTGTTCCCCCAGCAGCGCACCGCCCCATCCGCCGTCACCGCACAGGTGTGATACCCACCCACGCTGACCTGGTTGACCGCACCGAGAGCGCCTGGCACCGTCGCTTGAAAATAGTCATTCCACCCCCAGCAGCGCAGCGTCCCACTCGTCGTCACCGCACAGGTGTGATATTCCCCCGCGCTGACTTGGCTGACTGCGCCAAGGTCGCCCGGCACCGTCGCCTCGCCGTACTGGTTGTGCCCCCAGCAGCGCAGCACCCCATCCGTCGTCACCGCACAGGTGTACGACTTGCCTGCGCTGACTTGGCTGACTGCGCCAAGGTCGCCCGGCACCGTCGCCTCGCCGTACTGATTGTACCCCCAGCAGCGCAGCACCCCATCCGTCGTCACCCCACACGTGTGTGACGAACTCGTGCTGACTTGGCGCACCGCGCCAAGGTCGTCCGGTACCATTGCCTGGCCCGAACCGTTATCCCCCCAGCAGCGCACCGCCCCATCCGCCGTCACCGCACAGGTGTGATATTCCCTCGCGCTGACCTGGCTGACTGCACCAAGGTCGTCCGGTACCGTCGCTTGACCATACCGGTTGTACCCCCAGCAGCGCAACGCCCCATCCGTCGTCACTGCACACGTGTGTTCGCCACCTTCGCTCACCTGGCGCACCGCACCGAGGTCAGCCGGCACCTCCGCCTGTCCATACCAATTCGCCCCCCAGCAGCGCAGCGCCCCTGCGGTCACCGCACAGGTGCCACCCCAACGCGTGGTGACCTGGCTGACCGCATCGAGGTCGCCCGGCACGGTCGCCTGACCATACAAGTTTCCTCCCCAGCAGCGCAGCGCCCCGTCCACCGTCACCGCACAGGTGTGATCTTCACCCGCGCTAACATGGCTGACTGCGCCGAGATCACTCGGCACCGTTGCCTGACCAACATACTTGCGCGTAACCCAATCAGTATCAATGTTCGACCCCCAACAGCGCAGCGCCCCAGCAGTCGTCACCGCACACGTATGACCAGCACCCGCGCTAACATGGCTGACTGCACCAAGATCGCCGGGCACCGTCGCCTGACCAACATAGGTGCCATTCAAATCAGTGTTCGCCCCCCAGCAGCGCAGCGCCCCAGCAGTCGTCACCGCACAGGTGTGAAACCAACCCGCACTGACCTGGCGCACCGTGCCAAGGTTGCTCGGTACCATCGCCTGGCCGTACTTAGTCAACCCCCAGCAGCGCACCGTACCGTCTACCCTCACCACACACGTGTGATATTCACCTGCGCTAACCTGACTGACCACGCCGAGGTCGCTCGGCACCGTCGCCTGAGCAACATAGGTGCCATTCAAATCAGTGTTCGCCCCCCAGCAGCGCAGTATCCCGTCCGCCCTCACCACACACGTGTGATGTCCACCCGCACTGACCTGGCGCACTGCGCCAAGGTCGTCCGGTACCGTTGCCTGGCCCGAACCGTTACCCCCCCAGCAGCGCACCTCGCCTGCCAGCGTAACTGCACAGATATGAAAAGAACTACTCCTATCGTTCTTACTACGTCCGATACTAACCTGGCTGATCACACCAAGGTCGGCTGGCACATTAGAAGAGGCACCCCAACAGTACAATTGCCCAGCGAGATTGATCACACAGGTCGTATTGCCACCAGCAACCACCTGCGGCAGCGCGGTGGTGCTGAGCCCGAGCGCCGTCGGTGAACGCAGATCCAAACTGATCGACTCCGGCACAACAGGCAACGAGAGAACCAGTGATTTATTCAGCACCGGTGGCACAGCCATCGACGCAGCCTGGGGCACTAGCAGGGGCAACCCCAGGGCAACCAGGATGACCAGTACGAGCGGCAGGCAACGACGATAGAGCATGACGGCCTCCATATTCACGGGTCGCCCGGTCAGCCCCACGCCGACACCGCGACCATGCATTACATATCTTTCATCCTATGAGTACCCATCTTTCCCGTTTGACTCTTGACTTTTAGCGCATAGTTGCGGCATCACCACCAAGGCAGCGACCACGCCAACCACGGGCGTGGCCCGGCCGTGTCCTTACCGTACACGCTTCCCCCACCACGTCCTGGACTGGTGCGTGCTCTATGATCGCGTCGCTTGCACCCTGACGCAGCGCCTCGGCAGGCAGCGAGTGATCATCGCGACCACAGCCACGCGCCGCTGACCCAGGGGCACCGTCAGCGCAGGCGATGGCGAGCACCGTCATCAGCGCAGGCGTTAGACCAACCCGCTGATGATCGCCTACCTACCCCACCCACCGCACGCGCCGCCGGGGAGGGGCTAGATGACGTTGCGGGCGCAGACACATCGGCGCTCGCCCACCCTTGCACCGCGTCCTGATGCAATGCAACGCCTCGCTGGGCTACGCGAGCCGCAGCGTTGGCCTCTGCGTGACACCCCTGCGTCACGGGCGCAGAGGCTGGCGTTGGGGGTAACGCCGGGGTTGCAGGGCTCAACGTTGGGGTTACGTACGAGGTTGACGCTGGGGCTGAGGGCGTCTGCGGGCAAGCCCGCAGACGCATGCCGCCAGCAGCTCAGCGCATACGGATAAACCCGCACCCGTCCACCGATACCCCGGCTTGATCCAGACCCCGGCGCACGACCTGGAGAACGTCTCGCCCCAAGGCTAGCTCGCTGTCGTGGCTTGCACCCCTGATGATCACGATGCGACCCAGGAACCCCGGCAACACGCTGGCGTCCCCTTGCCCGTCTACGGCACCGTCGCCAATGGCCCGGCGATCCTGGCGCTCACCCCGCCAACAGCGGCCAGCCTGGTCGCCT
Source organism: Candidatus Chloroploca asiatica (assembly GCF_002532075.1). GTDB lineage: Bacteria > Chloroflexota > Chloroflexia > Chloroflexales > Chloroflexaceae > Chloroploca > Chloroploca asiatica. The sequence goes on along the minus strand of NZ_LYXE01000114.1, from coordinate 23,175 downwards.
GGGCACACCAGATCCCCCCCGCGTGGCTCGACGAGCCACCGGAGCGAGAACCCAGCAGGGACTTTCGTTGACCGGCCTCTGCATATCGGGGGCGGCTTTTCACACAAGGTAGCCCCGGCGGGGCCGTGGATGCGGGCCAGGCGCAGGTCGCCCGGCTCGCATCCGCAGCGGCCCGCTTAGCGGCGCACGAGCGGGAGATAGACCCGTGGCACCTCGGCCAACGGCTCAACGCTCGCCGGTACCGTCCGTTCAGGGGCAACCACCTCGTCCAGCGGCAAGCGTACCACCGCCGCTGGGCCACTCGTGACCAGTTCGTACGCGGTTTGGCGTACCACACGGCTCGGTTGCACCTGCCGTTCTTGCGCCACCGGGACAGTGCTCACCACCACGACATACTGGCCTGCCGCCGCCTCGGGTGGCGTCGTCAACAGCAGCGTGAAGCGCCCCGCAGCATCGGCCATGAAGGGCGGATCGAGGACGACCCCGTTGACCTGCACCTGGAGCCGCGCCCCGGCCGGGAAGTGCAACCCGCTGAGCACGAAGGTACTCCCCGGCGCCCCGTCCAGGTAGTTGACATGGAGGAGCGGGTCAACCGTCACCACCGGAATTGCGACAAAGTCCTGCCCCTCCAGGTCACCCGTCACCGTCACCGTCCGCGTCGCGGGGGTAAAGGCATACCCCTCCCGCGTCGGCGTGAGCGTCCACGTCCCTTGCGGCACGCCCGTCAGGGTATAGACCCCCGTGCTGTCCGTCGTCGCGCTCCGCGTGCCATCCGTGATCACCACCCCCGCCAGGCCACCGCGGTGGGTGAATACCCGCCCACGGATCTGCCCCGTCGTCGCGCTGGCAGTGAAGTCCTGGCCCATCAGCGCCTCGGTCACGGAGATCGTCCGCGTCGTCGGCGTGAAGGTGTACCCCGCCAAGGTCGGCGTCAGCACGTGCGTCCCATACGGCACGTCGGTCAGCGTGTAGGCCCCGGTGCTATCGGACGTGGCATTGCGCGTGCCGTCCGTAATGACCACCTCCGCCAACCCCACGCCATCCACCGTCACCCGCCCCGTCACCGGGAAGGTCAGCAGGGTCGCCGCGAAGTCCTGATCGCGTAGCGCCTCGGTCACGGAGATCGTCCGCGTCGTCGGGGTGAAGGTGTACCCCGCCAACGTCGGCGTCAGCACGTGCGTCCCATAGGGTACGTCCGTGAGGGTGTACGCCCCCGTGCTGTCGGTCGTGGCCCTGCGCGTGCCGTCCGTGATGAGCACATCCGCCAGGCCGACGCCATCCACCGTCACGCGGCCCGTTACTGGGAAGGTGCGCAACGTCGCCGCGAAGTTCTGATCGCTTAACGCCTCGGTCACGGAGATCATGCGCGTCGCCGGGCTAAAGGTGTACCTCGCCAACGTCGGGGTCAGCATGTGCGTCCCATACGGCACGCTCATCAAGACATAGAAGCCGGTATCCGTGGTCGTCACGGTGCGCGTGCCGTCCGTAATGACCACCTCCGCCAACCCCACGCCATCCACCGTCACCCGCCCCGTCACCGGGAAGGTGCGCAGCGTCGCCGCGAAGTCCTGATCGCGTAGCGCCTCGGTCACGGAGATCGTCCGCGTCGTCGGGGTAAAGATGTACCCTGCCAAGGTCGGCGTCAGCACATGCGTGCCATAGGACACGTCGGTCAACGTGTACGCGCCCGTGCTGTCGGTGGTCGCATTGCGCGTGCCATCCGTGATGACGACATCCGCCAATGCCACCCCATCCACCGTCACCCGGCCTGTCACGGGGAAGGTCAGCAGCGTCGCCGCCTGCGCCAGAAAATCCTGGCCTGTCAGCGCTGCCGTCACTGTTACTGACCGGGTGGCCGGGGTAAAGGTGTACCCCGCCAGCGTCGGCGTCAGCACATGCGTGCCACAGGGCACGTCGGTCAACGTGTACGCGCCCGTGCTGTCGGTGGTCGCACTGCGCGTGCCATCCGTGATGACGACATCCGCCAATGCCACCCCATCCACCGTCACCCGGCCTGTCACGGGGAAGGTCAGCAGCGTCGCCGCCTGCGCCAGAAAATCCTGGCCTGTCAGCGCTGCCGTCACTGTTACTGACCGGGTGGCCGGGGTAAAGGTGTACCCCGCCAGCGTCGGCGTCAGCACATGCGTGCCATAGGGCACGTCGGTCAACGTGTACGCGCCCGTGCTGTCGGTGGTCGCACTGCGCGTCCCATCACTGATCACGACATCAGCCAGGCCCACGCCGTCCACTGTCACCCGGCCCATCACCGGGAAGGTCAGCAGCGTCGCCGTGAAGTCCTGCCCATCGAGATCCCCGGTCACGGTGATCGTCTGGGTCGTCGGGGTAAAGGTGTAGCCTGCGAGGGTCGGCGTCAGCGTCCAGGTACCTGACGGAACATCCGTCAGCGTATACGCCCCCGTCGCATCCGTTCCTGCGCTGCGAATGCCATCCGTGATACGCACCTCAGGGAGGCCCCGGTGATCCAGGATAACGCGCCCTTGAATCGTAAAACCCTCGCCCTGTTCAGCCACAAAATCCTGACCGCTCCGATCACTCTTCAACACCAGGGTGCGGGCCTCCGGGGTAAAGCGATACCCTGCGAGCGAGGGAGTAAGCGTAATCGGACGTTGGAGTACATCCGTGAGCGTATAGAATCCACTGGCATCAGTCACGGTGGTCTGGACACCTTCGGACAGTTCTACTCCTGCGAGGCCACCGCCAGGCAACGTAACCCGACCAGTGACAGTCGCCATCCGCACCGTCATAGGATCACGTGGCACCGTCGTCTGACCGTAAATGTTCTGCCCCCAGCAGCGCGGCATCCCACTCGCCGTCACCGCACAGGTGTGAAGCCAACCCAGGCTGACGTGACTGACCATGCCGAGGTCAACCGGCACCATCGCCTGACCGTCAATGTTCTGCCCCCAGCAACGCAAGGTTCCATTGTCCGTCACCGCACAGGTGTGAGCCCAACCCAGGCTAACGTGACTGACCATGCCGAGATCGTGCGGCACCATCGTCTGACCGCACCCGTTATGCCCCCAGCAACGCACGCTTCCCCCCGTCGTCACCGCACAGGTGTGATACGCACCCGCACTGACCTGGCTGACCGCGCCAAGGCCGCTTGGCACGTTCCCCTGACCGTACTGGTTGTCCCCCCAGCAGCGCACGCTTCCCCCCGTCGTCACCGCGCAGGTGTGATAATAACCCAGGCTGACCTGAACCACCGTGCCAAGATCATCCGGTACCACCGCCTGACCGTACCGGTTATCCCCCCAACAGCGCACGCTTCCCCCCGTTGTCACCACACAGGTATGCCACGTACCTGCGCTCACCTGACGCACCACGCCAAGGCCGCTTGGCACGTTCGCCTGACCGTACTGGTTGTCCCCCCAGCAGCGCACGCTTCCCCCCGTCGTCACCGCGCAGGTGTGATAATAACCCAGGCTGACCTGAGCCACCGTGCCGAGATCGCCCGGCACCACCGCCTGACCATACCAGTTGTTCCCCCAGCAGGACAGCGCCCCAGTCGTCATCACCGCACACGTGTGATACGAACCCGTGCCGAACTCACCCAGCAGACCAAGGTCGCCCGGCACCGTCGCCTGGCCGTTCCCGTTGTACCCCCAGCAGCGCACACTTCCCCCCGTCGTCACCGCGCAGGTGTGCCTCTCACCTGCGCTCACCTCGCTCACCACGCCCAGGTTGTCCGGCACCACTGCCTGGTCGCCAGCCCTGTTGCTTTCCCAGCAGCGCAACGCCCCGGCCACCGTCACCGCGCAGGTGTGCCACGTACCTGCGCTCACCTGGCGCACCAAGCCGAGGCCCCCCGGCACCGTCGCCTGGTCATACTCGTTCCAGCCCCAACAGCGCAGCGCCCCATCCGTTGTCACCGCACAGGTGTGAGACCCACCCGCGCTGACCTGGCTGACCGCGCCGAGGTCGGCTGGCACCGTCGCCTGGCCGTCGTCATTCCGCCCCCAGCAGCGCAGGGTGCCGCCCGCCGTCAGCGCACAGGTGTGAGACCCACCCGCGCTGACCTGGCTGACCGCGCCGAGGTCGTCCGGCACCGTCACCTGGCCGTAGTCGTTCCACCCCCAGCAGCGTAGGGTGCCGCCCGCCGTCACCGCACAGGTGTGCTTATCACCTGCGCTGACCTGGCTGACCGCGCCGAGGTCGGCTGGCACCGTCGCCTGGCCGTTTTTGTTGTCCCCCCAGCAGCGCACCGCCCCCGCCTCCGTCACCGCACAGGTGTGCAAGCGTCCCACGCTGACCTGGCTGACCAACCCGAGATCCTCTGGTATCCCTGACCATGCCCCCCAACAGTACAATTGCCCAGCGGCATTGATCACACAGGTCGTATTACCACCAGCAATCACCTGCGGCAACGCGGTGGTGCTGTGCCCGAGCGCGGTCGGCGGGCGCAGATCGAAGCTCAGTGGCTCCGGCACGATGGGCAACGAGCGAGGTGGTGCTTCTTCCAGCACCGGTGGCACAGCCATCGACGCAGCCTGGGGCACCAGCATCGGTAACCCCAGAGCAAACAGGATAACCAGCACGAGCGACAGGCAACGACGGTGAGCCATGACAACCTCCCCTTCCCCAGGCCGCCCGGTCAGCCCCGTGCCGCCGCCGCGACCACGCGTATAGACAATCCACTTAGTCTGTTAGTACCCATCCGCCCCGTTTGACTCTTGGCTTTTAGCGCATGGTTGTGGGATTACCACCAAGGCAGCGACCACGCCAACCACGGGTGTGGCCCGGCCCTGTCCATGTCGTGCGCCCTGCACCCACCACGTCCTGGCCTGGTGCGTGCTCTATGATCGCGTCGCTTGCACCCTGACGCAGCGCCTTGACAGGCAACGAGTGATCATCGCGACCACGGCCACGCGCCGCTGACCCGGGGCCACCGTCAGCGCAGGCGACGCCGAGCACCGTCATCAGCGCAGGCGACGGGATAACCCGGTGATCACCACCCCGCCCACCGCACGCGCCACCGGGGCGGGGCTGGATGACGCTACGTGCGGAAGTGTACGGTCGCTCGCCCACCCCTGCACCGCGTCCTGATGCGAGACAACGCTTCGCTGGGCTGCGCGAGCCGCAGCGTTGGCCCCTGCGTGGTACCCCTGCGTCACGGGCGCAGGAGCTGGCTTTGGGGCCAACGCCGGGGTTGCAGGGCTCGACGTTGGGGTTGAACACGAGGTTGACGCTGAGGCTGACGCTGCCCTTGAGGCGGAGCGTTGCACGGATCGCTGTCTCCGCATTGCCAACACCACCCCCACCGTGCCGTCAGTATTCAGCGATGTCGCTGCCCCCAGGGTCGGCGGGGCGGGGCAAGGAAGGCGGTGCGGCCGGGCCGGATATGGGGGCAGCCGCTTCCGGCGGTGGGGTGGGCCCACCAGCGCGAGGGGGTGGCGGGGCCGGATCAGGGGTAGGCGCAGCGGGGGCCTCGGGGGGTGGACTGGGCACGGCGGGCGATGATCGAGGCGGCATCCGGCGGGCCGCAACCGTGCGGCAGCGCTGCCGGGTGGCGTCGTCGAGGGCGATGCCGTCGGTGATCAGCGGCGGTGTCACCGGAGGCGCAGCGGGCCGAGGGGGGCGCGGTGAGCGGCGCGGTGAGCGGCGCGGTGGGCGGACACGACTGACCCGGATGTGTTGCGCTGCGCCGCCCGCAATCACGACACATTCCCCCGGTTGCAGCCGTTTGACCATGTCGGGGTGGATCTTCAGGCTGTCCTGAACCGCCAGGCTGCCTTCGCCTAACGCGTACTCTTTGACGCCCCGCCCCATGCCCCGTTCGGCGACGCTGATCCGCCGCTGAAAGCTGACCTGAAGCCCGGCTCGGGGCAAGAGGCGTTCGGGATCGGCACACTGGTGCAAGATGACCCCGCCTGCCGCCCCCAGGATGCGATCGGCGTCGCTGCCCATGCCCGCATAGCTCTGCGCTGTGACGATGACCCCCGCCCCCCGGAAGCGTACCATTTCGAAGAGCGTGGCGGCGTTGGCTCCGCCCACCGCAATCGCCGGGAACTCGTCGATGATCAGCAAGACCCGTTCGTCCGGCGGTTTGCGCACCGCAACATAGTGGGCGAAATCTTCCAGCAGGTAGCGCCCCAGGCTCGCGGTCTGGTCACGCAATTCCAGGCCTTTGAGCAGCAAGTACCCAGCCGCCACGTCCTCAAACGCCCACCTCCCATCCAGGCCGCCCCGTAGCGCACGAAAGAAGGAGCGGTATCGGTTGGCGGCGGCCTGGGCGTCTTCCTTGCGCAACCCCGTCAACTCCTGGGCTTCGGGGTGCCCACGGTAGAGGGTGAGCAGGTGCTCAAGCCGGAGGCGGGCGAGCAGTTCCTCGCTCGAGCGCGGCGGCCCGGGTGGGGCATCCACGGCCAGGCTGAGCAACAGCTTGGTCATATCGCGATAGTAGGGTTCCGTGTAGTCGAGCACGGCTAAGAGCCGGTTGAGGATAGCGGTGCTGTCGCCCCGCCAGCCGTCATAGGTGGTGCTCGGAAAGTGCGCCACATGGGCGATCCCCGCCGTGTGCATCGCGGTCGTGAATTCCGCAGCGGTCGCTTCGTCCCCTTTGCAATCGAGATAGAAGACGCGCCAGCCGTACGTGCGGGCCGCCCCATACGCGAGCCGTTTGCTCGTTTCGGTCTTGCCCGTGTTGCTCGCGCCGATCAGCACCAGGTGGCGGCCCAGATTGGCCGCTGGGTAGGTAAACCAGGCCCCGTGGCTCCAGGCAAGATCGCCACCCAACGGAACGCCGAGCACCAGTGATCCACCGGCAGCGTCTGGGGCGGTGGCGCACTGGTGCTGCGCCCGTTGCAGCGCTCGCTGAGCGCGGGCGGTATCACGCGCCAGGCGTTCGCGTTCCCGATCTTCCGCCGTCTTGACGCGGGTGTTCTGGAGATAGAGAGCCAGCAGCGGAGCCAGCAGGAGCATGGTCAGCCAGAAGTGCCTCACGTCAGGCCAACTCTGGGCGAACAGGGCCGGCAGCGCGGCTGGGGGCGGTGGGGTGATCAGCGAGGGTTGCAGGTAGCCGAGCAAGGGCTGGGTCGTGCGCGTCAGACTGGCGAGCGTGGCCCCCAGATGGCCCCAGCGGAAGGCGATGACCCCCAGGCCCGCCAGGCCCAGCAGGGCACACCAGCGGGCGCGGCGTTGCGTCCGATCCGCCTGCACGAAGGCCGCCAGAAGCCCCGCCAGCATGAGCGCCCCGGGGCCAGTCAGGATGAGCAGCAGGGCCAGGCTCACCAAGCGGCTCTGTTGTTCCTGGATCGTCTGTGGGGCGAGGGGGCGGCGGGTTGGCCTGGGGGGTAGTGGCGCCAGGGTACTCATGATGGTGTTGGCTCCCAGAGGTGACTCGGGGCCAGCGTGACCTGCGGTTGCTCCACAAGACGATCGACGACCTGGTTGGTTGTCCACACCACGGTGCCGATGCCGAACCAACCCCGGCGAATGGTCGTCGGATGCACATGGGTTTCGGGCAGAAAGAGATAGTCCGCCGCCGTTTGGCGGTTGACTTTGACCACTTCTTCGGCGATTCGCTGCAGGCGCGTCATGCTCGGGGCCACCACAAGCACGCGGAAGTGAGCAGTGCCATAGCGTTGCTGCAACAACGGGTGGCCCTGGTAGGCGTCGTAGGCCTGAGCTTTCCGGTACCAGGAGCGGAGCGGGCGAGTGCCGCGATCGAGTTCGAGCACAAGACGTTCGCCGTCGAAGAGGCAGGTGGCATCCGGCAAGACCGGCTCGGGGTCGCGTTGGCCGCTGATCGGGACGCGGTCGTAGGCCTGGCGTGCCAACTGATGATCGCCCCGCCAGTGCGTGAGTGTCCGGTGACGATAGGTGGCTTCGGCCCGCAAGGCGGCGTAGCAGACGCCAATCGCGATCCGATGCTCAAAGTTTTGCAGGGCTTTGCTGCGATGATCATCACACCAGATCTGTTCTGGTTCCAGGGGGCCATATTCCGTCAGGATCGTGGCCCCCAGCGGGGTCAGCGCATACGCATCGGCACTGCGCCGCACCCGTACCGTCAAACTATCGGCGATCCGGGCCAACCGGATGATCAAGCCATGCGCTTGCAGCAACCCCAGTCGGTGATAGAGGTTCGAGCTCGCCTGATACCGACTGACCGTACCGGCCGTCACGGCCGCATGATAGCGGGTGCGCCAACTCGGAAAATGGAGCCATTCAAGCGCCCAGGCGGTCAGATACCGCGCCTCAGCGAGCGAGGCGAGCATCGCGACATCGCGCGGTTGCAACCGCATGCGCGGTAACGCGGCAGCGGACGGGGTGGACGGAACGGCGGAAGATGAAGAAGCCATAGACCCTTTCCTGATGAGGTGCGCAGCACCAGCGCGGGCACGCCGTGCACGTGCGATTGTCACTCCCACACCTGGGGCGATGCGGCCAGGTCAGCGTCGCCTGCGAGGGCAGAGCCAGGCTGGCCGCCCACCCACGGAGTCAACAAAAGGGGTACCGCGCCCGGCCAGCGGGCCCCCAGCCAGCGTCGCGGGGTCGGTTTGGGCTGACGAGCCAGGCGGGGGCCGAAGAGCCCGCTGCCTGGCAGCACCAACCACCCGGCTGCCCGTGCGACCTCGGCTGGATCGGGGCCATCGTCCTCGACCGCGAGCAACGCCCCCACCCGCACCTGGCGCGACCCCGTCCAAGAGACGATCAGCCGGGCCTCGTCCCAACGGGTCAGTTCAAATGGCCGGGCCGTGCGCCCGGGCCAAAGCACCACAACCCGCTCGGTGGGGCGGGTCGCCAGCCCTTGCGGGGCCGCGACCAGGCCCAGGTCACTGCCTGGCAGTGACCTGGTCAGCACCCGTCGGAAGAGGGCCGAGCGACAGCCGGGACGACAGGCCTGGCGCAAGCAGCCCTCGCATCCTTCCAGCGTCACATACGCCTGCTCCCGTCCCCGGACACGCAGGGTCATGGCCGCGACCGCGCTATAGCGCAGATGCAGCCGTACCGCCGCCTGCCAGGCGTCCCTATCCAGCACGCACGCCTCCGCCGGCACTTCCAGCCGCCACAAAATCCATGGATGGATCATGAGCTCGGTTCCTCCTCCCAGGGTTGTCGCAGACCGGGCGGGCACGCGCCCGTCCCCCAGTGGGTCACGACCCACCCGGACGGACTGGCCGCCATCCGGGTGTGGTAGCACCAGGTCACCTCCGTGAACGCCCAGATGCTTACACCGGTCATGCCGGCCCCGGCGTCGGTTGGGTCAAGCATGGTCAGTTCGCGCAGGGCTCCGGTGCGTGAGCGCGGGTTGTGGAGCTGATCCTGCATTGTCAGCACGACCTGCGCGACCGCTCCTTCCGACCATTCCGGAGCCACGACGGTCAGCGCCGCAGCATGGTCATTGGTACGCACCGCTGTCACCCACGCCGTATGCACCGAAGCCGCAGACCCGGTCGACTGGGTCGCCCCACAGCCCGTAAGCGCGCAGGTGAGCGCGATGAGACAGGGGACGAGGAGCAGCGCCCCGCGTACGTGTGGGAAGCATTGCATAACATTCCTCTTTCGACGAGCCGGGCCACGTCACACGGCGACGCGGTCACGACCCCATAAAACTGTGGGCTTCGCGACGATTGAGTTCCACATTCAGCTGATAGACATCATTGCGCAGCACGGCCAGACATTCACCCGGTTCAGCCCGTGGCAAGAAGGCGAGGTACGCGGGGGGCACGTCGGGCAAGGCTGCGGCCACTTCCTGGGCGGCACTCGGTTCCAGGTGGAAGAAGATGCGCGCCGCCGCTTGTTCATAGATCTGGCGTCCGGTCTCGGTGCCAAAGAAGGTCGAGGGGTTCTGATCGACCAGCACGATCCCGCAGCCATACTTGCGGGCCGTTTTGCTAATCGCGTGCGCCAGGCGTACGACCTCCTCAACCTGGGAGGCATACCCAAACTCATCAATTTCGAGAAAAATCTTGCGCTGACGATCGCGTCCAGGCAGGCGCAAATAACGATGGATGGCACCAATCGCCTGGAGGTAGTAGAACGGGCGCAAGAGTTCGGGCACCTGGGCAAAATCGTAGTAGACCACATCGCGGCGAAAATTCCAATCAATCGTGGTGGCTCCATGAAAGGCGGCCCCTTCGGGGGTGAGCGTGGTGGCGTGGCGATCTTCCGTGCCGTAGAGCAAATAGCGCAAATCGAGGGCCAGGGCGTGCGCCACCGGGCTAACTTCCGCTTCCAGCATGGTCAACAGATCGCCGAGCAGCGGGGTGTGCGCAATGGGGGTTTCCGGGGTCACGTCATGGGTTTCATAGAGCGCCTGGATCACGCGGCCCAGCACGCCGCGTTCGCGGACGGAAAAGATGCGCGGCTGATACGCTTGGCGATGATCGGTTGTCTGGCCGGGTTGGCCAAAGAGCAAGGCCAGTTGCCCGACGACATGCAGCACCTGATTCGGCAACCACCCCCCGTCAGTCTCGGTATCGAAGACGACGTCAAGCAGATTGACCGTCTGTTCCAGCCCAACCCGATAACAGACCGCCCCGGCCAGCGCCGCCGCGACCCGCAGACCATTGGCAAAGGCGTCAATGCCAATCACCTGCATGCCATGCACGGCCGCCGCGCGTTCCGCCAGGAGGTTGATAAAGACGGTTTTGCCATAGCCCGATTTGCCGAGCACAATCGTATGCGCGGCTTGTTGCTGCTGAAAAAGATCCATAAAGACCGGTGCACGACGCAGCGCATCAATCCCGAGGAAGATGCCCGTGGTGGCGGTCGGGCGATGCAGCCCGACAATCCCGGCCATGCAGCCGACCGCCTGCGACAATTGCGTGCGTGGCTTCCAGGGTGCTTCGAGATGGGTACGGGGGAGCGGGCTACACAATTTGAGCACTTCGGCCTGCGCCCCGGCGGCCCGCATCAGGCGCAACGAGGAACCCAAGCGGTCACGGGTCTCTGCGACATTGATCTCGAGGTCGTCGGGGTCGCGGCCACCGACGATGACCGCCAATTGGAGACGATGGAGCGTCTGGTGGTGCAGTTCGTGCAGGGCATGGGTGGCATCGGCAGTGACCCGCTGCGCCCGGGTATCCAGCAGGCGGTGATCGCGTGCGACCAGGTTGGCGGCATTGAAGGCAAGTTCTGCCGTACGCTGCGCCTGACGATGGGTCATGGTTTGAATATCGAGGGCCAGGATGACATCGTAGTTCGTGGCAAGCAGAGGGTGCAGCGTACTGGCATCCCAGATATCCTGCAGATCATAGGAGTGAAGCGCCGCCAACCAGGGCTGTCCAGCTTCCAACGGTTCCAGGCGGGTGGCATGTTCACGGTAGGCACAGCCCAGCAACGTGGGCATGACAGGCAGGTGCGTCACCGGACGGCCAAAGGCGTGGCGTAAGGTTGTGCTGAGCACCGTCGGCGCAACGTCGGGTGGCGGCCATGTCAACAAGAGGTAGGTCGCCGAGCGCACATAGGCCTGTTCCATCGTGCGGTAGAACGCCATCATTTCTTGCATCCACGGGAGCCGCCAGAAGACCTGGACGATGGTATCGGCGAGCGTCGCCCAGGCGACGAGGGCGTCAGTGACCGGCAAGGGTTCGCCCCGCACGGCGGCCTGCACCAGCGCTTGCATCACCGGAAACGGTGCCAGGTGGGTTAGCAGCATTGGCACCATGGGCTCCGGCAAAGCACGCAGGATCTGGGCAGGGTCATGGGCCTCGGTTCCGTCAACCAGGGCATCAATCGCCCGCAGCAACGGGCCCAGGCCGTGGGCGAGATAGGCCAGCGGAGCCTGTTCACGCCGCATGCGCTCGGTGGCGGTCTGCAACGAAAAGCCGCGAGAGAGCGCCAGCAGGCGGGCCGGATAGGGACGGGCGGCAAACCAGGCGCCCACCCGACGTTCAAAGCCCTCCCGGTCAGCCACTTGTTCCAGCGGGAAACTGTGCAATTGAAAGAGATCCATGGCACTCCGTGCTCATAGCTGACGCCGCCAGCGGCGTCAGCGGCGGGTCAATCAGCCGCAGGCTGCGGCTCAGCGAGCGGGTCATCACGCAACGGCGCGGGCGTGAGCGCGTCAGGCGTGCTCACCTTCGGGACGGGCGGGCGGCGGCGCTGGCGCGGATCGCGCACGATCTGCACCGGCCCATCGACCGCTAGCGGACGTTCACGGCGTTCACTTTGCACGGTACCGGTGAGCATCTCCGGGGTGATGATCCGGCCATGCATGCGCATGCGTAGCTGCCCGCGTAGCTGCCAGAGGAGGTGTTCATAGATTGCCATGCCGCCCACATCGAGGGTCAACGCCAGTCCCAACAGCGCGGCCCCAATGATGAGCGGGGCGCGCACCAGCAGCGGCAAGCCCGCAGAAACCACCACACACGGGAGCACCACGAGAATGATGCCCACCAGATGCTCAAACGTGAGCAAGACCGCTACCTTTTCTTTGCGGCGATTATGCAACTCTTCTAACATGCGATACGGCATAACGCGCTCCTCCCCATGCTCAGGACACAAGCCAGCAATGTTCCTGACGCCTACCGCCTGCAAACGGGGCAACGGTAGGGCGTCAGGAACGTCCTGCCACCCCATGGGGGCAGGACGCACCACCCGGCGTGGTACTTACCCCCCGCCGACCGCCCCACCCGCCCCACCGAGGCCGTAGAGGGCCGTCACAATCGTGGTCGCAAACCCCACCACCACCACCCCTAACAAGACCCGTTGCAAATGCCCCCGGGCCGCCTGGGCCCAGTCGGGAATGACCGGAGCCAGGGCGTTCATCAAAAACCACAAGACCAACGCAATCACTGCTGTGGGCAGCACCAACGACAACAAACTCGTTTGCAGCGTGGTGAACATCGTCGTAATCGCTTCCACCGGCGTCTCCTTTGGGCTAGGGCAGGCATCCGCCTTGCGGTCAGGGCCTGCCGTCGTGGCAACCGTTTGCCGAACGTTCGTCGCGGGGGCAGCCATCTGCCCCCCGGCTGAGCTGATGCACCAGGTGGCGACCGACAGGGACACGGCGCGTCCGCAGGACGGGGCTCCGGTCTGGCGCGCAGGCGCTGGCGCAGCCGATACCAGCGCCCAGCGGCGAGCGTTGCCAGGCACTGGCGGGTGGGCTGTCCACACCCCGTGTGGCGGCGCCATCCTGCCATCGGTTGGGTATGTTTCATCGTTTCTCCTCCCTCTACCTGCCTCACGGTAACGCCTGGCCCTGCTCAGGGGCCAGGTGCGGGCGAAGTTCCATGCGCGTCGGCCCGACCTGCAAGAGCATGCGACCCTGGGCCTGGGTTGGTACCGTGACGGTCAGGGTGCGGGTTGCCCCCGGGGCCAAGGGGGTGCGCAGATCGGTCATGGCTGGCATCACGAGTGGGCGCTCTTGAACGGTCAGACTGATATCGGTCGCCGTGAGCAACAAAGGCTCACGATGCTGATTCCGCACCGTCACGCTCAGATCGTAGGTCGCCAGGTGCGTGGCGGTGACCGTGACGGCCTCGACCACCAACGCCGTCCGCAACACCTCCTCGCGACTGAGCGGTGGCTCCAGCAAGGTGCGCCAGCGCAGCAGCGCAGCAGGCGGCGCGGGGCTGAGACTCCAGGTCACGTCAAGCGGGCTGTGGGGGTGAGGAACCAGGTACTGCACGGCACTCCCGGTAGGGGTGTTCGTCAGCGCACTGGGCAGCAGGGCCGTGCCATTGGGCAAGCGCAGGGTGGGGGCCACCAGCGGCCAATCCACCGGCGCGGAGCTCGTGACCATGACGGTGAGGCGGGCCTGCTGCGCGGGCAAGGCGGGATCTTCGCCGCGCCCGGTCAAGATGAAGCGGTCAACCGTAAGCGCGGTTCCGTCCGGGAGCGTCACCGCCTGACCCAGCGCACGTGGCTCAGCGGGGGCAACGATCTGCAACAGCGCCAGCCGGGGCGTCACAGTACTTTTCGGCTCACACGCGTCGATCTGGAGATCGGCCTGGCTGAGGCGGTCGGTCGTCAGGTGCCCTACGCGGGTCGGGGTGTCAGCGCCACCGGGCAGGGTCACCGTGGTGGCGTCAGCCAGCAGCAGCGCCGGCACGCAGAAGCGCAGGGGGAGCCAGGTCGCCGCTGCCCAAACCGCCTGGGTACCCTCGCGGAGCGTGGGCCATCCGGCCTCGCGGGCGGTCTGGGTCACGGTCAACACCGTCGTCGTGCCATCGGCAGCGGTGAGGTGCAGGGTGTCCAGGGGCCACGGCGTAACGAGCGTGCCATTGACGGTGAGCGGCGGGGGTGGTGTCGCCCGCGAAACCGCCTCGGCGCGCGGCCAGAGCATCCAGATGAGGATGACGAGAATCAGGCTGACACAGATCATCACGGTGCGTGCGAGCCGGGCGCGCTCAGACGTGCCCCCGGCACCCAGGGCATACTGCGCCTCAGTGGGAGCCATGGTCAACGCATGGACATCGACGCTATACCAGCGCGGCTCGTCGGGTGTCCCCCGTGGCAACAAGCCCCGGCCATCTTCGGTCGCCAACCCCTGGGCATCGTTCAGCAGGTGCTGCAAAGCGGCGCGGTGGATCTGATCCGGATCCGTCGTCGCCTGAGCCGCCAGACGGGGATCATGCTGCCCGTTCGCCCGGATCGTGTCGCGCTCCTGATTGAGCACCGCGTCAAAGAGCGCCCGTTGTGCCGGGGCAATGCCGTCGAGCGTGGCCTGGGCCGCCTGGGCTTCCTGTTCACGGCTGTGCGTCAACTCAAAGGCAAAGGTACGCTGGCGGTCAGCCTGCACCTCAAGCAAGGTGCGCTGGGCCTGCAAATAGGCGACCCAAGCCCGATAGGTCGCCGTCATCTGTTCATGAAAGCGGGCGGTATCACGTTGTTCGGCGGACGTAGGCATCACTCATCTCCTGTCGCGGGTACCTCAATGATCAGCACCGCCTGATCAACCTCTACGTGCATACCGAGCGCTGGCAGACGCAGCCGCCAGGCATGCTCCGGGTCAACCTCACGGGTGAAAACGAGGGTGCCATCCGCCGGGGTCACGGCTTCGGCCAGCAGATCGTCGAAAGCATTGAGCACCTGCACGCGCACACCACTGAGCGGGAGTCCCTGCGGGTCGGTGGTACGCATGGCCGCCGGAAGGTTCGCTGCGGTGGGAGCACGACGGAGGCTGACAGTCACCGAACGGGAACTGCGCGCCGGGGGCGGGGCAGGACGAGCCACTGGAAGCGGTTCGAGCGGCACGACCTGGATGGCCTGCACGCGCAGAGACGAGGGCACGGCGGTCGCGGTGGCGCGTGACCCCGCCGAGGCCGGTGGCGCACCAGCCTCCTCGGCTGACGGGGGCGAGCCTTCCGCAGGCGCGTCCGGCAGAGGCGCCGCCTCCCGCATCCGCAGGTCGGTACCGCGCATCCAACCGGGCATGACCAGGTCGTGCGGCTGCACCCGTACCCAAACGCCGCTGGCCTGTCCGAGCAAGGTGACGTGGTGGCCTTCAGGGAGGCTGGTCAGCACGGCACTGCTGGCGCGTGGCCCATCGTGGAGATCACTGGCCTCGGCGATCACCAGGGCCGCGCCGGTTGGCGCGTCGGTGCTCGGGGGCGCAGCGGTGGGGGCCGGTGCGGCCGGCGCGGCCGGCGCGGCGGCGGGCGGGGCGGCGAGGGCCGGGGCCGGGCTGACCGGGCGACTAGGCAGCGGTGGGGGTGTCGGCGTCGGCAGTCGCCCGGACTGAGCCTCACTCCGCGCCAGGATCTCGCGGCCAAGCGGGCTGTCCGCGAGCGTGATCGCGAACCGATACCGGCCCGCGTCGTCGTCCGGAACGAGCGGCTGCAATCCGCCCGTGCGGGGGGCAATGCGGATGACGGCTTCGCCGTCGTTCGGGGCCGTCCAGGTGAGCAGGCTGTGCAGACTGAAGCCAGGGAAGGCATCATCGTTGTGGGCGATCGGCACATGCTCGTCGCCCCAGAAGAGATCCAGCACGGTATCGGTGCCTGGCCCCAGGTCAAACGTCGCGAGGCGGTAGGTCAGCCCGGCTTTGACGGTCACGCGCAGATAGTCATGATCACCGCCCGGACAGCCGCCAGGGACGGGGCAGACGAAGGTGAGGTCGTAGATCACGCCGACGGCGATGGGCGCGGCGTGGGCCGGACTCCAGTTATCTTCGAGCGCGTCTGGGGCCAGCGCGGAGTCAGCCGGGGCCGGGGGCGGCGGCGGGGGCGGCAGCACCTGCTGCACCGCCAGGTCGTAGCTCGCGACGGCGGCGGACGGGCGCAGGGTGGGGGTCACCTGCAGGAAGATGGTGCCGGAGATCGTCGGGGCCAGCGTCAGGGTCGTCGCGGGCGGGGTGAGGCTCGCCAGCAGCGTGCCATCGGCCTGGCGTGCGCTCACGGCGAGGGTCAGATCCGCGCTCGGGTGCAGCGTGATCTGGGTCACCAGGCCGGTGGCGGGGAGTTCAAGCTGATACCAATGCGGCGGCGTCCCTGGGCGGACGGTGAGGGTCGCCGTGCGGTCATCGCGGCGCAGGCGACAGGCCCGCGCCCGGTCGTCATGGCCTGCGCAGGTGGTCACGGCAGCGGCGGATCCTTGCTCCTGCGCAGGCGGCGCGGGCGGATTGACCGGAGGCGACGCGGGCGCCCCTGGCCCCGGGGTTGCGGTCGCGGACGGCAAGACCGGCGTGACCACAGTCGGTTCGCCCAGGATGGGCGTCATGGCCTGCGCCGCAGCCACTGTCGGCAACGGAGTAAACCAGGCCATCACCGCGATCACGAGACCCAAACCAGTGAACACAAGCCCTGAAATGACCAACCACACCAGACGAGCCATAACCTTCCTTCCTTCCCCGTTCTCACGTGCGCCACCTTCATCCGTACTACGCCGCGCAGGCCATACACCCACGCGTTCCTTAGCCTGCCTCACGCCGCCGGCGACGTCGCCGGGGCGGCAATGGTGCTGGGGCCACGACCGGCGCGGGAACCACCGCCTGCGCTTCGTCCGCCGGTGCGGGCGTAGCGAGCGCCACGTCAGCCGGGCCTGCCCCTGCGTTCGCCGGGGGCGGCGGGGTTCCCACGGGCGGCGGTGCAACTGGGGGCGGCGGCGGCGGCGGCGCCATGGGCGGGGCAGCCACCAGAGGTGGGGGCGGTGGAGCCGGAGCCGGGGCCGGGGGCGGTGCAGACGCCGGAGCCGGGGGCGGCGGCGGAGCCGGGGGCGCCGGTGGCGGCGCCGCCGCCGGTGGTGGGGCAAGCACCGCAGCGTCGCGCCGCATTTGCAAGCGCATCGCACGCGTCCCCTGGTCATGGCGCTGGCCGGCATACAAGCCCCGATACAACTCATCCTGATCGTCGAGGTGGCCCATCGCCACGGCGACTTCCCCCAGCTGCATCATCGTTGCGGAACGACCCATCATCGCGGCCATCGCATAGCTTGGGCGTTCCGTCTGGGCCATCGCGGCCATGCCAGTGAGCGCCGTACTCGCACCTGCCGTCGCGGCGCCGGCGGCCAGCGCCACCCCACCAGCCGCCGCGCCTGCGGTCGCCCGTGCCGCGCCCGCCGTCGTCTCCCAGGCGGCCAGCATCGAGAGCCCCGTCAGCGTTTGCACCGTCGCACTGACGGTCACCAGACTCCCCTGCAACGTGTTGGCGGCCAGCACGAGCAAGACCCCCATCAGCAGCAAGCCCCCGATCGCAAAGCCGGTATAGGCTGCCGCATTGCCCATCTCGGCTGCCGCCAACAGGCAGGCAAAGAGCAGACCCATCACGAAACTACTTGACCACGAGACCTGGATCACCGTGATGGCCCGGCGCACCAGACTGGTAATGCCCTGTGACGTCTGTTGGAACCAGACCACGAGCAACGCAAGGGGCAGCCCCACCCAGAGCATGACCATGCTGAGGCTCAAGATGAGATGCACCATGGCTTCCGCCACCGCCAGCATGCTCGGCAACAGCCCGACGGCCAAGCGGGTCACCCCGCGCTGGATCCCATCCAGCGCCACTTTGCGGTCATTGGGTAGCAGAATCTGGCTGACATCCTCAGTCGTGGCAAAGTTGGGCGGATCGGCAAAGAAGGCGTCGGGCAAGGTGCTGCTCGGCCCGGTCAAGTTCGGGCAATGAATATCGGCGGCATTGGCATAGAGCAACGCTGCGGCCAAGTCATCCATCTGCATTGCACCAAGCGGCCCCCGGCGCTCCAACTGACCGGTGCCGCACGGATTCGCCGGATAGAGCGGCACCGGTGCGGCCATATCATCGGCAGTCACGCCAAAGATCGCGCCCGGTGCCGCAGCCGTGGCTTCCAGAAACAGGGTTGTCGCAACTTCGGAACGCACCTGTTCCGCCTGGCTGATCAATTGCCCGCCTACCGTCAACAGCACCGGGGTGAGGATGGCCCAGAGCAACACATGGCGCAGCGTGATCGGGACGTTGCGCCCGGTGAACGGGAGCACCATCAACAACAAGCAAGCCAGGATGAGGGCCAGGACGGCGAGGGGCACATAGAGCGGGTTGAAGAGGTCGGTCACCACCTGATAGGCCGTCGTGAAGACCACCTCAACGAGCCACCAGCGCATCACCGTCAGTTGATAGGCGAGTTGTAACAGGGTACGGTTGAGCATCCAGCCCACCGACGCGAGGCCCAGCCAGAATTCATACTGCGCACCGTCCATGCAGGCTCCGACATTCATCGGACTGCATGCCGCAACCGGCGACGGCCAGCGCAGCAGCGCCCCCACGCCGCCAATGAGCATCAACCCCGCCAGCCCCCAGCGGCGGGGGCCGCCACGCCATGGGCGCATGCTGCGTCGACCGGGGCGGATCATGCGTTCCTCCCACGCCACCAGATCTGCCCGGTGGCAACGGCCAGCACGAGGAGGCAGCCCATCAGCAGCCAGGCAACCCAGCCGTGCAGCAGCGCACGAGGGGCCGTCGCCGTTCCAGCATCCCGTGGCGCGGGCGACAACGCTGAGCCTCCGGCCTCCGCACGGCTCGGCGGCGCGGTAGCCATGCGCAGGTCAGCCGAGGGCGCGCTCAACCATGTGGGCGAAGCTGACCCTTCGGCAAGCGGGGGGGCAACGGGTGGTGCAGGCGGCAGCAGCGGCAACGTCTGCAAGGTCGCTTGCATCGCAGCCGCAACCCCGTCAGGTACCGGCACGGGCTGATCGCCGGCGATCATCGTGCCCGGGTCAGGCCGCACCAGGCCCGAGGCTTCCGCACGGAGATCGAGCCGATTCGTGCCTGGGTGCAGCGTGAACTTGATCCCGTCGACCTCAGCCCCAGCCAGGAAGAGGGGCAGCCCGGCCACGCGGCCCTGGACGGCCACCCGTACCTGCCCTGCGGCAAGCTCCGGCACGGTTGCCATGCCCGTAGCGTCCGTCGTCGCACGCTGGATCAACTGCGACCCAGCGGCATCACGGATCAGCACCGTGACATCGGCCAGCCCAGTTCCGTGTTCGTCACGCAAGCTCACCACGAGCACGGCCCCCAGCGGCGGCGCCGCCGTTACGCGTGAGACCAACCCGAGCAGCAGCACCAGCAGCACACTCCCGCCCCACCACCACCGCATGATCGGCTCCTTTCTTGACGCCAGCTTGCTCGTCACCGCTCCATCCTTCCCGTGGCGCAGTTCCTCCGCCTTGATCACCGACACCGCCCCATGTCTCGCCCTGGTGCGCCGTTCAACGGGCGGTGCGAAAACCACGAATGCGTGGCGCATAAAAACTGGACTGCAAGACGTCGTAGTCAATGCGCACCCCCAGACTAGCGTTCGCGGCATGCACCATATCCCACTGACCATTGCCATTCAGGTCGCCCACAAGCATGCCCACGTGATCAATGCCCTGCCCGCCGATCGCAAAGAAGATGAGATCGCCTGGGGCAAGCTGGGCCAGATCAACCGGTTGCATGCGCGGCCACTGGCCCGCCGTGCCCTGCGGAATCGTCACTCCGATCTGGGCATAGACCCAGGTCATCAAGCCTGAACAGTCAAACGCTTCAGGGCCTTTTGCCCCCCAGATATACCTTTTGCCCACCTGATGGAGCGCCAATTGCACGACTCGGGGACGCCCCGGCGGGGCGCTCACGCCCTGGATGGGTACCTCGTGGCCCCAGGCCTGCCCTGGTTCGGTTGACCACCCGGTCAACGCGCCCGGATCAGCACACGGTTCGGCCCCGGGGGCCCGCCACATGGCATCAGTCCACTGGAGGGTGAGTTGATTGGGTTCCTGGCGCTGCAAGCCCAGGTTGGGCGTGGGCGTCGGCGGGGCCAGGGTCGGCGTCAGCGTCGGCATCCCTGGCGGCACCGTGGGCGAAGGCAACAACGGCACCGCGTTCGGATCGCCTACGAGAGCCAGCTCGACGACCTTTGGCGTGCCACGCGGCCCCAGCACAGGGACGGTCACGCTACTCACGCCTGGCGGAATAAGTTCAGGCAGACTGGCAACCCCCGCCAGGTGGAGTGCGACTGGCGTCACGCTCCAGGTACCACCTGAGACAACGGCCCCTGATGGTTCCGTCACGGCCCGTAGCCGGAGTTGTTCGGCATACTGAATAGGAATGGGGGCCACCGTATGGTTGTGCCAGATCAACTCGATCAACGCGAGTTGCTGCTGCTCAGCAGCCACACCGGGCAACGTCACCACTGGCCCGGCCTGCGCCGTAACCTGGATGTGGAACGGCCAGGCTTCGACGCGCTGCCCAAAGACATAGGCGGTGCCGACGGCGGCATACGGCGTGGGTGAGGGAAAGGGCGGGCCACCTAACGCGCCATACTCCTGCTCCCAGCGCTCGTAGAAAAGCTCTTCCTCCCAATCGCCACCCTCGGTGATCGGGCGCGTATGGGTAATGACCTCTTTCACCGGGCCATCCACGCCAAACGGACGGGGGGTTGGACTCGGACAAGCCCAGCGCGGCGCGGAGGTGATCACCGTGCTGGCGGTTCCACAGGCCAGAAAGAGAAGACTCACACTGCAGATGAGCACCACCACCATCACCCGGCGCTGCGTCGCTGACAGTACGGAACGCGCCGCAAGCCGCCGCCCTTGAGGGCGTGTGGTGAGGCGGGTTTCGCGCTGGCTTGAGCCAGAACATTGCCGACATTGAACACTTGTGTTACAATGCCCGTAATGTGGGCCTTCGGGCTGCACAGGTGCTCCTTCGGGAGCCGCACCTGAAGAGCAGGATATGTTGCTGGTTGTGTCGCTCAACTCCTGCGGCACATAAAACATGTCAGGTGTTCCTTGGATGGTGCAATACGTTCCTTCGGGAACCGGGTCGGACAGATCCGTTGGTCGTTAAGCTCGCCAATAGGCGGGTTGGGCCAAGAAGCCGCCGCCCTTGAGGGCGTGCGGAGTGTCACCAGGTCTGCTTCATGGTCGCCCTCCTGGCGGTGCCGCCGCTGGCGCGAGCGTCTGGGCGGACAGGATCTGATTGAGTTCCAGCGTCCGCACGGTCACACGCTGCTGCTGTTCAACCCAGGCCAGCCAGAGCGTGCGACTCTGCAAAGCCTGGGCCCCTACCGCCAACCCCACCGCCCGTGAACCCAGGGCCAACGGGAGAGGCGCCGCGCTCAGCGGATCCATCAGCGTCTGCCATGCCCCGGTGCCAGGGGTGGTCACGGCAGCATAATGGGTCGCCATCTGGTCACAACATGTCCAGAGCGCCGCCACCTGATCAGCAACCGGGTCATAACCAGGGATCACCGTCCCCACTGTAGCCCCGGGACGATGCACGATCGCTTCAAGCGGAAGCCAGTGCGCCCCGCCATCCAGCGAGGTCAAGGCATACGCGGTTGCCGGATGCTCGGCATCTGTCCAAGTAAACATGATCAAGGGGCGCTCAGGCTCAGCCAGGCGCGGGGCCACGAGCGCCTGCACGCGCCACATACGCAGACTGGCCGCGATGCCGGGTACCGCAACGGGCTGATGCACAAGCTGCCATGGAGCGTCAGGGGCACCGTGTTGGTGTACCAGCACGGCGGTCGCCTGCGCACCGCCCGTCAAGACCACGCCCAGCACATGGGTGGCCTCCCCAGCCCCAAGGATCACCAGACGCCCCTCGCTAAAATACCAGGTCGGGACGGGCAAGCGCGTGACCGGTTGCCAGCCCTCGGCTGGCAACCGGGTGACCATGGCGAGTTGCATCGTGTCAGGGCCATCCTCGCAGATAAGCATCGCCACCAGGCGGCCATCGGCCCCCACCGCCAGATCATTGACCCGGCGACAGCCGGTCGCCAGGCGCTCAGGAGCCTGCCAGGTGGCTCCGTAATCGTGACTCTGGCTGGCCCAGATCCCCGCCGGAGTTCCCGTAGCCGGATGCGGATCACTCATGCCCCAGACGGCGTGAAGCGTATGATCGGGGGCGACCGCCACCGCGACCGTGCGACTAAAGCGCCCGACCTGGGCGGCCCCCAGATCGACCTGCCGCGCCGGACTCCAGACCTGCGTCTGGGGATGCTGCACCATGACAAAGATCCGATCCGGGTCTTCATTCGGCGACCAGACGGCCGCCCCGAGCACGGGCCAGCCTTCGGTCGGGTGGGTGGCCAGATCCAGATCCAGGATCATCCCCGGCAGCTGAAGCGTGGTCTGGCGCTCACTGCCGTGGCGCCAACGGCGGGCTTCCATCGTAGGATACGGCGGCGGCGCTGGGATCGGCGTCGGCCAGGGCGGCAGCGTCGCCCCAGGGCCAGGATCACAACGCGGATAGGGCGTCGTCGTGGGGAGCGCCGTGGCGAAGAGGTCAGGTGCGCCCGCCTCCAGCGGTTCATGGTCAGGGGTCACGGTTACCGGTGGGGGTGTCGGCGCCTGATCCGGCCAGCAGCCCGTGACCTGGGCCGTCGCACGGCGATCGGCATACGTGGGCGGTACGGCACAGCCCGTCAACCCAAGCAACAAGCTGCCCAGAAGCACCAGCCACCAACCGCCCAGCGCCCCTTGGGGCCGCCCCTGATCCATGAACCGCACCATCCCATCCCTCCTGAGCCCCCAGGCCAGCCTGCCGCAGGCACAGGCACGCCAGCACCAGGTCAAACGACCTCGCGTGCATCGCATCAAGCCTGAGCCACGACCTCGAAGCTGAAGCCAACCATGAGGATAACGTTGAGGCGAACTATGGCGAGTATAGCAACCCGTCACGGGGATGCCTATGCCCAGAGTGGGAAGAGTGCGCGTGACACTCCGCAGCGGCTCAAGCCGCGCGGCTTCTTGGCCCAACCCGCCTCGTGGCGAGCTTGACGACCAACGGATCTGTCCGACCCGGTTCCCGA
>NZ_LYXE01000113.1 GCF_002532075.1 Candidatus Chloroploca asiatica | reverse complement strand
CCCCCCAACCCCCTAATAGGGGGAGCCAGGTAGTGCGGACAAGAAATTTTGAAGGATTTATTGCGAAGGCATCAGGTGAAATAAAGGCAGATTGTCTGGAGCGTCCGAAAGTTCCCCCTTTTAGGGGGCGGAGGGGGTTGGTTGGAGGCGGGATGTGAGGATGGAATGCACGGAAGCTCCAAGCTGGGTAGCGGTTTTTATTAATTCGAGCCTGAATAGAGATTTTGATGTGAGGATGTGAGGATGTGAGGATGTGGGGATGTGAGGATGGAATGCACGGAAGCCCCTGGGGATATTGGTTGTTTTGTAGAGACGGGATGCGTCCCGTCTTCGACACAACCCGTCGAGCTGCCTCCACTGCATGTAATTCGTGTAATTTCAAAAATGTATTTTGCATTCCATTCGTGTAATTCGTGTAATTCGTGGCCCAACTGCATTTGCATTTTAATTTGAGGAATTTGTGGATAAAATTAAGCTGCCCTTTCAGGGCGCAAAACCATCTCGCCCATCCATAAACCCGGGGCCTTGCCGCCGGGCTGAATTAAATATGGCCTTCAGCCATTAAATGCATGTCAACTTGTCCTGGGGGCAGGAAATTTCCT
>NZ_LYXE01000112.1 GCF_002532075.1 Candidatus Chloroploca asiatica | reverse complement strand
AGCGCGGTCTCTGCTGAGACGCCGGTGGTCGCAATGATCTCGGCCATGAGGGCCTGCAGGTCGTCGCCACTCGGCGCGGGCGTGGGCGTGGTCGGTCGCGTGCTCATGGATCGTCTCCTTGTGGTTTCAGGCAACACAAAAGACCGTGTGCGCAGCGTTAGCACACGGCCCTGCGCCACAGCGGCGCACGCCATCAGGTCGAGTTAGGGGGTGGGTGACAAGACACCTCCTTTCAGTTCTGGTCTGCAGACAGCGCCGCAACCGGAAACTCGGGCTGCTCCCAGTGCCCATCGGTGAGATTTGGCAGCGTGGTGATCGTGCGATCAGCCTGCAGCAGCGCCTCGTCAATGGGCTTCCAGGGCAGGCCGACCTGGGCGCGGTAGCGGATGAGGTGGTAGGCAAGACGGGCTGATCTGGATCGCCTGAGGGCGGCAATCGAGATCCCGTAATCCGCCGTGTAGGCCGTGCCGATGCCGCGCGCAAAGCCAATCATGGCCATCCTCGCCGGGCCAGAGCTATCGAAGCTCAGCACCAGCGGCGAACGGCAGACCCACGAAGGCTTGCCGATCCCGAGCAGGTGGATGCGGCGTTGAAACGGGTCGA
>NZ_LYXE01000111.1 GCF_002532075.1 Candidatus Chloroploca asiatica | reverse complement strand
CGGATGGCGTGACGCTGGTGGCACGTATGCACCGCATTTGACCAAGACTCGTGTCCAAAGGTGCTTGACACATTCCGCGCTGCCCCCGCTCCTGGGTCAAACGAGCCTGCTGCTGCTGCTCCTCGTTGGCGGGCGCGCCCCCACCGCGCTCCTTCTCCTGGCCAGTCTGCCGCTGCTCCGCTGGCTGCTCACGCTCAGCGCCCTCGTCTGGCCCGCCTGGACCCAGCGCCCCAGCTGCCGCTGGCTGCGTCAGACCCTGGCCGACCTCCGCCTGGCCCTGCTGCTCGGCCTCGGCGGGCACCTGCTCGGCCAGATGCTTGGCCTGCCCAGTGGTGCCCTGCTCGGGGCGGCCGCGACGCCTCGCCCGCCCAAACCGACGGCCAGCGGGCGCATCCTCGACGACGGCACCTACGAGGTCACCCTCGGCGACCAGTTCGTCATCCGTCACAAACCCGTGGACGAGTTTGACCGGCGCATGTTCTTGCTCTTTCTGCGCGACATCCACCTGGTGGCGTATCCCGCTTTTGGGGGTAGGTTTTTCAGATAATGTGCGGGTCATGACCATTTCTGCTACGATTATGGTAACAAACACCGATCGTAGAAAG
>NZ_LYXE01000110.1 GCF_002532075.1 Candidatus Chloroploca asiatica | reverse complement strand
ACCGGATGCGGCCCTCGGCCCGGTAGGGGCACCCGCAAGGGCACCCGCAAGGGGTGCCCGTACACCGGATGCGGCCCTCGGCCCGGTAGGGGCACCCGCAAGGGCACCCGCAAGGGGTGCCCGTACACCGGATGCGGCCCCCGGCCCGGTAGGGGCACCCGCAAGGGCACCCGTAAGGGCACCCGCAAGGGGTGCCCGTACACCGGATGCGGCCCCCGGCCCGGTAGGGGCACCCGTAAGGGCACCCGCAAGGGGTGCCCGTACACCGGATGCGGCCCTCGGCCCGGTAGGGGCACCCCTTGCGGGTGCCCCGTTGTATCCGATTTCGTATGATGCAATCGCCCTGGTGGCAGGGGCACGCGGCAAGCTGTGCTTGCCGCGTGCCCCTGCCACAGCTAGGGTTTCACGCATAAGCAGCGCCAAAAGACCCGGCGTCTGATTTGGTATAATGGGGCGATGCAAGCCGAATCATTCACTTCCTGGCGCACGACTGGTGTTGCGCTATTCGTTGCCCTTGTCTTGACGACGCTCTGGTGTGGCTTGGTGTATCGTGAGCCACGTGCGCTTCATGTCCCTAGCGAGGCTTTGACCGAGACAATGGGTCTGCATAGCGTTGAACAGTTTACCGATCGCGATGAACGCTTTCGCTGGACAAAGAGTACCCTAAACCTGATCCTCCCCAATCCTGGGGGGCAGGTGCATCTTCGGATGCAGCTTTCGTCTGGCTTCCCCGAGCGCTTTGTGCCCGTACAACTTGCGACGACGCCGGTTACCGCATTTACGGTTGGGCCTGCGTTGCGCACGTACCATCTCTTGCTTGGCCCTGATCCCCGCGAACCGCTCGTGTTGGGGCTGACGACACCGCCTTTTTCACCGGCGAACGATCCACGTGAACTGGGCCTTGTGTTTGCGGATGTGCGCCTCGATGGGGGCGCGTCGCCTGCGTTGGTGATCTGGCTAGCGGCCCTTGCGACAACCGCGGGCCTTTTTTTCGCTGGACGGATGCTGGTCAAGCCGCTTCCTGCTGCGCTCGCGGCAACACTCGGTACAGGCGCACTGCTCTTGTGGCACGCCAATGGCGGGTGGCTGATCACACCCCTGGCCCCGGTAGCCGCTGTCACCGTGATGGCCGTTGCGCTCTTGAGCCTAACTGGGTTCCTTGGGCGAATGCTGTTTGCCGACGAGCGCCTGCTGGGGCAGCGTAAGCCTCGCACGAGCACAATACGTCAGCCGGCACGCTCATGGCACGCTGGTGAGCCAGGCTACCGCTTTGGTGAGAAGGTCAAGCGACCAACGTTCAGCGGGGACGCGGCTGCACAACGGGTCTTGCCCATCGTTGCCGGTGGACTCATCGTGCTGGTGATGCTGCCCATCGTCATCTGGAACGTCACGACCGTCAATCCCGAGTTCACGTCAGACCTGGGCATCTATCTAGCGGCAACTCGCGATGCGCTCGCGGGCGGCAATCCCTACGAGCCGTTCGTTATCGGTGTCTCGTATATCTATCCGCCGGCCTCGCTGCCGGTCTTTCTCCCCTTTGCGCTCTTGCCTCCCCCAACCTACGATCTGCTCTGGCGAACATTGAGCCTAGTGGCAGCCCTGGCCGCGCTGCTGGCACTCTGGCGTACCTTTGGTCAAGCAGAGCGGGTGGCGTGGATCGGGGCGAGCTTTGTTGCGCTCTGGGCGGTCTCTGGTTCACTCTGGGAGACGTTGAGCGTCGGGCAGGTCAATGCGGTGGTGTTGCTTGGCATTGCGCTCTTTCTGCTCGGGTATCGCTATCCGCAGTTGGCATGGGTCGGCGACCTGGGTCTGGCACTGGCGATTGTGCTGAAGCTGTCGCCTGCGTTGCTCCTGGCGGTGCCCTTGGTGCGCGGTGAGATCGGGCGTCTGGTGCGCGTTGCGGTAGGGGCCGTTGCCCTGGGCGTACTTGCGCTCATCTGGTTTCCGGCGCACCTCTGGGTTGATTTTGCGACCATTGCGCCAATGTTGCTGGGTGGGGCCGATGCTAATCCCTATAACTATGCGCTGGGGGCCTTTGCCGAGCGGGTCATCCCCGGGTTTGGCTGGATTGGCAGGCTCGTGGCAATAGCCTTGATCGCGGCCTGGCTCGTTTTCATCGTGATGCGTCGCCGTGCTGAACCAACCTTGCTGCTTGCGCTGGGGGTACTGGTGATGACTATCGCTCCCGGGCTTGTCTGGTATCATCATCTGATTTTTCTCGCGGTGCCGACCGCGCTGGTCATCCTGAACGGCACCTCACGGGCGGGTTGGCTCGCCCTCGGTTCAGTGGGCTTGCTCCAGTTGCTACGCCCACTCGACGTGTTGCTTGGCTTGCCACCATGGATTGTGCTTGTGGCCTATCTGTGCTTGCTCTGGGCTGTTGTCGAGACGATGGCAGAGCTTGCATCTTCAGATGTGGGGGCACAGTTCCATACGCATGGGAGATAGGGCTTGGATCTGATCTTTTTAGCTGGTCTTTTGTTGCTCCCACTGCTCTACCTGCCAGGGTGGGCGGTTAGTTTTCTTGCGGGGAGTCCGGCTGATCCGCTGAAGCGCCATTTCGAGCGTGTTCTGGTCGGGTCGCTTTGGCATGGCTGGCTGGCGCTTGTGCTCGCCTCGCTTGGTATCTTTTCGCTTTGGCTGCAACTCGGGGTGAGCCTGGTCGTCGGGGTGCTCGTGGTGCTGTGGGGTGTGCAGGTGCGACGGGGCCGCGAACCCCTGCGACGGCAACGTGCGTCGCGTGACGAGCGCAGGCGGCAGTTGTACGAGGGGCTTGCCTATGGCGCAGTGTTGCTGGTGACGCTGGCAACCGTCGTGCGCCCCTTCGAGACCGTGGTCGGCGTACGCGACGCCGGGGTCTATGCGACGACAGGGCTGGCAATTGCACGCACAGGCACACTGGTACAGGACGACGCAGTTGTCGCCGGGTGGGGCCAGGATGCGGCTAGTCCCGACGAGACTGTGGCCGGCCCGGCGCGACAGGCCATTACCAACTACATGATCAGTCAGCCCCGCGAACGCTTCATTGCCTCGCGCCTACGGGCCGCTGGCTTCTTTATCTACGAAGGCGCGCTCGAAGAGGGCCGTGTGGTGCCGCAGGGATTGCACCTGTTGCCTGCATGGATTGCGCTGCTCGCCAGCATCGGCGGACCGTACCTGGGTATGTTTGCCCCAGGATTGCTCGGTCTGCTGGCCGTCTGGAGTGTCGGCATGCTCGGACGCCACCTGGCAGGCTTCTGGGTTGGGCTGCTGGCGATGGCGTTGCTGGCCCTGAACGGAGTGCAGGTCTGGTTTGCACGCTACTCGACCGCCGAGACAAGTGCGCAACTCTTGATCTGGGCCGGGCTCTATTTCTTCGCCACCATGCAGACGGCCAGGGCAAATGCTGTGACCGGGCTGCGCACCAATTATGAACCAACCCCGGTCTTCTACGGGTTGCTCGCCGGCCTGGCCATCGGCCAGGTTGCGTTGACCCGCATTGACTTCTTTCTGCTGGGGCCAGTTGTGCTCTACCTGCTCTACTGCTGGCTCAGCCAGCGCTGGACGCGGGCGCAGACGGCGCTGGCGGTTGGGCTGGGACTCATGTTGCTACACGCCGGATTGCATATTGGCCTGATCGCCCGGGCCTATTTCTTTGACACCGGACACGACCGATTCAAAGATTCGGCCCTGATCGCCCTGTTTAGTTTGCCCTTTTTGAGTGAGCCGGTGCGCGAGACGTTTCTTACCAGCAGTGCGCTCGCCCGTCCGTGGCGCATCTGGATCGAACTTGGTCTCGCCCTGGCTGGCGCTGCACTCCTGATTGCTCTGCGCCTCTATCCAGCGCCACTGCATCGCTTTGAGGCCTGGCTGATCAAACGGCGCAAGGGGCTCTTGCAAGGCGTGATGATTGGCGTCTTGCTGCTCGGGGCTTATGGGTATCTGATCCGCCCGCAGATCATCACTGCCGATCTGCTCTTCAACACCAATGGTGGCTGGAACGATCCCCTGACGCGCGACCCCGAACTGGTTGCCGAAGATATCCGCGCTGGCCGTCTGACCCACAACGAGGCGCGCACGCTGGCCGGGGTGGTGATGGAGCCGCATCCTCAGTGGTGGATCGTGACGCCCAACCTTGACGCAACTGCCGCCACCCGCGAGCGCCTGGCGGCGGAACGTGGGCCGTGGGCTGGCCCCTTTAGCAACCAAACGATCAACTGGCTCCGGCTGCAGGGCTATGTTGGCGCCCCGATCCGCCCACCGGTCTCCTACTGGTATGCCGAGTTTGCTGAAATGAACTGGCTTGAACAGAGGCTCGTTGACCGCTCAACGCTCACCTCAGAGCCGGTGCCGCTCAAGGACAAATACACGATCCCGCTTGCCAACATGGTACGCATGGGCTGGTATCTCTCGCCGCTTGGCATCTTGCTTGGCATCATTGGCTACGCGCTCTGGTGGCGCCGCGACCTCAATGCCGCCTCGTGGCTCTGGCTCACCGTGGCCTTCATCGGCACCTTCTTTTTTATCCGGCAGACATATGGCACATCAGATCAGCATTACATCTATATTTTGCGCCGTTTTGTGCCGATTGCCTACCCGGCGTTTAGCCTGAGCATCGCGTATGCGCTGGTAGCCCTGGCAAGTCTAGGAAGAGACATGCTAGGGCGCAGGGTGAGCGTCGCCTTTGCCGGAGGGCTGGCGGGGTTGCTACTCATCTTCCTGATCTGGACAAATCGCCCGATCTTCGCCCATGTGGAGTATCGCGGGGCACTTGCCCAACTCGAAGCCGCAGCCAGCCAGTTTACCCCTGGGCGCGACGTATTGCTGATGCGCGGGGGCGCCCCGATCCACGCCGAGTCACGCGATATCCCTGATATGGTTGCGACGCCATTGCGCTTTATCTACGGGATCGACGCCTTTGCCGTCAAGAGTAGCCAACCCGGCAATTATGCGGAAGATCTGGCCGCAGCGGCGCAGCGCCTGCGCGACCAAGGCCGCGAGGTCTATCTGTTGCTCAGCGCCTCGGGAGGGAGCTTTGTCTTGCCGGGGTTTGCGCTCGAACCGGCAGGCGGATTCAGCCTCGATCTCCCCGAATTCGAGCAACTGAGCGACCAGAAACCACGCAACGTCTCGTCATTGCAGCTACCCTTCAACATCTACCGGCTCGTTCCAGCCGCACCAGGCGTGCTTGGCGTGCAACCGCCGCCCCTTGCCCCCGACGCCTTCAGTGCCCAGGTCGTTGGCTTCTACCGCCCCGAACGCGACCGCGACGGCACCGCGTTTGTCTGGACGAATGGCAAGGCCACACTGCGCATACCGTGGAGCGACGTTGGTTCACCTGGCACGCTTACACTCGACCTGAGCGCTGGCTCGCGCCCGGCGCACCTTGGGCCAGCCGAAGTCTGCCTGAGCGCCGTGCCCGAACGTGCGCCGTGGCCGGTCACAACTGGCGAGCCCGTTGAGCTAGGCTGTCATACGGTGGAAGAACGCCCCGGCACCGTGACAATCCAGCTTGATCCAACGCAACTCCCGCCCGCACCCGATGGCACCCTACTGTTGCACCTCAATAGCCCCGGATGGGTACCTGCCGCCGAAGATCCCCGCCAGAGCGATCAGCGCACCGTGGGCGTGCGGTTCCATCGGGTCTGGATCGCAGGGGCAGCGGTGCCTTGAGTCGCGTTTCGGTGGGGCCGCAGGCCCACGACGGCCAGGGCGCGGTCGATGCAGCGCTCGACGGCACAGCCAAAGGGTAAGTGTACAGGCGCTTATGTTATACTGAGATGGCTTTGTTGCGGATTTCACGAACACAGGAGTTTAACCGCTATGGCGAAGATGATCGCGCCGGGCCACGCCTGGCCGGATCTTTTCGGTGAGCTCAGGGCTGCCGTGCCCGAAGCCTTCGGTGCCGATGGTCACGCGCTCAACCTCATCGAGGGCGACTGGGGCTACCCTGGCCACGGCAAGCACTATGCTACCCCGGTAGACGGCAACGAGCTTGGGCGCATACCGATGATCGACCTCGATCTCGCCAAGCGCGCCGTGCGCTTCGCCGCCCACGAACACGCCCGCTGGTCGCTCATCGACCTCGACGAGCGCAAGGTTCGCGTCGCCGCATGTCTCGATCAACTGCGCGCTCACCGTGAACTGATCGCCCGACTGCTGATGTGGGAGATCGGCAAGCCCTACGCCCTCGCCTGCGACGATATTGACCGCTGTATCTCTGGCGTCGAGTGGTATCTGGGTGCAATTGAACCCATGCTGGCCGGGCGCTCACCACTTGGCGTGATCTCCAATATCGCCTCGTGGAACTACCCCTACTCCGTGCTTATGCACTCCGTACTGGTTCAGGCCCTCGCCGGCAACGCTGTGATCGCCAAGACGCCTACCGACGGCGGCATCTTCTCGCTTACGCTCGGCTTCGCCCTGGCCCGCCGCGTCGGCCTGCCCGTCTCACTGGTCAGCGGTTCGGGCGGCCTGCTCTCCGACGCCCTCGTACGCAATCCTGATGTGGCCTGCCTCGCCTTCGTCGGCGGCAAGTCGAACGGGCGCGATATCGCCGCCAGCCTCTACGACCGTGAAAAACGCTACATGCTCGAGATGGAGGGCGTCAACTGCTACGGGATCTGGGACTTCTCCGACTGGCCGACCCTGGCTGCCCAAATCAAGAAGGGCTTCGCCTACGGCAAGCAGCGCTGCACCGCCTATATCCGCTTCATCGTCCAGCGCCGCCTCTTCCCCAAGTTCCTCGACACCTATCTGCCGGCGGTCAAGGCGCTTAAGATCGGCCACCCGCTGCTGGTGGACGGCCCAGAGGATGCGCTGCCCACGCTGGATTTTGGCCCGCTGATCAATAGCCGCAAAGTCGAGGAACTGCGCGTCATGTACTCCGAAGCGGTCGGCCTAGGCGCAATCAGCCTTTTCGAGGGCGAGCTCGATCCGGCGCGCTTCCTCCCCGGCCAGGATATCTCGGCTTATCTCACGCCAATTGCGCTGCTCAATGTGCCGCGCAACGCCCGCCTGCACCACAACGAGCCCTTCGGCCCGGTGGATACGATCGTCGTCGTTGACCGCATCGAGGAACTGGTCAGCGAGATGAACATCTCTAACGGCAACCTCGTCTCCTCGATCGCCACCGATGACCCTGAGATTGCGCGCATGGTCACCGGCGAGTTGCGCTCCTTCAAGGTCGGCGTCAACCAGGTGCGCTCGCGCGGCGACCGCGAAGAGGTCTTCGGCGGTATGGGCGCCTCCTGGAAGGGCTGCTTCGTCGGCGGCACATATCTGGTTCAGTCAGTTACCCGTGGCGCGGATGGCGAGCGCTTCTTTGGCAATTTCCCCGACTATACGCTCCTGCCAGAGACGCGCTAGAACTCTATCCGAGCATGCTTGAAGAGTTGGGTTGGGTTTTCTTCGATGCCAATCTGCCCACCCAGAAAACGCACCTCCAGGCAAGTAATCCTTGCCTGGAGGTGCGTGCTTTGGCCTTACGGTCAACTTGCTACGGGCACGCTGGCTAGCGTGCCCGTACGAGAGGGAGATAGATCCTTTCTCGCTCTGGCGTCGGGCCTGGCGTCGCGCTCGGGCCTGGCGTCGCGCTCGGGCCTGGCGTCACACTCGGGCCTGGGCTTGGCGTTGTAGTCGCAGTCGCGCTCGGGCCTGGCGTTGCGGTTGCCGTCGCGCTCGGCTCCGGATCAGGCGTCTCTGGCGCAATCGTCAGGGCCAGGTCCGAGGCGAGGTTCGTGATGGTCAAGGTGATTTCGCCATTGGCAGCGCTGGTGACAAGCTCGCGCCGAAGCACGGTGCCGGCATAGGTGTCCCACCAGGCGACTTCGTAGCGCCGATTGGGTTGCAGGGTGAGGCTGAGTGTTCCCGACTGCGGCGTGATTGCAACTGCCCCTGCGCCACCCATCACGTTGCGCCAGGTGTGCAGGCGATTCTGTACCCAGAGATGGGCCTTGCCACGAGCCACGTTGCGCTGCCCATAGGCCCGCAACTGGCTGTTGCTCAGACGTGCTTCGGCATCCACATAGCCGCCACGCTGCACATCCAGGGTTGCAACAAACGCAGCAAATGGAACGGCGTGCGCCTGCGCATCAATCACATTGAAATGTTCACTGAACCAGTAGCCAGGGTCAAAGACCGCCCCAGGGTTGAGTTGCGCCCAGAGCAGGTTGTGGAACCAGATCCCCGGATTAGCCTGTGAAAGCATCGCAAAGACTGGCTCGCCACTCAGGCCAACCTCGCCACGGATGATCGGGCGCCCAATGTTGTCGGCAGCGTAGGCCATGCTGGTCTCGGCCTGGAACCCTGCCACATCATAGACGGCAGGCGAGCCGTCGGCCAAGCGTACATCGAGCGTCGGATATTCGTGAATATCGGCATACGCTACATCAGGGAAACGCACCCGATCGCCCCAGAACGTCGGTTCCCAGCAACACCAGAATGAGGTGCTTGCCATATGCGGATGGGCATTCTGCTCACGGATAAAGCGTGCAAAGTCTTGCGTCATCTGCGCGTGCGTGCCGCTCCCATCATCAGGTGGACCCTCGTTATTCAATTCCCACGAATGCACAGCGGTCGTGTAGCCCCAGCGCGCCACGAGATAACGCCACCACTGCTCGAGCAACCAGCGTGCCCGGGTGCCCTCAGGCTGATAATAGCCATCGCCAGAAGCCACAAAGATGCCATCACGCGACAGGTGGTTCTGAATCCAATCGTTTTTGTCGTGTACAACATAGCGGTAATAGATGCCATCAGCTTCGCCCCGCACCAACTGGTCGTCAAGAAACGCGGCTGGCCGTTGTTCAACGTAGGTGTGCAGATCAGCCCGCGGGTTACGGATCAACTCGGGGCCACGCGTCTCGCCAGGCAGAATCTCGCGCACCGAAAGCTCGTCAACATATGCGCGTCCAGCCGTGACATTGTCGAGATAGAGGCTCAGGTCGCCACGGGCTTGGCCGGCACCTTCATCGCTCCCGGTGCGATAACGGGCCACCACGGTATGCCAATCGCGATCCACCCTGATCGGCGGAATCAGCGAAGCATAGTCACGGTGGGCCTCTGCGAAGCCTGGCTCCTGAGGCCAGCCATGGAATTTCAAAACGAGCCCATACGGATGGGCGGCGTTGCGTGGGCCAGCCAGTTCAACCACCTTGACCCGTAGTTTCACTTCGTAATCGGTATTTGCCTTGAAGCGCGGACAAAACGCTTCATCGCCAAAACAGCCAATCCAGAGTCGATAGCCCTCGGGATAGGTCAATTCCTGGGCGAGCTCGTGACCGGGGTAGTGCTCAAGGAACGTCAGACGCGACGAGAAGCCTTCGTTGCCAAGCGTCTCGGCGGTCGATTTCCAGCGTGCCCAGTTGGTACTGTAGATGCCCAGACCGCCGAGCCAGGGCCGTTCAAAATTGAAGCCCCGGCCCCCCTGGAGATTGACTGCCCAGGCGGGACCAATGGGCCAGAAGAGACTGCCATCACTAAATTGAAAGTAGCGTGAGTCTGCACTGCTGACCCCGATAAACCCAGCACGCCGTGGCGTACCTGCCTCGAAGCTGCCCACATCAACCATCGTCTCACCACTGGCATCGCGAACGCGCAGATAGACCTGGTGGCGACCGGTTTCAAGCGGGGCATACCGCAGCGCCCAGCCACTCGTTGTCCCCGGTGCATACGAAGCCGACGAACCCTGCCCCTGGCGAATGGCACTGGTAAAGAAGAATGCCGGATGCGTCACCGTCGCCCCTGAAGGTGTCGTAATGACCCCTTCGACCGTCACCCCGCTCTCTGGGGCCACCCCTGGTGGCGGCTGGTCGGTATAACTGAAGAGCGGCGAGGAAGCAACGGTATCAACCTGAAACCGCGCCTCATAGCGCTCGTAGACCGCGACTGCCGATGTTTGCACCTGCACATCATAGATGCGCGGTGCCTCAAGTTGACGCTGTACCACCAGGCGCGCACTATGCGCACGGCCACGTGAGTCAACAACGCTGACCTGCAGATCATTGCGCCCGGGGGCAAGCGCGATGGAAGGCGTCGCCCAGTTCATCGTCGCCGCTGTCGGCACCGCCAGATTCCCTGCGGCACCGGTGCGTAGATTATCCCAGGCAAGCATCGCGAGCGTTCCCGCAGGCGTGGACGCTTGCCCTTCGAGCATCAGACTCGCGGCACTCGTCGTCCAGATTTGCTGCGTCGTTGGGGCATTGATCGTGATCGCAGGATTGACCGCATCGGTCACGGTGATCGTCAGCGTCTGGCTCTGTGAGGCCCCATCGTTATCCCAGACGGTCAGCTTCACGGGATAAGATCCGCGGGAACGAAAGATGTGGGTCGGGTCAGGGCTCCGACTCTCCGTCCCATCACCAAACTCCCAGCGATAGCTACGCACTGCGCCATCGGGATCATCGGCGCGCGCCTCAAACGCAACCGTCAGCGGGGCCACCCCCGACAGCGTGCTTGCGACCGGATCAAGCGTCGGGGCAAGATTCGCGTCGCGGGAACGCAATTGCAGATCGTCAAAATAGAGTTCAACATCATCCTGCGGACCATAAAGCCCAAAGCGCACGCGAACACCGCCAGTCGGTGCGGTAAACGTAAGCGCCAGCTTATGCCAACGATCCCGTTCATAGCTCGTCTGCGGATTGATGATCGCCCCAAGCTCGCGATAGGCCGTATCCTCAACCGTCAGATGCGCATAGCCCCACTGATTGCCAGCAAACCTGGACCAGCGAAACCAGGCCGTCAAGACATACTCCTGCCCGGCCTGGACATTAATCCAGCCCTGCGACGCCTCCTGCGACGTAATCCGCACACTAGACTGCCCGGAAGCAGCATAATCCGTGGTCAATTGGGCCGAGGTAATCCCTTGCCACGGAGCCGTTGTGCCTTGCTCGAAATCACCGTTGCTCAAGAGATTAGCGGTGGTAGGTTGGGCAGCGATGGGAAAAATCAGAGGAAAAAGGAACGTGAGGAGAAGAGCAAAGACAGCGAGTAGGGCAAGAGGGCGAAGCCTCTGTGCAACCATGTCGGAGTCCTTTCACGAAGGGGTTGTTATCGATTGCCTATACTATACCATCATTGGTCTATCAACTACATTTTCTGATACTTCGCGCCCTGGGTACGCGGGCGTTGCGCTCGCTTCAGGAGCACAAGCGGGCGTGACGCCCGCGTACCCAGGCGTGCCAGAAAACTTACGGTACCGTTTAGGCTCATCGGAGTGCCGACTTCAGTCGGTTTCCCGCTCAGCCGACTGAAGTCGGCATTCCACGTCGAGGGTCAAACTGATCTGGTCTTGCTGAAACCATGTCCTGCGAGAAAAGTGCGGTACAATAGAAAGAGACCAGGATCAAACTAGAAAGTACATGGCATGTCCGAACTGATCCCATTGACGCCTGTGCAGACGCCGGCCTCGGCAACGCCGGTGCGCCCCCGGCGCCCCGAGTGGCTCAAGGCGCGAGCGCCGTCAGGCGAGAATTATAGCGATGTTCATCGTCTCATGCGCGAAAAGGGCCTCAATACGGTCTGCGAAGAGGCCCGCTGCCCAAATCTGGGCGAGTGCTGGAACAATCGCACGGCAACTTTTTTATTGCTCGGTGATACGTGTACCCGCGGGTGCCGCTATTGCGCGATTGGCAAGGGCAAGCCCCAGCCGATTGATGAAGCTGAACCCGAGCGCGTCGCTGCATCGGTAGCCCATCTCCGCCTGCATTTCGCGGTGCTCACCTCGGTCAACCGCGACGATGCGCCCGATGGCGGGGCGCATATCTTCGCCCGTACGATTGAATTGATCCGCGAGCGTGTGCCCGAATGCAAGATCGAGGTGCTGATTCCTGATTTTGATGGCAATTGGGACGCCCTGCAACTCGTGCTTGAGGCGCGGCCCGATGTGCTCAACCATAATATCGAAACCGTGCCCCGCATCTTTCGCCGCTTCCGCCCCCGCGCCGGGTTCCAGCAGAGCCTCGAATTGCTCGGGCGAGCGCGAGCCTTCGACCCAGACCTGGTCACCAAAAGCGGGATGATGGTCGGGGCCGGTGAGACGAATGGTGAAGTGCTGGAAGTGATGGATGCACTGCGTTCGGTTGATGTGAACGTGATGACCATCGGTCAATATCTTGCGCCCGATAGCAGCTACTGGCCTATTGATCGGTATGTTACCCCTGACGAGTTTGCTACCTTCAAGGCCGAGGGGCTACAGCGCGGTTTTCGCCACGTCGAAAGCGGGCCAATGGTGCGCTCAAGCTATCATGCCCACCTGCACGTCGGTGCGCATCAGCATAGTTAATCCTCCACGTGCCATCACATCACGGCCCGTATTCAGCCGCCACTGCGCGCAACGCATGCACCAGTTCGATCGAGGCTTCGATTTCGTCGTGATGGATCGAGACGCTTTCGATGTTGATGCCCAGGGCCAGGTCTTCGCGGTAGGCCTGGTCGAGAATGGTGCGTAGATTGGCACAACAGATCGCGATCGAGCGCTGGAAAGGGGCCGGATCTTCGCAGAGCATGCGCTCGGTTGCAGGTGGAATCGCGATGCCAAGCCATTTGATGAAGGTGAGCGTCTGCGGGCGACCGCACGGCGAGAAGGTGAGCACCAGCCGCTGCGGGTTGGCATCGGCCCGTCTGCACGCCTCGCGATAATCGCGCAACAGACGAATCGTCGGCGCAGGATCGTAGACAACCTGCGAAATAAAGTAGCGACAGCCTCGCTCAGCCTTGGCGATGAGCCGCTGACTTTCGTCAAAATCAGGACTGTGGCGCTCGGCGATCATGATGCCACCAAGCACAAAGCCTTCGCCATGCCCGGCAGTCAGTTCGAGCGCCCGGTCAACCGGCAAAGCCCTTGGATCGGGTGTTGGCGTTGAAGCCCCGACCAGCGAGAGGTGCTCGATGCCATAGTTGGCCGCCGTCTCATCGAGCCAGGCCAGCCATGCCTCTTCGGTAAAATTGACCACGCACTTGTACGTCACCGCAGGCAATCCCGTCAATTTGCGCAGACGCCGGGCGTGGTCACGCGGATCACGCGTCGGCAAAAACGGGAACGGCCGCGGCTCGCTCGTGCGCTCGTGTTCGTCCTGGACATCATAGACAACGAGGCCATCTAGGTCGAGCCCCGCGACGCGTCCGGCTAACTTCGCCGCCGCCGTCTCCACTCGCTCAAGCGGGCTGTCGGCACGCGGTGGCGTCGTACCATACAGGGTTACAAACTGATGCGAATGGATCAATTTGTCGTTGAAGGGTGTATGATCGTGCATAGATTTTTTCTACTTCAGGGCTAGCGCCCTGTAACCCAACTTCTTTCGCTGGAACAACAGCGAAAAAACAATCGTGGGGGCCTTATGGCCCCCACGATTGTACCATACAGCCTCAACGTGCCGATCAGAGCATAGTGCGCAGCAGGTTGCGCCGGAGTTTCCCTGCGGCCGTACGTGGTAATTCGTTGACCAGGGTGATCCTGCGCGGGATTTTGTAGCCCGCCAGGCTCGCTCGGCAATGCTCAAGCAGTGCGTTTACCTCGGGTGTGCTCCCTTCACGGGCCACCACAAACGCGACCGGCACCTCACCCCAGGTCGCATCGGGCATGCCAACCACGCCTGCCTCGGCCACCGCAGGATGGGCAAGCAACGCCGCCTCGACTTCAGCGGGATAGATATTTTCGCCCCCCGAGATGATCAGGTCGCTCCGACGGTCAACGATATAGAGATAGCCTTCTTCATCGAGATAGCCAAGATCGCCGGTATGCAGCCATCCATCGCGCAGCGCTTTGGCCGTTGCCTCGGGACGATTGTAGTAACCTGGGGTCACCATCGGCCCACGCACGCATATCTCGCCCACCTCGCCCGTTGGCGCCTCCACCCGCAGTTCCATCGGCAACAATGGCTGCCCCGCCGAACCGAGTTTGCGCAGGGCATCGGCAGGCGCCAGCGTTGCGACCTGCGACGCCGTTTCGGTCATGCCGTACGTCTGGGCCACAGGAAGATCACGTGCCGCACACGCTTCAAGCAGCGGGCGCGGCGCTGGCCCACCGCCCAGCAGGACACAGCGCAGCGAAGCAGGCAGAACTCCGGCCTGATCATGGTCAAGCAGCCGTTGCAGCATCACCGCCACCAGCGACACAAGCGTCACTCGTTCTTCCACCAGCGCCTGCAATACCGCCGTCGGCTCGAACCGCTCGTGCAATACCACCGGCATTCCGTAAATGGCACCGCGCATCAGGATCGAGAGGCCACCAACATGAAAGAGGGGCAAAACCGCAAGCCAGCGGTCAGCCTCGTTCAGGCCCAGGTTGAGCATCGAGGCCGTCGCGCTCCACCAATGATTGCCCGCCGTCAGCAAGGCCCCCTTGGGTTGCCCGGTGGTTCCCGAAGTGTAGATCAGCGTATGCGGTGCGGCAAGATCAATCTGTTGATCTGAAGAGCTTGTTGGAGAAGTAGGAGAATCAAAAGTGGGAGAGCGAGCCATGCCCAGGTTTTCCAGGGCGACCGAGCGTACCGGCAGTGAGGCCACTTGCGCGGCGTACGCTTCATCATAGATAAGCAGACGAGGCCGGCAATCCGCAAGTTGCCAGGCGAGTTCCTGCTCGCTCAAGCGCGTATTCAAGGGCACAAGCACCATCCCGCAGCGCGGGGTTGCGTGCAGGATTGCCGCATACCCAGGACTATTCCGCGCCAGCAGCGCCACCCGATCACCGGGTTGCACGCCAAGCTCACGCAAGCACAACGCAACCAAGTCAGCGTCACGATGCAACGACGCAAACGACCACGTTTGCCCTGCGCAGATCAACGCCGGGCGTTCGGGATGCAGCGCGGCACGGCGCGCCAGCCAATCGGGAAGATGCATATTCTTTGCGGCTACAACAATAATCCGACTGCAAGCAAAAGACCAAAAACCATATGCAGACGACCGGTACCACGCAGGGCGAGGTTCAACTCACGTCCGTGACCACGGCTCATCAGGCGCAGCATTGGCACGGCAAGCGGCAGACTCAACCAGGCGAGCAGCACAAAAGGCGAGGCCCCGCCCACGACCCACAACAAGGGCACCAGCAGATAGGCCCCGATCACCAGTACCGCATACTCAATCCGCGCAAACCGCTCACCAAAAATGACCGCCAGCGTCCGCTTACCTGCTTTGCGATCAGTTGGTGCATCACGCAGATTATTGACCACAATGATCGCCGTCACCAGCATCGCCACGGGCAAACTCGCCAGCAAAGCTAGTGCTCCCCAGGTTCCGGTATGCACATAATCGGTACCCATCACCGCGACCAGGCCAAAGAAGACAAAGGTAAAGAGATCGCCCAGGCCATTGTAGCCAAGCGGAAACGGCCCCCCCGTATAGAGGATGCCCGAGGCAATCGAGAGCACGCCAATTAGCAGGATCGGCCAACCGCCTACCAGAATCAAATAGGCCCCACAGAGCGCAGCCAACCCAAAACAGATCAGCATCGCCGTGCGCACCGTTGCCGCAGGTACCAGGCCACTCTGGGTGACCCGTGTTGGCCCGAGCCGCTCGGCGGTATCGGCCCCCTTCTTGTAATCAAAATAATCATTCGCAAGATTGGTGCCAATCTGGATCAACAACGACGCCAGCAGCGCCGCAAGAAAGACCAGCGGTTGAAAAAGACCACTCGCAAACGCGGTTGCCGAACCAACCAGCACAGGTACCACCGCCGCCGGCAGGGTCGGCACCCTGATCGCCATCAACCAGACTTTAAGCGGCCCCGGAGGAGCCGATGAGAGATCAGTCGTCATACCATCTTCTTTTATAACTCGGAAGGGTCAATGCCCAGTTCACGCAGTTTCGCCCAGGCTGCCTCTTTTGCCGCTCGCTCCGCCTCTTTTGCCGCCCGTTCCGCCTCTTTTGCCGCCCGTTCCGCCTCTTTCGCCGCCCGTTCCGCCTCAGCCTGGGTGAGCCGACGCATCCCGTCACGGTCATAGAAGCGCAGCCACGCCCCATCAGCGACGAGATAACTCGCTAACTCGGCACTCCAGATCCGTCCTGTCGCATCAGGCGCTAGCGGCACCGCCTTGCCATGCTCGATCCGCCACCCATACAGGCGGCCCCCCAGGCGGCGCGTATATGGCGGGTCATTCGGGTCATAGACAAAGTACTCGCGCACCCCCAGCGCCGCATACTGACGCGGTTTCTGCTGCAGATCATCGCGCCAGGTCGACTCTGAACAGAACTCAAAGACCACCTGAGGCGGCGGACGATCCGGGAGATAAAGCCGCCAACTTCGGAAGCGGTGCCGGTTATGCCCCTCAAGCACCACGCCCTTAAAGACCGCCACATCAGGGGCGACCGGATACTCATACCGCGAGCGGGTGCGATAAATATTCAGATCATTCACCACAAACCAGCGCTCGGCCCCATACAACCACGCGAGCACCTGCTGCACATAAGCAATCAACCACGAATGGGCCACACTCTCACCCATCAGATCCTCCCGTGTCGGGTGGTGGTCATAGTAATGCAACGACGCCTCGTCGGGATCATCGAGCGGCGCATCCGTGTAGACCACATCGGCCTTCACCTCTGCCATCGGTACCTCCTCAGCGCTCACTTTCGGTCACCTGTCACCTGGTCTGCGCCAGGGTTCTGCTGGCGAACGAGACCAACGTTGCCGACCTCGTTCGCCAGAGCAACCTTTGCGCCTTTGCGCCTTTGCGTCAAAACAACCAGTCTCTTACGGGAAGCGCCGGAAACGTCGGAAGTTGGGGCGTCGCTTCTCAAGATACGCCTGCTTGCCCTCTTTTGCCTCTTCGCTCAGATAGTAGAGCAGCGTCGCATCACCGGCAAGTTGTTGCAACCCGGCATGCCCGTCGGCGGCCGCATTGATCGCTGCCTTGAGAAAACGGAGCGCCATCGGGCTCTTTTCGAGCATCTCACGCGCCCATTGCACCGCCTCATCTTCCAGGCGCTCAAGGGGGACGACAGTATTGACCAGGCCCATCTCAAGCGCCTGCTGCGCATTGTACTGGCGGCAGAGGTACCAGATTTCGCGGGCTTTTTTGTCACCTACCATGCGGGCAAGTAGGTTCGAGCCATAGCCACCATCAAAACTACCGACCCGCGGCCCCGTCTGCCCAAAGATGGCATTCTCGGCGGCAATCGTCAGGTCACACACAATGTGCAGCACATGCCCGCCACCAATCGCGTACCCCGCAACCATGGCGACCACGGGCTTGGGAATGATGCGGATCAGCCGTTGCAGATCGAGTACGTTGAGCCGCGGCACCGTGTCTTTGCCAACATAGCCACCATCGCCGCGCACCGCCTGATCACCGCCCGAGCAAAAGGCCATCTCGCCTGCCCCAGTAAAGAGAATGACACCAACCCGTTCGTCATCGCGCGCCCGGCCAAACGCGTCAATCAACTCCTGTACCGTCTCGGGGCGAAAGGCATTGCGCTTTTCGGGGCGGTTAATGGTAATCTTGGCAATGCCCTCACCGGCGGCATCGTGCTCATAAATAATATCGGTATACTCAGCAACCCGTACCCATTCAATGGGCATAGCTCCTCCTTCTTCAACAAACTCAAGCACCTCAATGGTTCTTGTTGCGTCCTTGGTCTAAGAATCGTACCACAACTTCGCAAAAGGCTTGCGGCTGCTCAAGATGTACCGTATGACCAGCCTCAGCGATACGCACATGCGCAACATTGGGCAAGGCCTCCGCCATTTGCGTGTTGAGCGCCACAAACTTCTGGTCGAGGGCACCCGTGATCAGCAACGTGGGCATCGTCAGACGGGGCAATTCTTGCCAGAGACTGCGCTGATGCCCCGTGCCCATACCACGTAGACTCTGGGCGTAGCCATGGGCGGTGCCGCGCATTCTGCGTGTTCGCAACGCTGCCTTGGTAGCAGGCGGCAACCAGGCTTGGCTCGCAAAGAGCGGTATGCTTGCCCAGTAATCAACAAACCAGGCCAGGCCTTGCTGCTCAATGCGTTCAGCGAGCGCCTCGTCGCTGGCACGGCGGGCAGCGCGTTCCTGCGGATCAGCGAGGCCCGGCGAGGCGCTTGCGAGGATCAGGGCGGTGATCCGCTCGGGGGCCGCCGCCGCCAGATGCAACGCGACACGTCCGCCCATCGAGTAGCCAAGCAGGGCGACCCGCTCAAGCTGGTAGCGGTCAAGGAGAGCGAGCAGATCAGTCACGGCCTGCTCCATCCGGTATGCGTCAAGCTCGGCGGGGGCTGGCGAGCGCCCATGACCAAGCAGATCAACCTTGAGCAGCGTCGCGTGGGGCATCAGCAGAGGTGCCACCTCATCCCATTCGGCGGTGCTTCCCGTGAAACCATGCAAGATCAGCAAGGGCGGGCCGTGGCCCACCTGTTCAACATAGAGCTCATGAGGATAGCGGGGGGCGGCATGTGCTTCCCCACGATCATCACCAAACGACATCATCTCACCTCCAACACAAGCCGCCGGGCCGGCATCGCTGAGCCATTGTTGCTGTCACGCCAGCACGCCCCACTTTCAACTCAACGCGCCGGGCCGCTATCGCTGAGCCATTGTTACTACCGCGCCAGCAGGCCTCACCCTCAAAGGGGTTTCACCTTGCTTGGTCAAGGGTCGCAAAATCTACAACTCAACCCGCCGGGCCGCCATCGCCGCGAGTTCGCTGACCGACGGATGGGGGCCGTAGATCGCCGCCAGATCGCGGAGTTGCATCCCGGCACGCATCGCCATCGCGACTGGCGCAAGGATCTCGGCGGCGGCGGGGGCCACCGCCAGCGCACCGGCAACATAGCCCCCATGATCCCAGGCCAGAGTCAAAAAGCCCTCGGTTGCGCCATCGGCATGGGCGGCCATGCTCTCGTTAAGCGCAATCGTCACACTCCCGTGCGCACCTTCGGTCGTGAGCCGCCCAACCTTTGCCACCTGAGGC
This sequence comes from Candidatus Chloroploca asiatica, assembly GCF_002532075.1. Lineage (GTDB taxonomy): Bacteria > Chloroflexota > Chloroflexia > Chloroflexales > Chloroflexaceae > Chloroploca > Chloroploca asiatica. The sequence continues at coordinate 206,334 of NZ_LYXE01000110.1, read as the reverse complement.
TGATACATAAAGGTGAGCACAATGTCGCGAATATCAGCAGGCGCACTCGACCGGCGCACGGCATGCAACGCGGCAGCTCGCCCCTGCGCCATCGCAATGCTCGCCGCATGGGGGGCCAGGATATCGCCGACCAGATAGACCCCACGCAACTTGGTCTGCCCATAGATATCAGTGTCAAGCAGATCGAGCGAGAGTCCGACCGCCATCGGATCAGGCCGACGCTCGAAGGCGAGGAGAGCGATCTCGCCACCATACCGGGTACCATCAGCAAGGGTAGCCGTCACATCCTCACCCTTATGCGCAAGGCGTTGCACCGTCGCATGCGGCACCACGCGCACCCCTTGACGCTCGAGCATCCTCGTCAGATAGCCATCAACCTCAGGTGCAACATGCGTACGAGGCGATGCCTCAGGAATGAGCCAGGAGACCTCAGCGCCAAGCAGGCTAAAGAGATGGCACAATTCAAAACCAGCGCGCCCATCACCAAGCACCATCACCCGTTCAGGACACGTCTGCAACACCCCAAGATCGCCACTCGTCAACATACGCTCGCCGTCTGGCGCAACCGCTTCAGGAAAAGCAACCTGCGCCCCAGCCGCCAGAATGATCGCATCGGCGTTGAGACTCTGCGTGGGGCCACCATCCAACGGCTCAACCAGTACTTCACCGGGCTTACCGAGGCGACCACGCCCGGCGATCGTCTCGACCTCAAGGGTTGCCAGTTCATCGGCACATCGGGTCTGCCAATCGGTAGCGACTTGCTTGGCACGGGCAACAATCTTTGCCACATCGCGTTCGCCAGCCGCTGCCGCCGCCAGCCAGACGCGCATCGTCATCGGGCGCCACTCGCCCACTGCCCCGGCTGTCACCACTTTCACCGTTGCATGCGGCGCTGCGGTACGCGCCGCCTCTATACCTGCGGGGCCTCCCCCGATAATCACAACTTGCATCATGCACGCCCTTTCCGTATCATCTTCTCGCACAATGCCCTATCGCTACTTTGTTTATAGTATTATACCTGTTTAGCATAGCGTGGCTCAGCACGAGAGCCAATGCCTTTCAATCAAGCTACGCCTCCGGTTGGGGGTTTGGGGGCCTGCGGCCCCCAAGAATCTCTGCTTTGCTCGCAAAGCAACGGGTTTTAAGGATGGGCCGCAGGCCTCCAAAAAAGTATGCCAATGACAAAGCAGCGTCCACACATTTCAGCAGTAATCCCAACCTGGCAAGGCCTGCGTTATCTGCCGGCGTGTCTCAGCGCCTTGCGTGCGCAACTTGGACCCGATGACGAGATCATTCTGGTTGACAATGCTTCCCGCGATCAGGCGGGGGCCTGGGCGCAACGATATGCGCCCGATGTACGCGTGGTCGCGTTGCCCACCAACCTCGGCTTTGCCGGCGGAACTAATGCCGGGCTCGCCGTGGCGCGGGGCGAACTTTTGCTCCTGATCAACGACGATGCCCTGGCCGAACCAGGCTGCATTGCGGCCTTATGGCACGCCCTCAGCGAACACCCGCACGCGGGGGCCGCCGCTGGGGTCCTCACCTTCAGCCGCCACCCCAAACGGATCGCATCAGCGGGGATCACCGTACGGCGCGACGGCGTCGCCACCGACCGGCATCCGGGGTTGCCCATCAACGCCCTGCCCGCCGCGACCCAGCCCATCTTTGGAGCCAGCGGTGGTCTCGCCCTCCTACGGCGAGCGATGCTCGACGATATCGGGCCATTCGAGGCCAGTTTCTTCAACTACCTGGAGGATGTCGATCTCGCCTGGCGGGCGCAACTACGTAACTGGACATGCGTACTCGCCCCGCACGCCCGGGCGCGCCACGTCTACTCAGCCACGTCGGGGCAAGGCAGCCCATTCAAACAACGCTTGCTCGGACGCAACCGCATCCGTGTACTAATCCGCTGCCTCCCGACAGCACTGCTCCGCGAATGTCTACCAGCGATCCTACGCTACGACCTGCTCGCAGCAGCCTACGCCCTGGCACGCCGCCAACCCGCAATTATCGCAGGCCGCGTGGAAGCCCTGCGCGAACTACCCGCGCTACGCCAGCAACGCCAGGCGATCCAGGCACGCCGCACAGCCTCCATCAATGACCTTGCAACCTGGATTACCCCTGCCCCCTCGCCTCTCAGCGACCTACGGATCGCCCGACAGATCCAGCGGTTGAGCGCAGCAACGTAGGGGCACGGCGGCGCCGTGCCCCTACACCCATCCCCGCGGACACATCGGTGGGCAGGGGCCATCGGGGTGCGGGCCGCGTCACCGGGGGGGCCGGTGGGCGCAGCAGCGATGACCGGGGCGTTCGGGCAACGGGCGGGCCATGGGTTGCTGCGCCCCTACACGCGGCAACGCTGCCTCTGGGCACGGCACGGCGGCACCATCTCCGTACGGGGGCACGGCGTCGCCGTGCCCCCGTATCTTTCACCCCCCTCGTGCGGTACAACACCACGAACCCGTTTTGCACGAGGAATCCCCATGGAACTCCCGTCGGCTGATTTTGATGGCGCGTGGAAATATGCGCTCGATCACTACGTCGCCCCGTTGCTCGAACTGCTCTTCCCAGAGGTGTGGCGCACCGTGGATTGGCGGCAACCCGTCATTTTCCGGGATACCGAACTACAGCAGCTTGACCCAGATGTTAATCGTGGCAAGCATCGCATTGACAAGCTTGTGCAGGTGCAGGCCCTCGATGGCACGCCGCGCACGATCTTCATGCACCTGGAAGTCCAGTCCCAGCGTGATCCTACCTTCGCCGAGCGGATGTTCTGTTACCACGCCCAGATCTTCGTCCGCGAACGCCACCCGGTCATTAGCCTCGCCGTCTTGAGCGATGACCAACCGGGCTGGCACCCGCGCTCCTTTGGTTACGCCGAGGCCGGGTGCGTGGTGCGGCTCGACTTCCCTACGGTCAAGCTGCTCGAGCTTGACCTAGCAATGCTCGAAGCAAGCCGCAATCCCATCGCGATGGTCATCTTGATCCACCGCGACGCGCAGGCAACCCGTGGGCAACCCGAGGAGCGGCTGCGGCGCAAATTGGCCCGCTTTCGCTCGTTCTTCCGTTACGGGTACGGGGCGGCCGATATGCGCCGACTCTATCGCATCCTCGATCAACTATTGCGCCTCGACCCCAGCATGCACGCGACAGTTCGTGCTACAATGCGCCTCATTGAACAGGAGGAGACCCAGATGGACACCTTTGTCACCAGTATCGAAGAGCTTGCGTTCGCCGAAGGGCTTGAGCAAGGCATCGAACAGGGCATCGAACAAGGGCGTCACCAGACGCTCCAAGAAGTCGTGCTGCGCCAACTGGCTCGGCAGTGTGGCTCACTATCCGAGCAGGTGCAGCATCAACTCCTTGCCCTGAGTCCCGCACACCTCTTGGAGTTGAGCGAGACCCTGCTCGATTTCACGAGCCTGGACGATCTCCAGGCATGGTTGGTGCGTACGTGCGCGTCGGTATAAGCGGATCTGCTGCGCGAAAGGGTCATTGCTTCATAGTTAAGCCAGAAGGAAACCCCTCTCCTTCTACAGCTTGACCCCTACCCGCTGCTTGAGCCCTACTTTCACCAGCGCAAGAACGCCAAATGAGATGACGAGCAGGATGACCGCAAGGGTCAGCGCTTGATTGAGATTTCGTTCGAAGCCGAGATAGATTGCCAGTGGCATGGTCTGGGTACGCCCCGGCAGATTGCCTGCAAAGATGATGGTCGCCCCAAACTCACCGAGTGCCCGTGCCCACGTCATCACGACGCCGCTGAAGAGCACCGGCCATGCCAGCGGTACCGTAATCAGGGCGAATACTTGCCACCCACTTGCCCCGTCGAGGGCCGCAGCTTGCTCTAATTCGCGATCCACTCCACTCAAACCAGCCGTCGCTGCCTTGACAAAATAGGGTGCGGCCACAAAACACTGCGCCATGATCACCGCGATTTCTGTGAACGAAAGCGTAATGCCGAGCGTTGCAAGGGGCGCACCTACTAGTCCCCGGCGCCCAAAGGTGATCAACAGCGCTATGCCCGCCACCGCTGGCGGTAAGACGATGGGTAGGTCGATCAGCGTGTCAATTAGGTTTCGCCCTCGAAATTGGTGCCGCGCCAGCACGTAGGCGAGCGGCGTGCCCAGTAACACGGCCAGCGTTGTTGCAATCAGCGTTGTTACCATGCTGATGCGCAAGGCCTGCGTCACCCCCGGGCTGCCCACGGTTTCCCCGAGCTGCATCCAGTCGATGCGCACGATGAGAGCCCCCAGGGGTAGCAGCAGGAAGATGAGCAAGGGCGCAGCCAGGAGCCACAGGAGGATCAGTCGCTTGCGTTGATGTAAACGGAAATGTATGTGAATTACATGTTTGTAAAGAGATGATATCATTTTTCACAGACTACTCAAGCGGAAGAAAGCCGTGATCGGCGAGGATGGCCTGCCCCTCTGCCGTGCGTGCAAAGGCTACAAATGCTTCGGCCAGCGCAAGGTTTCGACTATCCGCGACAGGCGCAATGAGGTAGTTCGCAAACACATTCAACTCGTCGGGAATGGGGATCGATTGCACCTTCTCGGCTTCGGCAGCGGCATCGGTGGTGAAAACGATGGCCGCATCACCTTCACCAAGGACGATTTTGGCGAGTACGATGCGCGCCGAGTCTTCGTAACTGACCACATTTGCGAGGACGCGCTCACGAAAATCTGCACCAAAGGCGGGCTGCGCACTCGCTTGGTCGAGAAAGTCCAGGCTGTGTTGACCAATAGGCGCGACGGGATCAGCTAGGATTAGGCGCAAACCTGGTTGTGCAAGCTCAGCTAGTTCCATCACCTTCGCCGGGTTGTCATAAGGTGTAATGACCACGAGGTTGTTACGGATAAACAAGCGTTGGTCGTTGTCGTTGAGCCGCCCACCCTCAACCGCCACACGCATCTGGGTAGCGTTCGCCGAAGCAAATACATCGGCAGGAGCACCTTCATTGATCTGTGCCGCCAGTTGCGCAGAGTTGGCAAAATTGAAGGTGACGACCGCCTCGGGATGTGCCGCCATAAAGGCTGTTCCTAGCGCTTCAAAGGCGTCGCTCAGTGAAGAGGCGGCAAACACCGTGATCTGACCACGTAGCGTTGCTCCCGCACCGACCGTCGCTGGTACGGTTGCCTCGGGTGCTCGACTACAGCCAGTAAAAACCACACAGAGCATCACCCCAGCCAGAGTGCGGATCGCACGTTGCATAAGGGTTCCCTTTGCTAAGCACCGCCCCTGTCCGTGCTCAACAACCCACCGCGACTCACGGGTGCTCGCTCCGATCATCCATGCGCAATTGGCTCATACCCGGGAACGACGGCCCGCAGGCGCTCGATCATCGGTGGCAGAACTTCGAGCACATAGTCAATCTCTTCGCGCGAGTTGCTGGCTCCAAGCGAAAAACGTACCGAGCCATTTGCCTCGTCGGGACTCATCCCCAGGGCTACCAGGACGTGCGATGGCTCCAGTGAGCCCGAAGTACACGCCGAGCCACTGCTGGCGGCGATGCCGACCTGGTCGAGCAGCAAGAGGATGCTCTCGCCCTCGACCCCGGCAAAGCCGAGGTTCGCGTTATTGGGGAGCCGCTGGTTGCGGTCGCCATTGAGCCAGCTCTGCGGTACCCGGTCGAGCACCCCCTCAATGAGGCGCTCTCGGAGCATGTGCATCTGTGCCGCATAGCTGATGCGCCGTTCTTCGGCCCGGGTGAGCGCCGCTGCCAACCCGACGATGCCTGGCACATTCTCGGTGCCTGCTCGCCGCCGTCGCTCCTGCGCTCCACCGTTGATCTGCGGGAGCAACGGTGTGCCCCGGCGTACATAGAGCAGCCCTGCCCCTTTGGGGCCATAACATTTGTGCGCTGTCAGGCTGAGCAGATCAACCTTGAGTGCCTCAACATCGAGCGGCAATGACCCCGGGGCCTGCACCGCATCGGTATGCACAAGTACCCCACGCTCACGACAGAGCGCCCCGATGGCGGCGATGGGCTGGATGGTGCCAATTTCGTTGTTCGCATACATCACCGAGACCAGGATGGTTTCGGGACGAAGTGCCTGTGCAAGCGCTTCAGGTTCAACCAGGCCGGCTGCATTGACGGGCAAGACGGTCACGTCAAAGCCATCGTGGGCCAGATACTCGGCGGCGTGCAGCACTGCGTGATGCTCAATCGCACTGACGATCACGTGAGCCCCTTTGCCACGCGCACGCTGAGCCAGGGCCGCGCCCTTGACCGCCAGATTTGCCCCCTCACTGCCCCCGCCCGTAAAGACGATCTCGCGACGGGTACATCCAAGCACCAGCGCCACCTGTTCGCGCGCATCATCAAGCGCTTGCAGCGCCATGCGCCCGGCATGATGGATGCTCGAAGGATTGCCGGCATACTGCGTAAAATAGGGCAACATCGCCTCGAGAACCTCGGGATCAACCGGGGTCGTTGAGGCATGATCGAGATATATCTGGCGCTCGCGCATAGGTTGAGTTGTCCCTTGCTATGGAGGGCTGACGCCCTAAAAACCTATGCTTATGCGAGGGTAAACGACCAGCGTCGCTGGTCGTTTACCCTCGCATAAGCGAGATTCCTGGGGGCCGTAGGCCCCAAACACCCGCCGGAAGCCTTCCTTTTCTAGTATACCATATCAATAAATCGAACACTCGTTCGTTAAATGCTTGACAATAGAACAGATGGACGTATGACGGGTCTCGTCTCCCCGATGAGGCTTTTATCCCACACAAACGAGGGATTCATGTGGGATAGTGTGGGATAGTGTGGGTATATCGGGCTGATGAGTGTAAAACGATTGTGTGGATGGGTCAGTGCCGCTCTTGCCTCATTCGTATATAATAGACGTGCAACTTACCCTCCTTGCGGCACGTCTTATGCGCAAGAAGTCGGTTGGCTTGGTTGTGAAGGAGACCCCATATGGCTATGATACGACAATCGTCGGTTCCCGAAATGCTCACCCAGAGCACGGATCTTATGACCAATCCGAGTGTTGAGAAGTTCGAGCGTTACGAGCGCTATGGCACCCTCGGTAATGCGGCGGTCTATGTGCTGGTAGCTATTGCTATCTCGGCCGTGCTGGGATTTGTTGGTTCGTTCTTGCCTGGTACGCCTCGTCCCAGTATCATGGGCGTCTTTGATACCATCCTGCGCGGCCTGGCCCAGTTCTTTATCTTTACCGGCATGGTCTACTTTATGGGCAAGAAGCTCTATGCTGGTGATGGTACCTGGGACGAAGTGGCCTATACCTTCTCCCTCTTTATTGCGCCACTGATTGCCCTTGGGGCCGCGATTACGTTCATTGTTACGCTCTTTGCCTGGATCCCGTTCGTTGGTGCCCTCGTCGGTCTCCTTGGCTTGCTGGTGAGCCTGGTCTTGATGGTGGTGCAGATCTACTACGCCTATCTGGGTGTTCAGTCGAGCATGAACCTGCGCAATTCCACTCAGACGTTGATTGTGCTTGTCTTGTCGTTTCTTGCGTCGGGTCTGATCATGGGCATTATCTCCTGGTTCTTGTAGACCTATGAAATTTCTCCATCTGGCTGATCTTCATCTTGGCGTTGAGAATTACGGGCGTGTCGATCCGGCAACGGGTCTGCACACCCGTTTCCTTGATTATCTTGATCGGCTTGATGATGCGCTTGCCTTCGGCCTTGCCGAGCAGGTCGATCTGGTCTTGATCGCCGGTGATATCTATAAAACACGCGCCCCTAATCCGACCCATCAGCGTGAGTTTGCCCGTCGGATCAATCGTGTCCGCTCAGCCGGGGTGCCGGTCTTTATTCTGACGGGCAATCACGATATCTCGCCGGCACTGGGCAAAGCCCATTCGGTTGCGATCTTCGATGCGTTGGGGGTCGAGGGGGTCACGATTGCCGATCGGCTGGCGTTGCATGTGATCCCGACGGCCTCAGGCCCGCTGCAGATTATGGCGATCCCCTGGGTGACGCGCCATATGTTGATGACCCGCGAAGAGATGCGCAATGCGTCGTTTGTCCAGATTGATTATGAACTGCGTCGTCGCCTCGAGCGCTTTGTGATCGAGACGGCCGCGAAACTCGATCCGGCTTTGCCTGCGATCATTGCCTTCCACGGGAGTCTCGATGGCGCTGAGGTTGGCGCCGAACGTGCGATGACCCTTGGGCAGGATCTTGTCTTGCCGCGCTCGGTGATGGCGCAGCCTGGCGTTGCTTATGTTGCGCTCGGCCATATCCATAAGCATCAGGCCCTCGCGCAGGATCCGCCGATGGTCTACCCTGGTAGTCTCGAACGGGTTGACTTTGGTGAATATGCCGATCCCAAGGGTTGTGTCCTCGTGACGATCGAAGGCAAGCAGGCCCGCTGGCAGTTTCATCAGTTGCCGGCCCGCCCCTTTGTCAGCATACAACACGATGTGCGCACCAGTAGCGACCCGATGGGCTTGATCCAGACGCTGATCGCCCGCCACGATCTGCGTGAAGCCGTCGTTCGCCTCAACCTCCAGGCTACCCGTGAACAGGTGCCGCTGCTCCGCGAGGATGTGCTGCGTACGATGCTCTCCGACGCGGGGGCCTTTGTCATTGCTGCGATCACCATTGATGTTGAACGCACGGGGCGGCGCCGCATCGCTGGCCTTGAGCAAGAATTGGTGGGGAGTTTGACGCCCCGTCGTGCCCTTGAACTCTACCTCAAGAGTAAGCAGCCCCCCCTTGACCCCGCACGTATTGCTGCTTTACTGGCGGCTGCTGACGAATTGATGGCTGGTGAACAGTAGATCGCCCTGAAGATCCTGCGTAAAGCGCCGCAAACCCCTTGCATTTCGCTTGTGCGCAAACAGAGCTAGCGCAGCTGCCCCTGTTTGCGCGCAACTATAGGGTTGTCAGGGCGGTAGCAGTCCGAAAGGAGGCCCGGTGCCATCCAAGAAAGCCTCTTTTGATCCCCAACAGGCGCGCCAACTCCACGCTGATCTGGTCGAACTTCTGACCCGTGATGGTCTGCTTGCTGATCCGGCGCTTGCCCGCGCCTTTCGCCTGGTGCCGCGCCACCATTTTCTGCCCGACCATACGCTTGAACAGATCTACAGTGACCAGGCACTTGCCGTCAAACGCAAAGCCGGGGCCTGGGTCAGTTCCTCGTCGCAGCCTGGCATGATGGCAATTATGCTGGCCCAACTCGGCCTGCAACCGGGACATCGTGTCCTCGAAATTGGCACCGGTACGGGGTACAATGCGGCCCTGATCGCGGCCATTGTCGGCCCGGCCGGGCAGGTACTCAGCCTTGATCTGGAAGCTGATCTGGTTAAATCCGCCCGCGTCCACCTCGACCAAGCCGGCTACCCCGAGGTTGACCTCCGTCACGCCGATGGTGCCCTGGGTGCCCCCGATGCCGCTCCTTTTGACCGGATCATCGTCACCGCCGGGGCCTGGGATCTCTTGCCGGCCTGGCGCACGCAGCTTGCCCCTGGCGGACGCATTGTTGTCCCGATGACGATCTTTCCCTCTTTGATGCTCTCACTTGCCTTCGAGCAACGCGGATCGGTCTGGGAAGCGATCTCGGCCCATCCCTGCGGTTTCGTCTTGCTCCGCGGCAGCGAAGCCCATCCCGGACGCGATTGGACCTCCCCGCGGCTCATTCTGCACCCGCGTGACGAACGCACCACCGTGACGCGCTCACACGCCACCATCGAAAAAGAGTGGAGTCAGATCGTCGTTGTCTGGGACGACAACGGGTGATCTGCGTGGCCCGGGAGTGCGGGCGTTCCGCCCGCGCTCCCGGGCCACGCAGATCATCAGAAAATGCAGTTCACAGCCGAATCACCATGCCTGCTATGGGTTCGAGCTCAGTACCTCTAATCCATAGCGGGCATGGTGATTGAGCGGATTGATCGCCAGCACGTTTTGCAGCGCAGTCCGTTGATCATCGATGTCGTCAACGGCCCCACTGAGCCAGAGCCATCCCTCTTCGTTGGTTTCATCGGCTTCAACAACGCGCAAGAGCAATTCTAGTGCTTGTTCACGGTTGCCCTCCTGCAAGGCGACCGCCCCTTCGTAGAGCCATGTGGCAATTTGATCTTGATCCATTGGAGCATTCACCCCTTTCGTAGTAGTGACAGTACTTGGCAAAAAGGTATTGGCTTTAGCTCTTTGCGCCTTTGCGTCACATTATCGACTTATTTCCCACACCAATAAGCTCGGCCAGAATGCTGACCGCAATCTCTTCCGGGGTCTTTGCCCCAATGGGAAGTCCGATCGGGCCTTTGATCCGGCCGAGATTCGCTTCATCGAAGCCTTCAGCACGCAGCCGTTCGAGCCGCCGGGCATGGGTTTTGGTGCTGCCAAGCGCACCGATATAGCGTGCCGGCGATTGCAGCGCCACCCGTAGGGCCGGGTCGTCAAGTTTGGGATCGTGGGTCAAAACGGCGACATAGCTGCGCGCATCGAGGCGTCCGGTCAGGGCTTCATCCGGCCACGCGACGATCAGTTCATCAACATCGGCAAAGCGCTCGGGGCTGGCAAAAGCTGCTCGTGCGTCAATGATGATGGTGCGCATCCCAAGCAGGCGCGCCATCGCGGCGAGCCCTACGGCAATATGTACGCCCCCTACCAGAAAAAGCTTGGCCGGGGGATTGAAGCTTGCTACAAAGACCCGTGTTGCACCCTGTGCTGCTTCAATGACCCGGCTTGTTCCGTGGGCAAGCAGCTCAGTTGTCGCCGTGATGATCGCCTGATCAAGCGTCGCCTTGCCCAGGGTGCCGTGGCTTTTTCCACCTGCTTCTACCACCAGATGCGCCCCAACATGCTCGTTCCCCGCGATGACGGTCGCTATGGCAATGGCTCGTTCTTCCAGCAGCGCGGCACGAACCAAAGGATAGACGCTCGTGGTGTCTAGTGGGGCCACAAAGACCTCGATCGTGCCCCCACACGCCAACCCGACCTCCCAGGCTGTCTCGTCGCTGACGCCAAACGTAAGCAATCGCGCCTCACCGCTCGCTAGCACCGCCTGGCACTGTTCGACCACCGCCCCCTCGACGCACCCGCCGCTCACCGAGCCAGCCATGCGCCCACGTGCCGTGACGGCCATCGTCGCGCCGACTTGGCGCGGCGACGAACCCATCGTTTGTACGACCGTCGCCAGGGCTACCTGCTCGCCGTCTGCCAGCCATTGATCAAGCGTTGGGATCAATTCACGCATAACCTGGTTGCCCTCTTGTTACCCTGTTCAGGCTGCTGTCTCGAAAACCCCTGGGAGCCGCAAATCGCCAGCATAAAACCCCTGGGGGCCGCAAATCGCCAGCAGCCTCACAGAGCGGGCGTTAGCCCGCTCTGTGAGGCTCGATCAACTCAAGCATCTTCTTCACCAGGGCTTGATCAAGCTCATCGAGATGCTGGCTTAGCATGTCCAGGTTCCGTTCGCCCTGCCAGATCTGACTCACGGCCTGGCGCAGTTGCCACCCTTTGCGTTCCAGTTCAACCAGGGCCGTCTCGATATCGCCGCGTTCGCTCTCATCACCGGTTGCGACCGCAGCAATGCCCTGCAGCAACGGCTCAAACTGGCGTAGTGCCTCGGTCACATCATCATTGCTCCGGGCCGTACTGACTACCCCCGCCGTCATGAGTCGTTCAAGGATCAGCTCGCGTTCGGCCAGGGGCAGGGCATCCAGCGCAAATTGCAGGCCCTCGACATCACCGCGCTCGAGCGCACCGCGCACCGCCGGCGGTAGGCTCGTGAGCAGATCGTCGGTCAAGCCGGTATGAGCATCTTCGGCGGCAAAACGATGGCGTTCGGCAAAATCGGTCAGGCCAAGCTGCGTAAAGAGCGAGGCCGCTTCTTCGAGATAGGGCCGCGCAAGATCGGGCCGCCCGCGACGGCGCAAGGCCCACCCGTAATTGCCAATCTGAGCCGCCGCCGCATACTGTTCCCCCGCAGCCCAGTAGAGCTTGACCGCTTGATTGAGCAGATCAGTTGCCTGCGGCAAGTCACCCTGCTCAAGCAACGTATGCCCGCGCTTGATCAAGGCATCCGCTTGGGCTTTTGGATCATTCATCTCCATAACCTATGACTCGCTACCGCTGATCGGTGTATACTGAATACGAATAGTTGCATTATATATCAATCAGATGATACAACAACGGCTCTTTCTTTTGCTCACAACCTTCGTGATGATCGGTATGGTTGCGTTTGCGGTCACGCGGAGTAGCTGGGCCAATCGTCCGCAGGCGTATACGCCCCAAGGTCCAGGCGACGTCTATTTGGCTCTGGGTGATTCGTTGCCCTGGGGCTTTCGGCTCGATGATCGTCAGCAGGATGGCTTTCCTGGCTTGATTGCGGCTGACCTGGGCGCTTCTGGTCTCCCCGAACTGGTGAATCTGGCGGTGCCGGGCGAGACGAGTAGCTCGTTTGTCGCCGGTCAATTGCCGCGTGCGTTGGCCTATCTCCGCGATACGCGCCAACAGGGCCGTCGCGTGAGTCCGATTACGCTGACGATTGGGGGCAATGACCTGATCAGAGTCGAGCGTGCTCCTGCGGCTGAGCGTGAAGCGGCAATCCAGATCTTTCAGCGCAATCTTGTTGAGGCGCTGGAGGCGCTTCGTGCGGCGGTTGGTCCGCAGGCTGATCTCGCGGTGATGACCTACTATAACCCGTATGGGGGCGATCCTACCATTGAGGGTAGCGATGCTTACTGGGTTGAGCGCCTCAATCAGGTGATCCGCGCCGAGGCAGGCCGCCGTGGCGTTGCCGTGGCCGAGGTCTATACTGCCTTTGTCGGTGGCCGTGAGTATACCCATACCTTTGCCCTCTTTGATGATGTCCATGCCAATGCTCAGGGCCATCGCCTGATTGCCGAGACCTTTTTGCAGGCGCTCAGCTACGAGACCGTTCAGCGCTAAACCGTTCTTTTTCATCCCACGAGTGGTCAACGAGACTGACGAAGTCAGTCTCGTTGACCACTCGTAGCACCCTTCTGTTGCCATATGCTCAGCTACAGTTAATATTCTATTACTGCACAAAACGCTCGCTCAGCGTACAGTCAGCGTATATTGGCCCGCGAGCCTTTTCGTGGGCTCTTGGTGGCTATCTTCTTCCACTGTTGCGTGTGAGCGAGGCTGTCTATGGCAAATTCCGATGCTTTTCTGATCTATCCGCGTCAGGAGTTCCCTGCCCGTCCGGTTGCCGAGCGTCTGCAGGATTATCACGAGATCTACCAGCATGTTGAACCGGGGACGTTGATGCAGCAGGGCGAGCGTTGTCTCGACTGTGGCATTCCCTATTGTCACGTGGCCTGTCCCCTGGGTAACTATATTCCTGGCTGGAATAGTCTGGTGGCCGAGGGCGATTGGCAACGAGCGTGCGCTCAGGTGCATGCCGATAATAACTTTCCCGAGTTCACCGGCCATCTCTGCCCTGCTTTGTGCGAAGGTTCATGTACCCTCGGGCTCAACTTTGCCCCGGTCTCGATCCGGATGCTTGAGCTTGAAGCGGTTGAGCGCGGGTTTGCCGAAGGTTGGATCAAACCGCAACCCCCTCGTTTCCTCACGGGCAAGCGCGTTGCCGTGGTTGGCTCAGGGCCTGCGGGTCTGGCGGCAGCGCAGCAATTGCGGCGGATGGGTCACGAGGTGACGGTCTTTGAGCGTGACGATCGCCTTGGTGGTCTCTTGCGCTATGGGATTCCCGATTTCAAACTCGAAAAGCAGACCCTCGATCGCCGTCTGGCTCAGCTTGAAGCCGAGGGTGTGGTCTTTTGCACTGGGGTCAATGTTGGGGTTGATGTCGAGGGTGCGCAGTTGTGCCACGATTTTGATGCGATCTTGCTTGCCGGCGGTGCCCAGCAGCCACGCGATCTGATGGTTGAAGGCCGCGAGCTCAAGGGTGTCCATTTTGCGATGGAGTTTTTGAGCCAGCAGAATCGGCGCTGTGCGGGTGATGAGATTGATCCTGCCAGTGAACTGACCGCCCGGGGCAAGCACGTCCTCGTGATTGGTGGCGGCGATACAGGGGCCGATTGTGTGGGCACCTCGCTGCGCCAGGGTGCGCTTTCGGTTACCTCGTTTGAACTGTTGCCCCAACCACCAGCGCAGCGCTCGGCAAACAATCCCTGGCCCGAATGGCCGCGGGTGCAGCGAGCCTCTTCTTCGCATGAAGAGGGCGGCGAACGCCGTTATTGCGTGCTGACCCAACGCCTCCTTGGCAATGCTCAGGGCCACGTCGAGGCCGTCGAGGCCGTTGAGGTACGTTGGGTGTCGGATGCTCAAGGCGGCCAGCGCATGGAAATTGTGCCTGACTCGCAGTTTACGCTGCCCTGCGATCTTGTGTTGTTGGCGATGGGCTTTACCGGGCCTGTCCGCGGCGGTCTGCTTGAGCAACTCGGCGTTGCCCTCAACGAGCGTGGCGCCCTTGCCACCAATGCCCAGAAGATGACGTCGCGCCCCGGTGTCTTTGCTGCCGGCGATATGAGCCGTGGTCAATCGCTCGTCGTCTGGGCGATTGCTGAAGGCCGCGCCGCCGCCGAAGGGGTCAATCAGTTTCTGGCTGGGTAGTTGGCTGCTGACATTCGGCTTGAAACACAAACGCCAGCAACGCTGGCGTTTGTGTTTCAAGCGGGGGTGCTGGGCTCTTTGACGGCAGCCTGATCCGCTTCCCCCAGTTTCTCAAGACGATAGCCCCGCGAAGGGCTGAAGTTCGTCAACAATGATCTGCCACACATCGGCATAGGTTTCGTTGAGCAAGCTTGGTGCGATGATAATCATGAGCAGACAGACGCCGCCGAAGCCCAGCGAGGCATAGTCGCCGCGGCTATAGGGTTGTTGCCACGAGGTGCGCAGTGGCTCTGGTGGCTGGGTGTTCGTTGCGTTCATCGCCTCGGGTGTTGCTGGTGTTGCCACCACAAGCCCCGCCGTCACCTCGGGTTGGGCTGGTGCCACTGGTGTGGTTTTGCCACGAAGCCGCCCGGCAAACGCACGTATCGCCAGCGCGATATCATCAAGCGAAAGAAAGAAGCCCCGGATTAGGCGCTGCCACAACACCACCCGGCTGCCTGCGCGTGAGGCCTGGCCGGCTGTCTGCGCGACGGCCCGACCACCTGCCGACAAGCCTGCAATCCCAAAGATATAATCGAGATAGACCGCCAGAACGAACGCAAAGACAATGAGCGCTAGATCGAGCTTGAGCTCCCAGATCGTTTCCGCTATGGCAAATCCCCAACGCGAACTGAGGTAGTATTGGCGTGCGATTTCCAGCACCGCGTGGACGCCCACGACTGCGATCAACCAGAAGAGCCCCAGCGTCATACTGAGGATCAGGGCCAGGCCAAGATAGAGAAGATTAAAGATCAGGCTGTCATCATGTTCGAGAATCCATTTTTGTACT
The DNA here is from genome assembly GCF_002532075.1 of Candidatus Chloroploca asiatica. Taxonomy (GTDB): domain Bacteria; phylum Chloroflexota; class Chloroflexia; order Chloroflexales; family Chloroflexaceae; genus Chloroploca; species Chloroploca asiatica. The sequence goes on along the minus strand of NZ_LYXE01000110.1, from coordinate 190,988 downwards.
TGATTATAGGCCATCCTTTGCTCCATCATGTGCATGTGTAAGGACAATAGCTCATTGGTCTGTCAACGAAGCTTCCTGATACCTCTGGCACAGCTATCCGTCGCACGCTTGGCATCCAGATGCGTTCTGAACACCCTTTACGCTGTTGCGTCTTTGCGTCAAATCATCAGAAACCGCACTTCACCGACGACTCATGCCTTCTTCTGCACACGCTGCTTCATATAGGCTCGCGCCGCCAGTACCGCCAGGGTCACAGCGGTCAAGGGCAAGACAAACGCGATCATGACGCTGCTGTAGGCAGGCAATGCTTCGTGATGGGTTGCTGCGAGAATGAGATAGGTCGTATACGCAATGTAGTAGCCCAGAAAGAGGAACCCCTCCCAGCGGGCAATCATCATCCGGGTAAAAAAGATCGGCAGGCATGCCACGGCAACCGCAATCATCACCGGAATGTCAAAGACAATCGCTGATTGCGGTACCCCGATCCCATCTGGTGTTACCAGGGCCGCCACCCCCAGGATGCCCAGGATGTTGAAGATATTGCTGCCGACCACATTGCCGACCGCGAGATCACGCTGATTGCGGATCGTCGCAATTACCGAGGTGACTACTTCGGGCAGCGATGTCCCTACGGCGACAATCGTGAGCCCGATGACCACATCGCTGACCCCCAGGGCCTGCGCAAGCTCAACGGCCCCATCAACGAGCCAGCCTGCGCCCAGCACAAGCACGATGAGACCTCCGAGAACGAGCCCGATATTGATCAGGATTTGCGTTCTACTGCTCTTCGGTACCGACGGTTGGGCTTGTCCCAGTTTTTCTGCGGCAGCCTGGTTCTGGGCCGTCTCCCGGCGGCTACTGATGACAGACCAGGTGACATAACTCAGAATGCCAATGAAGAGGCCCAAGCCTTCGAGGCGCGAAATGCGTCCATCCAGCGCCAGGAAGCCAAGCAAGAAGGAAACGCCGATCATAATCGGCACATCGCGCCGCACGACTTGGAGCGACACAATCAGCGGGGCAATGAGTGCGCAGAGCCCCAGGATGAACAGGACATTGAAGATATTGCTGCCCACGACATTGCCTAGCGCAATGTCGGCGTTGCCACTGAGACCTGCCTGAAGACTGACGGCCAATTCAGGTGAACTGGTTCCAAACGAGACGACAGTTAGCCCAATCACGAGTGGTGAGATGCCTGCGACGGCGGCTAAGGCCGACGCGCCACGCACCAGCAATTCGCCCCCGATTACCAGACAAACCAGACCGACCGCAATGAGCCCGAGCGAAATCCAATCCATAGGGATGCACAACCTTTATGGTATGTACCGCGATGCTTCCAGTGTATCCAGAGGATGATACCACACATTGTTGGGTGAGCTTTGCTGCGCACATGCCCTGCCTTTGATGCTCCTATGTCTGTGGCCCAATCTGCTTGCAGGGTGCCAAGCCGAGATTTTTACGGTATTTCAATACTATCCCCTTGTGAAACGGTGTACTATGACAAGTACCGTTCAGGGTACACCCGGTCTTCTGCATTGAACTCAAAGGAGTAGTCTGTGCATCGTTTTGTTCATCTCGTCTGGCGTCGCTTTCTGCCGCTCTTGTTGCTGTTCGGTCTGCTTGCCACCGTTTCTATTCCTGCTGCTCGTGCCAATGACGAGCCTTCGCTGGCGGTGTCGCAAGCGTTGTTTACCCGCGATACTTCAGCCAATGAGGCAACACAACTCGATGAACTGGTGCCTGGCATCCGGGCCGAGCTTCGTACCACCGTTACGAATCTCACCGATGCGCCAATCTTTGTGAAGATCAGTTGGCAGGAGGTGACCTTTGGGGCGCGTACTGCCACCGAGCAAGATCCTGATGAAGACCAGGTGCTCCGCCTGACCAGTGGTGAAAGCCGCAGCTTTGCGCGTCCTGTGCCGCCGATGCCGCTGATGGAGCCGACGTTTCAGGCGACACTGGTTGATCAAGTGTTGAGCAGTACGGTTACCGCCTGTGTTTTGGCGAATCCCAATGCGGTTGATGATCCCTGTCCTGCCCCCGAGTTGGCGCCTGCTAGTTCGGTGCGTCATGTGTTGAATATTCCGCTTCGCATCAATGATCTCGGCGACGCGCCCGATAGCACCAATCACGCTGGTGTGCCTATGCTGGCGTATCCTACTATTCAGGCGAATTTTCCGACGGTCTTTGCTCCTGCGACCGGCACTCCCTCTGGGCCGTTGCATGTTGATCCTCGTCCGTTCCACCTTGGCCCACGGGTCAGCCTTGAGGCTGAAGCAGATCTTGGCCCAGATCAGGATCCGCGCAATAATCTGGTGCCATCCGCTAATCGGCCCGATAACGATCGCGCCGATGATGGCATCCGTCTTGATCCCGCTACCCTCAAGCATTGCGAGCCAGCCAGGGTTGGCGCACTGGTCTCTGTGACACCTGCGTTCAAGGCTGCTGCGCTTGAAGCTGGTGTGACCCAGGGCTACCTGAATATCTGGCTCGATGGCAATCGTGATGGCGATTGGGCTGATGCGGTCGAGTGCCCCGAGGGGAGCAGTGCCGCTGTTGCGGTTGAGCATATCCTGATTGATGCACCCATCGATCTCGCGAGCCTCAACCCCGGCCTCAATCCGTTGACTTTCACGACCGGTGCGGTGCCGTGGCCTGATGCGTTGCAAGAGCGCCCGGCCTGGCTGCGGGCAACCTTGAGTCTTGAGCCTTCCACCAAACCGTTGACGTTCGGCGAGGTGCGTTATGGCGATGGCCGTGGCCTCGAAGATGCCCAGGGTAATGCGTTGCGCTTCCGTCATGGGGAGACCGAGGATTATCTCATCAATCGCCGCGGCGCAGCGACTCAACCCGAGTTGCAGGTGCGCAAGGTGGGACGCGTTGTCTTCGATGCGGATCTTGGTGAACGCATTGCGGTCTGGCTGATCGAGTATCGCAATACGGGCAGCGCGGTTGCCGAAAATGTGGTGATCACTGATGCCATCACCGGCCAGAATATCAACGAGTTGCTCATTGATGTGCAGAGCAACCCTGAAGTTGAGCCAACTGCCGAAGAGAATCGGCTCAGTTTTGCCGTTGGCAAGCTTGATCCCGATACCGGTGGGCGCATTGTCGTCCGTACACGCCTTCCCGCGACGACCGGGCGTGCCGCGCTGATCAATACGGTCACGATGCGGGCTGACGCCACGAGCAATGCGAATGCGTCTGCGACGATCCGCATTGGCCTGCCCGCGCCAATCATTGTTGCCCCTGGCTCGGGGGTGACGTGCAATGCTGAGGTGACGGTGCGCGGCCTTGCGACTCCGGGGGCCGAGGTGCGCCTCTTCAATGCGGGCGGGGCCACCGTTGGTTCGCCGACGACGGCAGGGCCAAATGGGCGCTGGCAAATTGCTGTCACCCTGAACCAGGGGCGCAATCAACTCTATGCGCAGGCCCGGCTTGGCGAGCAAATAAGCCCTCGTTCGGCACCCCTGGCGATCTTTGTGAATCCGAATCTGCCCTTCGATCCGCTTAGCATGGTCTTTAGCGAAGAAGGCACGAATACACGGACGCGTCCGGAGGATCGGCGTGGGATTACTTCGCCCGATGGCTGGTTTGTCCATTTGCGCCCCAATACCACCTATACCTTCAGTGTCCGTTCGTGCTGCGACGCCGCCGAAGCGTCCTTGACCTTGCAAATACGGGGGCTTGATCCGATCGTGTTGACCGATGCAACCGGCAATGGCATCTATACCGGTACCTTTACCACCGGGGATCTGGCTGAGGATGTGGCGTTCCGGTTGACGGTTGTCTGTGGTGCGCAAAACACTGAAAGTAATGGGCTGCTGACGTCCTTCGAGGACGTGCAGATCCTCGATGGCCGTACCGATACGCCAATCGTCACCGCCACCGTGACGTTCTATCGCATGACGACGGATGGTTTCAGCGACGTGCCGCTCGACTATCAGGATGACGAATTCCAGAACCCGATCAATCCTGATGCCAATGGGCGCTTTGGCTTTACCGTTAACCCCCGCAGCCTTCTGGTACGTGTTCAGGCCGATGGCTTCCAACCCGTAATCATTCGGAGTAGCAATGGGTTGGGCAACTTTGAGATCCAGGATCTGCTGAGCGTGCCGCGGGTTGCCCCTTCGGGTGAGCCGGAAGATGGCCTAGGCACGATCACGCCTGCCATACACTGGCGAGAGCCATTGACGGCAACGCTCCGTCTCTCGCCCTCGTTCGGTGGGGGGGGCCGCTATCGCAAGATCATCGGTTCAGGTGGCTTTGAGGGTTCGTCACTCACTATTCAACCTGGCTCGGTCGTCGAGTTTGTCAACAGCGATATCTGGGAAAACGAGCTTTTGGTGCCGCGTCAACCCGAAGGCTCGCCCGATCCTCGCCCCCGTGTGGCGCCCCAGCACGGCGACCATGATCATGATCACGAGCAAGGAGCGTTGTTTACCACGGGCTTGATTGCCCCTGGCGGCAGCTTCTTTGCCACCTTTGACGAACCCGGCGTCTATACGATCAGTGACGCCGAAAATGGCTTCAATACGCTCACTGTGCTTGTTGAAGCCTCGGCACCCCCACCCGGAGGCCGTTTCCAGGTCTTCTTGCCCGTGCTCCAACGCTAACGTGCTTTTTCCGGCAATTCCCAGTTTTTGGTTCGTTGTGGCGGCTTCGCCGCCACAACGAACCAAAAAAATCTCGTGACGCGGCGCAGCCGCGCCACACCCTCCCGCCGGAGGCGACCTTGCCAAAGCTTTGTTACAATAAGAAAAGGTTGTAGGGCGATAGCCCTATGCGTATGCTGGCGCAAACAGCCAGCAAAGCTGGACGTTTGCGCCATAAGGGAAAAGTACATGTCAGATTTTGATGGGTTGCGCCAGAATTTGTCGCGAATGTTTGGACAGGTTTTGTCGCATGTGCCCGCTCTGGCTCAGACGTGGGGCCGCACGTTTGAGTCGGTGATCAGTGAAGAGGTGCCGTTTACCCGGTTGCCGAAGCCGTTGCGTGAGGTGCGCCTCGCCCTCGCGACGACAGGCGGTGTCCATCTGCGCAATCAGACGCCGTTTGATATGGCTGATTCGCGGGGCGATGCGACCTTTCGCCCGCTACCCGCCGCAACCCCGCGTGAGGATCTGATGATCACGCATGACTATTACGATCATACCAATGCCGTCCGTGATCTCAATATTCTCTTTCCGCTGGAACATCTACGCGATCTTGTTGCTGCCGGCCATATCGGCAGCCTGGGTACATGCTATGGTTTTATGGGCCATATCGAGCCACCCCATCTTGAGGCTTTGATCAATGAGACGGCTCCCGAGGCGGCGCGTTTGATGCGCGAGGAAGGCGTCGATGCGCTGCTGCTCACCCCTGGCTGAGGACTCTGCAATCAGTCCGTGGGACTGATCGCACGGGCCGCTGAGGCGGCTGGCATCGCAACGGTGAGCATTGTCGGGCTGCGCGAGATCGCCGAGCGGGTGCGCCCGCCGCGTACGGTGCATCTCAAGTGGCCGTTTGGGCATCCGCTCGGCGAACCAGGCAATGCCGCGCAACAGTTAAACGTGATCCACTACGCGCTCGAAAAGCTCTATACCGCCGAAGAACCGGGCCTCATTTTTGAGCCGGACTGGCGCTGGCGCCGCGAAAGATATGCGTTGCCTGAGGGCTGGGATTTTTAACTTCAACTGGAGACCGGCACCTGGCCGGTCTCCAGTTGGGATGCGTGCTCGTTCGTCACCAATTCAATCGTCTGCACTCCCCCGTCACGCAGGTGAACAATGCGGTCGGCATAACGCGCTACGCCCATGTCGTGAGTGACAAGCAACAGGGTTCGACCTTCGTTGCGGACAAGCTGGCGCAACAAGTGCATAATATCGGTGCCTGTTTTGCTGTCGAGGTTGCCGGTCGGCTCGTCGGCCAGGATCAGCCGGGGATTGTTGGCGAGGGCACGGGCAATGGCAACCCGCTGCTGCTCGCCGCCACTCAATTCGGCTGGACGATGGTCGCCGCGAGGTCCTAGCCCGAGTTGCTCCAGTAAGCCGAGGGCGCGTGTCTTGCGCTGTGATGTGGGCATGCCCGCGAGCATCAACGGCACGGCCACGTTTTCCCAGGCTGTCTTGATCGGCAACAGGTTGAAGCTCTGAAAAATAAACCCGAGCGTGTCGCGCCGGTAGGCCACGAGTTGCTCGTCGCTACTGCGGCCCAGTTCTAGCCCTGCGACCCAGACCTCGCCGCCGGTGGGGCGCACCAACCCGCCGATCAGGTGCAGTAACGTCGATTTGCCACTGCCACTTGGGCCGACAAGCGCGACAAATTCGCCGGGCGCAATCGTTAGGTCAACCCCACGGAGCGCGTCTACCGATGTTTTACCCATCTGATAACGCCGCGCCAGCGCAATTGTCTTGATCAACGGTTCCTGCATAGTAATCCTCGAAGGTTTTTTGCTGACCCACGACGCCAACAAAGTTGGCGTCGTGGGTCAGCAAGACTCTTTTACTCTAGCCCTTCGCCTACCGCGATAGCCTCATCTCCGCTCAGCGTCCCAGCAATGACATAACGAATCCCGTCTACCTCCCAGCGCAACAAGCTCCCCTGGCCGTTGTTGCCACTGATCAAGGTCGCCGGTACACCGTCAACGGTGACTTCTTCGACCACACTGCCTGTCGGCGGTTCACGGTCACGCCCGACATCTTCATTGCTTTGCACCACGCTCATGCTGCCGGTATCGCCGCTATAGTTCAGAATGACGGTTGAAGTGCCAACCACGCGTACTTCGATCAGTGTCATCCCGGCGGGAATGTAGGTCGGCTCACGCAGGACAAAACTGACGGACGTACGTGCCTCTTCGATCGTTGCTGCCGTAGGTGCCCGCTGGCTCATCTGCGCCATCAGTTCCTCGGCCTGAATGATCGTCGTGCCAGCCGGCGGGGTAAAGGCAAAGATCTCGGCATTCAGCCCGCTGTTGGTCTCAATGCTCTGCACTTCCATCGTTCCCTGCCCAAAGTCACGCGCATCCACGGCGAGCTTGAGTGGCAGGGCGAGCTCGGTATCAACCCACATTGTGCCCTCAATGATACCATCAAGTTGCAACTGGGCGGTGGTTTCGCTCTTGGGCGTCACCAAAACTTTCCAGGTCTCGTTGCCAGCGACCTGTTCGGTGCCAAGCACTTCCAGGTTTACGGCATCAAGGCCCTGCGCAATGATATCCGTCAACATCGTGGCCGCGCCAGCCGGGGTGGCTTGCATGGCATCTTTCATCTGGCCGGCTTCACCGGTGATCGCGGTATTCTCGGCGGGATTGTAGAGCCAGAACGTCGCCCCGTCGCTCACCGCGATGGTGCCAACCATGGCTGCCTCGCTTGCCTCAAGCACCTCGACGCGCATCCGGCCAACCGGCTTCCCGGCGGCATCGGTCTCCCCGGTCTTCTGCATCCAACCTTCCACCACAATCCGACCTGACTGCTCGGGCGAGGTGAAATCAAACGCCACGGTCGCGTGGGCATCATTCATCCCCTCGCGCGCCGTCTCCATCCGTTCAACAATCTCTTCAGCAGTGGGCAGCGCCTCGGTACAGGCGGCAAGGCTCAGCACACTGATCAACAAAACAAGAAACAAGCTTATCCGTCGCATGGGTATCCTCCAATGATCATATCGTCTCTTTCTGTTGTACCACCAGACGTGATCACAAGCTAGACCCAGCCTGTGATCAAATTGTTACCAAGTATGACAGCGCAAGCCAGGTTTATCAATTTGGGCAAAGCATGCTACCATAAGCCGTCATTTCTTTGGGCTCGTTTGCAATGTGTTGGGGGAAGGCTATGGAATGGTATCGGGATGGCGAGGCGCATCGCCCAGCCTACTGGCGCCGCATGATTGCATTCTATCTGTGAAGTTATTGGGTTAAAACCCAGCCCTCCGCATCACGCCCCTCCCCGCTGATGGACGCAGCAGCGATCGATCCTTCGCCCATTCACTCAAACCCATGCTACAATTGACCCACCAGAGGGGGAAAAGGGAGAAGGATCATCGCGTGGGCAAACCATTTTTCTCGATCTATCGTCATGGGTTCGCCAGAGTTGCCGTTGGGGTGCCGGCGGTGCGCGTGGCCGATCCGCTCTTCCATGCGCAGCAGACGCTTGCGCTGGCGCAGCGCGCCCACGCGGCTGGCGCTGTGGTGGTCATCTTTCCCGAACTTGGGCTCTCGGCCTATAGCAACGAGGATCTCTTTCATCAGGATGCCCTGCTCGATGCTTCCCGTGACGCGTTAGCGCAGGTGGTCGCGGCGAGTCTGGCGTTGCCGCTGCTGATCATCGTTGGTGTGCCGCTGCGTACCGAAGGACGCCTCTTCAATTGTGCGGTCGCCATCCATGCCGGGCGCATTCTTGGCGTGACCCCCAAGAGCTTTCTGCCCAATTATCGCGAGTTCTACGAGAAGCGTCAGTTTGCCGCCGCCCGCGATGCCCTTGGCACGACCATCGAAATTGGTGGCGCGTCGGTTCCTTTTGGTACCGACCTGATCTATGTCGCGCAGGGTTTGCCGGGCCTGTTGGTACATTCCGAGATCTGTGAGGATGTTTGGACCCCCATTCCGCCGAGTACCTATGCTGCCTTGGCGGGGGCGACGGTGCTCTGCAATCTGTCGGCGAGCAATATTACGATTGGCAAAGCCGATTATCGGCATGCGCTCTGTGCCGGTCAGTCGGGCCGCTGTGTGGCGGCGTACCTCTACTCGGCGGCTGGCCCTGGTGAGAGTACGACCGATCTGGCCTGGGACGGCCACGCGTTGATCTATGAAAATGGCGAATTGCTGGCCGAGTCCGAGCGCTTTGCCGATGATGAGCAACTGATCCTGGCGGATGTTGATCTCGAGCGGCTCGCCCAGGATCGCATGCGTCTCGGCAGTTTTACCGACACGGTTCACGATCACCGCGAAGCCTTGCGCCAGTTCCGCCAGATTCCCTTCGAGCTTGATCTGCCCGTAGGTGGACTCGCCCTGATCCGTACGGTCGAGCGCTTTCCCTTTGTGCCCAACGATCCGGCGACCCGCGACGCCCGTTGTTACGAAGCGTACAATATTCAGGTCCACGGTCTGATCAAGCGGCTCAAAGCCACTGGCATCAAGCATCTGGTCATCGGCGTCTCGGGAGGGCTCGACAGCACCCAGGCGCTGATTGTGGCGGCCCGGACAATGGATCGCCTGGGCTTGCCCCGCCGCAATATCCTCGCCTATACGATGCCGGGCTTTGCGACCTCTGAGCATACTCGTTCCAATGCCCATGCCTTGATGGAGGCGCTGGGCGTAACGGCGAACGAAATTGACATTCGCCCGTCGGCCTTGCAGATGCTCAACGATCTTGGACACCCTTATGCAGTAGGCGAGCCGGTCTATGACATTACCTTTGAAAATGTCCAGGCTGGCGAACGCACCTCGCACCTCTTTCGGCTCGCCAACTTCCACAACGGGCTGGTGCTTGGCACCGGCGACCTGAGCGAACTGGCCCTGGGTTGGGCCACCTATGGCGTTGGCGATCAGATGTCGCACTACAACGTCAACGCCTCGGTGCCCAAGACGCTGATTCAACACCTGATCCGCTGGGTAATCAGGTCCGGTGATTTTGACCCGGCGGCAGGCGTCATCCTGCAATCGATCCTCGATACCGAAATCTCGCCCGAGCTTGTCCCGGCGAGCGACGGCTCGACCCATGCACCAGCGCAGAGCACCGAGGCGAAGATCGGGCCATACGCGCTGCAAGATTTCAACCTCTACTACATCACGCGCTATGGCTTTCGCCCCAGCAAAGTCGCCTTTCTCTGCCATCACGCCTGGTCGGACGCCACGCGGGGTGCGTGGCCCGACGGCTTGCCTATTGCCCAGCAGATCGCCTATGATCTGCCAAGTATCAAACAGTGGCTCAACGTCTTTTTATACCGCTTTTTCCAGATCAGCCAGTTCAAACGCTCGGCCATGCCCAACGGCCCGAAAGTCGGCTCGGGCGGCTCACTTTCACCGCGTGGCGACTGGCGAGCCCCAAGCGACTCTGAGGCACGCGTCTGGTTAGATGAATTACGCGCCAACGTACCATAAGGAGCAACAATACGCCTATGCGAAGCATTCCCATTGTACAGATTGGACTCGGCGGCGTTGGCCGCGAGCTTGTTCGGCAGGTGCTTGCCACCCGTGAGGCGCTGGCAAAACACTATCGGTTGAGCCTGGTCTACCTTGCCCTGGCTGATAGTGGCGGTGTGCGTGCTACCGGTGCGGCGCTCACCAGGGATGAGATCGAGGCAGCGCTGGCGGCCAAAGCTGAAGGGCGCTCGATTGCGACCATCGCAGGCAAAAGTTCGGGCATGCCCTGGTCTTCGTTGGCCCTGCGCGAGGCGGCGATCTTCGTTGATGTCTCGGCGGCCCCTGGTCACGAGATGATGCTGGCTGAGCGCGTTGCCGCAGGGAGCCGCGTGGTGCTGGCGAATAAATTGCCGCTCAGCGCCGGGCTTGCGCAGTTTCAAGCCCTGATGTTTGATGCTGCGACGCGCTATGAGGCCACGGTTGGCGCTGGCTTGCCGATCATTGCCACCCTGCAAGCCCTGCTTGACAGCGGTGATACCGTGACGCGCATCGAGGCCGCGATGAGTGGCACGCTCGGCTACCTGTGCAGCCAACTCGAAGCGGGCGAATCGCTCTCGACCGCGCTGCGGGCCGCCCATGCCCTCGGCTATACCGAGCCTGATCCCCGCGATGATCTTAGTGGGGCCGACGTTGCCCGCAAAGCACTTATTCTTGCCCGTACCTGTGGCCTGCCGTGGAGCATCAACGACATCCCTGCCGAGCCGTGGTTCCCCCCGGCGATGGCCGGGCTCAGTCGCGATGAATTCCTGGCCCGTGCTGAAGAGCTCGATGCATCCTTTGCCGCCCGCGTCGCCGAAGCCCGCGCCGTCGGCGGGGCCCTCCGCTATGTCGCAACCGTGACCCCCCAGGGAGCAAGTGTTGGTCTGCGCATCGTCCCCGCCGAGCACCCGCTTGCCAGCCTGCGCGGGGCTGATAATCTCTTTAGTTTCACCACGGCCCGCTACGCCGAACGCCCCCTCGTGGTGCGTGGGCCCGGGGCCGGGCAGGCGTTGACTGCCGCCGGTGTCCTGGCGGATATTGTTGCCACCGCCCGGGAGATGTGAGCAGTTTTACGTAGCTTTGCGCCTTTCTAATTATCTGTGCCAGGGCTTGTGATTGATGACGCATTGTGTTATCATGACGCATAGCGGCATACAAGAAAAATCATAAGGAGTAAAGCGATGACGCTTGAGCCAGCAGAGGGTGATGTGCCCTATCATCCGTTGTATATCAATGGTGAATGGTGTGATGCCCAGGAGGAGCGCAGGTTCTTAGTGACTGAGCCTGCTACGGGTGAGCCGCTGGCTCGTGTTGCGCAGGCGAGCCATGCTGATGTTGATCGGGCGGTTGCCGCTGCGCGTCACGCATTTGATAAGGGGCCATGGCCGCATACCCCCCATTATGAGCGTGCGCATATTATTCATCAGTTGGCTCAACTCGTTCAAGAGCGCAGCTCAGAACTGGCCGAGCTTGAGTCCCGCGACGGCGGTGTGCCCATCCGCAAGACGACCTTCAACGACATCCCGCTTGGCCTCCATATGATCCACGTCTTTGGCGAACTCGCGCGCCGTTCGCCCTACGAGCCCTTGCCGTGGAATGATTTTCCAACCGTCTCGTGGAACTTTGTCTGGCGTGATCCGTTTGGGGTGTGTGCCCAGATTATTCCCTGGAATTATGCGTTTTGTATGGCCGTCTGGAAGATCTTCCCGGCCCTGGCAACCGGCAATACGGTGGTCTTCAAACCGTCGTCGCTGGCCCCGTTGAGCGCGATTGAACTGGTGCGCATTATTGATGAGTCGGGCCTCTTGCCTCGCGGTACGGTCAACCTGATCACCGGGCCTGGCGGTGACGTTGGCGAATATCTGGTCGGCCACCCCAAGATTGATAAGGTTGCCTTTACCGGCTCGACCGAGGTCGGGCGCAAGATTATGGGCATTGCCGCACCCCATATCAAGAAGGTGACGCTTGAACTTGGGGGCAAGTCACCAAGCATTATTTTGCCTGATGCCGATCTCGATAAAGCGATTGATGGCGTGCTCTTTGGTATGTTTTATCACGCCGGCCAGCTCTGTGAAGCTGGAACACGCTGCTTTGTGCCGAACTCGATGTATGATGAGGTGATTGAGCGCCTCGTGCATCGGACGCGGCAACTGCGTGTTGGTGATCCACTTGATCTCGCGACTGATATTGGCCCCTTGATTAGTTTCAAGCAGCGTGATACGGTTGAGCGTTATATTGCGCTTGGCCGTGAAGAGGGCGCAAATGTCGTGATTGGCGGTGGCCGCCCCATCGGTGAAGAGTACGAGCGCGGGCCATTCGTTGAGCCGACGATCTTTGCCAATGTTAAAAATCGATCCCGTTTGGCTCAGGAAGAGATCTTTGGCCCGGTCTTTGCGATCATTCGCTATGACGAGATCGGTGACGCCATTGAAATGGCAAATGACTCGATCTACGGTCTCGCCGCCTCGGTCTGGTCGGAAGATATTCAACAGGCGATCGAAGTTGCGAAACGGCTGCGTACTGGTACGGTTGGGATCAACGAGCACCACGTGCTCAATCCCTATGCCCCGTTTGGCGGCCATAAAGAGAGTGGCATTGGCCGCGAAATGGGTGTCGCTGGCATGCTTGAATATACCGAGCCAAAGCATATCCACGTTGATTTCCAACGCCACCGCTCGGGCAAAATCTGGTGGGATGCGTTGCTCCCACCACTCGATGAAGAAGCGTAATGCTTTTTGCTTGACAGAACAAAACGGCCAGCATTGCTGGCCGTTTTGCTATGCCAGGCGAAACCATGGTCGAGAAAGATGTGACCAGATTCCTACTCACAACGCACCTACCAACATAGTACAATGAAATGTGAACGAATCTACGTTATAAGTCTGTGAAGACTTTCATACAAGTAAGGTCAGGTCTCACCATGAAACAATGGCGTATCCCTACGGTGATCGGGGCGTTTGTGATCGCAATCCTGGGCTCCGCGCTCGCCTTCGTGCTCTGGCAGGTGCCTCAGGGGGTTGCCCAAGAGCAGCAACCTATGTTGACCTATCCTCCTCAGGACCCCACCCCGACGGTCGGGCCAAATCCTACCGTCATGCCCGCGCTGGCGAGCGTGATCCTCGCCGAGGCGACCTTTGATACCCCCGAGGCGCTGGATGCCTGGGAGGTGGTTGATCTCGAATTTGTGCTTGCGGATAACCGGGCCAACTGGCAGGTGAGCGATGGTCGCCTGGTGCAGAACCGGGCCGGTCTAGCCTTTAGCCCGTCGATCCATCAGACCGCCGCGTTGATCGGTGACGAGACGTGGCGTGATTATACCGTGCAGGTCAGCTTCTATGACCAACTCAATGGCACGGCAGGTCTGATTGCTCGCTACCAGGGTGACGATCCGCTTACCGCGACCTACTATCGCTATCGCATTATCAAAAATAGTTTCCGCGACACGCCGCGTCAGGTGCTCGAACGGGTCGAACGAGGGGTGGCTGTGCCGCTGGCGGAAGTGCAGCAGGTTGGCTTTGAGGAGCGCATGTGGCACGTCTTGAGTATGCAGGTCGTGGGCAATGCGATCGAAGTTCGCATGAATGGCGAAGTGATGCTCCAGGCGGTTGATGCTAATCCGTTGCCAGCAGGCAAAGCCGGGATCGCGACCAGGGCGGTAGGGACGATCCTCTTTGATGATGTTGTGGTGGTGACGCCATAGCGTAGGCCATGTTGCTGCGATAACCACCGTTCTTGCGTAACTTGGCTTACGCGTACCTTGTTGGAGGACACCACGATGCGACGTTTTTATCTCGTGTTAAGTGGCTTGCTCATGCTCAGTCTGCTGAGTGTGAGTAGCCCTGTTTTTGCGCAAAATCCACCGGTGCCAAACTTTGCCTTCCAATTCGAAATACCTGGCATCTCAGAACCGAAGTTTCCGAGTGTGGCCGGATTTGACCGGCAGATTCACGTCGTGACCAATTCAGGCCGTCGGGATCTGGTCTATCTGACCAAACAGGATACCGCCCAAGTCTTTTCGCCGCTCCAGGTCATCGGTCGTGCTCAAGGTACGCCTGACTATTCGCCTGGTGCTGTTGCCACGGGTGTCGATGGCACCGTCCACGTTGCGTGGATCAATGGGCCTGAACGGACGATTTACTATACCCAGAAGCCGCTCGGTGGGGTGTTTGGCCCGATCCGTACGGCTTATGTCTCACGCATTTTTCCGGCTAATTTGCACATGAATGTCGCCAGTGATGGGGGCATCTTTATTGGCTGGCGTGAAGTTGATGCTCCGATCCATGTTGTCCGCTCAGGCGATAATGGGATCAATTGGAGTTCAGCCTATCGCCTTGGTGCTTCGACGGCCCTTGGTGCCCCCACGATTGCCAGGGGTTTGCAGGGCCAGATTGCCGTTGCCTATGCTGCCGGCTTCGCTGATGGCTTACGCATCTTTGCGGCGTTTTGGAATGGCAATGGCTTTGATGCGCAACTCGTGAGTCCTTTTGATGGCGATTATGCCGATCCCGGTGCGACCTTTGCCCCAGATGGTCAACTCTATCTGCTCTGGCGGGGGATCGAAAATTCACCCAACTCGGGAATCTGGCTCGGTACGTACCAGGGCGGCACGCAATGGCAAATCAATCGCTTGACCGACCGTGTCAATTCGATCAGTATCTCGAATATCTTTGCTGATACCCGGGGCAATCTTCACGCGGCCTGGATTGCCGATTTCAATCGTACGCAACACCTCTTCTATTCAATCCGTCCTCGTGGAGGTGTCTTTGGCAATCCTTTGATGGTGCCGAGCCCTGGTGGTAGTATCTTTAATGGGCGCATTGCGACGACCCTTGGCGATGGTCAGGCCTTTACCCATACGGTTCACGAGGTCTTTGGCGGCAGTGGCCTCGCCGTCAATTATGCGCTCGTGTCGGCGAATATTGCCCAGGATGTCAATGCTTCGCCCGTTATTGAGGGTGGTGCCCCCATCGCGCGGTTTGATACGACCTCAAAGCTGGTGCAGGTGCGTTTCGATAATATTCAGGGGACGCCCGTCGAGATGCGCTGGCGTTGGGATGCGTCACTTGATGCCGCGAATGATGACTCGGGAGGCTGGCAACCTTTTGCGAATCCTGCCTTGATCGAGGTGCCCGAGCGCATTATCAATGCCCTTGCCTGTGCGCCTGTCACCCTCTATACCCAGGTGCGTGGCGATGATGGCTCGGTGAGCCCGGTGCAGAGCGATGAGATTATCCTTGATGGCGCGATTGATGCCAGTGTCTATGTGGGCAATCCCTATGGTGGCAACAAAGCGCCGATCTTTACCGCGCTGAGTGGCCTTCCGACCCTGGCTGACGATGGACGAGGCGGGGCGAGCAAGGGCCATCCGGCCTATACCCGTGCGCCGCTGGTTTATTTGGAATTGCGTGGCCTCAATGATTGCAGTCAGTTGCATTCGGTTGCTATTGGGCGTGATGCGAATAGCCTTGGTGCACCAACTGAACTGACCAATGAACGCTTTGCCAATGTGGTCGCTTATCCGGGGACGATGTCTCAGGGTGCAAACGCGCTGGTTGTGCGGGTCACCGATAAGGTTGGCAATCTCCTCGACTATCCAGCGACGATGTTCTATGATACCGTCAAACCGGTGCTGGCCTCGAGTACCGCCGAGTCGCTGACGGCGACCGTCGATCTTTCTGCTACAATTGTGACCAGTCTTACCGTGCGTGATGTCGCGGTGACGGATAATCTCTATCCGGGCCGTGGCTTCTGGGGGGTGTGGGTCGCCAATAGTCGGACACCCGTTGCTTCACCTGCAACGTCGTCGGCGCTCAACTGGATTCCGATTGAAGTGCCGGGTGGCGCAAGTAACTTTGATGTACCAGGCTGGAGCCTTGCCAACGGCCTTGAGGTGAGCGCTGTGTCGCCTGGTGATTACTATATCTATCTGCGTTTCCTTGATGGTGCCGGCAATGCGACTGATGGGGTGATCTCGACGATGATCACCGTTGAAACGATTACGCAGCCAAAGGTGCATCTGCCACTGATCCGGCGTTAAGTGGTGTGTGAAGGTTACTGGGAGCGAGGGCGTCCCGCCTTCGCTCCCAGCGCGCGAAGTTTTCGGGCATTCTGGAGGGCCGGCTTTAGCCGGCTGAAGCCGGCCCTCCCTTCGGCAGCAGAGCAGAAAACGTAGGTTACACTCTACTGAGTAAACATCCAAAAAACGTTGTTGACAGAACTGTGTTGGGGATAAGATCTGTGTTTCGTCGTGAAGCCTTGTTGACGCGCCTGAAAGATCGGGACTATGGCCCCTGGATCATTCTGGCGGTTTGTCTGTTGCTGCTCCCAATCAGTTTGCCCCGCGTCGCGTTGAGTGATGAGGTGCAATATTACGCGTACCTACGCTCGGTCTATTTTGATCGCGATCTCGATTTTCAGAATGAGTATCACTATTTTGCCGAGCAGGGGCGGCAGTTTGGTGATGAAGCCGTCGCGAATGCGTTACTCCGTGAGGATGCCGTCAATCCCAATCCAACCACCGGTCTGCTCCGCAATGTAGCGCCGGTCGGGTCGGCGATCATGTGGGCACCGGGGTTTGTGCTCGCTGATCTTGTGGTTGGTCTGGCTAACGCCTTGGGCGCATCCATTCCCCGTGATGGCTTTTCGCGCCCGTATATCGTGGCGGTCTCCCTGATGACTGTCCTCTATACCTGCCTCGGGTTGCAACTGACCTATCGGTTGGCGCGACGGTATAGCGATGATATGGTGGCAACGATCGCGACGCTGACGGTCTTCCTGGCATCGCCACTGGTCTTCTATACCTATATCGCGATGGTCTGGTCGCACGGGCCAGGCTTTTTTCTCTGGGCGCTCTTTCTCTATCTCTGGATTGATGATTGGGGTAAGGGCGAGCAGCGTAGCCTCGGGCGCTGGCTGATCCTCGGGGTGATCGGTGGGTTGATGGTGATCACCCGCGAGCAACTCGGTTTGTTGCTGATCGTACCTGCCCTTGAAGCCCTCGGACTCTACTGGCGTTTGCTGCGTGAACGCCGTTTCGCTGCTGTGCCAGGGCTTCTGGGCCGTCATGTTGCGTTTCTCCTCACGCTGGTACTGACCGTGACGCCACAGCTCGTTGCCTATCAGATCCTCAACGGTCGCCCCGGGCCGTCGGCAACCGTGGCGGGCAAACTTGACTGGACAAGTCCCAATTTCTTCAATACCCTCTTTGACCCTGGGCGGGGGGCGTTTCTTTGGGCACCTGTGCTCGCCCTTGGTCTGTTGGGCTTGATCTGGTTGGCTCGTCATGACCGGGGGTTGGCGTTACTCCTGCTGGCCGGTTTTCTCGCGCAGACCTATATCAACGGGGCGTTTGGGACAACCTGGCATTTGCGGGGGGCGTTTGGCTTTCGCCGCTTGATCGAGATGACCCCCATCTTTGTGCTGGGGTTGGCTGCGTTGTTGATGTGGCTGCGCCCACGCATCGGGCTTGGGCCGATCCTGCTTGGCGCGGCCTTGTTGATCTATTGGAATATCGGCCTGATCGCCCAGTGGACAATTATTCGTCCCGCGCTGCGGCGCGAGTTGATCTGGTCTGATATGCTCTACTACCAGTTTGTCGAGGTGCCCCGCCAGATCGTTGACCGGATCGGGGCGTTGCTCTTTGATCGCTGCCGTCTGACCACCAATCAAACCTGTTGAGGGTGGGGCCTTCTGGTGCTTGCGCGTATGCTGGCGTACGAGGCCAGCGAAGCTGGCCTCGTACGCTGGTGTTTACAACGCCTTCTGGCCTTCGCGGGTGCTGGCGAGCGTGCCAAGATGGCAGGCTTCGCTGAGGCTGACCAGGTAGGGCAGGTCGTTGCCGTATTCGATCACCGAAATGCTGGCGTTGGTGACCCAGATCCGGTTGATGCGATCCATGTTCATCCCCAGCGCATCGGCCACGAGAATTTTGACCACGACATCGTGCGTGCTGATCAAAACGGTCTGATCCATATGGGTCGCCGTGATCTGCTCACGGAAATCGAGGGTGCGCTTCAGCACATTCGAGAAACTCTCGCCCCCCGGCATCTGCGAGCGGGTTGGGTGTTCACGCCATTCACGGAGGCCATCGGCGTATTTGCTGGTGATTTCGTCAGCGTATTTGCCTTCCCACTCTCCATGATTGATCTCAAGCAAGGCTTCAGAATAGGCAAAGGGGGTGTTGGGATGGAAGCCGGCAATAGCTTCGGCTGTACGCGCAGCGCGTTGCAGGCGGCTACTGTAGATCTGATCGATCTGCTCAGCCTTGAGGCGTTCGGCAAGCGCGGCTGCCTGGCGCATACCTAGTTCTGAGAGGGCTGCATCAAGCTGGCCCTGATACCGATGAATCCGATTCCA
This sequence comes from Candidatus Chloroploca asiatica, assembly GCF_002532075.1. Classification (GTDB taxonomy): domain Bacteria; phylum Chloroflexota; class Chloroflexia; order Chloroflexales; family Chloroflexaceae; genus Chloroploca; species Chloroploca asiatica. Next base: position 172,537 of record NZ_LYXE01000110.1, on the reverse strand, counting down.
TTCGCTTTCGCCGTGACGAACAATGATGAGACGCATATCGAGCTTACCCTTTATGTTACATAGAGATCACTAAGTCTCCAGGTGCCCATTATAAAGCAATCGCGCACCTCTGTGGCTACCTGGTGTATAATTTATCACGTTATGCAACAGCCACGCAATCAGCAAGAGCAGTCGATGCCGCCCCGAGGGAATGCCTATCGTCTGAGTAGACTGATAGCGTCGTTTAAGTATGCCTTTCACGGGCTCGGGTATCTGCTGCGCACGCAGCGCAATGCGCAGATCCATTGCTTTGCTGCGCTAGTGGCGACGCTGCTCGGCGCGTTGCTGCGCATCGAGCGCTGGGAATGGCTGATTCTGGTGTTGACAATAACCCTCGTCCTTGCCGCCGAGGGGGTCAATACGGCCGTTGAGGCCACCGTTGATCTCGCCACAACGAGCTATCATCCGCTGGCGAAAATTGCCAAGGATGTTGCGGCAGGAACGGTCTTGCTCTGTGCGTGTGGGAGCATTGTTGTTGGGTGTTTGATCTTTTTGCCCCGGCTGATTGCCTGGTTTTGATAGTAAGTTACGATCATGTGGCCTCTGGTTCGCCAGGCTCGTTATCTTGGGCGCTACCGTGAAATTACCCAGGTGCTTGTTGGGCATGGGTTTGGGGCGCTGGTCGAGCAACTCGGTCTGATCTCGTTGTTGTCGCTGCCCCGCCGTGCGGTGCTGCGCGTGCCACCGACTCCGCCGCTTGGCACGGCTGGCCGCCTGCGTGAGGCGCTGGTGGCGCTGGGGCCGACCTTTGTCAAGTTGGGGCAGGCCCTTAGTACGCGCCCCGATCTTTTGCCCCCCGAGTTTGTTACCGAACTTGGCAAACTCCAGGATACTGTACCCTCGTTTCCGGCTGAGGTAGCCATTGCAACAATTGAAGAGTGCCTCGGCCGCCCGGTTGATCAGATCTTTGCCAGTTTCGATCCGGTTCCCCTGGCCGCTGCTTCGCTTGGTCAGGTTCATGCCGCGCAGTTGCATACCGGCGAAAAGGTCGTCGTCAAGGTGCAACGCCCTGATATTGCCGGGCGCATCAATACCGACCTCGCGATTCTCGCTGATCTCGCAGCCCTCGCGCAGGAACGCTTGCCCCTCGGTCAACAGTATAATTTAATTGAATTGACCTGGGAATTTACCGCGACACTCCGGGCTGAACTTGATTATCGGCGTGAGGGACGCAATGCCGATCGGTTCCGGCGTCTCTTTGCTGACCATGACTCGATCTATATTCCTCAGATCTATTGGGATTACAGTGGCAGCAAGGTTCTGACCAGTGAGCGTCTCTATGGGGTCAAGGTGACGGATCACGCCGGCCTTGACGCCGCTGGGATTGATCGGGTCGAGTTGGCACGCAATTGTCTCGCCTTGATTCTGCGCGAAATTTTTACCCTGGGCTTTTTCCATAGCGATCCGCATCCTGGCAATTTTTTCGCCATGCCCGGTGAAGTGCTTGGCGTCGTTGATTATGGGCAGATGGGGAGCCTTGATGCCCAGACGACCCACGCGCTGCTTTTGTTATTGACGGCCATCGTTAACCAGGATACCGACGGGACGATTCGCTCGCTCGAGCGCCTGGGCTTGATTACCCGGCGGGATGTCACTTCTCAGTTGCAGCGCGATCTTGAACGCTTTACCCAGGGCTTTGTTGATCGCCCGCTCTGTGAAATTTCAGCTCAAGAGACGATTAATGAATTGCTGAGCCTGCTGCGGCGCCATCACATCCGCCTCCCCGGTCCACTGGCCCTCTTGATGAAGGCGCTGGTGATGATGGAGGGCGTCGGTTTGCAGCTCGATCCGCAACTGGATGTCTTTGGCATTGCGCGCCCGTATGTCGAGCAGGCCATTCTGGAAGACTTCGCCCCGGCAAACCTGAGCAATCAAGCGCTGCGCGGAGTGCGTGATCTCGGCGAAGTTGCGGTGGAATTGCCCTACCAGGCGAGCGATCTGATCCATCGGTTGAATAGCGGTGAATTGCGCATTCAGACTGAAGAACGCGAATTGCGCCGGGTGTCTAGTGCGCTCGTTGGGGCCGCCAATCGGCTGGCGGTGGCGGTGGTGCTGGCTGCCCTCATCCTCGGTATTGGCATGCTTGCGGTCGCCATTGGCATTGGTGGGTGGACGGGTGTCTTGCCCAACCTGTTGCTTGGCTTTAGTGTGGCGGCGTTCCTCTTGACCGGGGTTGCCCTCGTTTTTGCGCTGCTGCGTCGTTGGGAATGAGATCGATTCGCCTTAACATTAGGGCACCAGCCCTAATGTTAAGGCTTGTGCTGGCGAAAATAGCTATTAGACCTGAATTTTTTGCCAGGTGCCTGCGTTGAAGCGCCACAGTACGAGGATTGCTTGCAACGTGAAATCACTGCACATCGCGAGCCAGATGCCGGCAAGCCCAAGGTTTAACCCGCCAACCAGCAGGAAGGTCAAGGGCAGACGGACGAGCCAGGTCGTCACAAGGCGGCTGTAGAGCGGCCACCGTGTATCGCCAGCCCCTCGCAACGCCCCGAGCAGGATAAAGCTCACGGCCAGCGCTGGCTGCACCAGTCCTGCGGCACGGAGCACGGGAATCGCGGCTTCGATCACAGTCGGATCGTTGGTAAAGAAGGCCAGCAGTTGTTGCGGAAAGAGGATCATCAGCCCACCGACGGCACTCATCATCAAGCCACCCTGGAGCAGCGCTTCGTAGGCAAACCGTTTCGCTTGCTGTGGCTGGCGTGCGCCGAGTGATTGCCCAACGAGGGCACTGGTTGCGGCTGCATAGCCCATCCCAGGGAGAAACGAGAGTGACTCGATCGTGATCGAGATCGTATGCGCAGCATAGGCGGCAGTGCCCAGGCCCGTCACAAAACGAACAAAGATCAACAGAGCGGCTTGAAAGACAAACTGCTCGCCTGCCGTGGGGAGCCCGACGTTGAGCAGTCGCCGCATTGTTTCAGGGTCAGGCCGGTGGTCAAAGACAAAGCGCAGACCGGCATGCCCACGGAAGAGCAGGCCTAGCATTATGAGACCCCCTAGCCCGCGGGCCAGTGCGGTGCCAACGGCGGCCCCATGGACCCCGAGGGCAGGCGCACCGAGTTGCCCATTGACCAGCAACCACGAGACCCCGATGTTCAACGCATTGACCCCCAGCATCACGAGTAACGGGGTGCGTGTATCGCCCGCCCCGCGCAAACAGGCCGTGCCAACCAGGAGCAACGTCGCGGGCAGAAAGGTGGCAGCATTGATGTGAATGTAACTCGCGCCGAGACTCTGAACCTCTGCTGGTGCTCCGACCAGCCGCAGGAACGGCTCGGCAACCAAAAAGCCCAGCAGGGTCGCTGCCAGTCCCACCAGTGAAGCGAGAAAGATCGTCTGGCGGATGATCCGTACCAGACTGGCCTCGTCTTTGGCCCCAATGGCGCGTGAGACCAGGGCCGTCGCCCCGATGCCGACCGCCATAAACAGAACCATCATAAGCCAGGTGAATTGATTGCCTAGCCCGGCTGCTGTCAACGCGGTCGCACTGCCATAGCCAAGCTGTGCGGTTGCTTCGGCGCTCAGGTTACCGACAAGATAGATATCAACCAGACCGACCAGGGTATTGAGCAGTTGTTCACCGACGGCTGGTAGGGCCAGGAGCAAGACGCGTTTGCGGATCTTGATGGTAGGAATGCGAACTTCGCCTTGAGCGGTGGTTGTTACATGCATAAAACGATCTGACCATCTCTTATCTACTCAGGCGATCTTCGCGCCAGCGGAAGACAAACTGCTTTTCGCCGGCCCGATCACGGCGGAAGCGCCAGAGTCGGGTTGGGCGTCCGCGCCCTTCGCGGGTCAACTGGGTCTCTTCGAGCAGGCCCGACTCTTTGATCTTGCGGTAAAAATTGCCTTTATCAAGCTCTTCGCCAAGAATCTGTTCATAGATATGCTTCAGTTCAAGGATCGAAAAGAGCTCGGGCAACAATTGAAACGCCAGCGTTGTATACTCCAGCTTTGAACGCAGGCGCGAGATGGCATAGGCCAGGATCTGGTCGTGGTCAAACGCAAGCTGTTCGGGTAACCCGCTGACCGGGAACCAGCGCACGTCGGTGCTCTCGTCACTTGCACGAATCTTCTGGGCATCGGCGCTGATCAAGGCAATGTAGGCGACACTGATCACCCGCGAACGCGGATCGCGGCCTACTTCGCCAAAGGTGTAGAGTTGCTCGAGGTAGACATCGCGTACCCCGGTCTCTTCGGCTAGCTCGCGGCGCGCCGACTCGACGAGCGACTCGTCCATATTGATAAATCCACCAGGGATTGCCCAGTAGCCCTCAAAAGGCCAGTGGCGCCGCTGCACAAGCAAGACGTGTAGCTCCTGGTTGATCAGGGTAAAGATTACCACATCAACTGTCACCGAGGGGCGCTGGTAGTGGGTCGGGTCATATGTGGCAGCAGACTCCTCCATAATGTGCTCCTCATGATAGTGTTACTTATACACTATGATAGGATACTCTGCGATGAGTGTCAAGCCGGGACAGAGTGTGTGCTGCGTGTTACAATGGTGCGCATGTATGCTGTCATTGTTGCCAATGCCCCTGCCTTTATGATCGAGCCATTTTATGGCTTGTTGAGTCATGCTGATCTTTTGATTGCTGCAGATGGTGGTGGCAATAGCTTGCATCGCGCTGGTTTGACCCCTGATCTGCTGGTGGGCGACCTTGACTCACTCAAGCCGCAGGCGTTACATGCGTTTCGTCAGGCCGGGGTTGTGATCCGCCAGTATCCACCCGCCAAAGACGAGACTGATCTGGAACTGGCCTTGCTCCAGGCCGTTGACGCTCACGCAACCCGCATTGATATTCTGGGTGCGCTTGGCGGGCGCTTCGATCAGAGCCTGGCGAATGTCGCGCTGCTTGCCCTGCCCGAGCTCGCCTCGTGTCGGGTTCGTCTGCTTGATGCCGAGCAAGAGGTCTATCTGGCCCATCGGTCGGTGGTGATCAATGGTGCTATCGGCGATGTTGTCTCGCTCTTGCCGCTGGGGGGGCCTGCCCGTGGCATTACGACCCGTGGTCTTGAGTATAGCCTGCATGAAGCCGACCTCTACTTTGAACACTCCCGTGGCATCAGCAATACCATCATCACAACGCCTGCGCACGTGAGTGTGCGCGAGGGTTTGTTGGTGGTTGTGCATCGTTTTACCCGCTAGAAATAAAACTCGCCTGAGACCTCACAGGCCCTTCAAGGCCTGTGAGGTCTGAAGATTCTTGGGGGTCGCAGGCCTCGTTGTATGCAATACAAGTCGCCAAAAGCGTTGTATACTTAGGCTGAAGATGTCCAGGTCGTCCTGCTTCCTGTAGGCACAAAGGTCTGGCGTTGATGGGATCTCCCCGGTGCTCCCCTCACCCTCTCCTCAACCGCTCACATGTTATCTGGTCGACCAGAAGACAGCCAGAGTTGGAGATGTTGTAGTCCGCTTTTTCTTTCTGCAAGGCCCTGATAGGAGGTTGTGATGAAGTTGAGCAGATGGTGTGTTGGGCGAAAGGTAGGGACATTCGGCTGGCTGCTTCTCGTGATCGCTATGGTAGCGCTGAGTGGATGTGGGGCTGCGATCCCTGGTGCTACCGGGCCAACCGCTGTGCCCACCGAGGCCGCAACAAGCGAACCCCCAACAGCTGAGCCGACCCCCGAGCCTGCCCGTGGCCTTGGCTCGCTGGCCGATGCGCAGCAAGCAGTCATTCAGATTGAAGCCCAAGGAACATTTGTTTCACCCGATGAAGGGATGCTCTTCAATGTTGCCGGACGCGGCTCTGGTTTCATTATTGATGAGAGTGGGATTGCGGTTACGAATAACCACGTGGTTACGGGTGCGGCGTTGCTCAAGGTCTTTGTCAATGGTGAGAGTCGTCCACGCAATGCGCGTGTCCTTGGCGTCTCGGAATGCTCCGATCTGGCCGTGATCGATATTGAGGGCGACGGTTTCGCTTATCTCGATTGGTATGACGACAATTTGCAGGTCGGGCTGGATGTCTTTGCCGCTGGTTATCCGCTTGGTGATCCTGAGTTCACCTTGACCCGTGGCATTATCTCGAAGGCTCGTACTGATGGCGAAACAAGCTGGGCCTCGGTTGATAATGTGCTCGAACACGATGCGACGATCAACCCCGGCAATTCTGGCGGGCCATTGTTGAGCAATGATGGCGCGGTCATTGGCGTCAACTATGCTGGTCGCTCGGATACGAAACAGTACTATGCGATCTCGCGTGACGAGGCGCTGCCGCTGATCGAGAAGATGCGCGATGGACAGGATGTTACCTCGATTGGGATTAACGGTGAAGCCTTTAGCAATGGTTTCGACTCGGGCATCTGGGTCTGGTCGGTCAAGTCGGGCTCACCGGCTGATAATGCTGGGGTGAAACCGGGTGATATCATCACCAAGCTCGAGCGGCTCGTGCTGGCGACGGACGGTACGATGACCGACTACTGCGATATTCTCCGCAGCCGTAACCCGAGCGATACCCTGGCAATTGAAGTTGTCCGTGGCGATACCCAGCAGGTGCTGGAGGGCCAGATCAATGGGCGTGAACTCGAAGAGACCTTCTCGTTTGCGCGCGATGAGAATATCCCTGGTTTTCAGGACGGTGGCTCGGCCACTTATGATGGCTACGAGCAGATCACCGATGTCAACGAGCTTTTGATCGTTGAAGTGCCTACCTCCTGGAGTGATGTTTCGTCGGGCACCTGGAACTTTGCTGGCCGTGAAATGGAGCGTAGCGTTGGTATGACGGCAGCCCCTGATATTGATGCGTTCATCAATACCTGGGATAGCCCCGGCGTCTTTATTGGGGCCTCGCAGCAACTCGCGCAAGAGATGAGTGTCACCGATCTACTTGATCAGAACTCCTTCAGTCAGAGTTGTACCTACGAAGGCCGTGACGATTATAGCGATGGCCTCTATACCGGGTTCTTCGACACCTGGACAAACTGTGGTGGCACCGATACGGTTTTGATCGTGGTCGCCTTTGCACCAGAAGATGGTTCGTTCCTCGGCCTGGTGCAGGTACAGGTGGTGACGGAAGCGGATCTCGAAGCACTTGATCGTATCCTCGATACGTTTATCGTGGTTGGCGAATTGTAAATTTCACTCCTTATTTCACGAAAGCGGGAACCAACGGCCAGCATCCGCTGACCGTTGGTTCCCGCTTTCGCATGAGACTTTCAGCGCCTTACCACAGTTGCCTGGACGTGTGCTACAATCTAGCCGTGGTGGTGCGCTCTGTGGCGTAATGAAATGGACAAAGGAGCCCGACAGTATGAATGGTTTCCGCATTGAGAAGGATTCGCTCGGTGAGATGCAAGTTCCGGCTGATGCGCTCTATGGGGCGCAGACGCAACGCGCCGTGCTCAATTTTCCGGTAAGTGGGCAGCGCCCCTATCCAGCGTTTGTCTGGTCGCAGGCCATGCTCAAGCGGGCGGCGGCTGAAGTCAACCGTGATCTCGGCTTGCTCGAGCCGGAATTGGCTGCGGCAATTATCCAGGCTGCCGATGAGGTGCTTGCCGGTACATGGCAGAATCAGTTTGTCGTTGATCCTTTCCAGGCCGGGGCCGGTACGTCCCACAATATGAATGTCAACGAGGTGATTGCCAATCGGGCCAATCAGATCCTCGGGTTTACGCTCGATGATCCCAAGAAGCCAGTCAATCCGAATGACCACGTCAATATGGCGCAGTCAACCAACGATACGATCCCGAGCGCAATCCGCCTCGGGTGCCTCTGGCGCTTGCCCGAGTTGCTCGCCGCGATTGATGATCTGGCCAATGCGCTGGAGGCCAAGGCCGCCGAGTTCGACGATGTGGTCAAGTCGGGCCGTACCCACTTGCAGGATGCCGTACCGGTGCGCCTTGGGCAAGAGTTTGGGGCCTATGCGCTGGCGGTGCGTAATGATATGGAGCGGATAGTGACCGCGGCTGAGCGGATGCGCCGTCTGGGCATTGGCGGTACGGCAACCGGTACCGGGCTGAATGCCCATGACGAGTACCATCAGCGCATGGTTGACAAGTTGAGTGAGTTGACCGGGCAGGGTCTACGTTCCTCGGGCAACCTCTTTGAGTCGATGCAGAGTATGGCTGATCCGGCTGATTTCTCGGCGAGTATGCGCACGTTGTGTGGGACGCTCGTGCGGATCGCCAATGATTTCCGGATGCTTAGCTCGGGTCCGGCGACGGGCTTTGACGAGATCCGCCTGCCTGCGGTGCAGCCTGGCTCTAGCATCATGCCGGGCAAGGTCAATCCCGTGCTGGCCGAGATGCTCAATATGGCCTCTTTCCACGTGCAGGGCTGTGACCTGACGGTCAATCTTGCTGCGCAGGCCGGGCAACTCGAACTCAACGTGATGATGCCGATCATTGCCCACAATCTCTTTGAGATGATGCATGTCTTGATTGGTGCGATCAATGCCTTTACGACCAAGTGTGTGGTCGGGATCACCGCCAACCGCGAAAAGGCCGAGGGTTGGTTGGCCAAGAATGCCATCCTGGTGACGGCACTCAATCCGGTGATTGGCTACAACAACGGTGCGGCGGTCGCCAAGGAGGCGATGGCTTCGGGCAGGACGATCAAAGAAGTTGTTGTCGAGAAGGGTTTGCTTTCGGGCGAAGAGGTTGACAAGCTGATTGATGCGCGTAAACTGACCGAAGGTGGCATCCAGGGGATTGCTGCCGCGGGTTAACGCCGGGGGCTGAAGCACTTGCTGGGGCCGAAGCACCCGCACCGACAACCTCGCGCTACGGCGCGAGGTTGTCGGTGCGGGTGCTTCGGCTCTGCTAGCGTCGTTTGCTGAACAGATAGACGAAAAACCCCCCGACGACAATGCTCCAGAAGTTGATCAGGCGGTCGAGCAGCGTAATCGCGATCCCCAGGCTCTGTTCAATGCCAAAGAAGAGCAGCACGACCGTGATCGCCCCCTCCACCACCCCGAGCCCGGCAGGCGTAATCGGCAGGGCCGTCAAGAGCGATGAAGCGAGCGCGACAAAGATGATCGCCGAGAGCGAGAGTTCCGAGACGGCTGGGCCAAAGGCTTCGATCACAAAAAAGAGCCGGAACCCCTCAAGCATCCAGATCATCCCAGTGAAGGCGATCAGGCGTGGCAAGACGGTTGGCTTGAACGAACTGAGGGCAGCGTGCTCGAAACGGTCATAAAACTGGTGCATGCGCTGCGGGATGATCTTGCGCACCACTGGCCCGAGCCAACGCATCCCGGCGAGCCCAGTCAGAATGGCGACCACCAGGATGGCCCCGAAGCCAAAGATGAGTTGCGTGCCTTCGGGCATGTGGACGCCAAAGGTAAACCAGGCCGAAATAAGGAGGAGCAAGAACAGGCCCAACATATCGAGCAACCGCTCGGCAAAGATGGTGCCAAAGGCCGACGAGAACGAGACGCGCCCATTATGCTTGAGCAGATACCCTCGATACGCATCGCCGAGTTTGGCCGGTACGATGCAGTTGGCAAACCACGAGAGATAGATATATTCCATCAACGCAGGAAGTGAGGCCCAGTCATGTCGTCCTTCGTGGACAGGAACCCCCGCATTGCCCAGCAAGAGCCGCCAGCGCAAGGCACGCATAGGGAAGGTTAGATAGAAGATCAGAAAGCCGAGCACGAGCATCCATGGATTGACCTGTCGGATATATTGCCAGGTCTGGCGAATGTCAATATTCAGCCCCGAAAAGACAAAGACCACGATAGCAATCGCGAGGCCAAATGAAATCAGGGTGCGTGGACTGCGTAGCCGATCCCAAAGGACAAAGCCCTTCTGCTCGACTTCTGCTTCGTCGGGCAGCGCATCTGATGTAAAATCAGACCCTTCCTCATTGGTGTTGCTCTTATCAATCATCAACTCAATTTACCCCTTGTGCTGTCGCGCTTCGCTGCCACTTCGCCACCTTCATCTCGCGCATCTCAACGCTCATACGACCAGTTTCCGACCGCCGACACCCGATCTGGCGCTGGTTGTGACGTGCCAAGGCCATGCCATTCAACCAGGACAAGCAATGCCCAGATGGAGCCGAGCTGCAGGCCCATATTCAGGACATGCAGATGCTCAAACAGATTATGGGCCGCCACGGCCCCCACGACCCCGACGCTTCCCGCTGCAATTCCCTGCCAAAACCAGCCCTCGGCCGTTTGCACGGCACGCACCGCCTGAACGATCACCGTCCCAATGAGGATCAAGTAGGCGGTTAGACCAATAATACCCGCTTCGGCGGCAATATGTAAATAGTAATTATGGGCATGACCACGTGACTGATACCAGGGCCGAATACTAATCGGTCGCTCGCCTACCCGTGGTGGGGCTTCATACGCAATGCTATAATTGCCTGGCCCAACCCCGGTCAGTGGGTAACGTTCGAGCATATGCCAGGCTGCTTGAAGATGCGCCATGCGTTCGACTACCGCAAAATTTGCCGGGGTAATGGCCACCCCGCGGGCATCAAACAGGCGCAGATTATTGGTCAGACTCGCGATCCGCTGGGTGAAGGTCGTAGGCAGCACTCCTCCCCCGCCGAGGAGGGCCAACCCGATCAGCCCAGCCGCCGCAACCAGGGCCAGTTGCCGCACTAGGCGCCGGAGTTGGGCCGGCAGCATGATCACGGTCGCAACTCCCAGGGCGAGCGTACCCCCGACCGCCCCGATCCAGCCTCCGCGCGAGAAGCTTGCCAGCAACCCGGTCAGCAACAAACCACCGGCAAGCCCCGCCCCTCCCAGGGCTATCAGGGCTGGCAGACGCCTTGCCCCACGCATCAACCCGACCCCGGCAAAGAGCGCCATCCCTACGGCGAGCGGCCATGCCTGGTTCAGATAGCCCGCAAATGAATTGGGTTGTCCTATCGTACCATACGCACGCACTCTTCCGCCACCAATCGCAAAACTTGGTGGCCCGAGACCATACCAGTATTGAACGAGGCCAACGAGCGCCGTTCCCGCAGGGGCGATGAGCAGGGCGGCTACCAGGCCCCAGATGCGCCAACTCACCCCGGCCCAGCCCCGGTCTTCGCGCAGGAGCACCGGATCGAGGATCCGCAGGGCAAAAAGATAGATCAAGGGTACCGTAGCCCAGCGCACGACCTCACGCACCGCCTCGCTACGGTTGTAGGGTGTTCCGACCGCCGATAGCGCGAGGGTCCAGACAAACAGCGCCAGTGGGGGCAAGAGCCGCCCGAAGCGCTGGGGATCATCAGGCCGGATCAGCGTATGTAGGGCAAACGAACCGATCATCAGCACGAGCGAGGCCTGGGTCAACGAAAGCCCGCCCGGCAACACCAGCAATTCTTGCACCGGTACCGAGAGGATCGCCAGGTAGATGATCCAGACCGGATTGACCACCGCCAGGGTGACGGCAACCAAGGTAAAGAGCAACAATGCTGCGGTCGCCAAAGGCAGCAGGGCGAGCGCGAGCGCACTGCTGCCGACCACCGACCAGACTACAACCTTGAACCACGGATGCGTCATACCATCAAAGCCATTGTCCTGCGTGCGCTAGATCTCATTGCGGCGGTGCAGTTCCTCCCGAAACCAGGGGATGGTCAAAGCCAGGCCCTCACTCAACGTTACCTGTGGTTCCCACCCGAGAATGCGTCGCGCCTTGCTAATATCGGGCTGGCGTACCTGTGGATCATCCAGTGTCCGCAGATCTTTCGTCACGGTCCCTGCCTCATTGCCGGTCAGTTCATTGACAATCCCGGCAAACTCCTTGATCGTAAATTCGCCCGGATTGCCAATATTGACCGGTTCGGCCTCATCAGAAAGAAGCAACCGATAGATCCCCTCGACCAGATCGCTCACATACTGAAACGAGCGGGTCTGCATCCCATCACCATAGAGGGTCAGGGGTTGGCGTTTGAGGGCCTGGGCAATGAAATTGGGTACGACTCGTCCATCACGCAGACGCATCCGGGGGCCATAGGTATTAAAGATGCGCACAATGCGTGTCTCGAGGCCGTGGTAGGTATGATAGGCCATCGTGATCGCCTCAGCGAAGCGTTTGGCCTCATCATAGACCCCACGAGGCCCGACCGGATTCACATGACCATAATAGGTTTCGGGTTGCGGATGCACCTGTGGATCGCCATAGACCTCAGAGGTTGACGCGAGCAGGAAACGGGCCCCCTTATCGCGGGCGAGACCGAGGGCTTTATGGGTACCGAGGGCACCGACCTTCAGCGTCTGGATCGGTAATTCCAGATAATCAATCGGTGACGCGGGCGAGGCAAAGTGCAGAATCGCATCAAGCGGGCCGGCGACATAGATGTAGTTGGTAACGTCGTGTTTGATAAAGCTGAAACGAGCATGATTGGCTAGATGGGCAATATTATCAGTTGTTCCGGTGATCAGATTATCCATCCCGATCACCTCATGGCCCTCGCTCAAAAACCGGTCGGATAGATGGGATCCGAGAAAGCCTGCCGCACCGGTAATTAACACACGCATCAGACCCGCTCCTCTCTTAGTAGGCACCACGCCCCCCGATCACTGCCGGGATTACCATCAACATAATACGGATATCCATGCTGACCGACCAGTTTTCGGCGTAATAGATATCGAGCCGCACTTGTTCATCAAACGACATATCGCTGCGCCCGAGGGCCTGCACAATGCCAGCGCAGCCAGGCATTACTTCCAGGCGGCGGCGATGCCACGGTTCATAGCGTGCGACCTCGTCCGGCAGGGCCGGGCGAGGCCCGATCAGGCTCATCTCGCCACGGAGTACATTCCAGAGTTGGGGCAGTTCATCGAGGCTGCTACGGCGCAGGAAGTGTCCGATCCGGGTAATGCGGGGATCGTCGCGCATTTTGAAGAGCGGACCATCGGCATCATTGTGGTGTACCAGTTCTGCTTTGCGTGCTTCGGCATCAGGCACCATGGTACGAAACTTATAGCAATTGAAGATCGTGCCCCCTCGTCCGACGCGTTGCTGACGAAAGATCACTGGCCCACGCGAGTCAAGCCGCACCAGCAGGGCTACAAGCGCCCCGATCATCAGGATCACAGGGGCAAGGACAAGCACAAGCGCGACATCCATCACCCGTTTAATGGTCAGATTAATACCCTGCAACCGGATCTCTTTGGGCCGCAAGAGGGGCACGCCACTGAGTTGATGCAGATCAACCCGATCAAAACTGAGTTGATAAAAATCGGGCGCAAGCAGATACTCGACCCCGAGGCGCTCACAGATCATGACGAACTCGGGCAACCGTCCCTGTTCCCAGAAGGGTAGTGCAAGAATGACCTGTTGCGAGTTACTTGTGCGGATCGCTTGCTCGAGGTCATCAAAATCACCCAGGTGCCGATAGACGCGGGTCGCCCGTCCATTTTCTTCAACGACCGGCCGATCATTGAGATAGCCAGCGAGTGTATAACCAAGCCCCGGCGAACTCACGATCCCATTCATCACATCCTGGCCGAGTCCGCTTCCGCCGACTACGAGTACCCGTTCCTGCCCAATCCCACGTGACCATTGCCAGTGCTGTAATCCGGTACGGATGACCCGCCACACCGCGAGGAGCAGGATGATTGTTGCCCCGGTAAAGGCAAAGATCAGCCGTGAATAGTAAAAGGGCTTATAGAGAAAGACGACCACAATCAGGAAGGCAATCACCGTGAGGGTACTGCTCACAATAATGCCTATTTGATCGAGCAAACTAAGGCGAGGAGATACCTGATAGAGCCCACGCCGACCAAACTGGAAGGCAAGCAACAGCATCATGGGCAAAAAAATCGGCAAAAAAGCCTCAAATTCGACCTGATTCTGGGTTGCTACTTCCGAAACAATGCGGTCAAAAGGTTCAGGCCAATTGGCCGTATAACGCAACCAGTAGGCAAAAACCACACTCGCGAGAATCAGGGCTAGATCCCAAAGCAACATCCCGAGTGCAGTGAAACGTCGGCTGCGACGGATACTCTTTTGTTCAGTCTCCACAACCAGTGTCGGCCCGGTAGGGTGACGGATACTTTGATCCATCCAGGCCTCCTGTCTTCGGGTTTCCACCCGCTCGCTCAACATCTTCGCTGGAAAAAAAGCCAGCATAGCTGGCTCTTTTTCCAGCGAAGGCAAGATTATTGTACCATAGCTTCTCTGGCGCACCAGAGAAGCTATGAAGCGTCGCCTTCGGGTAGATCGGATGCTTGATTGGAACGGGTTGACTCGAGATAGACGGAAATCCCAGGGAGCGCAGCAATACACACCATCAAAGCAAGCAAACCAAGCCAGGCCATACGTGTCCTTCTCTTCTCTACCACATATGAATGCTCTTCCAGGTAGACCCTACGCCAAGTCTACCTTCCCTGGAAGAGCAATCAGCAAATAGACGTGAACCCTGCATTTATACCATACAATCAGCTTCGTGTGATCAGGCTGCGCGTGCCGAGGCTGATTTAATCTCCTCGGTGCCTTCGCTCGCATTCTCGATCTTTGCCACCGCGTCGCGTGGCACGGCAACGCGGAAGAGGCTACGATAGACTTCCCAGCGGGCGAGGACTTCGGCACCCCGCGAACTTCCGGTCACCTCGACGTGGCGACGGATTAACGTCTGCACCTGGGCTTCGTCACGGGTACTCATCGAGCGCAACTCGATCAACTGGGGATTGTAGCGTTGGGCAAAATGACCGGCTTCATCAAGCACATAGGCAATGCCGCCCGTCATCCCGGCCCCAAAGTTGCGTCCGGTACCACCGAGGATGACCACGGTTCCACCCGTCATATACTCACACCCGTGATCGCCAACGCCTTCGACAACCGCAACCGCCCCTGAATTGCGTACGGCAAACCGTTCGCCCACCTGACCAGCGGCATAGAGTTCGCCCCCAGTTGCGCCATAGAGCAGCGTATTGCCTGCGATCACATTTTCGTGCGAGGCAAAGCGAGCCTTGGGGTCAGGGGCAATGACGATGCTTCCTCCGGCCATGCCTTTGCCCACATAATCGTTGGCATCGCCAGTCAGGAGTAGGTCAACCCCAGGGGCATTGAAAGCCCCAAAACTCTGCCCGGCGCTACCACGGAGGTTGATCCTGATGGTGGAGGGAGGCAGCCCTTTGTCGCCATAGATCTGCCCAATAGCCCCGGCCAACCGCGTGCCAACCGAGCGGTCGCGGCTATGGATCTGGTAGGTGAGCGTCACTGGCCCACGCGCAGCGAGGGCTGCACGGGTATCGTGCATAATGCGATCATTGAGGCTCTCGGTGGCTGGCAGGGGGTTGCGCTCGCCCCCATGCTTGAGCTCGGCCCCAGGAACGATGTGGGCGGTGCCAATCACCGGCGTCAGATCAAGCGAGTCGGGGCCAGCATGCCCGACCTGGCGCTGCCGGAGCAGGTTGCTGCGCCCGATGGCCTCATCAAGCGAACGTAACCCCAGGCTCGCGAGCCACTCACGCACCTCTTGGGCGAGATAGCGGAAGAAGGCCATGACCATCTCGGGTTTGCCTGGGAACTTCGAGCGCAGTTCAGCGCGCTGGGTCGCAATGCCTACGGGACACGTATTATTGTGGCAGGCGCGGGCCATAATGCAGCCCTCGGCGACCAGGGCGGCTGTCCCAAACGAATATTCGTCGGCCCCGAGCATTGCGGCGATCACCACATCGCGTCCAGTCTTGAGACCCCCATCGGCCCGGAGGCGCACGCGGCCACGCAACCCGTTGAGTACCAGGGTCTGCTGGGTTTCGGCGAGGCCCAGTTCCCAGGGCAACCCGGCATTCTTGATGCTGCTGAGTGGCGACGCCCCGGTACCACCCGAGTGACCACTAATCAGGATCGTATCGGCATAGCCTTTGGCGACACCGGCGGCAATGGTGCCCACCCCCGAGGTTGCCACCAACTTGACCGAGACGCGTGCGTCCGGATTAACTTGCTTGAGATCATAGATCAACTGGGCCAGGTCTTCGATGCTATAGATGTCGTGGTGGGGTGGGGGCGAAATCAAGGCCACGCCTGGCACCGTATGGCGAATCCGGGCGATCTCCTCATTGACCTTGTGGCCGGGGAGTTGTCCCCCCTCACCGGGTTTAGAACCCTGCGCCATCTTGATCTGCAATTCACTGGCACTTGCGAGGTAGCCAGGGGTTACGCCGAAACGTCCCGAGGCAACCTGCTTGATCTTGGAATTGCGCTCGTCCTTGAGGCGTTCGGCATCCTCTCCACCTTCCCCCGAATTGCTTGCCCCACCGAGGCGATTCATCGCAATCGCCAGCGTTTCGTGGGCCTCACTACTGGTTGACCCGTGGCTCATCGCTGCCGTACTGAAGCGCTGCACAATCGCCTCGATTGACTCTACTTCATCAAGGGGCACCGGCGCACCAGCAGGCACAAACTCGAGCAAATCGCGCGGATCGGTGGCCGGACGACCGTTGACCAGATCGGCATAGGTACGATAGATCGCATAGCCTTCGGCACTCACCCCCGGACCGTGGCTATCGCCGTTCAGGGCATAGGGGTTCTTGGCGGCCTTCTGCAGCGCGTGTACCACGGGCGGGCTAAAGGCGTGGTACTCGCCATCCTTCTTGTACTTGTAAAAGCCCGGATGCGGCAAAATCGTCACGCCGTCATGCTCTTCAGCCGTAAACGCCTTACGATGGCGAGCACGCACATCTTGCTCAAGGCGGGCGAAGCCAATGCCCCCAATGCGTGTTGGTGTCCCGGTAAAACAGCGATCAACCAGGGCTTGTTCAATGCCGAGCGCCTCGAAGATCTGGGCACCGCAGTAGCTATCGAGGGTCGAAATGCCCATCTTGGACATAATTTTGAGCAGGCCTTTTTCGAGGGCTTTGATCACATTGCGTTCGGCTTCGAGGCCCAGCGAATGGGCACGCGGCGCTGCAATCAGCGGATCATCGGCCCCAATGGGGGCACTGGCGCGCTGCTTGACCGCATCGCGCTCGAGGGCGAGTTGGCGCACACTGGCCAGGGCGAGATACGGATTGACTGCCTCGGCCCCATACCCAACGAGACAAGCCAGATGATGCACCTCGCGCATTTCACCGGTCTCAGCCAACAGACTACAGAGGGTACGCAACCCCGTCCGGATCAGGTGATGATGGACGGCACTCACGGCGAGCAGGGCCGGAAGCGGTGCATGCTCGGCATCGACGCCCTGATCGCTGACAATCACGACGGCGGCCCCGTCGCGCACCGCTTTTTCGGCGCTGGCACAAAGGTGCTCGACGGCCTGTTGCAACGATGCCCCAAGGGGCATCAGGGCTGACACTGTAGCCACGGGCAGCAGCGGATCGCCATTTGCCCGCAGTGCAGCGAGTTCGCGATCAGTCAGGATCGGCGAATTGAGTTCGAGGAGATGAGCGTGTTCAGGAGTGGCTTCGAGCAGATTGCGCCGACGACCAACCGCGACACTCAGCGACATCACGAGTTCTTCGCGGAGCGAGTCGATGGGTGGGTTGGTCACTTCCGCAAAACGCTGCTTGAAATACTGGAAGAGCGGGCGACCCAACTCAAACTCTGACAGCACCGCCGCAGGGGTATCATCACCCATTGAACCAACCGGCTCTTGCCCGGTGATGCCCATCGGCTTGAGCACGACATTCAACTCTTCGCTCGTATAGCCAAAGGCCTGTTGCAAGGGCTGGAGGGTTGCCGCCGAGGGATAGGGCAGCGCAGGCGTATCGCCTCCCGCATTGCGAACCTCTTCGGCCACCTGGGCCATCCGGCGCAAATGCTGCCCGACCCAGGCCTCGTACGGCTGCTGCTGGGCCAGATATTCCTTGACCTCCTCATCGGTAAAGAAGCGCCCGGTGGCTGTGTCGACGGCAATCATCTGCCCAGGGCCAAGCTTGCCCTTATGGACAACGCGCGCCTCATCAATGGCAACCGCGCCCACCTCAGATCCCGAGATCACCAGGCCATCATCGGTGATGATATAGCGGGCCGGACGCAGACCATTGCGGTCGAGGGAGGTTCCCACAATCCGCCCATCCGAGAAGGTCAGTGCCGCCGGACCGTCCCAGGGTTCAACAAGACAAGCGTGATACTGATAAAAGGCACGGAGGGCCGGGCTCATATCAGGAATCTTCTCCCAGGCCTCGGGCACAAGCATTGCCAACGCGTGGCGAACATCGCGCCCGGCGAGCACCAGCAACTCGAGCGTATTATCAAGCATCCCCGAGTCAGAGCCATTATCATCAAGCACAGGATTGAGGGCTGACGGCCCATCGACGGCTACTTCAAGAAAATCGGCGGGTAGGTGCAACACCGCCTGACGAGCGCGCATCCAGTTGGCATTGCCCTGCACCGTATTGATCTCGCCGTTATGCGAAAGCATGCGAAAGGGCTGCGCACGATCCCAGGTCGGGAAGGTATTGGTCGAATAGCGCTGATGATAGACGGCCAGGGCCGTCTTTATGCTTGGGTCGCTCAGATCGGGATAAAACTGCTTTAGCGTCGTTCCCAGCAACAGACCCTTATAGACCACAGTACGACACGAGAGAGAAGGGACATAGGCTGCGAGCCCCTCGCGGGCAAAACTCTGCTCCATTGCCTTGCGGGCAATAAAGAGGGTCCGTTCAAAAGCCAGTTCATCGAGCCCATTGGTCGGAGCGATCAACGCCTGATCAATGGCAGGCATTGCCTCGCGGGCGCGCTCACCAAGTGCCTCGGGGTCAACGGGCACCTCACGCCACCCGAGCAAGCGCAGATTATGGGCCTCGAGTTCGTGGGCAACCACCGCTCGTGCTGCTGCGTGGGCCTCAACGTCAGCCGGGAAAAAAAACATCCCCAGGGCAACTGTGGATGGATCCGCCCCGATATTCAGGCGTTGCAACTCACGTTGCACAAATTCGCGTGGAATCTGAATCAATACCCCTGCACCATCACCTGTCTTGGCATCATCTGCGACTGCCCCGCGATGCTCAAGATTACCCAACGCCTCAAGGGCCATCGCTAGAATCTCGTGACCAGGATGCCCATTAATCCGGGCAACAAAGCCGATCCCACAGGCATCACGCTCAAAGCGTGGGTCATACAGACTCTCAGTCACTCGTGCAGGGAGATTGTTCACGCTATTCACCTTACTAGTAGAGTGTCGAACCGTTGAAACGTTGAACCGAGGAAAAACCTACAAACAGGCGCTCGCCAAACTCAGATCACTGAGCAATTGACGAGCGCCATTGTCGCACTAGGATGTGGTAGTTTTGCCGGATAGTATTGTTGGCTACTATACAATGTATGCCAAAAGTTGTCAAGTCGTTTTGTACCTTTTGCACAACTCCCGTACAGGGGGTATGCAAAAGGGGGGCGGCTCCAAAAATCTTGCTTGTGCTGGCGAAATCGGCTAGCACAAGCATGGGTTTTGAGGGCGACCGCCCTTAAAAACCGTATGGTACAATGGCAACGCCATGAACATCCCACGAATTGCCTATTGCTCACCAGTCAACCCCGCCCCGTCGGGGATTTCTGATTATAGTGAAGAGTTGCTGCCCTATCTTGGGCAGTATGCTGATGTCACCCTTTTTGTTGAAGATGGGCTCAAGCCAACCAATCCGGCCTTGAACAGCCATCTCGAGGTATTGCCGATCCGTCGTCTTGAACGTGAGGCACGCCGCCGCCCGTTTGATGCGCTGGTCTATCATATGGGGAACAGTCCGGCTCACGCCGCGATCTGGCGACAGGCGCGCCGCTTGCCGGGGGTGATTGTGCTCCATGATCTTGTCTTGCACCATTTTATGCTCTGGTATGCGGCGAATGTGGGCCGTGATATTCAGCAGTATGTGCGGGCGATGGAGGCGCGCTATGGCGATGCGGGCGCACACATGGCGCAACTGATGATTCGTTCGCGGTTTACTGATGCGGCTTTTGATTTTCCTTTGTGTGAGTCCGTCCTCGCTGCGGCCCGTGGTTTGCTTGCGCATAGTCGCTATGTCCAGGAACACGTTGCCGCCTTGCGGCCCAATCTCCCGGTGGCGATTGTGCCGATGGGTGTGCCGCTGCTGCCACCGGTAGAGCGGGCTGCGGCCCGTGCGTTTCTTGGCTTGCCGCCTGATGCGCTTCTCCTGGCGAGTTTTGGGCATATCAATGCCTGGAAGCGGGTCGAGCCGACGCTGCGTGTGCTCGGTGATCTGCGTGCCCAGGGGCTTGATGTGCGGTATCTTCTGGTGGGCAGTGTTTCGCCAAACTACGATCTGATGAGCTTGATCGACCGTTTGCGCCTTGGCGATGCAGTCATTGTGACCGGTCATGTGCCACGTGAACAATTTGAGGCCTATGTGGCTGCGGCTGACCTCTGTGTGAATCTGCGCTACCCAACTGGCGGTGAGACGAGCGCAAGCCTCTTGCGCCTGCTTGGTGCGGGGCGCCCGACCCTGGTGAGTGCCGTGGGTTCGTTTGCCGAACTGCCTGCGGGCGTGGTCGCGCAGGTTGACCCCGGGCCTGCCGAATATGCTCAGATCTTCGCCTATTGCCAACTCTTGCTGGGCCAGCCGGATCTGGCGCAGGCCCTTGGTGCCCAGGCCCGTGCGTATGTTGCGACTGACCATACCTTAGAAGCTGCGGCCCTCGGCTATATCCGTACACTCGCACGCTGGTATCGGTGGCCGGTCATTCAACGCTATCGTCCCACGCCGCTCTGGGATGTGATCCCCGAGTCGGTTGATCTTTCTGGGGACCTCGCCCCTGCTGCCCCGCGCCACCCTCATCCTCCTGCCGAGGACGACGTCAATCCGCTGATCAAACGGGTTGCCACGGCAATGGCCGAGCTTGGTTTAACCGAAGATGATCAGGTTGTGCTGGCAAGCATTGCCCAACGGATCGGGTAGGGGCACGGGGGTGCCGTGGTAGGGCGATTGCATCATACGAAATCGGATACAACGGGGCACCCGCAAGGGTTGGGCCGTGCCGGGGCGGGGCACCCGCAAGGGGTGCCCGTACCGGGGCGAGGCCGCATCCGGTGTAGGGGCACCCCTTGCGGGTGCCCTTGCGGGTGCCTTGGCGGGGTGCCTACACGGAAGATGCAATCGCCCTAGGTGCCGTGGCCGGAGGGGGGGGCACGGCGGCGCCGTGCTCCTACAGGAAAATGTGATGCACGCAAACTTTTCGTTGCTTGGTGTCCCTGTCACGATACGGCCCACATCTCTCGGGGCCGGTCTCTTGTCCGCACTTGTCGTTGCCCTTGTGACCCGCGAACGCCGCGTTGCGCTGGGCATTGCCGCCGGGGGACTCTGGTATACTGCCGATTTTACCCACGTCGTCGGGCATATTGTCTCTTCCGAGGCGGTGGGCGCACCGATGGATGCAGTTGATTTTGGCTTGTATCCAATGAGTGTGTATGTCAACCATGATGTTTCGCCGCAGCAGCATATTGGCCGTGCTGGTGGTGGGGTTGCGGCCTCTTTGCTTGCCACACTGGTGTTGCTGCTGTTGCGTAGCCGTGTCACCAATTCCCTGGCGAGGCAGTTGCTTGCCATTGCTGCTACTCAGCACGGTTTGCTCTTTGTCCTGAGCATGCTGCCGGTGCAACTCGTGGATGGTGGCGTGATCTATACCAACCTGCGCAAACTCCGGCGTTGAGATGCTGTCTCTTGTGCTCACGGCCAGCGAAGCTGGCCGTGAGCACAAGCATGGGTTTTTAGGGCGACAGCCCCGCGACCACCGTCATCCCTGCTTCAAGCGCCTGTTGGTTGAGCGCTTTGAATTTGCTCGGGACGCTTGCGAGGGTCGAGGCGAGCATCGCTTCACGTGAAACGACGCCGGTCAAGGCAGTCACTGCGCCGAGCATGACGATGTTGGCGACGACGACGTTGCCTAGTTCTTCGGCGATCCTGGTTGAGGGCACCAGGTGTGCATAGGGTGCTGCCTCGTAGGTGATAACCATGTCGGGGTCAATAATGATCGTTGCTCCTGGTCTGATGTCGTTGATGTAGCGGTTGAACGCTTCTTGCGACATAGCGACGAGGATATCGGCAGCGTGAATGCCTGGATAGCCGATTGGTTCGTTGGCAATGATGACCTCGGCGCGCGCTGCGCCGCCGCGTGCTTCGGGGCCGTACGATTGCACCTGGCAGGCGATCAGGCCATCATAGACGGCGGCCGCTTTGCCGAGGATGACGGCTGCGGTGATGACTCCTTGCCCGCCAAACCCACAGATGCGGATCTCTTGTTTCATAATTTCACCTGCTCGACCAGCGTGGCCCAGCGTGCCTCGAAGCTTTCGCGTTCGCAGTCCTGGAAGACGCCGATCTTGATCGTGTCGTGCAGCGCGGCTCGTTCTTCGGGTGAGCCAAAGTGCATAATGTGTTCGTAGTCGTCAATCAGGATGGTATGCTCGCGGTACCATTGCCAGATCGTTTCGAGTTGCTTGAGCCCGTTGCGTCGGCCATAGGCGGTTGGGCAGGGAACGAGCATTTCGATCAGCGCAAAGCCGCGTTTCTGGATGCCCTGGGCAATTGATTTGATCGGTGGATAGGGCTGGTTGATCATCCAGCGTGCTACGTAGGGTGCCCCAAGCGTCTGGGCCAATGCGCAGATGTCGAGCGGGTATTCGATGTTGCCATACGGTGTCGTGGTGCTGAAGCTGTCGATCGGTGTGGTCGGGGCAGCCTGACCGCCGGTCATGCCGTAGGTGAAGTTGTTGACCAGGATGACCGTCAGATCCATATTGCGCCGGATCGTGTGCAACAGGTGGTTGCCACCAATGCCCGAGCCGTCGCCGTCGCCGGTAAAGACGATGACGTTCAAGTCGGGCTGCGCGGCTTTGATTCCCGACGCAAATGCCAGCGCCCGGCCATGCGTGGTGTGCATTCCGTCTGCGTTGACATAACCCGAGAGGCGTGATGAGCAGCCGATGCCCGAGACAAAGACGGTGCGGTCGAGGTCGAGTTGCAGTTCGTCGAGCGCCCAGAGGGTGTAGTTGAGCACATTGCCAAGGCCACACCCATCGCAAAAGATGGTTGGGAACATCTCGTGGCGCAGATAGGTTTGGCGCAACTCGGCGGCGGTTTTGAGCTTTAGCAGACCTGACATCGCAGTTCCTCCAGCGCCTCGCTTAGTTCGGTTGGTGTATGCAACTCGCCGCCGATTTTACTCTGCAACATGACCGGGCAGCGCCCGGCGACCGCTTCGCGGATTGGATGCACGATCTGGCCCAGGTTCATTTCGGGTACCAGGATGGCCTGCACCCGTGCGGCCCACCTGGCGACGACTTCGTCGGGGAAGGGCCAGATGGTGATCAGGCGCAACAGGCCGACCTTGAGGCCACGTTGGCGGCCTTCTTCAACAACATCACGGCATGCGCGGGCGGTAATGCCATAGGCGATGATCGCGATCTCGCACTCCTCGGCCCCAAACTCTTCATAACGAATGATCTGGTCAGTGTTGCGTAGAATCTTGTCGGCCAGACGGCGCACCAGTTGGTCGTGGATCGGCGCACTCGCCGAGCGAGGCAAGCCCGCTTCGTTGTGGGTTAAGCCGGTGACATAGGTGCGGAACCCGGCCCCGAAGGGGGCAAAGGCCGGCACAAGGTTCTCGCCCGCCGCAAAGGGGCGATAGCCCTCGCGTGAGGTGGCACACGTGCGTTCGACCAGTTCAAATTCGTCGTCCTCGGGAATGACGAGCCGCTCGCGCATATGGCCCAGTTCGCCGTCAATAAAGACCAGCACCGGCGTCCGGTAGGCTTCGGCCAGGTTAAACGCAACAATCGTCAACTCCATCGCCTCTTGCACCGACGCCGGACAGAGCATAATAATCTCGTGGTCGCCGTGGGTGCCCCAGCGCGCCTGCATCATATCGCCGTATGCGCCGAGCGTTGGCTGGCCGGTCGAAGGCCCCGAGCGCTGGACATTGACGATCACGCAGGGTGTCTCGGTCATGATCGCGTAGCCGAGATTCTCTTGCATCAGCGAAAAACCAGGGCCAGAGGTGGCGGTCATCGTTTTGACCCCGGTCCAACTTGCCCCGACGATGGCCCCCATGCTGGCGATCTCGTCTTCCATCTGGATATAGCACCCCTCGATTTTGGGCAAAATCTCGGCCATACGCTCGGCGACTTCGGTCGCCGGGGTAATGGGATAGCCAGCAAAGAAGGTGCAACCCGCCAGGATCGCCCCGTAGGCACAGGCATCGTCGCCCTGAACAAACTGAACCTTGTCGCCCATCGCTTGCCGAAGACGGTCTCTATGCGTTGACACTGACAGCCTCCATGACGGTAATCGCGAAATCTGGGCAGAGCAATTCGCAGAGGCGGCACCCATTGCAGCGTTCTGCCTCGACCAGTTCAGGTGGGTGAATGCCCCGCATAGTAAACCGTGATGCGATACGCAGGCTCCTGGTCGGGCAGTGGAAGACACACACTCGACACCCTTTGCACCAGTGTTCATTTAGTTCGATCACATGCATCGTTCCCTGCCTACTCTATATGCTAGTTTGTTTGTTGAGCTTGGTAGTCTGTAACGTACGTTGCTTGATCCCAGCGGGGGCTTCGACCGGCTCAGCCTGCGTTCGACAGGCTCAGCCTCCGTCCGTTCGCAATGCCCATCGTCCGCCGTTGGCTGAGCTTGTCGAAGCCAATCCCTAGAGCAGCAAACTTTTGTTACAGACTATTTAGCCCAACGAACATGCTCGCCGTGCTTTGCCTATAACGGAATATCAAGGTACCGATCCAGCGCCTCTTTGCCGCGATAGTCGGGCAAGATGCGCGGGGCCGTACGCGTCGTTTTGATGCCTGCGTCGTGCAACATGGCCTCGTAGGCGGCAACGTGGGCAAGACTGAGCTTCCCGGCGGGATGCTCGCGGGCATACGTGGCGGCGGCCATCCCCGCCCGTCGCCCGAAGACATTGAAGTCGAGCAGTGAATTGCCCATTAGCCGGTTCTTTCCATGAACTCCACCCATCACCTCGCCCGCCGCATAGAGCCCGGGCACACTGGTTGCGCCGTGCTCATCAGTTGCAATGCCGCCATTCTGGTAGTGCAGCGTTGGAAAGACGAGGATCGGGTCACGGGTCATATCAATGCCAAAGCGGGCATACATGCGGAACATGGCGGGCAGGGCTTCGCGGATCGTACCTGGCCCATGGATCAGGTCAACCATCGGCGCATCAAGCCAGACGCCACACATGTCCTGTGGCGTCTTGATGCCTTTGCCGCGTTCGGCACACTCGCGAATAAAGGCCGAGGCTTCGACATCGCGTGGTTCGAGCGGAAAGACAAATTGTTCGCCGTCGCAGTTGAGTGGTTGCGCCCCAAGGCCACGCACCTTCTCGGTAATCAGCAGGCCGGCCATTTGGGCGGGAAACGCCGCCCCCGTTGGATGGTACTGTACCGCATCAAGGTCAATCAGCCTGGCCCCGACACGATACGCGAGCACCAACCCATCGGCGGTTGCGCCATAGTGATTGGTCGTCGGGTACTGCTGCATATGCAAGCGTCCGAGGCCGCCCGTAGTAATAATTGTCGCCTTGGCGCGCACAATGTGGTAATGCCTGGTCTCCAGATTGATCAGCACCGCCCCGCTTACGCGCCCCTCGTCATCGCAAAGCAACTCGATCACCGGGGAAAACTCGATCACCGGAATGCCAAGGTTGCGAGCTTCGTCGCGCAAGACGCGCATCATTTCGAGCCCGGTATAGTCGCGGGCCGAATGCATCCGGTTGCGCGACGTGCCGCCGCCGGGGTGTTCGATGAAGTGACCGCTGGCATCTTTGTCGTACATCATCCCGAGGTGTTCGTGCCACTGGATGATCAATGGTGCATCCTGCACCAGCGCACGCACCAGTTCGGGCTGATTAGTAAAGTGGCCGCCCCCCATCACATCAAGAAAGTGTTGCGCCGGCGAGTCTTCGGGGCGGTCGGCGGCCTGAATGCCCCCCTGCGCCATCGTTGAGTTCGAGTCGCCGTGGCGCAACTTGGTGGTCACCAGGATCTTGCGCGGGTCGAGACCGGCTTTCACCGCCCAGATCGCCGCGACCGTGCCCGCACCGCCCCCGCCAATCACAAGCAGGTCAACGTCGTGGTCAATCTTGCTCAGATCGAGACTCGCACGCACTAGCGGTCGCGCCTCGAAGAGATCGGCCAGTTCGTGGTTGAGCGCCATCCCTTGGCCGGATCCAAAAAGCAGCGGGCGTTTTGCGCCGGCTTTGTAATCGGGGTGATGGCTGAGCAACAACGCTTTGCGCTCGTCCAGGCTCATCGCAGGGAAGGTGCGCCCCAGCCGCGCCGAGCGCGTCGCTTCAACCCTGGCGATACTCTGCCGCATAGCGGCGGGGTATCCGTCGCTTATTTCCATCGGAGCTTCTCCTTTTGCCTCTTGTCAGAGTATATGGCATAGTCAGCGGGCGCAGCCCGCTGACTATGCCGTCACCCACTCACCTCGAGCTCGTCCTGGTAGTCAACGGGATCCATGGCCGAGTTGTACGAGCGGGTTGCGCTGTAGGGATCTTCTTGTTCGGCGACAACTTCAAAGGTGCGCTGTTCATAGCGGCTGCGCAGTTCAGTGGCAGACAAGGCCATCAAGGTGTCAAGTTCGGCGGTAACGTCTCCGGTTTCAATGGCGGCAACGCGTTCAGCGAGATCGGGGGCGTTCGGCGTGATATATTTGCCATAGAGCCGTCGGGCGAGCAGGCCCACCGCGTAGTGTTTGATATCCGCCGGGCAACGGCTCGAACAGATGCCGCACGAGATGCAATCGAACGAGAGCAGCGCGGCCCGTTCGATGTCGCCACGCAGACTCGCCTGGATGTAGTCCATCACGGGCAACCCCTGTGGGCACGAACGGGTACAGGTATTACATGCGACGCAGCCCGCAATTTCGGGGAAGTGTTGCAACAGGGTGTTGGCCTGTGGCGTGATGGTATACAGATCGTACGGCCTGGTGATCAGGGGGACAAACGGCATCTGGACGAGGCACATTCCGTCTTCGACCAGGGTTTGGCAAGCCAGGGCAGTGAAGATCCGGTGGTTGCCTTCGCGACGATAGAGCGTTGGACACGAGCCACAGAAGCCGCCGCGACAACCGGCCCCGCGCACCAGTTTGTACCCGGCATACTCGATCGCCGCCATAAGCGTCAGGCCAGCGGGAACACGGTAATTCTTGCCCATCAATTGCATCGTGATCAGGGGGGCTTGTTCGCTCATCACCGTTCTCCTTTCGTACACATAGGCACGGCTTGCGCGTGGTGCGCGGTGGGCAACGCTTCCTCGAAAAGTGCAGTCGCATCTGGTAGCCCGAGCGTTGCGGGGGGCAACCCAAAGGCGAGGCCCATCAATTGCGTGTAGTAGAGCACAGGCAACGCATGGTCGGGGTTGCTCTGGCGGGTCGCCAAGTTGAAATGGCAGAGGGGGCACGAGAGCACGATCGCGTTGGCTCCGTTGGCCCGGGCCTGCGCAACGGTCGCCGCGACGCGCTCTGCCACCAGGTTTTCGCGGTTGACCACGTGGTACGCTCCGCAGCAGCGCGTCTGCAGGTTCCCCTCGACGACGGTCGCTCCCAGCGCTGCCATCAGATCACCGAGCACCGTGGGAACTTCGGGGTCGTCAAGGCCCACCTCGGTCGGGCGCAAGAGCTTGCACCCGTAGTAGGGGTAGACCCGCAGGTTGTGCAGTGGTTGGCGCACCCGCGCCTTGATCGCCGCCATGCCCACCCGGTCACGCAGGATCTGCAGCAGATGTAGCACCTCGGCGCTGCCATCGTAGTTGAGTTCATCGCCGCTGGTCGCCTTGATCGCGTCCATCTGCTCGGGTTGCCGCCGGGCTACTTGGTTGGCCCGCGCCAGCGTATTGAAGCACATATCGCAGAGCGTAACGACCTCGCGTTCGCCTTGCTGCTGCAGGCGGGCAAAGACCCGGACGGGAGCCATATGGCGGATCAGGTTATCGGTGGCGAGCGAATGGACCACGCCACAGCAGTTCCACTCGCGCATCTCGTGCAAGTCGAGGCCAAGCACACGCATCACCGCCAGCGCAGCAATTTCGTGCTCGGGGGCCGAGACTTTTATCGTACATCCAGGATAATATGCGATCTGCATGCCACGGTTCTTTCTTGGACAATGGTTCCGCTTTCCGCTTTCCCTCTCCTAGCCTGAGTTGCGCCGCATACTCGCAACCAGCGCAATCGGCGGCAACGCACCAAGGTCGGCGCGCTCCAACTGGGTCAGTGCGGGATGATCACCGCCTTCACGGAGGCAGATCTGGCGTAGGGCTTCCATGATCCGCGCGATATCCAGCCCCCGCGGGCAGCGGTCACTGCACGTATCGCAACCAGCACAAATCCAGAAGGTTTGTCGCTCAAGGATGCCTGGCAAGCCGAGCCGCAGGTGCTGGATCAGGGCATCAGGTAGCAGATCCATCGCCTGGTGAAACGGACAACCTGCGGCGCAGGTGCCACACTGATAGCAGTTGGCGAGGTGTTGCCCACTCAAGGCCTCGACTTTTTGCAACAACTCGTTGCGCCCACTGCCGATACGGATGCTTGTGGTCATACCTGGCTCCGATCTTGTTCGAGCTTGCGGCAGATCAGGTTCAGCGGGATATCTTCGGGGCAGACCCGGCTACACTCATCGCAGCCGGTGCAACGGTCGGCCAGGTGATAGGCGCGCATCAGATGGTACGCAAAGATGGTCATTGGCTCACGCGCCTGCCGCCGGGGATGGTCGCGTTCGAGCGTCAGGGCACACTCTTTGCAGAAGCAGAGCGGGCAGACCGTCTGACAGGCATAACAGAGCGTGCATCTGCTCAGGTGTTCACTCCAGAAAGCCAGGCGTTCGGGTGGCGCAAGCGTTGCGAGCGCCTGCACCGCCGCAAAGCGTTCGGCGGGAACTGCGGGCGGCGCGGGCGGTGCTTCACCTAGCCACTCGTCACAGAAATCAGTTGGCATCCCGGTACACGTTGCGCATTTTGTCAGGAGCAGAGTACCCCGTTCACGGCGGACAACGTCGTCCGCCGTGGTGAGCACCAGGTCAGGGCCTGCTTCGGCGAGACCAGTGACCCGCCCTGGGGCGGCGTCGGTGATCGCTGCGGGGTCAGCCATGCCTGCGCAGCCGATGCCGATGAGATAGAGGCGACTGCGTTCAAGCTGGTTCAACTTGAGCAACTCGCGGACTGACTGTGCATCACACGCTTTCAGCGCCACCCCGATGCGCTGGCCGGCATGCTTCGCCAGCGTACCCGCCAGATTCGGCACACAGACGGCATTCCAGACGAGCTTGGCCGTTTCGAGCGGCGTACGGGCGACAAAAGGGGCGACCCGCAGCGGGTTGGAACCCTGGCGGTAGCCGAGAAAGAGCTCAACAACGCCCTCGGCCAGCAGGTCGTGGGCACGACTCCGGAGTTGGGTTTCAAGCGCGGTTGTCATCACTGCACCTTCAACTCGAGTGGCCCGAGGGCACGCAATTCCTCGGTCATCTCGGCCACAATTGCGGCAAAACGAGCACCTTCTGATCCCGAGACCCAGGCCAGTTTGAAGCGACGCTGGTCAAGGCCAAAGAAGTCGAGCAACTGGGCAAATTTGGCAAAGCGCTCTTCGGCATAGTTGTTGCCCGAAAGATAGTGGCAATCACCGGGATGGCACCCCGCGACCAGCACCCCATCGGCGCCATGTTCAAACGCACGCGCCACAAAGAGTGGATCGACGCGCCCGCTGCACATCACGCGCACAATGCGAAGGTTGGGTGGGTACTGGACGCGACTGACGCCTGCGGTGTCGGCCCCCGCATACGCGCACCAGCTACAGAGCAACCCCACGATTTTTGGTTCGAACGGCTCACTCATACCAGCGCCCCCTCCCAGGCGGTCTCGATCATGGCCAGCACTTGTGCATCGGCGAAGCCACGTTGCTGCAGCGCCCCCGACGGGCAGGCCGCGACACATGTGCCACAACCCTTGCACAAGACCTCTTCGATCACCAGCACTCCCCGTTCAGGATCGAGCCTCATGGCGCCATACGGGCAGTGCGGCACGCAGAGACCACAGCCCGAGCAGCGTGCTGCCTCAACCTCGGCGACGATTGGCTCAACCTTGACTCGCCCGCGCAACAGCGGGATCGCCGCACGCGACGCAGCGCCGGCGGCCTGCGCCAGCGTATCGGGAATGCTCCGTGGGTAATGGTCGCCCCCGCAGAGGTAGATGCCCTCGGTGGTAAAGTCGAGTGGCCGGATCTTCGCATGCGCCTCGTGATAAAAATCCTGGGCATTGGCGCCAACCTTGAGCATCTGCTTGAGGCGCGGTGTTTCGCCATCGCCGCGTAACGCAGCCGTCAGCACCACCAGATCCGCTTCGACCTCAAGCTCGTCGCGCAGCAGGGTATCGTAGACCGTCACCATGATGCGCCCGTGCTCGAGGCTCACCTGGGGCGGACGCTCGGCGTCGTACCTGATCCGCTGCGGCGCGACTTCAGCGAGCATCTGGGTAAAGGCCTCTTCCTGGCCTTTGCCATAGACGCGCAGATCCTGGTAGAGCAGAAAGACCTGCGTACCGGGGGCGGCCTGGTGTACCAGGCGGGCATTTTTGACGGCGACGCTGCACCCGATGCGGCAGCACGATGGATTCGCGGCATCGAGCGAGCCGGCACA
The DNA here is from genome assembly GCF_002532075.1 of Candidatus Chloroploca asiatica. Classification (GTDB taxonomy): domain Bacteria; phylum Chloroflexota; class Chloroflexia; order Chloroflexales; family Chloroflexaceae; genus Chloroploca; species Chloroploca asiatica. Next base: position 142,003 of record NZ_LYXE01000110.1, on the reverse strand, counting down.
ATTGATCATCACCACTGAACGTGGCTTGCCAAGCGTGCCGTCCCGCAGGTGCCGCTCGAGTTCGAGTTGCGTGATAATGCGCGGGTCATCACCGTAGCCATAGCGCCCGCGCAGGTCTACCTCACGGAAGCCTGTGGCCACAATGATCGTGCCGACCTGCACCTGTGTGATCGCCTCGCCGAGCCCGCCGTCGAGCGTCACCTGGAAATTGCCGACATGGCCGCTCACCTCGCCCACCTCGGTGCCCGTAAAGACCTTGATCTGCGGGCGGCGTTGCACCTCGTGAACCAGATGTTCGCGGAACGTACTGGCCGGCAGATCATTGGGGGCCAGTTTGCCAAGCAGATTCAGCTTGCCCCCCAGTACCGTCTCGCGTTCGACCAGAACGACCTCGATGCCCATCTCGGCCAGCGTGATCGCCGCCGTCATGCCAGCCGCGCCGCCGCCAATCACCAGGCATCCCGGGGTCACCTCGATCGTCTGGACAGGCAGTGACTTGACGTAACTAGCACGGGCAACGGCCATGCGCACCAGATCGGCGGCCTTGGTGGTCGCGGGGCCGGGCTCAGACGAATGCACCCACGAACACTGATTGCGGATATTCGCCATCTCAAAGAGGCCGGCGTTGAGCCCAACTTCGGCGCAGGTCTGTTGGAAGACCGGGCCGTGGGTAATGGGCGAGCAGGCCGCCACGACGACCCGATTGAGCCCATTGGCTTCGATGGCCCCCCTGATCTTCCGCTGGGCATCCTCCGAGCACGCGAACGTACAAGCCTCGGCGAAGGCCACCTCGGGCAACGCCCGCGCCGAGGCGGTCACGGCCTCGACATCAACAAACCCGCCAATATTCTTGCCGCAACTACAGACAAAGACGCCGGTACGCGGGGCTTCAGCGGCGACATCGCGCTCGGCGGGCGGCACCGGTTCGGCGGTGCGCTGGCGCTGACTCAGCGGGATCGCCGCGAGCCCGGCGGCACCGCTGGCCTGCGCAACGCAATCGGGGATATCGTTGGGCCCTTGGGCACCCCCGGCGAGGAAAATGCCCTCGCGGGTCGCGTGCAGCGGGGCGCGCAACGCATCACGGGCGACAAAAAAGCCATGTTCATCCACTGCAATGCCGAGCGCCTGCGCCAGTCGCCGATTCTCGGGCGGGGGCACCACGGCAGTCGAGAGCACCAGCAGATCAAACGTCTCGCTCGCCACTTTCCCCGTCAACGTATCCTCATACTCTAGCATTAAGCTCTGATCGGCATTTTCACTCACGCTGGCGGGGCGGCTCCGCACATACCGCACGCCGTGGTCGGCCGCACGGCGATAGTACTGCTGAAAATCTTTGCCATAGGCCCGCAGATCCATATAAAAGATCGTTGTTGCGGTGTCAGGGGCGTGTTCGCGGGTAATGAGCGCCTCTTTGGTCGCATACATGCAACAGATCTTCGAGCAGTAGGGGTGGCCGCCCTGGGTACTGCGCGAGCCGACGCACTGGATCCAGGCGATGCTGCGCGGCGCCTGCCCATCAGAAGGCCGGGTCACATGTCCATCAGTTGGCCCGGAAGCGGCCATCAAACGCTCGTACTGCAGCGCCGTCAACACATTCGCAAAGCGCCCATAGCCATACTCGCGCCGCAACTCGGTTGGCTCGAGCACCTCGAAACCCGTGGCGACCACGATGCTGCCAACCGTGACCGTCAGCGGTTGCGAGCGCCGCAGAAACGAAATCGCCCCGGGGCCACAGGCGCGGTCGCAGGCCCCACAGCCCGTACACTGGGCATAGTCAATCGTATAGACCGCCGGCACCGCCTGGGGAAACTGGAGATAGATCGCCTTGCGTCGCGACAGTCGCCCATTGAACGTATCGGCCACCTCGACGGGACAGGCGCGGGCGCAATCGCCACAGCCTGTACACTTCTCGGGGTCAACATAGGTCGTCTGCCGCCAGATCGTCACCTCGAAATGCCCGACCGACCCCGCGACCCGCTCGACTTGCGCCGAGGTGAGCAGCGTAATGTTGGGGTGGCGGGCCAACTCGACCATCTTGGGGGCAGTGATGCAGATCGCGCAATCATTCGTTGGGAAGGTCTTGTCAAGTTTCGCCATCGTGCCGCCAATGCTTGCCTGGCGTTCTACGACGAGTACCTGATAGCCCTTCTCGGCAAGATCCAGGGCCGCCTGCATCCCGCTAATCCCAGCCCCAATCACCAAGGCATCGTAGGCGTGTGCGTCCATAGAGTTGCAACCCTCCGCAGTGCCATCACGAGCATGGCACACGCGGGCGACGATTCGACACGGAACACAAAAAGACGCAGGGGCATGCCGTGCGTCTTTGCGTCGTGCCCCTGCGTCTATGCAAGCAGTATCAAGTTACCGCAAATGAATGGTAGAGCTGTACTTTGCGGGCTATTCTAGCATTGCCGTGTCCGTTTGCGGGTAGCAAAATCGCCACTTTGGGTGCAAACAGGCGAAAAATTCACAACTTTTAACCGGTGGCGAGCGCCTCGTTAGCCGCCCGCCGCGACCAGTGAACGCTCGACCAGGAAGATGATCGGTGCCGGCACGATGCCAAAGAGCAAGGTCAGCCCGCCTGCAATCGCGATGTCGGCTGAGAGCCCCCGGTCGAGTGTGGGTTCGAGCTCGCCCTGCGGTTCGTGCATAAACATGCGGATGACGACGCGCAGGTAAAAGAAGACGGCCAGCGCACTTGTCAATACGCCAATCAAGACGAGCCAGCCTAGGCCACCTTCGTAGGCTGTGGTGAAGACATAGAATTTCGCCATGAAGCCGGCGGTTGGCGGTACCCCGGCTAGCGAGAACATAAAGACGGCCATCGCTAGCGCGAGCAACGGTTGCCGTTTGTACAACCCCGTAAAATCATCGAGGCTCCAGGTTGCGTTGCTGCGCTGCTCGAGCGCAATCACGACCGCAAAGGCCCCCAGGTTGGTCAGCGTATACGCCAGCGTGTAGAAGAGAAACGCTTGCGCCCCGCGCTCCGAGACGACCATGATGCTCAGCAGAATGTAGCCTGCGTGCCCGACACTCGAATAGGCGAGCATGCGTTTCACGTTGGTCTGGCTCAACGCACCCAGGTTGCCGATGATCATCGTCAGCGCGGCGAGCATGCCGAGTACCGGCAGCCAGAATGGTTCGAGCGCGGGCAGGGCGGTCACCAGGATGCGCAACAGGGCGGCAAAAGACGCGCCTTTGGTGCCGACACTCATAAACGCGGCCACCGGGGTTGGCGAGCCCTCGTAGACATCGGGCGTCCACATGTGGAAGGGTACCAGCGCGACTTTGAAGGCAAAAGTGATCAGAATGAGTGACGCCCCGGCGAGTAGCAGCAACTGATTGGTCTCGGCCGCCGGGTCAGCCAGGCGCTCGGCAATCAGGGCGAGATTGGTCGTCCCCACGGCTCCGTAGGTCAGCGCGATGCCATAAATGAAAAAGCCTGCCGCAAACGCCCCGAGCACCAGATACTTCATCGCCGCCTCTTCCGAGGTGAGGCGTGGATAGGCAAAGCCGGTCAAAATATAGAGCGTGATCGAGAGCAACTCGACGCCGAGGAAGAGCACGATCAGATCGGTACCCTGCGCCATCAGGATCATGCCGGCGACGGCAAACATAATCAGCGGGTAGAACTCGCCCTGTTCGATGCCGTGCCGTGGTAGATAGTCGAGGGCCATTGTGATGGTCAGCGCCCCGATGATCAGGAAGATCCAGGTCAGGATTAGGCTATAGCGGTCAAGCACGACCATGTTACTAAAGGTGCTGCCACTCACATCCCAGAGAGGAATGGCGACCAGGCCCGCGACCACCAGCCCGGCAATGGCAAGGTAGCCCGTCAGCTTTTTGCGGTTGGCGGGAATGGCAAAGACGTCAACAAGCAGCAAGACCATAGCCCAGGTTGTCACCACGAGCAACGGTGCTATTAGTCTGAAATCAATTGGTGGAATCTGAATTGAGTCCATTACGCCTCCCGGCGAGGGTTAAGGGCCATCTGGCCCATGCACATTAACGTCCTGCAACCACAGGCACCAGCCCATTGACCACCTCGGCGACACTGCTCTGCATCGGGCCAAAGAGAAAGCCGGGATAGAGGCCGATGATCACAATCGGGATGCACAGGGCCACCAGCGTGACCAGTTCGCGCTGGTTGAGATCGGGGAGGCCCGCGCTCGCTTCGTTCACTTCGCCCATAAAGACTTCGCGGTAGAGCTTGAGCAGGTAGATCGCCGCCAGCACGACGCCGAGCACGGCAAACGCCAGAAAGGGCCAACCAAGCTCAGGCGCGAGAAATGCCCCCTGCATAATCACAAACTCGCCGATGAAACCATTGAGCCCAGGCAAACCTGCCGACGAGAGGGCCACCAGCAAGGTGATGCCCGCATAGATCGGCATCACCGTCCAGATGCCGCTGTACGCCGCCATTTCGCGGGTATGCCGTCGCTCGTAGAGCACGCCGACAATCAAGAAGAGCGCGCCGGTCGAGAGGCCGTGGTTGATCATCTGGATGATGGCGCCGGTGATGCCCTCGCTGTTGAGCGCGAAGATGCCAAGCACAATGAAGCCCATATGGCTCACCGATGAATAGGCCACCAGTTTCTTCATATCGGTCTGGGCAAAAGCAACAATTGCGCCATAGATGATGCCAATCACCGCCAGTACCCCGATCGCCGGGGCCGCCCAGCGCGACGCCTCGGGAAAGAGTGTCAGGCAGTAGCGGATCATGCCGTAGCCACCAAGTTTCAGCAGCACCCCCGCCAGCACCACCGAGCCAGCCGTGGGTGCTTCGACGTGCGCATCGGGCAACCAGGTGTGGAACGGCCAGAGCGGCACCTTGATCGCGAAGGCAAGGAAGAACGCCCCAAAGAGCAACCGCTCGGTCGCTGTCTCCAGCACGAATGCCCCGCTCCGCAGATCGGCCACAATCTCGCCAAAGTTGAGCGTACCCTGATAGCCGGGCTGACTCACAGCGATGCTCTCGCGGTGCAAGACATAGAGCCCGATCACGGCAAGCAGCATCAGTACTGACCCGGCAAAGGTATAGAGGAAAAACTTGCGGGCCGCATAGACCCGGTTGCTGCCACCCCAGATCCCGATCAAAAAGGTCATCGGAATCAGCGTGAATTCCCAGAAGATATAGAAGAGCAAGAGATCCTGGGCCATAAAGACCCCGAGCATCGCCGTGGTCAAGAGCAACAGCAGGATCTGGAAATTGCGAACTTCTTTGTGTACCGAATCCCAGGTCGAGAGCACCACAATCGGCGTCAGGAACGTGGTCAACATCACCAGCCAGAGACTGATGCCATCAATGGCAAGGCTATAGCTGATGCCCCACGACGGCAACCAGGGCAGCGTCTCGGCAAACTGCATCGTCACCGGCCCCGCGCCGAGCGCACTCGCGGGCACAAACCTGAGCGGCAGGGTCAACGAGACGAGAAAGGTGACAACAGCGACGACCAGGGCAATCCGGCGCGCTAGTTCGTCACTCCTCCGCGGCACCGTGAGCAACAAGAGTGCTCCGAGTGCGGGGAGCCAGAGCACAAGTGACAGGATCGGAACTTGCATGCGGCTTCCTTTTATCCTACCAGGCGATCATCAGCATAAAGCTGAGTACCAGCACGACACCGACCGTAAAGACGAGGGCATACATCCGGACATAGCCACTCTGGAGTTGGCGTACTCCCGTTGCGACCCAGCCAAAGAAGCGACCAGTGCCAACGACGAGGCCGTCGATGCCCTGCGGATCAAAGACTTGCGCCAGGAAATTGCCGATACTGCGGAATGGCCCGACGACGGCACGCTGATAGAGGGTATCAACATACCAGGCTGCTTCGAGTGTGTCCCAGATATCACCGGTGTAGTAGTACGCCGGATCTTGCCCGCCGACCTTGACTTTCGCGGCATTCCGGGTATAGACCGACCAGCCCAGATAGCCCATCCCCACGGCACCAAGCGTTGCAAAGAGTGCCAGCAGCGGATTGAACTTGCCCGCCTCTTCGTGCAACACCGGCTTGAGCCAGTCGGTCAGCAGGTGGGCGGCAGGCATCCCGCTAAAGAGGGTCGGCAGGTTCATCAGGCCAGCGATGGCGGCCCCGACGGCGAGGATCACCAGGGGCACCGTCATCGCCTGCCCACTCTCGTGCGCGTGGTAGTGTGGGTCGCGCTGGGTGCCAAAAAAGATCAGCGAGACCTGGCGGCCCATATAGAATGCGGTCAGTAGCGAGGCAATGAAGAGCCCGATCAGTTGCGGCCAGTACCCCGCGCTGACCGCGTGGGCCAGGATCTCATCTTTGCTCCAGAACCCCGAGAGTGGCACAATGCCGGCGAGTGCTCCCGCCCCGACCAGATAGGTCCAGTAGGTGGTCGGCATCGCCGTGCGCAGGCCCCCCATCTTGCGCATATCCTGGGTGTCGTGGGTCCCGTGGATGACCGACCCCGAACCGAGGAACAGCAGTGCTTTGAAGATACCGTGGGTAAGCAGGTGGAAGATCGCGGCGGCATAGGCCCCCATGCCACAGGCGGCAACCATAAAGCCGAGTTGCGACACGGTCGAATAGGCGAGCACGCGCTTGATATCCCACTGCGCCAGCGCCGCTGTTCCCGCAATCAGTGCCGTCAGCACCCCGATCCAGGCCACCCAGCTCTGCGTGGCTGGCGACGCCACAAAGATCGGCTCGGTGCGGGCCATCATATAGACGCCAGCGGTCACCATCGTTGCCGCGTGGATCAGGGCCGACACTGGGGTCGGGCCGGCCATCGCATCAGGCAGCCAGACAAAGAGCGGGAACTGCGCTGATTTGCCGGTTGCGCCGATCAGCAAAAGAAACGAAATGCCTGTTGCCACCGCAATCGTTTGCCACTCGGGGCCAAAGGTTTGCCCCAGGAGGTTGGGCACCTGCGCCAAAAAGCCCGGAATGATCTGCCCATCCACCTCGACATCATAGAAGGTCAGCGTCCCGAAATGCGAAAAGATCGCCAGCATCGCCAGAATAAAGGCGGCATCGCCGATCCGGTTGACCACAAACGCCTTGACCGCCGCTGCCGACGCCACCTTGCGCTCGAACCAGAAACCGATCAGCAAAAACGAACAGAGCCCCACGCCCTCCCAGCCAAGAAAGAGCAGCAGCATATTGTTCGCCATCACCAGCATCAGCATCATGGTCACAAAGAGATTCAGGTAGGCAAAATAGCGGACGACCCGCGGATCGCCGTGCATATAGCCAATCGAGTAGACATGGATCAGGCCGCCGACCCCGGTGACGAGCAGTACCATCACGGACGTCAACGGATCAAAGAGCAACCCGAAGGGAATACTCAGCGTGCCTGTGCCGATCCATTCCCAGGCGATTGTCTGCACGCGGCGCTCTTCTTCGGGCATTCCGCCGAGCATGACCGTCGCGACCACGGCCAGCAGAAACGAGCCCCCAACCAGGGCGCTCGCCACCAGACCGGCCTGGCGCTCCTGGCGGATGACAAACACATTGAGCAGAAAGCCGAGCAGCGGCAACAGCGGGATGAGCCAGATAAGCCAGTTCAGCATCACACAACCTCAATGGGCAAAGCCAAAGGAAGGGCTCTTGCGCCTCCCTTATCCTCGGAGCATACTGACCTCGTCGATATCGGCGGTTCGTTTCGATTTGAAGATCGCCACCAGCAGCGCGAGACCGACGGCCACCTCAGCCGCGGCTACCGTAATCACAAAAAAGACGAGCACCTGACCATCAACCGCGAGCCGTTCGCGTGCATAGGCAACCAGGGCTAGGTTGGCCGCATTGAGCATCAACTCAACCGACATAAAGACCACAATCGCGTTGCGGCGAATCAAGACCCCGAGCACGCCAATCGTGAATAAGGCGGCACTCAACAGAACATAAAAGGTCGTGGGAACCATGCAAGATCCTTGTACGATTGCATCAGACGACTACGGTTGCACGCTCGAACTCGGTCGCTCGCCCGGCGTCTCTTCGCTCTGGGCCTGGGTGCGCTGCTGGTTGAGCACCACGACGCCGATGACCGCGACCAGCAGAATGATCCCGGTAATCTGAAAGGGCAACAGATACTCGGTAAAGAGCAGTTCGCCCAGGCTCGCCGGGTCACCAAAGGCTTCGGCGGCTTCGCCCCCCGGCGGCGCATCGTTGGAACCACCACGTACCGCCGTGATCACCGCAATCACCAGCAAGCCCGCCCCCATTACTAGCGCTAGCGGCTGTTGCCACGGCAACTTGTCCTGTGCCGCCTCTACCTGTTCGGCCCCGAGCAGCATCACCACAAAGAGAAAGAGCACCATGATCGCGCCAGCATAGATTGAGAGCTGGATCGTAAAGAGAAATGGTGATTGCAGCAACAAAAAGAGGACGGCGATTGCCCCGAAATTCAACAACAAAAAGAGAGCGCTATGAATGGCATTGCGTGCGACGAGCATGGCAATGGCCCCTGCGAGGGCGATGGCTGCCGTAAGAAAAAAGAGCACAAAATCCATGGTCACTCCCCTACAGGTCGATCTGTGCTGGTGGGCTTGGGCGGCGCTCGAGCTGAGTCAGAATGGGTGGCGCATCGCCGTGGCCTTGATCCTCGGGAACCAGCAGCATCTCTTTGGTATAGATCGAGTCGCGCCGATCATAGAACGAAAGCTCGTACTGATGCTCAAGCACAATCGCATTGGTTGGGCAGGCATCTTCGCAATAGCCACAGAAGATGCAGCGCAGCATATTGATCTCGTAGGTAGCGGCATAGCGTTCACCGTACGAGACCTGATGATCGGGCGTATTCTCGGCGGGTACGACCAGGATCGCATCAGCCGGGCACGCCGCCGCGCAGAGCGAACAGCCAATGCAGCGCTCTTTGCCATCGGCAAACCGCTTGAGCTCGTGCCGCCCACGAAACCGCTCACGTACCGGGCGCTTGACCTCGGGGTACTGAACGGTCACCGGCTGCGTGAAGATATAGCCAAAGGTTGTGCGCAACCCCTTCAACAATTGTCCGATCATCAACTACTCCTTATCGCTCGCCCGCATCGGGGCGTTGTTGCTGCTACTGACCTGTCTCGGCCCGACTGCGTACATCACTCACATAGGTGACATTGTCAATCGGTTTGGGCACACGATTGATGCCTGCCGCAATAGCGAGGCTGAGCAGGCTAAAGGCGAGCAGCATAAACGACGCCAGCACAAAGCTCTCAATGAGCACAAAGGCCACGGCCGTCGCTGCAAGATTGATCAGTCCGAGCGGAAGCAGCCACTTCCACCCCAGATCCATCAGGCGGTCGTAGCGAATACGCGGCCACGAGGCCCGAATCCAGACCGAGAGAAAAAGAAAGCCAACGAGTTTCAACAGGAACGACCCGAGTGAGGCCAGGCCGACTGCAATGCTGGCGACCACTGGCCCCGCCAGTTCTTCCATCCCTGCCCCGAGCATTTCGAGCCCCGGAAAGCGCCAGCCACCAAAAAAGAAGGTGACGGCCATCGCGCTGACCGCAATCAGTTTGATGTATTCGGTCATAAAGAAGAGCGCGAATTTCATCGAGCCATATTCGGTATTGTAGCCACCGACCAGTTCCTGTTCGGCTTCGACCAGGTCAAACGGCGCACGCACCACCTCGGCGGTCGAGGCAATCATAAAGATTACAAAGGCGAGGAATTGCGGCACGATGCCCCAGAGCACCCCTTGATGATAGACCAGTTCGTGCGTGCTGAGTGTGCTGAAGGTCATCACCACCGCCAGCACGGCCGTGCCGAGCGCGAGTTCGTAGCTAATCAACTGCGCCGTCGACCGAATGCCGCCCATCATCGAGTATTTGTTATTGCTTGCCCAGCCTGCCAGCGTAATGCCATAGACCCCGATGCTGGTGATGGCGAGCAGATAGAGCACGCCCACATTGATGTCGGCAATCTGCAGAATATTATTGACCCCACTCGACGACTCGGCAAAGCAGGCCTGGTAGTTCCAGTCAATATTCAGACAACCAAAGGGGATCACGGCCCAGATGATGATCGCCGGGATCACCGCGATTGCCGGCGCGAGCAGATAAACCGCCTTGTCGGCTGCCGAGGGCACAATATCCTCTTTGAAAAAGAGCTTGACCGCGTCGGCGACGGGCTGGAGAAAGCCGTTCGGCCCGGCCCGATTTGGCCCCACCCGGTTCTGAAAGCGCGCCAGGAGACGCCGTTCAAAGAGGGTCAAATAGGCGAAGGCCGTGGTGACCGCCAGGGCGATCACAAAAGACTGGATAATGATGATCAAAAGGCCCAGCCAGTTCATAGCTACCCCTATCCCGTTACAACCTTCACCAGATTGACCCGTGTGCGCGGCCCGGTCTGCACGGCTGCCGCACTGAAGTTTGGCAAGTTCGCCGGGATCAGCGCTACCCCGGCGGGCACATCGTCCACAACGCGTGCGCTGAGCGTCAGTTCGCCCGCCGCCGAGTCGAGCCGTACCGTATCACCCGGTTTGATGTTGAGTTTGTCCGCATCAGTTTGGCTGAGTGCGACGTAAGGCTGCGGGATCTGGCGTTCCAGCAATGATCCGCGCAGTAGCAGATCGCCATCATAGGCCAGGCTCTGGCTGACCAACAGCAGGCTGCGCTCGTGAGCCGGTTTGCTCAATGGCCGCAAGCCGAGGCTCACCGCGGTCTTTTGTCCCTCGATCAGATTCGGCAGTTGGATCCCGATGCCTTCGCTATTTTCGTAGTTGGTACCATCATAGAAGATCGCCTCGTTGGTCTGGCGTCCCCAGTCCCCACCCTGGCCTGTGGCAGCAAGCGCACTGTAGGTGATCCCGGCATAGCCTGGTACCCGTTCGGCAATCTCGGCGGCGATCTCACTGGGGGTCAGGTAATCCCAGGTTGACGGCTCGGCCACGGTGACTGCCGTGGTCTTGCCTGGGCCTTTGCTTTTGCCTTTGCCACCGACGGGTTGGCTACTCTCTTCGACACGCTGCGTCGGCACGGCCACAGGGACACTCAGTTCGCTCAGGTGCTGGGCGACACCCTGAATGATCTGCCAGTCGGGGCGGGCCTCGCCGTGGGCCTGGCGGGCCTGGCGCGACCGTTGCACCCGGCGCTCGGCATTGGTATAGGTGCCTTCGCGTTCGGCGACGCTGGCGGCTGGCAAGACCACATCGGCCAGTTTCGCGGTTGCGGTCAAGAAGAGTTCCTGCACCACCACAAAGTCAGCCGCTTCCAGGGCCGCACGGGCCGCTGGCAACTGTGCCGCCGGATCAAGCCCGGCGATCCAGACCGCCTTGACGCGCCCTTCGCGCAGCGCCGGCCAGACTTCGCGTGCCCCCAGGCCGCGCTGCGAAAGCACGGCATAGCCGGGGCGGGCATCGGGCCGCACCCCCATATCAAGCGCCCCGCGACTGTTGCCTCCTGGCAGCAACGCGATCAATCCGCTGCCTGGCTTGCCGACTTTCCCCGTCAGCGCCGCCAGCACTCCAAGACTCTCGCTCATCCCCGCGCCAGCGCTCCGGGCCTCGGCCCCGTACATAATGAGGCCCTGTTTCGCCTCAAGCAACGCCTGCGCTACCGCCCGGATCGTTTCGGCAGGCACGCCACACAACTCGGCGGCCTGCTCAACGCTCAGGTCACTCAACGTCTTGCGCAACTGCTCAAGCCCACTATGCTTGAGGTGCAAGCGCTCGTGACCAACGCGATCAAAGACCGCCCGCAGCAACCCGCGCACAAACGCAAGTTCGCTCCCTGGTTGATAATAGAGCCTGGTTGTCGCCGAGCGATCCAGTTTGGTCGGGCGCATATTTGCCACCACCAGTTTCGCCCCGCGCTCGAGCATCGCCCGCAAGCGCAGCACATAGAGCGGGGCCTCTTCTTCGGGATCGGCCCCGATCACCAGCACCAGACTCTCGGCTCCCATCTCCATCAAATTGGTACCCTTGCCCACCCCCATCAACGCCCCGTGCTCGTCGTAATCAACATCAGCAGCACTGCCAGGCATATGGTCAAGGTTGTGGCTCCCAAAATATTCACGGAAGAGTTTCTGGAAGAGGTAAAGATCCTCATTGCTCAGGCGTGGTGAAGCAAGGCCCGCGATCGCACTGCCCCCACGACTACTCTGCACAGCCGCGAGTTTCTCGGCGACGAGAGCCAGTGCCTCGTCCCAACTTGCTTCGACCAGGTGCCCACCCTTGCGGATCAGCGGCGTCGTCAAGCGACTCTCGTGCTCGATAAAGCGATGCCCAAAGCGGCCCTTATCGCAGATCCAGATATCGTTGACCGCCCCATTCTCACGCGGCATCACCCGCATCAACTGGTCGTAGCGCATATCGAGGCTGAGATTGCAGCCTACGGGACAGAGCGTACAGACCACCGGCTTGGAACTGAGTTCCCAGACGCGGGCCTTAAAGCGGAAGTCGGCACTGGTCAGGGCGCCAACCGGGCAGATATCGGTCGTATTGCCCGAAAACTTGCTATCGAACGGCGGATCGCTCTTCGAGATAATCATCCAGTTGCGGCCACGGTTATCGAAGCCAAGCACCGGATCATCGGCGAGCTCGTCCTGGAAGCGCACACACCGCGCACAGAGGATACAGCGCTCGCGGTCGAGCAGAATCAGGTCGCCGAGATGCACTGGCTTCTCGAAGTGAACCTTGTCGTTGTAGTCAAAACGACTGTTGCCGGGCCCCCATGCCATCGTCAGGTTTTGCAACGGGCACTCGCCGCCCTTATCGCAGACCGGGCAATCGAGTGGATGCGAGGTCAGCAAAAACTCAAGCACACCCTTCTGGGCAAACTGCACCTCATCGCTCTCCGTATTGATCACCATGCCCTCACTGACCGGCGTCGTACACCCGGTCTGCAACTTGGGCATCATCGCAATCACGGGACGGCCATCCTCACCCAGCATCGGCTGGCGCGTCGCGGGATCGAGGCGGGGCGTGCCAACCTGCACCAGACACATCCGGCACATGCCGACCGGCTTCATCCGCGGGTGATAGCAAAAGACCGGGATCGAAATACCGCCTATGCGTGCGGCATCAACCACATTCGTACCCGCAGGTACCCTAAAGGTGACACCGTTCACTGTGATCGTAACATCGGCCATAGATAGCTCTTTCCAGCAAGCTTATGCCAGGGCAAACAACCGCTCAAGCGCACATGCAAAACCTGGTAACAAAGGTGACGTAATAGTCTCAGCTCACTCTCAACGGGATCGCGTGGGCGCCATTGCGCTGGTGTCGTTCGTTACTCGCCTTGATAATTGCCTCAAACTCCTCGGGGAAGAGTTCAAGCGCCGATTTGATCGGCATCACGGCGCTTTCGCCGAGCAGACAGAAGCAATTCCCTGCCATCTGGCGATAGATGCCGTGCAACGTCGGGATATCATCGGGCTCGGCGTGGCCCTCTTCGGCGAGGCGATGCAGCACCTTGACCAGCCAGTGCGTACCTTCGCGGCACGGCGTGCATTTGCCGCAACTCTCGTGCTTGAAGAATTCGTCCATCTTGTAGGCGACATGGGGTGCTTTGACCGTATCATTGAGCACAATCACTGCCCCCGAGCCAAGCATCGAACCCGCCGCCGCCACGCCTTCATAGTCGAGCGGCACATCCAGGTGTTTGGCGGTCAGCCATGGTGCCGAGGCGCCGCCGGGGATGATAATCTTGATTGGCCGACTACCCTTCATGCCGCCACCATACTCGGGGCTCTCGATCAACTCGCGCAGCGGCACGCCAAACGGCAGTTCATAGTTGCCGGGGCGATTCACATGCCCCGAGAGCGAAAAACATTTGGTGCCCGGACTCTTCTCGGTGCCGTGCGAACGGTACCAGGCCACACCCTTCTCGACAATGCGCGGCACATTGGCCAGCGTCTCCACATTATTGATGATCGTCGGCTTGCCATAGAGCCCAGCGACCGCCGGGAAGGGAGGCTTGAGGCGCGGCTGCCCGATCTTGCCTTCGAGCGACTCCATCAGCGCCGTCTCTTCGCCACAGATGTACGCCCCGGCCCCACGATGCACATAGATATCGAGGTCGTAGCCTGTCCCGAGAATATTCTTGCCCAGCAGACCAGCGCGGTACGCCTCGTCAATGGCCTGCTCGAGGGTCAACGCCGCAGCGGCAAACTCGCCCCGCATATAAATATAGGCCGTATGGCACTCAATCGCATACGCCGAGAGCGCCACACCTTCAATGAGTTGATGTGGATTACGATCAATAATCTGATGATTATTAAAAGTGCCAGGCTCAGACTCATCGCAATTGCAGAGCAGATAGCGTGGAAAGACATCCTTGGGCAAAAAGCTCCACTTGATACCAGTTGGAAAGCCTGCGCCACCGCGCCCGCGCAACCCGGCCTCTTTCACCATCTGCACAATCGTGGCTGGCGTCTGCTCTTTCACCGCCGTACGATAGGCCTCCCAGCCACCAACCTGGCAGTAGCGTTCAAAGCGATTAATATCGGGGAAGTTCAACTCCCGCATAATAATATAGTCACTCAATCCCATATATATGTTCCTGCTAGTGTACGCATCTCTTCTCTGAGCGCTCGGCTCCCTCCCCCAGCGGGGGAGGGCTGGGGAGGGGGGGGGAATGCCCCCTACAGAGGCGACCCCCGTCGCGTCTCGGCTCGATCTTGCCCTGACTCAACCTCGGGAGGTGGAAGCGGCTCGGGTGGCGGGGGCGGGCCTTGCACCTCGAACTGACGGGACTGATAGGGGGCATCACGGGCGACCAATTCGACCGCACCCTGCTCAGTCACCGCAAAATCTTCGGCAAAACGTCCTGAAACCCCGCGGCGTCGCGCGTCAGCGGCGCGGCTCTGCAGATCCTTGAGCAGCGCCTCGACCTTATCTGGCGTCACATCATAGACATAATCAAGGTTCGCCTGAAGCACGGGCGCCCGGTCGCAGGCCGCGAGGCACTTCACCCGTTGCAGGGTAAACATCCCATCGGCACTCGTCTCTTCTTCCTTGATCTGCAAACTATCTTTAAGTGCCGTGATCAACTCTTCGGCACCCAGGTAACAACAAGGCACATCATCACAGACCTGCAGCATCCAGGTGCCAACGGGCCGACTATAAAAGAGCGTATAGAAGCCAACCACCTCAAAGACCGCCGTCTCGGGCAAGGCCAGGATGTCCGCCACCTCGCGGATCGCCGCGTTGCTCAGATGCCCATAGACATCCTGGGCCAGGTAAAGCAACGGCAGCACCGCACTGCGCGGCGAGGCATAACGCCCAACAATCGTCTCAATCGCTTCGCGATGTGTCTCAAGCAGCATATGCTTACCGATCTACCTCACCCAGCACGGGGTCAAGGCTGGCAATCAGGGCCACAAGATCGGCGACCAGGCGACCTTTCGCCATATGGTGCAGGCCCTGCAAATTGATCAGAGAAGGACTACGGAAATGCACCCGCCATGGCTTGGGGCCACCGTCGCTGACCACATAACAGCCCAGGCTACCCCGTGGGCTCTCGATGCTCACATACGCATCACCGACCGGCGGCTTGAAGCCCTCGGTCCAGAGCTTAAAGTGATGAATGAGTGACTCCATGCTATGGGTGATCTCGCTCTTGGGGGGTGGGGCGACTTTGCGGTCGGGCGTCACATACGGCCCGGGGCCGATGGCCCGCAGGCGTTCAACGGCCTGCCGACAGATTAACACACTCTGGCGCATCTCGGCCATGCGCACGCGATAGCGGTCATAGATATCGCCATTCTTGCCAATCGGCACCTGAAACTCATAGGTCTCATAGCCCGAATAGGGCTGTGCCTTGCGCACATCGTAGGGCACCCCAGTCGCACGCAGATTCGCACCCGTCAGCCCATAGGCAACCGCCGAGGTGCCATCAATGGCCCCAACGCCAACTGTCCGTTCAAGCCAGATCGGATTACCGGTCAGCAGATCTTCATACTCATCAATGCGGCTCGGCATCACCTCAACCAGCGCATCAACCGTTGGCAAGAAATCAGCCGTGATATCATAGGCGAGCCCACCGATCCGAATATAACTGGTCATCATCCGTGCACCCGAGACCAGTTCAAAAATATCGAGGATCTGCTCGCGCTCGCGCATCGCATAGAGAAAGACACTCATTGCCGCCAGGTCAAGCGCGTGCGTCCCGAGCCAGACCAGGTGCGACGAAATGCGTTGCAACTCGACCAGCAACACCCGGATCACCTGCACCCGTTCGGGGATCTCGACCTGCATCAACTTCTCAACGGCCAGCGCATAACAGAGATTATTCGAAAGCGGGGCAAGATAATCCATCCGGTCAGTCATGACCAGCGCCTTCTGATAGGTCTTGCTCTCCATATTCTTTTCGATACCCGTATGGAGGAAGCCGACATCAGGGGCAGCGCTAATCACAATCTCGCCGTCGAGCTCAAGCACCAAGCGCAGCACCCCGTGGGTACTCGGGTGGTGCGGCCCCATATTGAGCACCATCGTCTCGGTGGTGCCAGCGAGGGCGGGCTCGGTAATATCGTGAGGAGTTGGAACCTCAAGAATCGTCATAGACTTACTCTTTTGCAAAAGGCTTCTGGGCGTAGATACGTTCCTGATTAAAGGTAAACGCAACCTCTTCTTCGCCGAGCGGATGATCCTTGCGTTGCGGATGGCCGATCCAGTCATCGGGCATCAGAATGCGTTGCAACGAAGGATGGCCGTCAAAGACAATGCCAAGCAGATCCCAGGTCTCGCGCTCTTGATAATTGGCCGTTGGATAGAGCGGCGTCAGTGAGGGCACGTGAGGATCATCCTCGGGTGCTGTGACCTTCAGGCAGATCCGATGGAGATAGCGGAGGCTCATAAGATGGATCACCACCTCGAAGCGCGGCGTACGCCCAAGGTAATCAACCCCCGAGAGGTGTTCAAGAAAATCGTAGGGCACCTCGGGATGATCGCGCAACCAGGTCACAACGGCGAGCAGATCCTCACGGCGGAGCGTCACACTCAGATCACCGAACCGTTCACTAACGGCCAGGATCGCCTGAGGAAACTGCGCCTGAAGCCGATCACGAATTGTCTGATTATCCATACTTCTTCACATCCACCTGCTGGATCAGCGGCTGCTCGAGGCGCAGCGGCTGCTCTTTGATGCCACTAATCTTCTCACGCTTCACCTTCTCGTGCAGCATCATAATGCCATCAATAAGCGCCTCGGGGCGCGGGGGACAGCCGGCCACATAGACATCCACCGGCACAATCTCATCAACCCCCTGGACAATCGCATAATTATTGAAAATGCCCCCACACGAAGCGCAATCGCCCATCGCGACCACCCACTTAGGCTCACTCATCTGATCGTAGAGGCGGCGCACCACGGGAGCCATCTTGCGGCTCACGCGGCCCGCCACGATCATCAGATCAGCCTGACGGGGCGAAGCCCGATTAATCTCCATGCCAAAGCGTGACATATCATAATTAGGACTCTGCGCACCCATCATCTCGATCGCGCAGCAGGCCAGACCAAAGAGCAGCGGCCACATCGCATTGGTACGACCCCAATTGACCACATATTCGAGCGAAGTCGTCACGACCCCCAGATCGCCAGCCTTCGTTTCTAATCCCATTTCAGCGCCCCTTTCTTCCACTCATACACAAAGCCCACCACCAGCACCAGGAAGAAGAAGCCCATCGCCATCAACCCCGGCACCCCCAGTTCGCGAAAGACGAGCGCATAGGGATAGAAGAAGATGACCTCGATATCGAAGACGATAAAGAGCATTGCCACCACATAGAACTTGACCGGAATACGACGAATCGCCGCCCCAATCGGCTCCATGCCCGACTCATAGGGTGCGAGTTTGCGTGGGGTACTCTTACGCGGGCCAAGCAGCGACGAAACCGTAATCACAAAAACAGCGATAAACGCAGCGATGAGGAAGAGAACAAGAATGGGTAGAAATGAACCGAGCATAGGACCCTCTCCAGGCGACGTGACGCCAAGCGATGCGTCGCAGCGTGCAGTGGTGCGACTGTGTCAGCCTACCCAAGTGAATAGGCAAAAAATAACACAATACGCGGGCGGTGTGCTCAGATGTGCATTGGAATTATACCAATGATCAAACTTGTGTCAACGGGAACGAAGAGTGAACAAGAGCATTGCATTCTATTGATTTGCCTTGAGCGAGGGTGGGGGCACGGCGTGGGGGCACGGCGGCGCCGTGCCCCCACCTTTTTCCTCTCTCCTCTCTCCTAAATCCTCCCTCTTAGGCTATAATGGCTCCAATGTACCCAGGCTTTGACGAATATGAGGAGAGGAAGAAACAACGCATGCCCACGCGAACAACCCCAACCGGTGAGCGCATTACGCTCAAGGATGGCACGCTGATTGTTCCGGACAACCCGATCATTCCCTTTGTGGAGGGTGACGGGACAGGCCCTGACATCTGGCGTGCCAGTGTGCGGGTCTTTGACGCTGCGGTCGCCAAGGCCTACGGCGGCGCCCGCAAAATTGCCTGGCACGAAGTTTTGGCTGGTGAAAAGGCTTTCCGTGAGACGGGTAACTGGCTTCCTGACGAGACGGTTGAGGACTTCAAACACTACCTTGTTGGCATCAAAGGACCGCTGACCACGCCGATCGGTGGGGGCATTCGCTCACTCAACGTGGCGCTTCGCCAGATGCTCGACCTTTATGTCTGTCTGCGCCCGGTGCGCTACTTTACCGGCGTCCCCTCACCGGTATTTCATCCCGAACGGGTGGACATGGTCATCTTTCGGGAGAATACCGAGGACATCTACACCGGTATCGAGTATCGGGCGGGCACACCCGAAGCCAGCCGGGTGCTCGAATTCATTGAGCAGAGCTATCCCAAAGATTTTGCCAAGATCCGTTTTGGCACTGTCGAAAAGGTTGACGAATTCCTGGGCATGATTGGTGCGCCTCTGGATGGCCGGGTTGACATGGGCATTGGCATCAAACCGGTCAGCCGTGTTGGTACGGAACGGCTCGTGCGGGCCGCGATCCAATACGCCATCGCCTTCAAGCGCAAGAGCGTCACCCTGGTTCACAAAGGCAACATCCAGAAATTCACCGAAGGTGCCTTTCGCGACTGGGGCTACGAATATGCCGAACGCACCTTTGGCGACTACGTCTACACCTGGGCCCAGTGGGAGCGCACCCGTTCGATGTACCGCGAATCGGCGGCGAACGACGAGCAGAAAGCCGCGCTCGCCAGTGGCAAAATCCTGGTCAAAGACGCCATCGCCGACATCACACTCCAGCAAATCCTGACCCGCCCCGATGAATTTGACGTCATCGCCACGCTCAACCTCAACGGCGACTACCTCTCTGACGCCTTGGCAGCGCAGGTAGGCGGCATCGGCATCGCCCCTGGCGGCAACATCAACTACGTCACCGGGCATGCCATCTTCGAAGCGACGCACGGCACAGCTCCGAAATACGCCAATCTCGACAAAGTCAACCCCGGCTCAGTGATCCTGTCGGGCGACATGATGTTGCGGTACATGGGCTGGACCGAAGCGGCGGATCTGATCATCGGCTCACTTGAGCGCACCATTGGGCAGAAAATCGTTACCTACGACTTTGCGCGCATGATGCCCGACGCCAAAGAGGTCAAAACCTCAGAATTTGCCGACGCCATGATCGCCAACATGGATCGCTTGCTGGGAGACGAACAGCGCATTCACCCCGCCTTCGGCCCAGAACTCGTCCGCCCCATCGAAACCGCCACCTACCCACGCGACACCGTCGGTGCCCTGATGACCCGTGGCGTCGTCTCAGTCGCAGGGTCAGCCCCGCTGCACGACACCACGCACCTGATGCGCTCACGGGGCATCACCAGCGTCGTCGTCGAACCCGACGCCGCCGGCAGGTGGGGCATCATGACCATGCGCGACGTCCTCAAAAAGATCGTCCGCGAAGACCGGTCACTCGACGGCATCACCGTCGATCACATCGCCACCCGACCCCTGATCACCATCGCGCCTGAACTCAGCCTCAAAGAATGTGCGCGGCTGATGCTCGAAAAGAACATCCGGCGCATCGTCGTCGCCCGCGACAACCACCCCATCGGCATCATCAGCGAAACCGACATCTTCCGCTCGGTTGAAGAGCAGGCGTAAATGAAGGCGCACCTCGTGTACCAGCTATGCTGGCACACGAGGTGCGAGTGGGGCTTTTCACTTCTCTCTGGCAATTGACGACTATCCGCTTTGCAAAATCAAGACAAGCACGATCACCAGAAGAATCATGCCAATGCCTGTCCCGATGCCAACGATCCACCCCCAGGATATTTGTTGTGTGCGGGTTGTCACTGGTTCGTTGACCTTGCTTGGCAAGGCATACCCCTTGTGGGCTGCTAAACTCCGTAAATCCTGCGCAACGTGGTGCATTGTGCTGTAGCGTTGACTACGGTTTGGTTGAAGACAGCGGTGAATGATTCCGGCAAATTCCCGACTGACATGTGGGGCAATCTGGGTCAAGAGCGGCAGTGGTTGTTGCCGAATCATCTGCACCACCACAATGTCGGGTAGGTTAGGATTGTTGCGAGGTTGGTACCCGCTGAGCATCTCATAGAGGACAAGGCCAAAGGCATAGATATCGCTTCCGCGGCGGACAAGTCGACGGTCACCGAGAGTCTGTTCTGGGGACATATAGGCCAGGGTGCCAAGCACCCGTTTGCCCTGGGTAATGGTCTCTTCGGCGAGGGGCCGCGCAATGCCAAAATCAGCCAGTACGACCGTATATGGTCCTCGCATCAACAGATTGCTTGGCTTAATATCACGGTGGATGACACCACGATCATGCGCATAGGCGAGTGCATCGGCGATTTGTACAGCTAAGACTAGAACGTAATGTTCACTTAGTTTGCCTTTTTGTAACAGATCCATCAGCGAGCCGTCTGGCAGATACTCAGTCGCAATGAAATATTGTGTCTGTTCATCAGGCAACGTCACAGCCCCTGTCTCAAGCACATGCAAGATATTAGGGTGGTGAAGCCGATGCAAAAGCCGCGCTTCCGTCTGAAACCGTCGCTCTAATTCTCGATTCCGCCTCACCGCTGCCAGGGGTAATTTCAAGGCAACCTGCCCATAGTGAGGGTGACGGGCAAGATAGACGCGTGCAAGCCCCCCTTCACCAATCTGCTGAAGAAGGCGGTATTGCCCAATCTGTGATGGTGGCGATGATGTGCGATGCATGGTTATGATGGATTGTATCTAACGAGATAGATCTTATTGGCTTCAAATGTGTGTGTTGTGCTGTCACTATTTACAGAAATAGTGTTTTCTCCAGATCTCAATGGAAAACACTGATAATTACCACTTTTACGTACAGTGTAATCTGCTTCAATAACGATTGATTCACCTGATGGTACTTTGAAAGTGAGAGGTACACTAATATCACTTGTTGCAGATCGTGATCGTGCAAAAATAATTAACGCCGTCCCAGGCTGGCCCCCTATGATGATACGTGAACATGCGTCATAAACCTCTCTTTCTTCATCTGTCAATTTGGGATCATCCCTACTCTCGATGGGGCCTGCTATTTGGATTGGTGCTGATGTTGTGGCGGTCAGTTCGGTGGTGGCGGTCAGTTCGGTGGTGGCGGTCAGTTCGGTGGTGGCGGTCAGTTCGGTGGTGGCGGTCAGTTCGGTGGTGGCGGTCAGTTCGGTGGTGGCGGTCAGTTCGGTGGTGGCGGTCAGTTCGGTGGTGGCGGTCTGCGTTTCTGTTGGTGGTATAACGGTTGAGGTTGGGGCGGTCGTCGGTTGTTGCGAGGCAACTGCTTCGGTTGCTGCAAGAGGAGTTACAGTCGCAGTGCTCTGTGACGACATTGCGCCCAGCAACTGGATCCCTCCGATCAAAAGAATTGCCAGGATCAGAAGTGTGGCGATGCCTCCGATCCATCCGAGCCAGCGCGCAACGCCGTTGCTTTTGTGCGGTCGCAGCGGGCCATAATATCCCACTGCGACCGTCACATTGTCTGGTGCTCCTCGTTGCAAAGCGAGATTCACGAGGCGCTGAGGTGCGTTCTCGGGGAGTTCTGCGCCGAGGATAGTGGCAATCTCGTGGTCGTGTACCACTTCAAAGAGGCCATCAGTGCAGAGAAGCAGGCGATCACCTGTTTCAAGGGTGAACGCGCTAAGATGTGGATTGACCCCTCGGTCACTGCCCAGGTGCTGAGTGAGCACACTACGATAGGTATGTGCGTTCGCTTGTTCTTCACTCAGGATGCCCTCGCGTACCTGTACTGCGACCCAGCGGTCGTCTACCGAGAGCAGTTGCAAATGGCCGTTCCGCCAGTGATAACACCGGCTATCGCCAATATTGGCGGTATAGATTGTTGACCCCTCAGCCGCAACCAGCACGATCGTAGTGCCCATGCCTGCAAGTTTCGCATCACTCTGGCTCACCAGGAGCATATCCCGATTCGTCTGCTGGATCGCGGCCACAAGGGCCTGATCAGGCGTCAGATCTTCCTGGTTGTAGTAGAACTGACTGATCCGTTGGATCGCCATGCGGCTTGCTTCGCGCCCGCCGCGATGCCCCCCCATGCCATCGGCGACAATGCAGAGCCGTCCACCTGGTGGCTGGAGATAGGGGTGCCGTTTCAGTTCTTCAGCGATCGGATAACTCATGACCGAGTCTTCGTTGACTTCGCGTACCCGACCGCGATGCGTTGCGCTAAACCATTGCAAGAGAGCATCCATGTCGTCTGGTTAGCCTTTCGCCTTTGGCTGTTTGAAGATGATGCTTACCCCACCAATCTCGATGCGGTCACCGTCCTGCAGACGTACGCGCTCGGTGCGTTTTCCATTGATCTGCATACCATTGGTACTGTTCAGGTCGGCGATTACAAATGCGTGCTCTAGAAAACGGATCCGTGCGTGTTCTGCCGAAGCACGTGAGTCGTTCAGCACGAGATCCGCATCAGGCTTGCGCCCAATCACGATATCTTTTCCCGCACGCAAATTGAGTTCGATAGGACTCGCTTTGCCGCGTTCGACAACAAGGCTGGCCCTGCCTGGATCAAGTGCCATTGTCCCGTCAACAACGGTTGCTGCGATGGGTTGGTTGCTGCGCTTTGCTCGCACCGATGGGTTGGGTATGCTCTGTGCGGTCTTTGGTGGCGGACGCTCGGCACCAACAGGACTAGTTAGCCCGCTGTAAGGAAAGGTTGACATAGGGCTGGTCAAGGGCTGACTGGCATAGCTATTCCGTTGCCGGATGAACAATGCGGTGCCCGTCCCGATGGCTCCGACCACAATGACTCCGAGCACGATCCAGAACCACAGCGGGATATTCACGCCTGCCTGCCCCTGGATGAGTTGCAGTGCATCGCTTGCGGTTCCACCGATGTTCCCGCGTTCGTCGGTGATGCGGATCTCAAGCGTATATGCTCCTGCTTCCAAATCTTCGGTTGGTGTCCATACTGGTTCCCAGGATCGGCCCTGCAATGCTTCGCTCAGGACGATTTCACCGTTGAACAATACCTCGCCAAGGATTGGTTGGTACTGTGAGAGAATTTCAATCGGTAGGGTGACAGGTTGCCCACGCTCGACTTCGTCCGGCAACTGTACGCGCAGATAGGGCGTTTCTGGTGGGCGTGTGCGCAGGTTTGCGCGAGTCTCGGCGCTGCCTGCCGGGGCATTCACCGTCAGATCAAGCGGATAGGCCCCACTATCAGCGGGCAAGGCAGAATTATAGGTGAGCATGTACTGTTGACGAAGCTCGGTGGCAAGCTCACGAAAAGCTGTATTGAGTTCATCGGCTTGATCTACCTGGAGCAGACGCCCTTCAGTTGCAATGATCCGGAGTTCTTGCTCAGAGACCTGTGGCCCCACCCCGATGACATAGATCGGAATGCCCCGATCACTGGCTTCGCGTTGCACTGCGGTCAGGGTGAGACTGTCGCTACCAGGAGGGGTTGTATTCTTGCCATCAGTCAATAAGACAACGACGCGTCGTCCACTGATAGCCCCGCTCGAGGCCAGGCGTGTACTCTCAAAGGTGCCATTGTAGAGCGCAGTATAGTCCTCGAGTTGATCTGGTCCAATGCTCAAAATGCTATTCGTGATCATCCCATGATCAGACGTGAAGGCTTGCGCAATCCGTGCGGTGTTGCCAAAGAGCACAAGCGCTACCTCATCGTCAGGGTTCAGCGAACGTACAAATTGGGTGGCCGAGGCCTTGATCCGGTCAAGGTCGGCGGTGATGCTCTTGCTGATATCAAGCGCCAGCACGACTCGTAGTGCGACGTCCTCGGCTGGTACCTGTTCTACGTTCGTGAGCGAAATGGCATTGCCTGCTTCGCGCAAGACAAAGCTGTCAGGTTGCAGATTCGCAATCGTGCGTCCCTGAATGTCCGTAATCGTCGTAAAGAGGCGGATTTCGGGAAACGTGGTATCGTCTACCCGGTCAATGCGAAGGTTGACTTCAGCCTGAGCATGAACTGACGAAGCGATCATTAGGCTGAAGAGACTTAGCCCCAGCACTAGTTTCGTGAGGAACGTGCGCATAGTCGTGTGTCTTTACCTAGCGCACCGCCAGGACGCGGTGCGCCAGGATAGCTAGATTCGATCGGCCTGCATAAAGGTCAGTTGCACATTCGGGCCGAGTTTAATCAGATCACCATCGCGTAGGGCGTGCTTCTGGACTTCTTGATTGTTGACATAGACGTGGTTCGTGCTCGCGAGATCAAACAGAATGTACCGTCCTTGCTCGAAGCGAATGCGTGCGTGTTCGCCCGAGATTTTTGCATCGTCCAGCACGATCTCACAGCGCGAAGGATCGCGTCCAATCGTGATCTGTTGCGCAAGCCGATGCTCTTTGCCAGGCCGTGGCCCATTGCGTTCCACAAGCCATGCAATGACCTGGGGGCTTGTTGGCCCGGCCACTTCGGTACGAGCGACCCCGGCTTTACGTGGCTCGACATAGCTTGTATTTGAGGGCGGCGCTGGTTGCGGTGGGGGCGGGGCGGCCTGGGTTGGTGCTGCTTGCACAAAAGCAAACGAGGTGTTCATCGGCGGCGCGATCTGTGTCTGGCGCCCCATGTTCATATTCATGCCATTGCCTGAATAGATATCGACCGTGCTGCGCAGGAACATGCCGACCAGCAATGTGATGTTGGCAATGATGATCAGAATCGGTAGGATTGAGGTGCCGATGAAACCGATCTGGAGTAATCCAACAACCACGATGAGGTTACTCATTGCGGTGGACAAGTGGATGATGATCGCCATGATCCGCGCCCAGTTACGCCCGGTAAAGAGGCCATAGGCGATGACCATCCGCCACACGCCGTTCAAGATCGAGTAGATGCTCAGGAGAATGGGAAACCAGGTCAGATTGGCCAGTTCTGGCACAAAGGAAAAAAATTCCTGGGCAATGTCTAACAAAGAACTGTAGACAATGAGCACGGCGATACCTATCACGATATCTACCAGTGAAGAGAGGGCATTGTAGATGCCTGAGGCCAGTCCCCATCCGTTGTACTTCATGATCGTCGCTCCTCCTAGATGGCTTGTTGCTTGTGGGTTCTCGTAACCCTGACGGGTTTGGAAAGGCGTTTGTGTGGCTGCGCACGGTTACGCTGTGCGCAGCCAGGCAGCCCGTGTACCAGGATGCACGCTTACACACGTTTGAACATAAGTTCTGTACGACCAATTTTGATCGTATCACCATTCTTTAGTTCGACCGGGGTGGTGGGGTCGCCATTCACGAACGTTCCATTATCAGTTGCCAGGTCGTGCAGCATATAACGAGTTGTTTCATTGCTGCCTTCGAGCCGGACTTTAGCGTGTTGACGTGAAATCGCCCGGTCTTCAAGCTGAATTTCGCAGTCATCGGCACGCCCGATCGTGAGCGATTTGCCGATGAGACGGAACATTTCGCCATGACGTGCGCCGTCACTCACAATGATCAGCCATGCCATGACTGCGGGCGGTGTTTCGTCGCTCAACAATTCGGTGCGTTCAGCCGGGCGTGATGGGCCTGGTGTGGTATAGACCGCATCGTCCAGGATAGTTCGCGGGATGTTTGATGGTTGATAGTTTGGCTCGTTTGGGTCACTCATGGCATGCTCCTTCACGTCTGGTCTTCATAGATCAGAATTGTTTGTCCGACCTGGATCTGTGTGCCGTGTTTTAGCGGATGTGACGTGCCGTTGCGTAGACGGGTTCCGTCTACGACTGTTCCATGACTTGAACTGTCCCAGATCAGGTACCTCCCATTCTGTCGCTCAAGCCGAAAATGCTGGCGTGAAATAGTTCCATCTGATGGGTCGATCTCCAGACGCCCGATGATGGTCTGTCCGGTGATGGCAATGACTTGTCCGCGACGTGGCCCGCTTTGCACGCGCAAGGCGGCCTGACCCTGCCCGGTCATCTGGGGCAATGCGGACGGTGCGCGGGTAGGGAGGTGTGATGCGTTGCTCCGTTCGTTGATCACTGGCGGGGTTTGCCGTGCGATTTCAGTAATAATCTCAGGTGGTAATGGTTTTCCCAAGGGACACCCAAGGGAAGTAGCGAATTCGATCGCACTCTGAAAGCGTAGGTTCTGTTCCTTTTCCAGGGCCCGCATGATGGCTTCATCAATTGATGCAGGGATGTTGGCGTTGAGTTGGCCCGGTGGCATGGGCAAGGCACTCTGGTGCATGCGTACGATGTCGATCGATTGATCGGCGCTAAAGGGGACATTCGCCGTCAGCATTTCGTAGATCACAATGGCTGTTGCGTAGATGTCGCTTGCCGGGGTTACCGGTTGACCCATCGCTTGCTCGTACGACATATACTGGGGTGTGCCAATCACCATGCCATCGCGTGTCCGCGTCACGCTGGAGAGGACTTTGGCGATGCCGAAGTCGATGATTTTCACCCCATGATGCACCGAGAGCATAATATTCTCGGGTTTGATGTCGCGGTGAATGATCTTGTTCCGGTGGGCATACTCCAGTGCCAGCAAAATCTGCCCCGCAATGATCAACGCGGTCTCGATGGGAAGGGGGCGTCCGTTCAAGAGTTTGTAGAGACTGATCCCCTCGACATATTCCATCGCGATATAGGATCGGCCATTCACTTCACCAGCATCGTAGATCCGGGCAATATGCTGATGGTCAAGTTTGATCGCTCCTTCCTGGCGAAATTTCTGCGTCAGGTAATCGTCGGCTGTGTTGAGCAGTTTCAGCGCGACCAGGCGCCGGTCGCGCTGATCCTGGGCCAGCATGATCTTGCCAAAGCCTCCTTCCCCAAGGCTCCGTACCACGGCATAGTTGCCAAAGAGTTGATGACTGGTATTGCCTCCTGCGCCTCCGGTTGACGGGCCTGGTTTGCCCATCGGTCGGGATTGGGTGACAACCTGACTCGGGTTGAACCCGGCCGGTACCACGAGCGTGATCCGGGCCGGGCCAATTTCGATCATATCCCCCGGTTTGAGGCGCGCCCCCATAACCGAGCGTCCATTCAAGAAGGTCCCGTTGGCACTCTCGGTATCTTCGAGAAGCCAGGCATTGCTCTCGACCATGATGCGTGCGTGCCGACGCGAAACCAGATGGTGTTCAACGGGAAGCGTACAGCCTGCATCACGTCCAATCGTCACCACCCCACGTCTGGGCAGGGCGATCGCTCGCACTGGTCCATTGGCGAAAACCACCTGCAGGTGGGCGCGTTCGCCTGATGCTGCGCCTGCATGCGATGCTTTCTGGCTCATCCAGATCGCTACGCCTACCGCAGCGCCTGCGATGATAAGCAAGAGCACCAGAAGAATGACAACGACGGCTCCCATAAACTTCTCGCTCTCCACCAGAATGTAGTGGCTACGGTGTCGCCGGACTAATCTTGATCGTCAAAAGATAGCTGTGTTGCGACGCTGATCGTGTGTACTGCAAGACGCGTATGTAGTGCAATCGGTCATTGATTGTGTCCTCATAGAGGTAACTGACCGACTCGGTTGTTCCCTGTTCTCGGGTCACTGATCGAGCAACCGAAGTGGTATTGCCTGGCGTGTTGTTGTCATAGAGATAGAGATCGTAATCGGCATCAGCAGCTAATTCGCTGATACTAAATACTAAGATGTCCCCACTATTCAACTGTGTTGAGTAGTAGTTACTTCGCCCTACGTCACGATCCGCGAGGGTGCCTCTGCATCGCCATCCCTCAGTGCCAATAAGCTCTGTGCGGGGGATATACTTTGGTGCTTGAGCAGTACTGTTATTGATGTCCTCGCACTCTGGAATAACCGGTGGTGCAGGTGGTTCAGGATCAGTGCCAATGATTGGCATGTAGATCTGCTGAGTAACGACGGTCTGGACACTCCCCGTCGCCAGCACATCGGCATCGTAGTCGTTGTAGATGTCGATCAATTCAATCCGGGCCGTGACCTCGAAGGTGCCACCGATCAGATACTGATGGGTCGTGGTCATCGTGGTGGTACCTGTAAGAATCCTAAGCCGCTCGAAGCTATCGATGGCATCACCGTACTCGATCACGAGATTGTAGACCGCCCCCTCACTGGCACCGGCGGCGCGCAGTTCTGGCATCGTCACCACAAAGGTCGTCGGTTCAGCTGTCGACACAGCCGTGCGGGTAATATCGAGGGTGCCGGTCACTAGCACCTGACGGAAGGTAGTTGTCAGAATTTTGGTTCCATCGGTGAGTTTTGACGCAATGATAAACCGACCAAGCTCGCCGAAGGTGTAGGTCTGGGTGAAGGTTGCCGCCCCATCCGCAGCGGTCGCCGTATCCGTCAAGGTTGTTGTTCCATCAATCGTCCATGCATGCGTAAACGTGCCATCGGCAAGCCCGGTCGCACCGACCTCAAATGGCACTGGCGTATTTACTGTGGCACTTGTTCCTGGTGAGACCCAGTTCAACGTGACATTCGCCAGACTCTGGGCACTGGCGCTGCTCAGTACGATCCAGAAGAGCAAGCCAAGCCCGATCCCTGTGAGGGTGAAAATAAGCGCTGTCGGGTGCGCAAGCAACCTTCGCTGTCGGGTGTGGGTTGCCAGGTTATGGGTACTGTTTTTCATCGCTCTCTCTTTCTCACTTAACTAATCCACTGGCGGTTCCGGTTCCGGTTCCGGTTCCGGTTCCGGTTCCGGTTCCGGTTCCGGTTCCGGTTCCGGTTCCGGTTCCGGTTCCGGCGGACGGTTGGTTGGCAGTGGGCTTGCTGGCGGGTTGGTCGGCGGCGCGGCGGTCGGCGGCGCGGCGGTCGGCTGCGGTGGCGCTGCCGTCGGGTTGGTCGGCGGTACTAGGGTGGGCAAACTCGTTACGCCTGGTGCCTGTGTTGGGGGCACGCGGGTCGTCGGCACGCGCGTTGCTGGCACCCGCGTTGCACCTGGGACTCCCGTTGGTGGTGGTGGTGAAGTTGGCCTCGGTGGAGATGTATTCGTTGGAGGCGGGGTTGAGGTTGCCGGAAGGCTCGTTGATGTTGGCCGACGAGTCTCGCCAGGTGCCGGCGTTGGTTCTTCGATTGGGGGAACCGTCGCCCCAACGCTGCTCGATCCAGGAGTTCCTGTGATGGCGGGTGGTGTTGCGACGCGTGTCTCGTCATTGCCACCAGAAATAGCCAGGACACTGGCTGTGAGCAGCGCAAGGAGGACTGCTGCTGCGCCGCCGGCCAGCCAGATCCAGCGTGGCAAGCCGCTTGCTGCGCTGACGGGGGGGCCATACTGTACCACCACAGCGGTGGCATTATCAGTGGTGCGACGTGTCTTGGCCCGTGCGACAATCTGTGACGCAGCCTGTGAGGCGTCGCCATTCACTGCCAAGCGCGCTAATTCATGGGGTGGGACAACCCCAGAAACCCCATCAGAGCAGAGCACGAGCGCGTCACCTGGTTGCAGATCGACTTGAAAGCTGAATTTGCCGTCGGCCTGGCCGCCCAGCGGGATCTGCAGATTGGCCCCCTGCCCGAGCACATGGGTCAGCAGCGGGGCATTTTCATGCGCAAAGGCTTGCTCGGCGCTGAGTCGCCCCAGTTCGATCTGCTGATTGGCCCAGTTGTGATCCTTGGTCAACAGGCGTGCCTGCCCATCCCTGATCAGATAGGCCTGGCTATCGCCAACATTGACCAGATAGGCTCGTGAACCAACGATCGCCGCAGCGACCATGGTCGTGCCGACGGTGCCTGACTTGCGGGCATTGACCGTGAAGGCATAGACTGCGCTATTGGCCTGGTTGACCGCACGCTGCAAACTTTGCAACGGATTGTCACTCCCGCTCTCGAAATAGGCCTCACCAAATGCCCCAATCGCGATGCTGCTTGCGGTCTTGCCCGCTTCACCTCCGCCCATGCCATCGGCGACGGCAACGAGCTTGCCAAGATGTTCGAGGCCAGTGCGTGACAACGCCGTCTGCGTGCAGTTGTCTTCGTTGACTTCACGTCCTGCCGCATCGGTACAGCTCCCAATACGCAGGCTCTCACGCTTGTTAGGCAAGGGTTGATGTGGTTGTTGTTTGGCAACAGACATATATTCTTCCTTTCGCCAGATCGGTTCAGTACCAGAGGCGAAGTGTTACAGTTCTACTGGCGGCTCCGTTGGTGGCGGCGCAGCGGTCGGCGGCTGATCCGGTGGCGGCTCCGGCTCCGGCGGCGGTGGCGGCGGCGCGGCGGTCGGCGGCGGTGGCGCGGCGGTCGGCGGCGGTTCCGACGGTGGCGGGGCCGGCGGGTTGGTTGGCGGCGGTGCAGCCGGTGGGTTGGTCGGCGGCGGTGGCGCAGCTGTCGGCGGTGCAGCCGGCGGGTTGGTCGGCGGCGGTGCAGCCGGTGGATTGGTTGGCGGCGGTGGCGCAGCTGTCGGCGGTGCAGCCGGTGGGTTGGTCGGCGGCGGTGCAGCCGGTGGGTTCGTTGGCGGTACCAGGGTGGGCAAACTCGTTACGCCTGGTGCCTGCGTTGGGGGCACGCGGGTGGGCGGCACCCGCGTTGCTGGCACGCGGGTTGCTGGTAGTGACGTTGGCTCGCTGGTTGTGGTTGCCGGGATGGTTGTTGATGTGGCCCGTTGTCCTGGCGGATTGGTTGGTGCAGGGGCAGATGATCGTTCGGTTGGGAGCGTGATATTTGCCAGAGTGGTACTGGTCGGTCTTCGCGTCTCGACTGGCACGGGAATATCTGATGGTACCGGCATCTTGGTGGCGGTTGCGCGAACTGGCGAGGAGATCACGGTCACACCGACCTCTGCGGTCATCGTCGTGAGGACGATCTCGGTAGACCCCACGGAAGCCCCGCCATTCGCCTTCTGGTTCGCCGCGGCATTGACGCCTACTGCGGTCAGCAGAATGATTAACATCAGCACAGCCGTGCTGCTCAAGCCTGCAATCAGATACTCGCGGGTATCCTGGAGCAGCGGAACCTTGACTCTTCCGGGGCGAGGGAGGCCTTGGACGCGATCGAGATCCGCTTTGAACTCCTGGACTGACTGATACCGTTGGGCTGGTTCGGTCGCCAGCGCACGCAGCATAACCCGTTCAAGCTCAGGCGAGATATTGCGATTGAGCGCAGTTGGCCGTGAATGCTCCATAATCCTGGTGCCGGGCACCACGACACTGGTAAAGGGGGTACGCCCTACCAGCATCTCATAGAGCAATACGCCCAGTGAAAAGACATCATTCCGCGGATGGGGATCGCCGCCAGCGGCGCGTTCGGGGGCAGTATAGAATTGACTCCCATACACGGTCGGCAGTTGGCGTCGTTCGGTTGACCAGGCAATGCCAAAATCAGAGACAACGACCTGAGGTACCTGCTTCGACCAGCGTGATAGGCGGTTGCGCAAGAGGATATTGCTATCTTTGATATCGAGATGGACAATCTGGTGGCTATGAATATGGATGAGCGCTTCGGCCACCTGGTTGGTAATTTCTATCCCCTCGGCTGGGCTCAGGTGCTTACGCAGTTGGAGCAATTGCTCAACCGACCCCCCCTGCATATACTCCACAACGATGTAGTACGGTGACTTGGGATCTTTTGGTTCAGCTTTCGCAATATAGATGGGGCGGCCCTGGTTGGTTCCCGCATTGGGAATCGGCAACACCCGCAGCACATGGGGATGGCTCATCCGCTCCATATGTTCTACCTCATACTTGAGGAAGTCATTATGTGAGCCATAGGCCATCTTGAGCGCAACCAGGGGCGGGCTTGAACCGGCATACTTTGGCCGTGGACGAGCGAGATAGACGGCACCCATCCCTCCCTTCCCCGCCGGCAGGAGGGACAGGATCTCATAGGGGCCAATGTGAGTCCCGCGTGGATAAGTCTTCATTTAGCTGTTTCCATTTGCATGCACGACGGTTGATGATGGCTCGACACTATTGGGTGTCATGCTCGTAGGAACGCCCCCGCGCCAGATACATTCCAGGGTAATGCCACCGATCGTGAGTTGATCTTTGGCGTGGAGTTGGACGCGCGCGTTGGGGGTTAAGGGATTCCGGTTGATATATGTGCCATTGGTACTGCCAAGATCCGTCACATAGAGATCGTTCTCCTCGCGATTGATCGACGCATGGCGTCCTGAGACATGAGGATCATCGAGCACAATATCCACCAGGCTTGGGTCGGCTCCCACATAGGTATTCAAATTCGCGAGTGGATACTCGGTACCGGTGATACCACCCTGCTGCACGACGAGTACGAAGTCGGCATTGGCGGCACTAACGGCCGAGGTGGCCGAAATAGGGCGGGTCATCCGTTGAATGACCCCGGTGACCCGACTGGTCATCTGACTGGCGGCAGCCCGACCGCGAGGATTCACGAGCACCACAATGGCCAGAATAATGACGAGCAAGAGCGTGATGAGCGAGATAACGTTATTCAGGATAAAGCGATTGAGCTGATTCAAGAACGTTGGCTCTTCATCGGGTGGCAGCACAACAAACGGACGTTCAGGGGCTGGCGCAACAGGGATATCGAGTTCGATGGCGGCACTGCGGAGCGAGCGTTCGCCCCGTTGATCGGTTGCCTCCACGGCAATCTGTTGCAACCCTGGTTCGATCCCGCTCCAATCCAGGGCAAAGGTAGGTGGGTCACCAGGAAGGGGGACACTATTGTTATTGACGTAGTAATCGACGCGGGCCAGGGGCGACTGGCTATAGATAATCTCGGGCCGGATGATCAGGCGGTCGTTGCTCTCTTCAGCAATCACCGCAACCAGGGGCGGGATGCGTGGCTCTTCAAAGGTGGAGGCTACTTGCAGAGTGCCATCACTCACAACGATCTGGCGTTGTTGCCCGGCACTACCGACCTGCGATGCATAGCTGACCGCGATCTGGTTGCCACGACTGATGATGGGATCGATCATTTGGGTTTTGAATTCCTCACGGACGGTGGCTGACGCTGCTGGATCGGCAGTATAGAATTGGAAAAACCGACTATGCGGAATCTGTTGCGCATAGAGTTGCAAAAGCTCGAAGCGAGCAGCATAGAGAAACCCTGGCTCGGCCCGTTGGGGTGGTTTTGGGAGCGCCTGATTTTCAACTGGTGACCCGAGGCCAACGCTAAAGATCGAAAGGTTGCCGGATCGAACCACATCCTGCAACTTCGTCTGCACATCAAGCGGGATACTACAGGTCTTGCTGCCGCGGGCATCAAGCGTATCATCGCAACTATCGGCAAACACAATGATGACCTTTTGCATCAGCGGCAGATTTTCGCGAATATAGGCGTCGGACGTTTGCGGATTATTCAGTTCATCAATGGCCCGGCTAATCGTCTGAGAAAAAGCCGAGAAGGCTCGCTCGTCATTCCTCAGTTCTTCATCAGTCGGACGACGGTTTCCCGTTGGTTGGATTGGCATCTCGCCGAGGACGTCACTGGTTTTAATGCTATTTTCTACGGCACCGCCATCCACGCGTGAGAGAGGCATAATCGGCACGACGTCGCGGTGGAACGCGAAAATACTGATCAAATCAGTGTCAAAATCCAGCGCTTTTGCCAATGCAATGGCCTGTTCACGGGCATCTTCGAGGCGGTCGGCACTCTCGGGCATCCCCCGCCCGCGCATGCTGCGTGACGTATCAATAACCACGGCAACCGCGACCCCTGTACGCTCGGCATTGGCCTCGATTTCCTCAGCAGCAATTGCTTTCCGGTCTTCCGTGATCTGCAATGACGCGGGATCAGGAAGTGCTCCATTTGGCGCACTGATCAAGAGCTTGACTTGAGGGTAGGCGCTAGTATCAACATGGGTGATCGTCAAGACGGGCGATGTCTGGGTGTGTCCAATTGACAGAGGGAACAAACTGCCCAGGATGAAGAAGAGACCAATCCATCGGAAGAAAGCTTTCATAACCGCTGCTCCTCAACTCGGCCTTGTCAGACATGCTACAGAGCGGGCTGAACCGTACCGTTTTATTGCTCTGCTGGATCGCAACACAAAGAGTAAAGGCTTATGTCAGTACAAAAAAGAGTACCCCTGCTACAACACCTCCAATACCGAGACTCATCAAGACCCAGAGCATGACACGTGCCCATTGATGGTCTGGACGAACCTCTGTTTGCCCTAAAAACCCGACCCTTTTGCCGATAGGTGCATATTTCAAGACCATTACGGTAATATTGTCAGACCCACCATTCTGGTTTGCCAGTTGAGTAAGCTGTGCGACAGCTTTTTCAGGCGGTGTCTGGGTTGCGAGGGTGGCAATTTCGAGATCAGTGACATGGTTGTTCAGACCATCAGAACAGAGGATAAAGATATCTCCAGGTTGGAGGTCAGTGATATGCAACATATCGGGTGTCACAACGCTATCATTGCCCATTGCTCGGGTAATCACATTCTTGCGTTGATGCACACGGGCTTGTTCAGCATTCATCAAGCCAGCCTGCACTTGTTCCTGCACGAAGGAATGATCGAGCGTCAGGGGCTGAATCATCTGCTGACGAACCAGATACGCTCGACTATCGCCTACATGGGCAATCTGAAGCACCTGATCCTGTAACAGCAACGCAACAAGCGTTGCCCCCATCCGCTGGTCATAGCCCTTGACTTGCAACGCCTCGCGACGCACTGCCATATTCGCACTCTGGATGGCCTGGGGCAGACTCACAGTTTCTTCGCCATAGTAGCGAGTGTAGAGGGTCTCGATCGTCAAGGCACTGGCCTGCTGTCCATTGCCATATCCCCCTACGCCATCAGCGACGGCAAATAGATACCCTCGTTCTTGAAGCAGCAGAGGACTGGTCAACGGGAGGCC
This sequence comes from Candidatus Chloroploca asiatica, assembly GCF_002532075.1. Classification (GTDB taxonomy): domain Bacteria; phylum Chloroflexota; class Chloroflexia; order Chloroflexales; family Chloroflexaceae; genus Chloroploca; species Chloroploca asiatica. The sequence continues at coordinate 106,910 of NZ_LYXE01000110.1, read as the reverse complement.
GTAATTGTCCTCGTTTTCCTCCCGTACCATCCCGCGATCGGTGCAGGCACCAACAATGAAGGGTCCAAAACGGGGCATATCTATTCCTCACTCGACCACACACAGCGAAGGATGCATGCTTTACTCACGATGAGTGCCTTATCCGCTCGTTAGCTGATGCTAATCTCTTGCTACCCGCCCCACTCGACTCTGTTTTACCCCCGACATCCTCATCTGTACCAATTCCCCCTTTTTGACTCTTGCTTTTTTTGGTTAAGATTTTTTAATCTTCGGAGTGGCGGTTGTATGCTCTATGGGTTTGGGGAATGTGCCCTCAAAATATCTGCGTGTGCTACCTAGGGCGATTGCATCATACGAAACCGGATGCAAACATATATGCTATTTGGTGGCATGTGCCTGCAACCAGCGGCGCAAACGCCGGCCCCCGGCCCTGTAGGGGCACCCCTTGCGGGTGCCCCTACAGGGCCGGGGGCCGGGTCCGGTGTACGGGCACCCCTTGCGGGTGCCCTGGTGGGGTGCATACACGGAAGATGCAATCGCCCTAGTGTGCTACCGAAAACGACCAGCAAAGCTGGTCGTTTTCGGTAGCACACGCATTGGCTGTAGCTTCCTCTTAACCCCTCCTTAACCACGGTTAGATTCTTGTAACCTTTTGGTCATATGTTGGTAATGGCTGACATATATGCTATGATTAGGTCTATGACGAGGTTGCGGTGCTGGCGTGAGCCGCCCTGACTCCTGGTACGCCACTCCTCCTGTCAGATGACTTGTTTCTGTTCACTCGATCCTTCTGTAGCAAGTCGGAGCCTCTGATGGAGCCGTGTGATTCCCCTGGTGTGCGTTGTCTCGCTGTGGTACGTCGTGTGGTGGTGGCTGAACAATGGCTGTTGACTGAGGCTGAGCAATTGGCGCTCGCTCAACGCGTGGCGATCTGTGTCTCACCTGATTGCAGCGATGAGGACGTGCGCTCGGTGGCGTGGAATGTCTATTGCGATGCGCCTCTCGTTGATGCGTTGCGTTCGCGTGATGCGACCGACCACGAAGCTGAGTGGTTGGCATGGTTTGGGCAGGCGCGGGCGATTCTTCACCATACGGGCCTCGATTGGGTGAGCGATGATGCCGTCGATCTCGATGATCTTGCGCAGGTGGCTCTGGTTGAACTGCTGCGCTCGCTTCCTTCGTTTCGCTTTGCTAGTCGCTTTTCGACCTGGGCCTATCAGGTGATTTCCAATGCGGTCAACCGCCATCTGCGCGATCTGCACGCACGCAAACGCTCTGGTACGTTTGATCGTACTGTTGATTGGATGACGCTGCCGGTGGAAGATCCTGATCCCGATACGCCTGAAAAAATGGCGCTTGGTCGGATGCTCGATCGTTTGGTTGAGACTGAATTGATCCGGACAATGGGTGAGCGCAATGCGCGGATTTTTCATCTCTGGGCGTGCGATGATCTTTCCGCTGAGATGATTGGCCATCGGGTGCATCTGAGTACGGCCCGCATCCACGCGATTATTGCCGAGGCACGGGCTTACCTCCGCGCCAGGCCTGATCTGCGCCATTGGCATGATGGTGGAATCTATTAAGCAACCGTGTCGTACACCGAAAAAAGCCAGCTAAGCTGGCTTTTTTCGGTGTACGACACGGTTTTTCGCCGTACACCCGTGGCGCGGTTCGGGTGTGACGAAAACAAGAGTCAATTGGCGCGATTTGGTACAGATAGGGTAGAATGAGTTACGTGTTTTTGTTGTTCGGGTGGTGTTGCACACTCGGACGAAGGTTATACTATGAATCTTCCCTCTTGTAACGATATCCGTGAGGCATTGCTGCTGACGCTTACCAGTACCCACAAGCCGCTGCAGACGCCCGCGATTGCCCGCCATATGCGTCGTTGTCCCGAGTGCATGGCTCTCCGTACTCACATTCTTGGCCTGTTGCTCCCCGGTGCCGATGAGCCTCGCGGCGGTTGTCAGGCGTGCCATGATGCCCTGGCCGCGTATGTTGATCGCTCGCTTGATGCCGGTGCCCGCGCCGCCGCCGTGGCCTTCCCTCAGGTCTGGTGGTATCTCTGGGAGTGCGCCGATTGTACCGAGGTGTTTGTTCGTACCGCTGCGCTCGCGACGGCTGAACGTGAAGGTCAGTTGCTGCCCCCTTTTGCCTCCCGCGTTCCGATACGTCGCCCCGTCCCGTCACCCCCACGTTCGCATCGTCTCCTTGGGCGCATCGCCGTGCCTTCACAAATGGTTGTGCGGATGATTCAGGCCCGTGAGGCGCTGAGTGTGGCCTATGGTGAAGATGAAGATCTCTTCATCACCGAGGTTGAGCAAGAGGGCTATAGTTTTCAGCTCAGCGTGCATCCCCAGACCGATGGCACCTGGGCGATTCGTGTCTGTGTTATTCCGCCCGTTGTCGGCCATGCCGTGGTGCAGCTCGGGGCTAATCGTTATCAGGCCCCCTTCGATGCGCAGGGCATTGCCCAGGTGATCGATCTCTCGGCTGAACAACTGCGCCAGGATCAGGGTACGCTGATGGTGATGATTGAGATGGAGGAGTGAGGTTCGGGTCAGGGTCTGATGCGCTCGAAGACTTTGTACTGGCTGTCTTCCAGGATCAGCCGGAAGGCACCACGTTCGATAACTGGCTCGTAGAGGCGATTCTCGCGTGCAAAACGCCCGACAACCAGGTAATCAGGGTCGTTCTTCAGCGGGTCATAGTCAATCACCACCTCTTCGCCCAGCAGGCTGCGCCGATTCAGTTCGACATGCAGTTGATCCGGCGGGAAGGTGTAGGGCTGGTTGAGCAGAAAGTGCAACTCACTCTCGTAGGTCTCGATGCGCGTCCCCGGTGGCTCGGCGTTGAGCAGCGCGGCGACCCGGAAGGCGGCCTGGTCTTCGCCGGGATAGTAGCGCACCATGGCCTGGATCGTCAGGGCCAGGGCCGTTGTCGTCATAATGATGGCAACCAGTGCCCCGACACCTTGCCAGCTCGGGCTCCGTAGCGTCACAAGATCAGTCAGGCGGCGCATGCTCTGGCCCAGGGCAAAGTTTGCGGTGAAGTCGCGGAGCATTGTCGCGACAAAGATGCTGCCGATTACAACGGGGGGGGCAATATAACGTGGCACCCCTACCGAAAGCAGCACAAACCAGCCGAGCCAACTGCCGATAAAGGCGAGTAACGCCAGCCGCATATACCAGCGGGCCAGGTTGTCATGCGTCGCTTGCTGGTCTGCTTCAAGCGTGCCGTACGTATCTCTTTCCTTGCCACCCGCAGCCATCCCTCGCTGCTGCCACAGGCTCCGTAGCCCCCATCCCAGCGCTACCAGCGTTGGCAACCCCAGAACAAGGAGGACGGTCAGGGCAAACTGGCGGTTAAAGGGGTTCAGGACAAGCGCAATGACCCCAAGGAGACCCTCAACCGGATCGAGGGGCAAAGCTGGATCAACTGGGAGCCACCCGCTCAATAGCCCAAGGAGGCGGGTCGTTCCATAACTGCCAAGCATGGCAAGCCCGACCATCCCGGCGACCCGCCACTGCCGCCAGAGCAACGCGGCGACCAGCGTTGTCCCGAGCGAAGCGAGCAAAAAGGGCGCGGTCTGCCCTTTGCTGATCCAGGCGAGCCCGAGGCCAAGCATGGCGGGCAGCAAGGCCAGCCAGTGGCCCCGCAAGGCCCACCAGAGTGCGAGATAGCCCGCCAGCAGATAGAGCAACATGGGCATCTCGGCGAGCACCTGGCGTCCCTGGAGCAACGGGTGGATCTGGGGATGCATCGTCAAAAGCAGTGCCGCAAAGACGGTTGCCCAGGCTACCTGTCGGCCAAAGAGCCGGTCGGCCAGCGCGGCAAGCAGTAGGATCACCCCAACCGCACAGAATACCCCGAAGAGGCGGCCCTGCCACAGACCCACTCCAAACAGCTTCATACTGAGGCCAACCGGCACCGTCACGACAAACGACGCCTCGAGTCCGCCGCGGGCCAGTTCGCCATCACGCAAACGCCCGTAATGATCCAGTTCGACCCAATGCCGCGCCACCGACAGCGTCCACTCCTCGTCCCACCACATCGGCGGCCCGTCCAGATTCCAGAGGCCAAAAGCGAGCAAGACGACGGTGAGGAGGAGGCATTGAAAGGAGGATGTCAGTCTGGTCTTGGCAGTGTGATCAGTTTGGTGCCCGTTGTTCATAGAGCGGTTTCACTAGACTGGTACAATAGAGTAAGTTTGATAGCGCTTGTCACGTTGTGCGCCCACAATAAGGATCCTGGTTGTGCCTTATTCACGATCAACTCAGCAAACCACACTGATGCGCTTAGTCGCAATGAGCGCTCTTCTGGTTCTCTCATGCGTGCATATCGTCCTTGTGATGCGCTATGCTGTGACTGTCATTCCTCTGGGTGGTGATGCTCGTTCGTATATCGCCGCTGCACGGGTCTTGCGTGAAGGTCAGAACCCAGTCGAGGTGCAGCTTGAACGGTTTCTTCCCGAGGCCGAGGCTGAGATTCCGGTGTACCTCTACCCACCCTTCCTGGCGCTGCTCTTGCTTCCCCTTGCGCAGTTGCCCTATCCTACCGCGCTTGCGCTCTGGATGATTCTGGTTGGCGTAACAACGCTTGTGCTCATCATTGTACTGCAACGTCTGGTTCCATGGTATGTCGCGTTTTGCGGTGTGCTCTTCTTTTTACCAACCTGGCAGTCGCTCTGGCTTGGGCAAATTAACGCGTTGATTGCGGTACTTCTGACGCTTGCGCTGCTGGCTTGCTTGCAGCATCAAGATGTGCGTGCTGGCGTTGCTTTAGCTATTGGTGCCCTGTTGAAAATCACACCAGGCTTGAGTTTGCTTGTCCTGGCTGTTCACCAACGGTGGCGTGGTCTGGTCGCTGCTGCCGTAACCGGATTGATCGTGGTGGTTGGCTCACTCCTTCTTACCACCATTGATGTCTGGTATACCGGATCGCTCTATGCCGCAACCAGCACGTGGACGTCACCCCTTTTGCTCTCGTGGACAGCCATCCTGCGTCAGCAGCCTGGAAGCGTAGCTACGGTTGGGCCACTTGTTGTGACCGCGATCATGCTGCTCGTCAGCCTGCTCCGCATGCGTCAGATCAGTCCGGCCATGGGTTTTGCCGTGAGCATCATTCTGCCCCTCCTGATCGCAGGGGTGGTCTGGCACTACTCGGCCGTCACGGTGCTCCCCGCTCTTGCCGTGCTGTGGCAGCATAATGGACGCGCACGCCTACTTGCGCTGGTCACGTGGGCTATGATCTCGCTCATAGGAGGGGTCTTTCAACCGATCATGCTTACGCTCTGCTGGCTTGTTTGTTGCTGGCCGGAACTGCTAGGGTCTGAGGCGTAAGTGAGTTGCTCGCAATGCCTTCCTCTGGATCATCGTCAAGCTCGACGTTGGCATTGAGGATACTACTCTTGGGCTATCTTCCTTGCCACAATCACCAGTTGCCCACAGGTCAGTTCATCACGGGTATACGCACTGAGTTCTGCCTCGAGTACGGGGGTGAGCCACTGTTCGCCTTCGCGTAGATTGCAGGATACCTTGAGTATTTCAAAATGTCGTGCAAAGGTTTCGAGATACTGGTGTTTGCGCCATTGGTTGAGAGGGACGGTAAACGGTCGTCGCCGCTGGCGTAGATGATCCCAGGGTTCGGCCCCTTGTGGGAGCGTCCGTAACGGGTATTGCGTGAAACTGACATTATGCCCACCCGACGGGCTCGTAAAGAGATGGATGCCAATCCACAGCATGCCTCCTGGACGCACAACACGGGCCAGTTCTTGGACGACCGCAGGTACATCCAGAAAATGCTCGAAGGCTGCTTGCGAAACAGCAAGATCAAAACTATCGGCAGCAAAAGGTAGAACCGTAACATCGCCTCCCACTAATCCTTGCGCGGCCATGGCCGCTTGGTTTAGACCCAATTGCGCCGCAAACATCCGCCGCAAAACCTGGTACGCACTTCGCTTCCAACTGCTACCTGGTCGATTGACATAATCAATGCCGGTCACCTGATGGTGTGCCTTGCGCAACAACGCATACTGTGGGCGCAAACTCCCGTTGCCAACATCGAGGATCGCACGCGGTTGACGGAGATCAAGCCAGGGCTCAAGGTCACGGATGCGCTGGGCATAGGTCTCAGCCTCTTTCGCGGCCCGTTGACCGGACAGCATCTGCCAGGCATAACGTGGGTAATCGCTGGGAAGGGGGCTCATAGGGGTTCCTGGTACAACGGTATCTCACTGCATACGGTACGTTACAAATGGCTGGCATATGTACCGCAAGAATCCATCGGGTTTAGGGTTTATGGATATCACGCATCTGCTCTTGGGGAGGCACCTGATTGCCTCGAATACCGAGGTGTAGCGCGAGGAGGCCCCCAAGTAAGCCAAAACCTATGATAAGCGTTCTGATCACGAGCGCAACCGAGAGCGCTGCAGCTGTTTGTATGCCATAGTTGACCAGGACGAGCACATAGACACTTTCCATTACCCCAAGACCATTGATGCTAATTGGGATCAGCATTGAAAGCGAACCCATGACAACGAGCCAGATGGCTGCTGCTGGCAAGCTTCCCTGATCAAAGGCTATGAGGATACACATATGGGTGAAGACTAGACAGAGAGCCGAAAGAAGAGCGAAGCTATAACCAAGGATGAAAGAGTGCGGTTGGATATCCGTTGAAAACTGTTTCAGGCTTTGCGACAAGGGCGTGAACCACAAGAATCGTGTCCACCAACTGGTTATGAGTCCCAGGATCAACCCGATCAGGATCAACCCTATGGTAAGGCTATAGGGGAGGCTTGAAAAAAATTTGGCAAAGTAGGCGGTTATGCCAGGCGGAAGACCAAACACGAAACCTGGTACGACGAATGAGAGCAACCCAACGAGGCCTAAGATGCGATCACTGCCAACAGATAGCAGGCTGGAGGAAAGCGAAGCCTGTCTGCTCAGCAGAACTGCGCGAACGCCATCTCCGCCGATGCCTGTGGGTAGAAAATTGTTACTAAAAATCCCCGCTCCATAGTAGCGTAAGAGTAAAACAAAAGAGACACCTGACGGAGGAATGAATAGTTTCCATCGAAATATATTAATCCAATGGCTTACCAGTACGAATAGTGTGCCTAAGAAGATCCAGTTCCACTGGGCATGACCTAGAATATGTCCAAGATCCGTCCAGTTTGCCTGCCAACTGAGCCAGACAATCAGCCCAAGGGTTACGATTACTTGAATGTTCCGAAGCCACCGTTTGCTGTGCATACGCTCCCACTAAAGTATAGAGTACTCCCATCCTGATTGTGAAACTTTCTCATGCATCAAACTTTCGTTCAGCCAAAATGAAAATTTCATCACCAATACGAGAAGAATTGAATAAAAAAACCATATAAATTAAATTCGAAATAATCTTTCTTGTTAATCCAAACTTGCCTGTTGTACCTCGCATATCAGTTAGATCGAGATAATCTCGGTAAAGAGGGGAATAAAATGGAAAGCCCCATTCTATGACCCGCTGCACCTTGAGACCAGCCTCTTCAACCTTGCGTACCAGTTCACCGTAGCCATAGTTACGGACATGTCCGACTTCGCCTGCCTCGAAGCCCCGCATGCGCCCCTGCACCGTTGAAATGACTACATACTTGCCCGTCATTGCGGCGAGATGGCGCAGTGCTGCCTCATCATCGACAATGTGTTCAAGCACCTCACTACATACAACGAGGTCAAATTGGCGTTGGAGATGATCGCGTTCGAGGTCGAACACACAAAACTTTCCATCAGGCACCTGTTGTCTTGCCATCAGGACAGCTGAAGTAGAAAAATCTGAGCCAAATACTTCGACATGTGGAAACTCGTGGTGGATTTCAGCTAGCAATGAACCTTGCCCACACCCAATATCAAGTACACTTGTAAATGCAAGTGATCTGATGAGCAGCTTGATATTTCGACGAATATGGCGTGACATTGGGCCATATCTTTTCACATCGTCCCATTTGGTTTCCCAACCATAACTATACTTATCCAAAGACATCGCGGGAAGAGGTTTGATATTTTGTTGTTTATTCATGTTTCTCGCTGGGTCAAGACTTCAGGTTGCTTTCCTATTCGGAGAGGTGCATCTTGTCAGGATGCAAGCGACTTATTCCTTATCGCCTTGCGTAAAAATAAATTCGTTAATTCCAGTGGGAGCTGAGTCTGATGCGATTTTGCGTAGATGGAAGCCAAGAGGTATAACGAAAATCTTAACTTCTTGAACTGTAGCATACTCATAAGGGTAGCCCCCCACCCAATCAATCACATCATACCAAAAATCCATACCGCGTTGCTTCTCTAGGGGGTTGCGTTGGGTGACCAGCAACTTGGCTAGATAGATAACAGCAGCGAAGAATGGAATCATAATACGTTGCATGAGAGGTGGTACTCGATTGTAGAACCATTTGATCCCCTTCCAGATGGGCGAGGTGCTGTGGCGCTTGTAGAGGCCCAGGACGAGCGTCCCACCTGGTGCAACTCGTTGGGCTGTGTTGGCAATTGCTTGCCACATTGCCCCAGTATGGTGCAACGACCCCCAGGCATAAACAAGATCAAATTGTCCAAGACCTGTCAGTGCATCCTGGTCAAGTGCCGACATCTGGTAGAAGGTAATCGGGGCTGTGGGGCTTAACCGGGCTTTGTTGTGTTCTGAAGCAGCAATTGAGCGCGGATTGATATCAATCCCAATAATTTCTTTGGCTCCAAGTTGATGTGCCGCAATGGCAAACAACCCGCTTCCACAACCGACATCAAGTACGCGCAGATCTTGCAAATTATCACGGCCAAGGAGTTGCTGAAGCGATTGAGCTGCGATGATAAGTCGTTCTTCATCAACATATTGAGCAGAGAACGCTTGCCAATTTGCGCCGAAATCAAAGGTAAGCATGACGTACTTCCTGATCCTGAGTCTTATCAGGCGAGGCAATCTCGAAACAGATACCACTACATACTCGTTGCGCCCTCGCTCTCCACTTGCCACACCGCCTCTATTGTAGCAGATGGGCATTACCGATGTGAGACCTTACTTAGAAAAGCCGCATGCGCATCATCAAAAACACCATAACCCGCTGCACACTTGCTTGTTGCCACAGCACGATGAGCAAGGCTGGAAGGTAGACGAACATCAAGAGGTATGGCTCGCTATACCACAGCGAAGGATGTTTGTGCCAGGTAGACAGGATGCCGATCCATGCCGTAAGGGTTAGAATGAGCATCTGCCGTCGTGTTTGCGGGATCATCCATAACAAGAGTTGGTCGTAGAAAAAGTAGTGCTGCGGGGTGATCGTCAGCAGAAACAAGATGCGCGCTTGCCGGTTACGCCAGAAGAAGAGGCTTGTGAGCAATAGGGGCCCGGCCCATGTGAAGACAGGAATGAAGCCCTGGTACTGGCCTGTCTGCGCAATCCAGCGCACCGGCCAGTCAGGCATCACAAGCAGTGATAGTCCCACAATGACCCCTGTGCCGATGAGCGCGTATCGGTTCCAGCGCATGGTCAGCGCGACCGGCAGCGCCAGCGTTGGCTTGGCAAGCAGCAGGGGAGCGAGCATCGGGAAGAAGAAGACCGCCATCAAGAGCGGACTCCACTGAACAGTTCTGAGTGCTAGAAAGTACGAAGGTGAGACAAAGACAATCAAGCGCCAGTACTGCCCATCACGAAGCAGACCATAGGCAAGGAGGGCGCTGCTACCCCCAAAGAAGAGCATGATGCCGAGGTTGTCGGGCAGCAAGGCCCATGGCATGACGACGATGGCGGCGGTGAGGGGGTAGGGTACAAGATTTGGTGACACGGGATGCCGGTAGGGATCACGGTTGGCAAGCAGATCACGGGCAGCTTGAAAGGCCCATCCGATGTCGGTCAAGACTTGGTCAAAGTTGGGGTGAATGGCATTGATGAGCAGGCCAGCAATGATTCCGATGCTGCAGGCAAGCCACAAGCGTGGTGAGGCCATCATGGTTTGTGAGGGGCTTCGCATTGTTCGTCTGTCACTATTTGATGATCAACCCGACGCCCGCGACGACAAATAAACCTATCAATACGGGCGTATGATCAATCGTTGGGTATAGGATCGCTGTCCACGACATAGTGGACATCAATGCTAACATCCACAATTGATTTGGGCCATGCCAAAGCAGGACTTGATCGTGCCAGGGCCGTTGGGGTGTAAGGCAAAAGATCAAAAACCAGAGCCGTTTACGATTCAATCCTCTGTAGTGTAGCAGAATGGCTAGTAGGCCTCCAAGAGCGAGTGGAGCATAAAGTAGGGGGAGAAATCCATCATATGAATCAACCTGTGCGAGCCAACGGGTCGGCCATCCAGGATCAGCGAGCCAGGTGAGCGCAAGAAAGAGGCTGGTGTACACTATTTGTCGCCATCGCACGTTGGCGAGAAAAATCCCCATCCCAAGTTGTGGTTTGATCGGTGCCAGCCACGTGAGCTTTGGCACCATCAGTATCGCAAGAAAGAGAATTCCCCATTGGGCATAGATGACGTTGTACCAGAAGGGCCAACTTGCGAGAACCCAGAGTTTTGCCAGGTTGCCACTTTGCACAATTCCATAGACGAGGACACTGGTTGACAATGCGACCATGCCTGCGCCAACAATATCCAGGGGCAACCAGCAAGCAAAGGGTAGTAAGACAAGAATGGTTGTCATCGGGTTGGAAGGCCATCCGTTGGTTGGATAATCATAGGGTGGTTGCCCTGCCCACCAGAGTTGGGCAGACCCGTACGCGAGCCAGAGATCATTTGTTTGCCATCCCTGGGTCAATCGGGTGCTGCCTACGATGAGTCCAATCGTAAGGGCAAATAATAGTTTTTTTATCATATTTTTAAGCTAATAAAAATTATTCTTATCGCCCAATCCCCTCACCACCATCCTGCCCTGCGCCGCCATGCTTGCGATGATGATCGATGAGGCGAGGCGATCCTGGGGCGAACGCGCCCTTTCGCGCTGGCCTCTATTGTAGCAGATGGGTAGAGGCGTGCGAATACGGGCCTGAGGGCTACGCTCAGGGCGATTGCATCATACGAAACCGGATACAACCATACGCGCTCTGGGGCAGCAGGTGCATGCAACCAGCGGCGCAAACGGCGGCACCCGCCCCTGTAGGGGCACCCCTTGCGGGTGCCCCTACAGGGGCGGGGGCCGAATCCGGTGTACGGGCACCCCTTGCGGGTGCCCTTGCGGGTGCCTTGGCGGGGTGCATACACGGAAGATGCAATCGCCCTGTCGCGCTCCCCGTTGCCTTTTTCGTAATGCGCCTCTGCTATGCTAGATCCAAGACCTTTCCAATAAGCTCACGCCAAGCCGCCAAAGCGCGAAGGATGAGCGTGCCTCCGCTCAAACCGTTGCGCCTTTGCGTCAAAAAAACTTTGCGCCTTTGCGCCTTTGCGTCAAAAAAACTTTGCGCCTTTGCGTCAAAAAAGCTGTGCGGAGGTGGTTCGATGCGGTCTGATGCGAATCCTCGTTTGCCCCGGCCTCGCCCTGGTTTGGAACACTTTAATCGTGATTGGTTTCATCGGCGGCGCTTCTGGATCTGGGGTGCCGTGGCTGTTATTGTTCTGCTCGAGTTGCTGCTGGTGCTGCGGTTGCTCTTTCCCGCTGCCCCCGGTGGCCTCGATGGGTGCCTTGCGTCGCCCGAGGGTGCGCCCGTGACGGCGATGGTGACCGTTGGTACGCAGCGCAAGGCAACCTATGCTGATGGCTGTTTCTTTTTTGCCGAGCTTCCGCCGGGTCGTCAGCAGGTGGTGCTTGAGCCAGTCGTTGGTGCGCCGGTGCGCTTTGAGGTGGAGATTGTTTCCGATCAGGCCCTGACACTTGGGACGCTGATGATTCCGTGATGCTGCGCAGAGGTGGTGTGTGATGCTTCTACATCCAGGAAAAACAGGCCAAGGCCAGTCGCTGGTTGAATATAGTCTGTTGCTCGCGCTGGTGGCCCTGGTTGCCCTCGGTGCTCTGGCGCTGCTGGGGCGCGGCGTTTCGCGGGCGTTCGAGCAGGCCGCAGGTGCGCCGTCGGTGCAAGATCTTACCGCCGATTTTCTCGGTCGGATCAATGCGTTTTATCAGCTGAATGATCGCTGGCCGCGTAGCTGGGGGGACGCCCGTTTTACCGATCTTGGGCTCGATCCGGCTGATTGGAGTCAGCCGGTGGCCGGGGTTGTCTGGAATCCGAATGGGCCGCGGATCGGGTTGGCGAATCGGCCCGGCGATAATTTGCAGATCTATGTCACTGATCGGGATAATAAGGTGCGGAAGCTCTATGATGGCTGGAATATCTGGTGCGAGGCGGCTGATGGCAAGTGCTATTACCATACTGTCGCCCCCGAAAATGAGGTCGATCTGAGCACACTGGTGGTGCGTGAGGAATAGGGTACGATATGCCAACAGGCCAGCTAAGCTGGCCTGTTGGCATATCTCTTACCGTGATACCTATTCGTAGAAGACGAGCGATTCGCCGTCAACGACGGTTTCACCGTTCTGGTTGACGACGCGGGTTGCGAGGGTGGCGATTGGTTTGTCTTCGCGTAGTTCGGTCACTTCGACGGTGGTGGTGATGGTATCGTTGATGTAGATTGGTTTGCGGAAGTTGAGACTCTGTTTGAGGTAGATGGTGCCTGGCCCCGGGAGCCGCATGCCAAGTACGGCTGAGATGAGCCCTGCGGCAAGCATGCCGTGGGCAATGCGTCGCCCAAAACGTGAGTCCTGGGCGGCGATATCGTCTATGTGTACCGGGTTTTGATCGCCACTTACGCTTGCAAACAGTACCACATCTGCTTCGGTGATTGTTTTGCGCATACTGGCATGTTGTCCGATATGCAGTCTGTGCTCCATTATATTCCTCCAGGATTGCCAGCCATGGGCTGAAGCAGAAGCCGGGGGCGTCAGCCCGTCCGCGCCCCGCCATGTGTATCGTACTCGGTGCAGTTACGTAGCGCGTGTACGGTTACATGCGGCGCATTGGCACGCCCTGTTCGCTGAGGAAGGCTTTGACCTGGGCGATGGTGTATTCGCCGAAGTGGAAGATCGAGGCGGCTAGGACGGCGTCGGCCCTGCCTTCGGCCAGGCCTCGGTACATGTCGTCGGGCGAACCGGCCCCGCCCGAGGCGATGACGGGCACCGGCACGGCGTCGCTGACGGCTTGCAGCAGTTCGAGGTCGTAGCCCTGTTTTTGCCCGTCGGCGTCCATACTGTTGATGCAGATCTCGCCGGCCCCGAGTTCGACGCCGCGTTTGATCCATTCAATCGCATCGAGCCCGGTCGGGCGCGGGTTGGCCCCGGTGTGGGTAAAGACCGCCCAGCGTGGCGGCTCGTCGGCGGCATTGATCCGCCGGGCGTCCACCGAGAGCATGATGCACTGGCTGCCAAAACGACGGGCACCGTCTTCGATCAGCTGGGGGTTGAGCACGGCGGCGGTATTGATCGAGACCTTGTCGGCCCCGGCGCGCAACATGCGGTACATATCCTCGACGGTGCGCAATCCGCCACCGACGGTGAGCGGGATAAAGACTTGGGCAGCGGTGCGTTCGACGACCTCGTACATAATGGCCCGCTCGTCGCTTGAGGCGGTGATATCGTAAAAGACCAGTTCATCCGCGCCTGCGGCATCGTAGTCCGCCGCGAGTTCGACCGGGTCGCCGGCATCACGGTGGTTGACAAACGAGATCCCTTTGACGACGCGACCGGCTTTGACATCGAGACACGGAATGATCCGTCGGGTAAGCATAGTGCCATTCTCCTGCGGTAATGCTTATTTAGGCCGTACCTGACCTTTGCGGCCTCGTTCTTCCCCCTCGCTCACCGCTGTCGGGCCACCGGTTGCTTCTTCCCGTCGCCGACGGGCTTCATCAACAAGCTGCTTGGTCGCTCGTGCGCCCCAGACGGCAAAGAAGCTGAAGGTGAGCATCAGCGGTACGATGATGAGCACCAGGCTTAACCCAAAGAACAAGCCCATCAACACCAGGGTTACCAGCGTATAGATCGGACGGCCCATGACCATCAAGAATGTATTGCGCACAAGCACACGCAGGGTTGGCTCCTCTTGCAGATGCACCAGCGCTGGCGCGTAGATCAGGGTGGCAAGCCAAAAGAGCAGCATGTAGAACCAGAAGACCACCATCAGAACGCTGAAGATGCTCTCACCACCATAAAAATTGAGGTTGAAGATAATCGTGACAAACCCGGTGAGCCAGATGGCGGCCATTATCCAGCCTGTGCGGGCGTAGCGTCGCATCCCCTCAAAATACTCGTTGAGCTTGACGGCGCGCCCATCAACGACCCTGTAGGCCACAAAGGATAACCCTGCCGTCGCAGGGCCGGTCGGCAAAATCCCGGCTAGCACGGTCAATCCGGCCAGCAGTGGCTCACCTTCGCCAAGCAAGAAGTTGGCAAAGATCCAGGTCGGGAGACAGAGCAGTGCCCAGATTAGGTTACAGACGGTCAGGACGACAATCTCGTCAAAGAAATCCCGCACCGCACTGCCAAAAGCTCGAAATGGGTTTGACATGCTTTCTATTATAACAGTTTCTCTAGTTGCGTTCATGCGATGGCCGTGCTAGAATCAGGAGATAGAGGATAAAACAAGCTTACTAATGGGCACCTGCCCCGACAATACGCCTTATGCCAGAGCAGACACTTCCAAATGAACGCCCGCAACTGATCCCCGGACTTGATCCTGAGGCGACGCCTCTGCTCGGGCTTGGGCTTGGATTGACCGGGTTGACCCTTGGTTTGCGCCCTCGTTTCGCCGCCGTGCCGCTTGCGCTCACCGCGCTGACCGCTGCCCTCTACCGCGACCCCGAACGCACCACGCCCTATGAGCCAGCGACGCTCTTTGCGGTCGCCGATGGCGTCGTGCTCAATGTTGATGATGTCTACGAGCATCGGTTTATCCATTCCGATTGTCTGCGGATCAGCATTGGCATCAGCGCACTGAATGTGCCATTTGTGCGGAGTCCGGTTGCGGGGATGGTGCGCCTGGTCGAGCATGTCGCAGGCGAGTTTCGCTCGGTTGGCGATGCCGAGGCCGGTGATCGCAATGATCGCATCTACCTCGGCCTGCACACCGAGTGGGGGCCAATCCTGCTGGCGATGATCGCCGGGCCAATTGGCCGCCGCCTCGTCTGTCGGGTGCGTCCTGGCGATCGGGTTGACGCCGGTGCGCGGCTTGGCACTGCCCGTTTCGGCACCCGCGCTGACCTCTATCTGCAACGCGATTCGGCGCGCCTCCAGGTGCAGAGCGGTGATCGCCTCACGGCTGGGACGAGTCGCCTGGGGATGGTTGTACCTCTGTGATTGTGCCGTATACGCTGCTTTTTGATGAAGACCGGGGCAGTGGCCCTGGTCTTCCTTTGCTTTTCCAGGCGCTGTACGGGAGCGATTGGCGCATGCCGCCCGCGCCCGCCGAACGTCCCTACATCTTCACCAATTTTGTGGTCTCCCAGGATGGACGCATCTCCTTTGATGAGCCGCACCGTTCTGGTGGGGGCGAAGTGAGCCGCCACGCTCCTCATGATGTCTGGCTGATGGCCTTGATCCGCGCCCGCGCCGACGCGATCCTGACCGGCGGCGGGACACTGCGGGTCGCTGAACGCCATCGCTGGACGCCGTGGGAGACGTTTCCGTCTGCCGAGGTGGAACTGGCGGCGCTCCGGGCTGCCGAGGGTCGTCAGCCGTTGCCGATGCTGGTGGTGATCAGTGGCCGCGGTGATCTGCCTGCCAGTGCGCCCGCGTTGCATGTCCCTGGTCAACCGTTGCTCATTGCGACCACCGCCGCCGGCGCGGAACGCGTGCGTGCCACCTTGCCCGACCATCCCAACCTGACGATCGTCGTGGCCCCTGGGGAACGAGTTGAACTCGCCCCGTTGTTCCAGACCCTGCGCGTTGAGCATGGCATCACGACGCTGCTGAGCGAAGGTGGCGCACGGATCTATGGCGAACTGCTGCGAGATCGCCTGATTGACGAAGTCTTTACCACGCTTAGCCCGATCATCGTCGGGAATCGTCCGCCGCCCGAGCCCCCGCGAACCAGCCTTGTCGAAGGCACCGCCTTTAGCCCTGACGATCCCCCGCGTTTGCGCCTGGTTAGCCTGCGGCGGTTTGAGGATTATCTGTTTCAACGGGCGATGATCGTACCCCCGGCTTCTTCGCTGATAAAAAAGCCAGCTTAGCTGGCTTTTTTATCAGCATTTACCCCCCGTGCCCACGCCACAATCACTTCGGCGACGGCTTCGGGTTGTTCCATCGGTACCATGTGGCCGCCGGCGACTTCGGCGAGGTGCGCGTGCGGGGCGTAGCGTTGTAGCTCGACCCAGCTACGATCGATGATCAGATCTGATTCTGTGCCCCGAATGATGAGCAGGGGGACGTGAATATGCCGCAGGGCGTTCCAGGCGTCAATTGGGGCCAGCCCAAAGATGTGTGATTCCCATGCACGCGGCCAGGCGAGTTCGAAGCCGCCGTCGGGGGCCGGGCGCAGGCCGCCTTCGAGGTAGCCGTCGAACGCCGCCGGGACAAAATTGGCAAAGGCGCCGCGCCCGGTGTAGCGCGTGCGGGCTTCGTCGTGACTGGCAAAACGATCCCGTCGTCGCGCTGCGCCCCGTGCCAGCGGGAAGTAGTGTTGCAAGCCGCGTTTGCGCATCAGCCAGAGCACCGGCAAGAGCAGGTGCGGCAGCAAGACCGGGTCGATCAGGACGAGGCCTCGAAAGCGCTCGGGCTGACGGGCGGCACAGTAGAGGCTCAGAATGCCGCCGAGCGAGTGGCCGACGCCAATAATTCGTTCGTTGCCAAGGTAATCAAGATCGGTGGACAGATCCGCTGCCAGATCGTGCCACGAACTGATACTTGCGGGCGGGTGCGTGCCTCGTAGTGGGCGCGGACGGTGGCCGATCACCCGGAAGTGTGGCGTCAGGGCTTCGGCAAACGGACGGTACGTTTCGGGTGGAAAGCCGTTGGCTGGGGCCAGGTGCAGGATCGGCCCCTGGCCTCCAAAGGCAAGGTGATTGGTTGGATGCATAGGTTTTTAGCGTCGCAAGCGACCTCGGCGCAGGGCGATTTCAGTGACCCAGAGGGCCAGGGCAAGACTCAGGAACCAGATCCAGAGACCCGCGCTGCTCGTGGTGCGTTCGGCAGGGGCCTCGGCAAGCGCGGGCGTCAGTTCTTCACGTATGGTACCACCAGTTATGTCAGCGATTTGCGCGAGGAGCGCCTGCCCGGACTCGGGGTTGGCGAGTAGCCGGTATTCGGCGGGCACAGGTTGCACATAGCCAATCTCGCGCACCTCGCGGGTGCCGTCGTATTGCAGGGCCACCGAGAGCACATAGGCGCCGGGGAGGCCGAGCGCCAGATCCTGGCTATAGCGCCCTGGCGCACTCTGTCGGATATCAAAGCTGCGCTGGCTGCCGTCGGGCAAGATCACGCGGGCATTGACGGTCGCCAGATCGAGTGGTTCGCCCCCCGGCAAGACCGCATCAACCACCAGGCGGCTCCCGCCGGGGCGTTGTTCAACGGCGACCTGAATCGGCCCGCTGTCGGGTTCGGGCAGGGTGTAGCGTACCATCTGCGCCCAGAAGCGTTCAAAGCCCTCCCAGGTACGCCACTCGCTGGCCCACGGCGTGCCAACGGTGGGGGTCCAGGCGACCGCACGTCCCAGGCCATACTGCCAGACGGCGAGCAGCGGATCGGCTTCGGGGGCCTCCAGCACCACTTCGGCGGTCTCGCGGGCGGTCGTGGCGACGTAGCCATTGAGGTCGGGCAGTTCGGCGGGCGCAAAATCGCGGAGCATCGGGTGCGGTTGGCCCAGGTTGGCTCGCATCAGCCCTTCGACCGCAGGATCGGCGCGGGCCAGTTCACTCTCGAGCAACGTTAGGCGCGGGATATCCTCGGGCCGATTGGCAAAATAGTAACGCCCACCGCCAAGCCGGGCCAGTTGATTGAGCAGCATCGCATCGGCGTCGTCGCCAATGGCAATCGTCGACAGCGTGATATCGTTGGCGCGGGCGGTTTCCATCAGGCGCTCATAGTTGGCGGGATTGTTGGTGAAACTACGCCCATCGGTGAGCAGCACGGCATGGCGCACGCCTGTTGGTTGCACCGCCAGAGCGGGCAGGCCCGTAGCGAGCGAGAGTTCGATATCGGTTCCCCCGCCAATGGGCAGGTTCAGGATTGCTTGCTGGATCTGTGAACGATTGGTGGTCTCGCCGACGGTCTGAAAATCAACGACCCAGAAGGTGCCGGTATCAAAGGATAGAATGCCAATGCGATCCTCTGGCCCGAGGCTCTCGGTCGCGAGGATCGCGGCTTCTTTGGCCATATCAAACTTGCTGACGCCAAAGGCCGAGGACATGCTGGCCGAGCGATCGACAATCAAGAGCAGGGCGATCTCGCCGCGCTGCGGGCGTGGGGGCGGGTCCATCTGCACGGGCAAAACCTCTTCGAGCGGGGTGCCTTTGTATTCGCCGAGGGTGAAGGAGGTTCGCCCGCCGACAGCGACGAGGCCTTTGCCCTCGCTGCGCACAAACTCGCGGATATTGGCCATCTGTTCGAGCGAGAGCGCCGCCGCCGGGACGTCGATGAGAATCATCCCATCAAAGGCCATCAGATCGGCCAGGCGGGTTGGCACTTCAAGCGGGCTGATCCGCTGGGTGACAAGCGCCTGCCGCCCGAGGGCGTCGGTGAGCAAAAGCGCCTCGTCGGCACTGTTGGCAATGACCAGTACGGCGGGTGGCTCGTTGACCACAGCGATGGTGCTACCGCGATTGTTGGCGTCAAAACTATCGCCTTCGCCCAGATCAAGCTCGGCACGTAGGCGCATCACCCCAGGGGTGGTTGCCTCGTGGCGGAAGGTGAAGCTCTCGTCGCCGGCAAAGAGGGTCACGGTCTCGTCGCCAAGCAGGATCTCATCTTGCCACAGCCGCAACTGGCCGGTCACCGAAGCGGTCGGGCCAGCGGTACCGGGATGGTAGCGGGTATTGATGGTAATCGGGAACTCTTCGCCGACACGGAGACGCGCCGGCGCACTGAGGTCAATGATCGCGGCGTCAGGCTGACGGAGTGGGGCCAGCGGTACGACATCAACGCTCACGCCAGCTTCGGCGGCCATCTGTGCTTCGCGCAGCGGATCAGCGCCGGTTGCCAGGCCATCCGAGAGCACAAGCACCTTGCCTCCACCGGGCAGCAAGGCCCGTGCGGCCTGCAATCCGGCGGCCAGATCGCTGCCCGATCCATCGGGCAGCACCGGCTCGTCCTGGGCGCTGCGCGGCCCACTCACCACATTCGCCCCGACATAGAGCACCCGCGCCTGGTCGCCTCCCTCACGCGCCAGAGTCTCGGCCTGGGCACGGAGCGTCGCACGTAGTTCGGCGGGCAGGCTGTCGGACTGGTCAACGAGCACGACCAGTGGCCCTGGTGGGGCCGGAGGCGTGCCGAAGACCGGATCAGCGAGCGCGACGATCAGACTGGCCAAGATCGCCAGCCGTAGCACCAGGATGACCGGACGCATCCGCCGCTGTTGCCGCCACCAGAAGAGGACGACAAGAGGGAGGAGCAAAAGCAACGAGAGCAACAGAGGGTTACGCAAAAACATTATGCCGTGCTTTCACCCGGCGTGCGCCGCCGGTTGTGAACATAGATCCATTCAAAGAGCAAGACAACCAGGACTAGCCCGAGCAGCCAGGGCCACAAGGGCTGACCAGTCTCATCTTCGACCAGCATCTGCTCAAGGCCTGGTGTTACTGATGCCGGGAGTGTCCGCGGTGTCAGATCTGACTCGGCAGGCGCACCTGCATTGACGGCCAGTTGACCAGTATAAAGCACTTGTTGATTGGCGTATTCTTGCAAGGTGTAGACCCCCGGTAGCGCGAGATCGAGCGCCTGCGTGGACCCTGGCTCGACCATAAACACCTCGGCGCTGCTATCCGGTCGCCCGAGTTCGATGCGGGTTGTCCGTGGATCGGGTGTGACCACCAGCGCTTCGCCGGCCAAGATTGCCCCGGGCAAGGCAGGCGGGGTCAGATCGCGCACCGTGCGCGTCAACAGCAAGGGAAACGCAACGCGGCTCGTCAGATTGCCGCGTTCCAGATCAAAGGCCCAGACCGCGATTTCGCTGGTTCCGGTACGACCGCGGAGCATCAGGGGTTGGTCGCCGCGCAGCAAGAGCGTTGTCGCCCACGCGGGGGGCTGGATCACCGCCACTGGCCCGAACTCGACGCTATCGAGACTCACCCCTTCAAAGAGCGTCGGCTGCGCTGCGGTGACGCGCAGCGCGAGTTGCCCTGGCACGGGTTGGCGTTGCTGCGTGCTCACCTCCAGCAAAGGCGTACCAGCAGGCGGGTTGATCACCAACACCCCGCCAGCGGGCCAGGTCGCGGGAAGGAAGCCATCAAAGATGGTCAGATCAGGCTCGACCGTCGCCAAGGTACGCCCATAGCTCGTCGGGGTCACGGTGCTCACGGTAAGCCTTGGCACAGCACGCAGCGCACGTTGCAGGATCTCGGGTTGCGCCGAGACAATGGTGACGGCGACTGGTCGCGTCTGGTTCAGGCTGAGCGTTGCCACATCATCAATCGGCAGATCATCGTTGCCGTCAAGCTCGGCGCGCAAGATCGCCAGGCCACGCGGCACCGTCCAGGTCAATTCGGTCTCACCGCGTGGCCTGAGCGTGATGACCTGGGCATCAAGCAATTGGTCATCGCCAAAGAGGCGCAAGATCGTCCGTTCTGGCTCATTGCCATAGTTGACGACGCGGGCATAGACTTGCACTGGCCCGTTGCTGCTGCGCGGGCGGGCGGTGAGCGTGACGATGGCGCGATTCGCGCGCGGGCCACCAACCGTTACCCATTCAACCGGCACGCTTGTCGTGCGGCTTGCCAGACTGGCAGCCTGGGTTTCTGGGAGGGCCGCATCGGTCAGGACGACCACCCGAGCCTCGGGGAAGCCCTGGAGCGCTGCTTCGGCGAGGGTCAGTGCCCCCGCGACATCGGTGCCGGTTCCGCCGGCCTGCAACTTATCGAGGGCCATCAGCAGGCGTGGCATGCTTTCGGGATTAGCCGTATCGAGCAGGCGCGCCTGTGGGCCAGCCTCAATCAACGTGATCCGCGTGGGTGCGGTTGGGCTACTGATCAAGCGTCGCGCCTCCTCGCGCGCCGTATCGAGGCGCGAACCGCCGAAGTTGGACGCAGGTGCGGCCATGCTGGTTGACGTATCAAGCACAATCGCCAGATGGTCGGCCTGGCCAAAGAGTGCAAAGCGCCAATGTGGTTGGGCCAGGGCGAGTGCCATCAGCAGGGCCGCCAGCAGATGCAGCAGCAGCAAGAGCGTCAAGGGCAACCGGCGGCGCCGTTGCGCCTCTTGCGGCTGGGGCAACCCTTGCCAGAGCAACAGCGAGGGAACGACAACCCGGCGGCGTCGTTCGCGCAGCATATGCAGCAAGAGAATAACTGGAAGCGTCAACAGGGCAAGTAGGCCAAGGGGCGCGAGCAACGACATGACAGCCTTTACTTTTCAAATAAGCTCACGCGAAGGCGCGAAGGGTTCGCTCACGTACGCTAAAAACGTTGCGCCTTTGCGTCAAAACAAGCGCCTTCTTTGCAAGGTAGTGGGTCTAGTGCAATAACCGACGGGTACGCAGGTAGGGTATCACCATCTTTTCAATCGGCCAGTGGCTCATCACCGGGGCATAGGTTGCGCCGCGTTGTCCACAGATCCGGGCTAGCTCTTCGCGCCAGGCGGCCACTCGGCGCTTGTAGTGGCCCAGCACCTCGTCATTCAGCGTCAACTCGATCCGTTCGCCCGTTTCGCTATCCTGCAATTCGAGCGGCCCATCGAGATCGGGTTGCAGATCGCGTTGATCAAGCAGGTGCAAGACAACCGTTTGCCAGCGCGGCGGCGCAACCCAGCGCAACGCTTCTTCTAAATTATCGGGTGATAACAGATCGGAACAGATGACAAGAATGCCGCCAAATGGCCGACTACGGGCATACTGCTTGACCACATGGGCCAGATGGGTTTCATCCTGGGGCGTAATCTGCTCGATAAACTTGAACATCCGCAGCATATTTGCCTTGCCCTGCACCGGCCCGAATGGGCGCTGGGTCGTTGGGCCAAAGGGCACGATATGCAGGCGATCACTATGGGTAAGCGCAAGGTAGCCGAGCGCACCCACAATCTGTTGCGCCAACCGCAGGCGGGACGGCTGGCCGAGCATCATGCTGCGTGACGCATCGAGCAGCAGATGGATATGCACATCCTGTTCGGCATCGCCGAGCTTGACCAGCACATGTGACTGACGCGCATAGGCGTTCCAGTCAACATACCGCAAGTCATCGCCGCTACTATAGGGACGATGGTCACTAAAAACGGTCGCAGGCAACCGATGGCGACTGGGGTGTTCACCACTCGCCGGGTTGCCACGGAGTGTCCGCTGGGCCTGGAGGCTCATCCGTTGCATGCGGCGCAGGAAGGCTTCATCAAAGAGTGGCCCGTGGGAGTTGGTATGGCCCTGCCCTTGGCTCGATCGCGCCAGGGCATCGGCAGTTCGCTGCTTACGGCGAAAAATAGTCTTGAACCACATCTCGTAGATCCGCCGGGATACGCAACGGGTCGTCACCAATTTCTACCCGTTGACTACTCTGACCGCCACGTTCAAACCCGCCACGCGGATTAGCCGTACCGGCCTCCGTTGCAGCTTCATTGCCACTGCCCTGGGCTGGCTGATTGCCTTCCCCCGCACCATCGAGTTCGAGGGGCACGCCATCCACCCCGAGCCGGTCGCTACTGCGCTCGCGCTGGGCACCTGGCTGCGCCGTCTGCCCAGCACCGCCACCCGCACCGGCAGCGGCGTTCTCCTCCTGCCCATTTGTTTCGCCCTGATTGCCCTGCCCCTGGCCGAGCTGCTCAACCGTATCGGCCAGTTGTTCAAAGCCTGCCTCCGGGGTAGTGCTCCCGGGCGCAAGTGCATCGGCACTTTCACGAATCTGCTCGGCCACCTCGGGATTGGTTGGCGCAAGCTGATCGGCAGCGGCGCGCAAATCCTGCGCCAGTTCGGCGCGCGTCTGACTCGTCAGACCGCTGGCCTGGGTGGCCAAATCGCGGAGTTGTTGGGCGGCCTGGGCCGGATTGCCCTGATCGATTGACTCGGCGGCTGGGCGGGTAAGACCCTGATCGCGCAACGCATTAGCGAGCGCTTCAAGCGCAGCGGCATTCGCAAGTTCATTCTGGCTGGCCTGATTCTGCTGTGCTTCAGCCGCCTCAGGAGGCTGCGGCTCGGGCGGGGCCGCCTCATCGGCAGGGCTACGCACAGGTGGAGTGACCAGCCCGGGCAGCGGTTCTGTTCCAGGTTGGGGAAGGGTAGCGCCCACGCCAGCCATGATCAGCAGGCCCCCGAGCAGCAACGCCAGGGCCACAACGAGGCCCAGTTCAGCCCAGGGAAAGGCGCGATGGGCCATCACGCGGCGCCTGATCTGGTTCATCGTACGGCGTGACTGCTCATTGAGATACGCCGCAACGCCTTCACTCGTGGGATCGACTTCGAGTGCCGTCGCCAGTTGATCGTGCAACTGAAAGCGTCGGTCGAGGCGCCGGGCCACCTCGTGGCTCGACATCCGTGGGCGTAAAACCAGCAAGGCCCCGACCGCCACGCAGATCAGCGTCAGCGTCGAGACCCACGTCCACATCAGCGACCAGCCGAGCAGTAACTGCAGCCCAAGGGCGAGACAGGCCACCGACAGAGCTAGCCCGCTTGCCCGCAGCAAAATCCGCACCCCACGGCGCGCCCAGCGGTCACTGGCGAGGCGTTCAAGTTGTGTCTGAAGGGAAAGGTTACTCACCGTAACAGTATACCTGTCCTGAGTAACTCACGTCAAAGCGAAAAATGCGGTCAAGTCACCAGACTAAAGAGCACGACCCCATATTGCCACTGGGCACGCAGGCGTAACCCGGCCAGGGCAAAGAGGCGATTCACTTCGGCCACTGCGGGAAAGGCTACCCCGCCGGCCCCGAGCAAACCCTGGAGGGCGCGGGCGGGCAATTCCTCAGCCTGGACGAGATTCATTAACACACAGCGGCCTGTGGGGTCGAGGACACGGCGCAGTTCACGCAGGGCGGTCGGAATATCGCCGATCTCATTGAGCGACCCGCCCATCGCCATTGTCGCGGCTGCACCGGGGGCAAAAGGCAACGCCTGGGCTTTGGCGCGCACATAGGTAATGCGCAGACCCTCGGCGAGGGCATACGCACGCGCCTGTTGCAACATTGCCAGCGAATGGTCAATGCCAATCACATGTCCGGGCGTCCCCTGGCGTGCCTGTTCAAGGGTGCGCGCATAGAGGCCATTCGAGCAAGCGACATCAACAATCAGGCCGCCGCGTTCGGGCATCGTCAACCCAACTAGCAGGGGCAACTCGCGGTTATAATCGAACGGCTCACCGGCGAGCAACGACAACGACTGGGGCCGCCAGGTACGCTCATAGCCCCAGGCCGCGACCGGCAGCACATTCGCCAATTGCGCAATGCTCTCGGGCATCAGCGGGGTGCCAATGACATCGACCAGACCCTCACGGACAGTCGCGCGCATCCCGCACGTCGGACAGCGCAACTCACCCGTGATCAGTTCACCCTGGTCATCGTACTCGGCTCCTTCGATCAACTCAAGCAGCACCTCGGGATGCTGCGGACAGGCCAGGTATTCCAACGCCTCAACATACATACAGCAACCAGTTTCCTCTCGCAATTGACCCTACGCGTCCATCAGCAACACACCAACTTCTTTCGGTTCCATCAACTGGCCTTCTTCGACCAGGGCCAGGAAGAGATCGAGCAACTGCGGATCCCATTCACGACCCTGTCCATCACGAAGGCGGCGAAGCGTCTCGGGGAGGCCAAGGGCTTTCCGGTAAGGGCGGTCGGTCATCATCGCATCATAGGCATCCACAATAGCCACAATGCGTGCCCCAATCGGGATCGCCTCACCGGCCAACCCACTCGGATAGCCGCGCCCGTCCCAGCGCTCGTGGTGATGGCGAATAATCGGCCCTACGTCAGCGGCAAAGCGCATCGGTTGAATAATGCGTGCCCCATATTCGGGATGCTTCTTGATCTGCTCATACTCTTCGCTCGTCAACTTGCCGGGTTTGCGCAGGATCGCGTCATCCACCGAGATTTTACCGATATCGTGCAACAGACCGCCAAAACGGATCGCCTTGAGCTGCTCGGCGGGAATATGGGCGGCAACGGCGAGTTGTTCGCTATAACTCGACAGACGGCGCAGATGGCTTTCGGTATACGAGTCTTTGGCCTCGACGGCGAGTGCCAGCATAAAAATGACGTGCTCGGTGCGTTCCAGTTGGTCAGTCAGCCTTTTGACCCGTAGTTGTGAACTGATGCGTGCGCGCAACAGGCTATGGTCAAACGGCTTGGTGAGAAAGTCATCAGCCCCAACTTCGAGACCACGTTGGCGATGCTCGCGATCATCGAGGCCAGTCAGCATCGTGACGGGAATGAGGGCGGTCGCCTCATTATCTTTCAAGCGTTGACACACCGCGAAGCCATCCAGCATTGGCATCGTCACATCAAGCAAAATCAGGTCGGGAGCCTCGCGTTCCACCATTTCGAGTGCTTCTAGCCCATTGGATGCGGTAAT
Source organism: Candidatus Chloroploca asiatica (assembly GCF_002532075.1). Classification (GTDB taxonomy): domain Bacteria; phylum Chloroflexota; class Chloroflexia; order Chloroflexales; family Chloroflexaceae; genus Chloroploca; species Chloroploca asiatica. Next base: position 81,257 of record NZ_LYXE01000110.1, on the reverse strand, counting down.
TGGTGTATAGTGATCGCGCTTGAGTGTACGTACCAGCAGGTTGACGATGGCTGGGTCATCATCAACAACCAGAATCTTGGCTGACACGTCCGTCCCTTTCTCGAAGGTGGCAGGGAAGCCGCCCCCTACTGCCTGATGAACTTTCCGAAGATCTAGCCGGTATATGTGAGTCTACCATCAGGGTAAGAACATCGGCAACGATATGCTGTATTGTACCCTATGATAGCATGCTCATGATACCACGCTGTAACAGGGAAGCTTCCGGGAAGCTGTTAATGCTCTATGCGGGGAAAGAGGCCAGCCTGGGAGCGCGGGCTTCCTGCTCTCGGGGAGCGTTCGAGGGCGAGGGTAGGGCGATTGCATCATACGAAACCGGAGACAAATATACGCGCTCTTTGGCAGCATGTGTATGCAACCAGCGGCGCAAACGGCGGCCCCCGGCCCTGTAGGGGCACCCGCAAGGGGTGCCCGTACACCCGGCCCGATCCCCGACCTGTAGGGGCACCCGCAAGGGGTGCCCGTACACCCGGCCCGATCCCCGACCCTGTAGGGGCACCCGCAAGGGGTGCCCGTACACCCGGCCCGATCCCCGACCCTGTAGGGGCACCCGCAAGGGGTGCCCGTACACCCGGCCCGATCCCCGACCCTGTAGGGGCACCCGCAAGGGGTGCCCGTACACCCGGCCCGATCCCCGACCTGTAGGGGCACCCCTTGCGGGTGCCCTGGTGGGGTGCATACACGGAAGATGCAATCGCCCTCGCTTCTCAGGCATGTCGGAAAACTTCATTCCCAGATCACTGAACAACCATCAGCACGGGTGGGGCCTCCGATGCCCCGTCATCGAGGGCGTCCATCGCCTGACGGAGCTTGACGAGATCAAGGCCCTGATAGTGACGCGGCAGGCTCAGGAGCCGCTGACGGCTCTTGGCCCAGTTCAGCGCGAGGCCACGTCGGTTGCCCTGTTGCCATTTGACGAGGGCCGCGGCGGTCTGGATGATGGCCTTGTAAAACGTCGCCGCTTCGCCCTCGACCCGCAGCCAGCAATACTCCCACTGTTCGTGGGCATGCCAGTAATGGCCGGCATTGAAGAGCCTGAGGCCCTCACGGTAAGCAACTTCAAGGTGCTCGGTGTCCTCACGCATCGGGACGATCCTATGAATCAGCCAGGGGAAGGCGAAAGCCTTCCCCTGGTATCTGCGTACCCTGGCCGGTCAACTGCGCACTTAGCCGCTACAGCTGCCGCAACCGCCCCCGTTGCTTTCCTCGCCGCCGTCATTGGCCGTACGGAACGAATGTCCACAGCCACAGCTCGAAACTGCATTCGGGTTTTCAATCTTGAAGCCACCACCCATCAGACTATCAACATAGTCAATGGAAGCGCCCAGCAGATAGTTGGCGCTGATCGGATCGACCAGAACCTTCAGGCCACTGGCATTAAACTGACTATCGCCTTCACGTACTTCGTCGTCAAACGTCATCCCGTACTGCATCCCCGAGCAGCCGCCCCCCGACACAAAAACGCGCAGAGAGTATCCCTCGAGTTGCTTTTCGTCCATCATTGCCAGCAGACGGCTTGATGCGGTCTCGCTCACCACGAGCATCGGAGCGGCCTCGGCCACCTCGGTCAGGGTGTGTTCCATCGTTGCCATGTGCAACTCCTCTTCAACCTGATATTTTATGCCACTACCATTGCTCACATGTTTGAGCAGGGAGGTTCGAAGGGAAGTATACCAGAGATCCGCCGCTATTGCTAGAGGTTTCTTGTGAAAGTCGTCGCATCTTTCCTCGTTAGCCAGGGTTTCAGGCTACTTTTCAGTCCCGAGGCGCACACCGTATCCAGATACGCTTGAGCTATTTCCTGTTTTCTATCTCCTAAATCCTTGCCTTACGGCGTCACGACGATGTAGATTCGGCCTCTGGTTGGCTGGGCGGCGTCCATCTGGGCGGTCAGGTTGGTAAAGGCCGCGCCATACTTCTGCTGTAGCGCAGCGATGGCAGGTGCCTCCTCGTGCGGTTCTAGCACACGGGCGTGCCCTTGCAAGGCTGGCCCCTGGACATTGCCGACCTGGTCACTCGGCGCAACCAGCACCGATGGGTTGGCGCGGAGCCGTTTTGCCTTGCCCGCCTGTGCCCCAGTGGTGACGTAGAGTTTACCCCCAGCCTCGGCGAACCAGACGGTCGTCGGCACTGCGGCACCAGTGCGGCGGTAGGTCGTCAGAACGATAAATTCTGCCCCATCCAGGGGCGTAAAATAGGCGTGGGGCGCGGATGTCTCAGCCATACAGTCACTCCTTGTTTAAGCTTCACGGCATTGGTTGCGATGCGCCACGATGGTGCAGGCGAACGATAGGGATCGTGCGTGCCGTGCGACTGCGGTAGCGCTCATAGTTTGGATTCTCGGTCGTCAGCAAGGCCCAGAGCCGCTCGTACTCGGTGCCTTCGACGACCGCAGCGATCACGGGCAGAGTCTGCCCGCGATCGGTCACGAGGGCGTGCGCTCGCGCCTGGAGGTTATGATACCATGCCGGGTGGGCATCGGCACCACCGTACGAGCCGATGACGACATAGGCGTCGCCGTCATGCACACTATAGAGCGGCACCGTGCGCATCTGCCCACTCTTGCGACCAATCGTGGTGAGCAGAATAATGTGGTCGCCGACATTGAGCAGCCGACCGTGCGACAATCGGTAGATCAGTGTGTGGATGAACATCGCCAACTGCAGCAAACGCTTGCTGAAAGACGCCATACGGAAACCTCCAGGTGTAGGGTGAACCTTGCGCTTGATTGCGCTGAAAGCGAGAAATACGCTTGGTAAGGTCAAGGCATATAATATAATTTCAGAAGAAGCAGACCTTTTACGGTCGCTGAGGTAAGAAGCACCGCAGGAGCAAACAATTAAAAATCCGCTCGACCAGACCGGTGAGGTCTGGTCGAGCGGATGATTGAAGGCAAACATCGCTGCAACTACCAGGCCATCACCCGGTCAATGACCATGACGACAAACAAAAGGGCGAGATAGAGCAGGCTGTACTTGTAGAGGCCCCAGATGCTGGCTTGATCGCCGCGCTTCCAGACGTGCCAGGCTGATTGTAGAAAGAGTACGCCGAGCACCGCGGCCCCGCCAAAGTAGATCCACCCCATCGCTCCGATGGCCGTGAGCAAGAGGCTGAGGGCCACCAGGATGACCGAATAGACTAGGATCTGCCACCGGGTCTCGCCTTCACCGGCGACGACGGGCAGCATCGGCACCCCTGCCCGCGCATAGTCCTTTTGCTTGACCAGCGCCAGCGCCCAGAAATGGGGCGGCGTCCAGTAAAAGACAATCGCAAAGAGCAGCAGGGCGGCCACACTCAACTCACCTGTCACGGCGGTCCAGCCAACCAGGGGCGGTAGCGCACCGGCCCCACCACCGATTACAATATTTTGCCAGGTGCTCCGCTTGAGCCACTGGGTATAGAACCAGGCATAGTAGAAGATGCCGAGGGTCGAGACCAGCGCTGCCAGCGGGGTGGTAAAGACGAGCATCACCACAACCGAGAGCGCACTCAAGACGAACCCGAAGATCATCGCATTGCGCCGCGAGATTCGTCCTGAAGGGACGGGACGCCGACTGGTACGTCCCATATTGATATCGATATCGCTATCGAACGCGCAGTTGATGGCCCCGGCCCCGCCTGCTGCCAGATAGCCGCCGATCATCGTCCAGAAGACCAGCCACAACGACGGTGAGCCTGCCTCGGTAAGATACATCGCCCCTGCCGTCGTCACCAGCAGCAACGAGATGACTTTGGGTTTGGTGAGGCTGAGATAATCTTTCCAGAGCGGTGGCGCTTCATCAGTCGCTGGGCGTGCAGCAACCACCGGCATCGTTGCAGGCAACGGGCGGCGCAGCGCGAGCACAGCCAGGGCAAGGGCGGCCCCCCAGACAAGTGCGGCGAGGCCGACGCCCATGCCAGCGGCGGCTGGAGGCAACAGGATCAGCGGTATCTCAATGAGGATCAAGAGCAGCACCGCCGCAGCGACGCCAATAAGCAGGGAGTCGCCTCGTCGCGAACGCCACGTCTGCCAGAACGTCCCGCTGGCAAGCATGCCAGCCATCGCCAGGGCACCCCCGGCATTGATGGGCAATGCTGAAGCGGCACTGGCGGCTGGGTCACCAAGAATACGCGCACTCAGCGCCAGGGCAAGCACCCCCGTAGCCCCTGCCGTCCACCAGGCGAGGCCGCTCAAGCGCCGCGCCTCACGCGTAGCCCGCCCACCTGCGCGTGTCGCAGGCACAGGCTGGAGCAGTGCCGCCGTCCCGACGGCTTGCGCGCCAAGCATCAGCAGTGCGAGCCCCAGGTGGGCCAGATTGATCGCCTCATAGAGACCCAGGGCGACCATGATGCCACCAGCAGCGACCTCGACCAGCCCGAAGAGTGGCGCGATCAGCAGGGGAAGCCGCACCCAGCGCTCCAGGTCAGGACGACGCCAGACCATTGCGGCAATGAACAGCGCCACAACCATCGCAAACGCAACAATGATCCGATGCCCAAACGCGAGCCAGAGGGCCGGCGTCGCCGGGCTGGTGAATAACTCGGCACAGAGCGGCCAGCCGGTACAGACGGCGGCACTTTCGGTGGCACTGACCAGGCCACCCGACACGATGGCGACCAGGGTCAACAAGGAACCGATGACCGCGCTTCGACGTAACAACGTATCTGGCATATTGTCACCGTGGGGAATTACGCGCTGAGCGCAAGAAATGAGCCGTACAACAGCACCCCGGTCAACACGGCCGTTCCGACTGTCCAGGCCAGATCACTGGCCCCGTGGCTCTGTGGAACACCGGCGGGCAGTTCGGTGGTTTGCCGACGTAGCCGCCAGGCGGCGTGGATCAGCAAGGCCTGTCCAATGAGACAAACGGCCACGATGGCCCAGAAGAGAAGAATTTGCATCAGGCTTGCTCGCTTTCTTGTTGTGCGCAATGCGCCGAGGCGACACAGCCCTACCAGGGGAAGGGGTGCAAGTTTGTGGAGTTATTCACAAATTACTGATTTGTTGCGATTATACCACATTTCAGCCAAAATGCCAGCATTGCTGGCATTTTGGCTGAAATGTGTGCTGCGCTTGTGTGCCGCGCTACTTTTTCGCGATGAAGGCTCCCGCAATGGTCATGATGCCACCGACAAGCGCCGTGATCCCGAAGACGAAGGGCAGCACCACCACACCGGCCAGCGGTGACGATAGGATCAAGATACTCAACACAATGGTGAGCGCCCCCCAGATGCCGACCCCAATGCCCCCGCCCTGGAAGGCCTGCACGATGCGGACGCCGCCCATAAAAAGGCCCGTAATGCCCAGCATAATGATATAAAAGGTCGCCACAACGATGCCACCGAGCAGCGGTTGGCTCAAGACGGCCAGGCCTGCCCAGATGCCAATCACGCCACTGAGCAGCGTTAAAAACCACCGCTCGCGACTACGGAACAGACTGATCAGATCTGCGATCCCCGAAATCAACCACGAGGCTCCAATGAAGAGCACAATAAAGAGCGTTGTCAGCAGGGGTTGAAAGAGGAGCAGCAGGCCCAGGATGACATAACTAATACCGAGCACCAACACGAGCCAGAATGGAACCTTCTCTTCTTGCGCAACCGACGGCATCTTCAACATCGCTCTCTCCTAATCCTATAGCATATACACGCTCTCGCACCTTGCTGCTTCGCTAGAAACAAGGCCATAGCAATCCTAGCCGATGTGCGGCTCAGGAGTGCCGGCTTTAGTCGGCTAATGGTTTTTAAGCATGACATCAGCCAGCACTGCTGGAGACAACCCAGATAGCAGTGCTCTAGCTATGCTTGCCTTGTCTCCTGCGAAGCAAAGACTATGTCAGGCTGACTGTGCTTCTATTGTAGAACCAGGGTGATTCAGTTGCACCTATGTTTAAGGATAGTTTTTCGGTTGCCAACAGGACAAGGTGCTGATCATTCGGGGGCGTAGCGATTCATCATGGCGTTGGCGGCCTGTTCAAAGTAGGTGCGCATGACTGAACGAGCCGGTTCGTCAATGCCTACCTCATCAATTGATGCAAGCATATGCTCAAGCCAGGCATTACGTTCAACCGGGCCGATTGGGTAGGGGGCATGCCGCATGCGCAAACGCGGATGGCCGCGGCGTTCCCCATATTCGCCAGGCCCACCAAAATATTGCATCAGAAAGAGGAATTGATGCTCTTTCCCGGGCTCTAGGTCGTCGGGAAACATCGGACGCAACCGCGGATCGTGTTCTACGCGGGTATAAAATGCCTCAACGAGTTGACGTAAAACATCGGCCCCGCCAATTTGCTCGTAGATCGTTGGTGCGTTTTTTTCATTCATAGGATCCATTATAATAGAAATCTCTGGTGTTGGGGCACGGCGCCGCCGTGCCCGTACGGGGGCACGGCGGCTGTAGGGGCACGGCTGGCCCGTGCCCGTCCGGGGGGCACGGGCCAGCCGTGCCCCTCCTGGAAATGGTCTTGTATGTCATTAGGTCGTGGGATCGTCTGGCTCGTTTTTCTTGTGAGCCTGGTTGCGTGTGGGGCTGCACAACCTCCATCGGTTGATCCGGTTCTAGAGGGTGAGCGTCTCTTTCGGGTCTGGTGCATTGGCTGTCATAGCCTTGACCCTGATGGCCCGACGGCGCTGGGGCCGAGTCTTGCGGGGGTCGCTACGCGTGCGGCGAACAATGACGAGGGTCTGACGGCAGCCGAATGGCTCTACCGTGAAACGGTCAATCCCAATGCCGTCGTCACGCCGGGTTATAGCCCGGGGCTTATGCCGTCTGATTATGAACGAGCGCTGCGACCTGATCAGCTTGAGGCGCTTGTGGCCTATATGCTGACGCTCGAATAGGTAGGAGCATTGGACATGCCAAGAGGCGCGGCATTGCCGCGCCTCTTGGCATGTCCACGTTGTTTTTCGCTTTAGTCGTTTTCGATGCCGACACCGAGGAACGGATAGAGCATATCGCCAGTCAGGGCTGCGTGGGCCGATGAGCCACTGCTGAAGCGGTACGCGCCGAGCACCTTCATATAGTTGGCCCGTTCGAAGGCGGCTGGTTCGGCGACGGCTTTCTGGCTCATACTGCCCTGCATCATGGCAATTGATTCGTATTCGTGCTCTTCCATCCAGGCCTGCAGGTCGTGGAGCATATCGCGTACATGCGCTGTCGCATTGCCCACCAGCAGTGCTGATGCCATCATGGCGACCCGTGCCCCCGCCATCATTGCTTTGAGCACTTCTGAAGCCGAGTGGATGCCACTCGTGATCGCAAAATCAACGGGCACGCGCCCGTAGAGGATAGCGACTTCACGCAGCGGCAGCCGCACTTCGTCAGGCGTGCTGAGGGTGAGCGATGGGACGACATTGAGATTCTCGAGATCAAAGTCGGCCTGATAGAACCGATTAAACAGGACAAGGCCATTCGCTCCCGCGTCAGCCAGCCGCATCGCGAGATTGGGCAGGGCGGTGAATTGGGGGCTCAACTTGACGGCGAGCGGGATCGTAATTTCGGCCCGCACGGCCCGCACGAGATCGACATACGTCTGCTCAAGATCGGCACTGGTAATCGCGGGATCCGTGGGAATATAGTAAATATTGAGTTCAACCGCATCGGCACCAGCCTCTTGCATCAACTGGGCATAGTGAACCCAGCCGCCTGGCGAAACACCGTTGAGACTGCCGATGACGGGAATATCAACCGACTTCTTCAACTTGTGCAGTTGCTCGATGTATCGTTCTGGGCCGATACTGTAGCGCCCGGTATCAGGTAGATAAGAGAGCGCCTCGGCAAAGCTATCGGCACCGTGGCTCAATAGGTAGTCGATTTCGAGGCTTTGATGGATGATCTGCTCTTCAAAGAGCGAGTACATCACAATCGCTGCGAGGCCCGCCTCTTCCAGCCGCTTTACCTTATCAACCCGCTGGGAAATAGGTGAGGCCGAAGCCACCAGTGGCGTGCGTAGCGGGAGGCCGAGATAGCTAGTGGTCAGATCGACCATGGGGTGCTCCTGGTTCAGAGGTTTGTAGACACTGCATGTTATATCATACACAATCTGGTTACACATAAACATTCACGCTGTGTGGAGGCGGTAACGCCTCCACACAGCGTGAATGTTTGCTCAACTTTCTTCCTTGGACATCATCTGAAGCAGGCGATGGTAATGCTCGGCATTCGTCCGTTGGGCTTCGCCGATCAGATAATCGGCGCGTTCTTGATCGCTGCGTACCAGGATCTGGAAGCGTCCCTCGCCGGCGATATATTTCTCGGGGCTGATCGAGGGGGGCTTCGAGTCGATAATCAGCGGATTCTTGCCCGCCATCGCCAGCAGCGGATTGTAGCGGTAGAGGGTCCACATCCCTGATTGTACCGCCAGTTTTTGTTGTTCAAGACCACGGCGCATATCAATGCCGTGCGCAATGCAGTGGCTGTAGGCGATGACGAGCGATGGTCCGTCATATGCTTCGGCTTCTTGGATGGCCCGCAGGGTCTGCACATCGTCATAGCCCATCGCGATCCGGGCGACGTAGACATTGCCATAGGCCATTGCAATCAGGCCAAGATCCTTCTTGGGAGTGGCTTTGCCGCTGGCCGCGAACTTGGCGACCGCGCCGAGGGGCGTTGACTTGCTTGCCTGGCCACCTGTGTTGGAATAGACCTCGGTATCGAGCACGAGGATATTGATGTTGCGGCCCGAGGCGAGCACATGGTCAACCCCACCATAGCCAATGTCGTAGGCCCATCCGTCACCACCGATGATCCAGACACTGCGGCGGGCCAGGAGATCCGAGAGTGATCGCAGATCCTTGAGCAGCGACGCATCGCTGCCGACATTGCCTGCCAGGGCTGCATCGATCTGTTGATTGAGCAGTGCAATGCGTTCGCGCTGGACGTTGATGCCGGCATCAGTCTGCTGATCTGCGGCGAGCAGATCTTTGATCAGATCAGGGTTGATATAATTGGCAAGCCTGGGTAACAATTCACGGGCATACTCAGCCTGCTTGTCAATCGTTAGCCGCATCCCAAGACCAAATTCGGCGTTATCCTCAAAGAGCGAGTTGGACCAGGCCGGTCCTCGTCCCTGTTTGTTTGCTGTCCAGGGTGTCGTGGGCAGGTTGCCGCCATAGATTGAGGAACACCCGGTGGCATTGGCAATGACCGAGCGATCGCCATAGAGTTGGCTCACCAGTTTGATATAGGGCGTCTCGCCACAGCCACCACAGGCCCCCGAGAACTCAAAGAGCGGCTCGAGCAGCTGTGAATTCTTGATGCTATTGAGTTGGATCAGCGTCCGATCAACTTCAGGTAGGTTCAGGAAGAAGTCCCAGTTGGCTGCTTCACTCTCGCGCAGCGGTGGCTGCAGGGTCATATTGATCGCCTTGCGGCCTGTCTGGCGTTTATCCTTGACTGGACATGCTTCGACACAGAGGCCACAACCGGTGCAGTCTTCGGGCGCGACCTGGAGGGTAAAGAGTTGTCCTGGCAATTCCTTAAAGCGCGCCGTCGTACTCTTGAAGGTCTCGGGCGCACCCTCGAGGGCGGCAGGCTCATAGACCTTGGGCCGGATCACCGCGTGGGGGCAGACAAAGGCACACTTGGCGCACTGGATGCAGAGATCTGGCTCCCAGACGGGGATTTCCAACGCAATATTGCGCTTCTCCCATTTGGTCGTTCCGGTTGGATAGGTGCCATCAACCGGCATCGCACTGACCGGCAGATCATCGCCGCGCTGGGCAATCATTGGGCCAAGTACGTCGCGAACAAACGCGGGGGCGTTAGCGGGCACCGGGGGCTTGAGATGCATCCCATTGGCGGTGTCATCAGTAGTGGGGATCGTCACCTCGTAGAGATTTTCGAGGGTGCGGTCAACCGCCATATAGTTCTGCTTGATGATCGCATCACCGCGCTTGCCATAGGTCTTCTTGATGCTCCGTTTGATTTCAGTGATCGCCTCATCGCGGGGCAGCACCCCACTGATCGCAAAGAAGCATGTTTGCATCACGGTATTGATGCGCCCGCGCATCCCGGTCGCGGTTGCCACGGCAATAGCATCAATCACCCAGAGGTGCAGGCCCTTCTGCCGGATCGCCTTACGCACCTCGGTGGGCAGATGCCCCCAAATCTCATCAGGCGCATACGGGCTGTTGAGGAGCAACACGCCATCGGGGCTGGCATAGCGCAGCATATCAATGCGTTCAAGGAAATTGAACTGGTGACACGCGACAAACTGGGCCTGCCCATCGCCAATCAGATAGGGTGCACGGATCGGTTGAGGGCCAAAACGCAAGTGTGACGTGGTGATCGACCCCGACTTCTTCGAGTCATAGACAAAATAGCCCTGTGCATCATTCGGGGTCTCTTCGCCGATGATTTTGATGCTATTCTTATTGGCTCCAACCGTACCATCGGCCCCGAGGCCAAAGAAGAGACAGCGTACCGTCCCGGATGGCTCGACATTGAACGATGGATCATAGGTCAGACTGGTGCCACCGACATCGTCGTTGATCCCGACTGTAATCCGCGGACGAGGCTGTGCCTGGCTCAGTTCATCAAAGACGGCCTTGACCATCCCGGGGGTGAATTCTTTCGAGGAAAGCCCGTAGCGCCCGCCAATAATCTTTGGTAACTCACGCTGTTCAGTGGCCCCGCTCGTCTGTGCATCAAGGAAATGGCTGCCACCAAAGGCGTAGACCGCCGAGACGACATCAAGGAAGAGTGGCTCGCCGGTGCTGCCTGGCTCTTTGGTACGATCGAGCACCGCAATGGCGCGGGTCGAAGCGGGCAACGCATGCACAAACGCATCGGCGGTAAACGGCCGATAGAGGCGTACGCGCAGCACACCAACCTTCTCGCCCTGTGCTGCCAGATAGCGTGCCGTCTCTTCAGCGGTCTCACCGCCGGAACCCATAATAATAATGACGCGCTCGGCGTCGGGGGCACCGGCATAATCAAAGAGATTGTAGCGACGGCCAGTCAACGCATAGAACTTATCCATTGCGTCCTGGACAATACGAGGACAAACATCATAAAACGGATTGACACTCTCACGCGCCTGGAAATAGACATCAGGGTTCTGGGCGGTCCCACGCAATACCGGATGTTCAGGCGAAAGCCCGCGCATACGGTGCGCACGCACCAGATCATCGTCAATCATGGCCCGAATGATCATCTCATCAACGGGCGTGATCTTATTTACCTCGTGCGACGTACGGAACCCATCGAAGAAGTGCATAAAGGGTACCCGCGCCTTGAGGGTGGCTGCATGGGCCACGAGCGCGAGATCCTGGGCCTCTTGAACCGAACCCGACGAGAGCAGCGCCCAGCCAGTGGCCCGGGTTGCCATGACATCGGCGTGGTCGCCATAGATCGAAAGCCCCTGGGCGGCCAGTGAACGGGCGGCCACATGAAAAACCGTGGCGGTCAACTCGCCAGCGATCTTATACATATTAGGGATCATCAACAGCAGCCCTTGCGAGGCCGTAAACGTCGTCGTCAGCGCACCGGTCTGCATTGCCCCGTGGAGCGCCCCGGCGGCCCCGCCCTCGGACTGCATCTCATAGACGGTCGGGACTGTTCCCCAGAGATTCGGTCGCTTCACGGCTGCAAACGCATCAGCTGACTCACCCATCGGGGTGGATGGCGTGATCGGATAGATTGCGATCACCTCACTGAGCGTATAGGCAACATTTGCGACAGCCTCGTTGCCATCAATCGTCACCTGTGGGATCGGCTCTATAAGGCCGGTCGCACTATCACGTGCTTGGCGTTCATCCATAACTCGAACGGCTCCTCTCTGAACTTCTCATGTCACATGCTGATAGACTCAGTATATATTGCGCCTGCCGTCACTAGGTAAAAGCAGAACAACCTTTGGTAGCGATTTCTTTTCTTGCGCAACTATTATGAGGGCAAAGCAGCGGGGGGATGTCTGTGGCGATGGTTCTATGCCAAGAAGAGGGTTTGTTTGACGCCAAGGCGCTGAGGCGCGAAGGTTTGATGGCGCTCTATGCGTAGCCTTGGGCCTTGGCGTCAAGTAGGCGAGCGTTAGAGCTGCCGAACGACGCGGGCTGGCATCCCGGCGGCGAGCGAGCGCGGCGGGATGTCACGCGTCACAACACTGCCTGCCCCGATCACACTGCCTGCCCCGATCCTTACACCGCGCAGGATCACGGCACGCACGCCAATCCAGACATTTTCTTCGAGAATGATCGGCGCTGAAGGGGGCATCTCCTCACGGCGTTCAGGTTCCAGGCGGTGAAAATCATTGTCCATGATAATCACATGTGAACCAATGCTGCAGTTTGCGCCGATATGCACGAGCTGACTTGCCGCAATCGAGCAGCCATAATTGACAAAGCTGCCCTCGCCAATTTCCAGGTGCCCATGATGCCCGATAAACAATTCCAGAGGGACAATGGTTGAAACGAGGCGGACGCGGTTCTGTACAATGAGTGTGCCACTATTGTTGATCGCAGGCTTGCCCCAGAGACGTACCCGTCGCCCGACAAATGTCGCGTGGCGCAAATACCACGAAGCGCGTAGCAGCGCCCTCGCGTTCGACCAGATCTCTCTGAGTTTGTAGGATTGAGGTTGGCTTGATCCGGGTAAAAAGACTTCCTCTTCAGGGGTTTCCATAGGCTTTTTTGATCGTATTTTACAGACTGGTGGATGTCTCCAAAAGATAGTAGCTCTTGAACACTAGTCAGCGCTTACCGGTCGCTTTCCAGTAGATTTGTTGCATTGGTTGTAAAAGAGGACTCTCGAAACGCCACATATGGATCGGCTTTGTTGTTGGGGCAAAGCGTAGCTTGTAGGTTTGGACACCTTCTTTGTTTCCACTGGTATTGAAATCAAAGTAACGGTACCCGCGCTTGATTGCATCACGGATAATTTCGGTATCGCCGACGGGCATGACATCATAGCTGAGAAAGTCTCGATGGGCTGTTCCATTCCAGGCTGACGCTACTGCTCCCCAATAGAAGATCAAGGTGCCGCCAACAATCTGCTCCTCTAAGGTAAAGACCCAGAGCTTGATCTCTTCTGGATAGTTTTGGCTAAACTGATAGAATAATTCAAACAGATGCCATTCGTAGCTGGCAAGGGTGCCTTCACTCCAACGATCAAGGGCATCCTGATAAATGCCATAATAGATCCGATATTCTTCAAGGGATTGCGCAAGACGAACGGCAACCCCATTTCTTAGACCACGTCGGTAATCTTTCCGCTGTGTGCGTTGAAAACGACCAAAGACCGTCTCAAAATCGGCGTCAAGCTCAACTAGATACGTTGGCTCGTTATACACATCACTACATTGCGCCTGGATTTCTTCAGGTAACGCTGGTCCAAGTGGGTTGTCAATATTGTAGAAGGTGTAGGTGCTCCAATCAAATATATGTTGATAGATCGCAGTTGCCTCGTGTGGTTCGACGGGTCCATCAGCAATGAAACCACCATAGCAGTTTTCAAATGTAGCCTGAAGCCAGCGGAAAGAACCTAGCTGTCGCGTACTGATCATGGGAAAGACGACACGAACGCCACTGGGAAGAACGACAGCAAAGGTTTCATCACGATGAGCTTGGGGGTTAGCTTGAAGGGCAATATCTCGCCAGAGGGGGGTATGATAAAACGTGGCATATTCACATTGACGCGCTACATTCCACCAAAAGTCTTCGGGTACCGGTTGCATGATTCGCAATGACAATAGGTTCTCCTTGTATTAATCAACGTTCGTGGTATTTATCGATAGGCTGGCATCTTTAATAACTCAGCGACGGTCACAAACTCATAGCCCTGATCGCGCAGCATGGGCACGAGGGTGCGTACTGCCCGGGTTGTCTCGCGTTTCTCCCAGATCTTTTCCCAGGGCTTGGCATCGTGAAAGCAGAAGATCGAACCTGGCTGGGTAGCGTGATACGCATCATGTGCGAGTGTCATTCCGTCAACTTCGGGGATTACCCAGTCGAGCGTGTAGACATCCCACCCGATAATAGTATACCCTGCTTTTGTGAGGCGTTTGCCTTCCCAGGGCGTTAGCCAGCCCCAGGGCGGGCGATAGAAACGAGGCCGTACGCCGATCACTTCGCGGATCGCTTCTTCGCCAGCGGTGATATGGCTGATATTCGAACCGGGCATCAGGCCGGTTTTGCGGCTATGCCATCCCGAATGATTGCCGATTACATGGCCTGCCTGGTACATCTGGAGCAGCAAATCAGGGTGGTAGCGCACATTCATCCCGAGACAAAAGAACGTCCCCTTGACCTCCAGCGCATCCATCGCTTCGATCAACTGCTCGGTACAGGGGCGACTCGGGCCATCATCAAAGGTCAAGGCCACTTTGCGCTGGTCGCGGGGGCCATGGTTCACAAAGTACCCAAACCCCGTTGCCGGCGGGCTGAGTAGTTTGGTGCCTGCGGTGTCAAATAGTTTTACGGCGGCCCGTTTTGGATTTAAGATCGACATAAGGCTTTCTTCTCGGCCCATATGTTGGGCAAGGCGCTTGCGGCTTGCTGCGGTTCTTCAACGCACCATGGTTTGCGCATACAAGTCACCGAGTACCTCTGCGACGCGTTGGGACGAAAAGGACGTTTCAACCCGTTGGCGTGCCGCGTCACTCAGTTGCTGTTGGAGCGCAGGATTCTGGAGGATTTGGGTCACAAAATGGGCAATCGAGGCAGGATTGCACGGTTCGGCACAGAAGCCACTTTCGCCATGGATAACGGCTTCACCCTTGCCCCCAAAGGTAATCACCACCGCACGCCCCATCGCCATCGCTTCGAGGAGACCGATCGACATTGAACCAACGGGCACCGGCAAAACAAAGACATCCATCAACCCGAGAAAGGGCCGCGGATTCGGTTGAAAACCGGTGAAACGCACATAGTCGGCCACGCCAAGCTCGCGGGCCTGCTGTTGCAACGCTTCACGTAGCGAGCCGTCGCCAACCATCAACAGATAGGCATTGGGACATGCCTCGCGGATGGTCGGGAACGCCGCCAATAGGTCGTGCAAGCCTTTTTCTGGCTCAAAACGCACGACTGTCCCGATGATCTGAGCCTGATCGGGCAGATCATACTCTCTACGCAGATCCTGCAAAACCTCTTCGGGCACCGGAGTAAATTTGTCAACATCAACCCCATTGACCACCACGGTCGTCCGTTCGTGGGGCGTATAGAGGTGCATCCCCCGCGCACGATAATTTTTTTCCGACACACAGATAATGCCATCAACCTGGAGGCTGAAGAGATCGCGGAGGAGGCGCATCGGGAGGGGCAGTGGCTCGTCGGGGGCGAGGTGTTCGGTGAGATAGATCTGTTGCACCCCAGCGAGGCGTGCCAGGATTAGCGCCAGCAACTGACCCTTGTAGCCGGTCGAGTGCATGTGCATCACGTCGATTGACCACGTGCGCAGTTGCTTGAACATCCGCCACCCTTCATACACCTGTGCCCAGCAACCATAGCGTCGATCAGGTGAGATCTCACTGACATGATCTGCGGCCAGATGCAGCCTGGTGGTGAGATCTTTCGTCTTTGACCAGTTAGGGCAGATCGCAAAGACCTCAAAGCGGGTGCGATCAAGCTGATGGGCCAGCAAAACGACGTGTTCTTCCATCCCGCCCATTGCCACGCTATTGGTAAAGAGCAGGACGCGCTTGCGGGGTGAAGGTTGCTCTTCGGGAGTCTTGGTGTAGGGCGTGTGTTCAGGCGATGCGATTGTTGCCTGATCCTCGTCGCTTGTCGCTGCTACCGTTGAAGGTTTGTCTTTGGGTTGCATAGATGCCTTTTCCGGTCTTCAGTTCATTCGCCAGGAATCTGCTTACAGCAATACCTCGGTCAGCATTGCGACGACATACTCTTGTTCTTCATCCGTCATCTGTGGATACATGGGCAAGATGATGTTGCGATCCTGGGCACGCTCAGACTCGGGTAAATCATAGCCGTCGTCACGCTGGTACGGTTTTTCGCGGTGGGCGCACATAATGCCGCGGCGTGTCGCCACCCCACGGTCGAGCATGCCCTGCATCACTTCGCGCTGGTCGAGGTGATCAGGCAGGCGCACCCAGAAACTCTGCCAATTAGTGCGTGCCCATGATGGTTCGTGGGGGAGCGTCAGGCCAGGAATGGCGGCGAGCAACTGCTGATAGCGTGCACCGAGGCGGCGGCGGGCCGCCACAATCGTGGGCAAGCGCTTGAGTTGTTCGCGCCCAATGGCGGCTTGGACATCAGTCATGCGGTAATTGTAGCCGATCACCGCGTGTTCTTCAAAGATGACCTGGTTGGCACTGTGGCGGACGCGGTCGTTCACGCTCATTCCGTGCTGTCGGAGCAAACGAAACTGCGCGTTATACTCAGGGTTATTGGTTGTGATCATGCCACCATCGCCGGTGGTGATCACCTTCCGCGGGTGAAATGAAAAGCATGCAATGTCACCGTGGGCCTGGCCAATCTTTTGCCATTTACCCTGCCACAGGATCTCGCTGCCACTGGCGCAGGCGGCATCTTCGATCACGGGTACCCCGTGTTCCTGCGCGATCGTGAGGATCGCCGCCAGATCGCAGGGCATCCCCATCTGGTGAACGCAGAGGATCGCCCGGGTCTGCGGTGTGATCGCGGCCGCGATCTTCGTCGGATCGAGATTGCTCGTGGCTGGTTCGATATCAACAAAGACCGGGGTCGCGTGGCAATAGCGCACCACATTGGCCGTTGCCACATACGAGTGGCTCACTGTAATGACCTCGTCACCGGGGGCAACGCCAAGGGTCAGTAACGCCAGATGCAGGGCGGTCGTACAATTCGACACAGCGGTCGCGTAGGTGGCCCCAGTATAGGCCGCAAACTCTTGTTCGAACGCCGCCACCTCGGGACCCTGGGTGAGCCATCCCGACATAATTGGGCGACGTGACGCCTCGGCTTCGGCCTCTCCGACGAGCGGGCGGGTGAGCGGGATGGTCATCTGCTTCGCTGCGGTCGTCATGCGATCACTCCGCTCTTTTGGCTTTTCCACCAGGCGACCAGATCGCGCAGCCCTGCTTCAAGCCCGACCTGAGCCACGAAACCCAGTTTCTCGCGGGCGGCGCTGATATCGGCGAGGCGGCGGGGCACCGGATTGACCTTGCGCTCGGGGCCATACTCAATCGGCAGATCGACGCCCATCGTACGCATCAGGGTCTCGGCAAGTTCCTGCAAACTTGTCTCGACCCCAGAGGCAACATTGAAGACCTCATCAGAGACATCGGCCTCGGCGGCAAGGATATTGGCGCGGGCAATATCAGGCGCATAGACAAAATCCATGGTCTGGGTACCATCACCAAAAATCACAGGCGGCTTGCCCTCGATCAGGCGATCCATCCAGCGGATCAGCACTTCGGTATAGGCCCCATAGATATCCATCCGCGGCCCATAGACATTGAAATAGCGCAGGGCAACATACTGTAGGCCATACATCTCGTTGAAACTGCGCAGCAGCGCCTCATTATAGACCTTGGTCGCCCCATAGATTGTGCGATTATTGTAGGGATGGTGGCGTTCGGTCGTCGGAAAGATCTCAGCGAGACCATAGACCGAGGCTGACGAGGAAGCAACGACCTTCTTGACCCCCGCCTGGACAGCGGCTTCGAGCACATTGAACGTCCCGGTTGCCAGCACATCGTGGGCCAAGCGTGGATCTTCGGCACACTGGGTAATGCGAATCGCGGCGAGGTGAAAGACGAGATCAACGCCTTGCATCACCTGGTGCATCAAATCACGATCACAAATATCGCCTTCAACGAGCGTGACCTCGCCACGGGCGCGGGCCTCGGCCAGATTCTCGAGGCGACCACGGACAAAGTTATCAACGACAATGATCTCGCCGTACTTGCCCTGGTCGCGGCCATCCATCAACTGGTCAACAATATGCGAACCAATCAAACCGGCGCCGCCGGTCACAAGTACGCGCTGTGGTTGGGGGTTACTCATACGTGATCTTGTCTCCTTACACACTAATTATCCCTGATCGGCCCACATATGCAAGCCTGTCACCACGACATCCTGCTGGATGTGGGTCAATTCGGGGTACATTGGCAGCGAGAGCACCTCGCGGGCGGCTGCTTCGGCGTGCGGGAAAGCCCCCTCGGGGTAGCCCAGTTCCGCGAAGGCGCGTTGGCGATGGACGGGAATAGGGTAATGGATGCCGGTGCTCACACCGTGGTCATGCAAAAAAGCCTGGAGTTGATCGCGTTTCGGCTCACGGATCGCATAGACATGGTAGACATGGCGGCGATCCGGCAGCGTAGCGGGGGTAGCGATGCCGCGTGGAGGTAACTGCGCATCATAGCGTGCGGCCACCGCCCGGCGCGCTTCCGTCCAGGCCTCGATATACTTCATCTTGACCTTGAGCACAGCCCCTTGCACGCCTTCGAGGCGATAGTTAAAGCCCTTGAGATCGTGGTAATACTTGCGTTCGGCCCCCCAATCGCGCAGCATACGCAGGGTACGGGCAAACTCAGGATTATTCGTAGTCACTGCGCCACCTTCGCCATAGGCCCCGAGGTTTTTGCCAGGATAGAAGCTAAAGCAGCCCATATCGCCAATCGATCCAACGCGTTGCCCCTTATACTCGGCCCCGTGCGCCTGGGCGGCATCCTCGATCACGAGCAAGTTGTGTTTACGGGCGATCGCTATGATCGGATCCATATCGGCGGGTTGCCCATAGAGGTGGACGGGCAGCAAGGCTTTCGTCCGCGGCGTAATGGCAGCCTCGAGCAAAGCGGGATCAAGCGTAAAACTGACCGGATCGATATCAACGAAGACAGGCGTCGCACGGGCATAGTCAATCGCCGACACGGTCGCAATGAACGTATGTGGTGTCGTAATGACTTCATCGCCAGGGCCAACGCCACCGGCGAGCAGCGCGAGGTGCAGCGCACTCGTGCCGCTATTCACGCCAATCGTATGGCTCGTTTGCGTATAGGCACTGAAGAGCTCCTCGAAGGCGGCGACCTCTTTGCCCAGCACAAACTGCGTGCTTGCCAGCACCCCCAGCACAGCCTGATCAACCTCTTCTTTTATTGAAAGATATTGAGCCTTCAGATCAACAAACGGTATCATAAAACGAGCTCCTTCTGATCCTCAGGGACAACGCATGGTTGTTGCTACAACTTGATCGGCTGACCGTGCTGAGCCATCGAGCGTGAAGCGGCCTCAAGGATACGCACCACACGAAGACCAGACTCGCCACTCGAGAGCGGCCGTTGCCTGGTGGCAATGCACTCGACAAAATGATTCGCCTCGATCTGCAGCGCCTCCACATTATCAATGCGGGGAGCCCACATATCGCCGGTACGATAGCCAACATGGCGCTGATAGATCTCGGCCTCATCTTCGCTGACGATGATGCCCTTGTCATAGACCTTGATCTTCTCACTGAGCTCCATATCATCGAACACAATCATCTTTTCCGAGCCACCGATCAGCGTCTGACGAACCTTCACCGGGGCCATCCAATTGACGTGGAAGTGGGCGATCAAGTTATCGTCAAAGAAACAGGTCAGATACGCCATATTCTCGGGACGCCCTGGCACGTGGGCCATGCCTGTTGCGGCGACCATCACGGGTTCCTGTTCCACCAGATATTCCATAATCGAAAGATCGTGAACGGCCAGATCCCACAGCACATTGACATCGCTCTGGAAAAGGCCGAGATTCACGCGCACAGAGTCATAATAGTAGAGTGTGCCCAGTGATCCATTCGTAAGCAACTCTTTGATCTTGCGCACAGCGCTCGTATAAATGAACGTATGGTCGACCATGAGCGTCAACCCACGTCGTTCGGCCTCTTCCAACAATTGCTCGGCCTCGGCCACGGTTGACGTGAGTGGCTTCTCGACAAACGCATGTTTGCCGGCCTGAAGAATTTTGAGGGTGAGCGGGAAATGGGTATGGACGGGGGTGGCGACGGCGACGGCATCAACCGCAGGGTCACGCAACATCTCGTCCACGTCGGCATAGGTCTTGATCGCTGGATAGACGCGTTCAACTTTGGCGCGTTGTTCGGCCCGTTGATCGCACACCGCGACGACCCGTGCCCCTTGTGCTTGTGAAAAATTCCGTACGAGATTTGGTCCCCAGTAACCATAGCCGATGACACCGATACCTAGCACAACATACCTCCTTGGCTGTGTGTGGCGAGTGAGCGTAGTGGATTGAGCATGAGCTTGTTTCGAGGATTATGACCAGTGGAGTCTGATGCGGGCATGAGCATGTCCCAATTATGTCTTTGTACCTATCCTATCAGGTGCATACAAAGATCAATATGACAAATCGGTGACATTCTGATCTGTCAATTGTTAACTACTTGGTATGTTTTCCCTCTTCCCCTAGGAGCGCGGGCGGGACGCCCTCACTCGCAGGTTTGCCTGTTACCCCAATAGGGCAGGCGCCTTGCCACATTGTTTGAAGCAGGGCCGTGCCTTGTTATCAAGCGGTGGTTTTGGGGCTATCCTGCGGTTATCTCTTGCTCCGTCAGGGCCTGGGCCTCGGCCTGGGTTGCGCAGCGTACGCCATTGGCACTCACCCAGCCAATTATACGGCCAGGGTTGCCTACGACCAGGGCGTGATCAGGCACATCCTTCGTGACGGTGGTGCCCGAGCCAATCATGGCCCACCGCCCAATGGTGACGCCGGTGACAACCACACTATGCGCCCCAAGCGCAGCCCCATAACAGAGGCGCGTCTGCCCAACCTGCCAGTCGGCGGCACTCTTCAGGCTGCCATCAGCATTGATCGCTCGCGGCAATTTATCATTGGTAAAGACGACATGCGGCCCGATGAAGACACCATCT
Organism: Candidatus Chloroploca asiatica; assembly: GCF_002532075.1. GTDB lineage: Bacteria > Chloroflexota > Chloroflexia > Chloroflexales > Chloroflexaceae > Chloroploca > Chloroploca asiatica. Next base: position 60,417 of record NZ_LYXE01000110.1, on the reverse strand, counting down.
TCGACCGTGAGCCCATGATAGAGCGATGCATTATTCTGGATCTTGACGTTATCGCCGATGTGAACATGAGAGTCGACATAACTGTTGCGACCAATGATACAGTTCGCGCCAATCCGTGCCCCTTCACGGATCTGCACATGGGCCCAGATCCGTGTTTTGTCACCGATGATCGCTGCTGATGATACATCAGCGGTTGGATGAATCGTTGTCATAGTGCTCTATTTTAGGGTTGCTACCCTAAAATCTATGCGCGTGTTGGTAGCAACGCCCCGTTTTGCTGTTCGTCGCTGCCAGCACGCACGAGATGCTTGGAGGCTGTAGCCCCTGATCGCCCCGATCAAGGCTGATGGTACATTTCAGTACGAGTATACCCTTTTTTCGTTGATTTTGCTAGCCTTGCTGCAGGGTCCTTCAGGGGCGATTGCATCATACGAAACCGGATAAAAAATACACTCTCTGTGGCAGCATGTGCATGCAACCAGCGGCGCAAACGGCGGCACCCGGCAACAACGAGGCACCCGCAAGGGGTGCCCCTACAGGGCCCGGCTCCCGTCCCTGTAGGGGCACCCCTTGCGGGTGCCCCGGTGGGGTGCGTGCATGCACGGAAGATGCAATCGCCCTGCAGGGTCCTGGGTGGGAACGTAGTACAATAGACTCATCAATCAAACAATGAGGAGGCACCGCCTATGCTTGAGAAAATCAGCCTGATCCCAACTTTGCAGCGACGCAAGCATACGCTCGCATCACCTGAGGCGCAGCGCCGGGTACTGGCCCAAGTCCCCGTTCCACGCTTTAGTATGAGGCTCGCCGAGGCGGATCTGCCAACCTTGCGTGCAGCACCGCAGGTCGAGGTTCTGCAGATCAATGTTGGACGCCGCTGCAACCAGACCTGTCACCATTGCCACGTTGATGCCGGCCCTGATCGCACCGAGGTGATGCCTCCTGAGGTTGTTGAGGCATGTCTTGCGTTTTTGGAGCGGGCCGCGATCCCGACGCTTGATATTACCGGTGGGGCTCCTGAATTGCATCCGGCTTTTGATCAGATGGTGCGGCGAGCGCGGGCGATGGGGAGGCATGTGATTGATCGGTGCAATTTGACGATCACACGCTTGCCGAATTATGCCTATCTGCCGGCCTTTCTCGCTGAACACCAGGTAGAGGTGATTGCGTCGTTGCCCCACTATGCGATCGAGGGCACCGATGCGCAGCGTGGCGATGGGGTCTTTGCGCAGTCCATCGCAGCCTTGCAAGAGTTCAATGCGCGTGGCTATGGCCGTGATCCTGCCTTGCAACTCAATTTGATTGTCAATCCGCTTGGCCCCGAGTTGCCGCTTCCCCAGGCGTCGATTGAGGATGAGTGGCGGCGTGAGTTGTTGCAACGCTATGACATCCAGTTTACCCGGCTCTATACGCTCACCAATATGCCCATCAGCCGCTATCTTGAGCATCTGCTCGCCACAGGTGAGTTGCACACGTACATGGAATTGTTGGTCAATAACTTTAATCCGAGCACAGTTGAAGGGCTGATGTGCAAGACGATCCTGTCAGTCGGGTGGGATGGGCGCCTCTACGATTGTGACTTCAATCAGATGCTGGACATGGCCCTGCCGCAGACGATTTTGGCGCTTACGCCTGAGGATCTTGCCGGACGGGTGATCCGTACCGGGGCACACTGCTATGGTTGTACCGCCGCAGCGGGCTCTACCTGAAGTGGTGCGGTTGTCTCGCCGTGAGCGAGCTCTTTACCACTGATCACATTCATCGGCGGCAGCGGCCGTTGCGATGAGTAATGCGGCCCCCCCCAGGCGCGCCAGGGCGGGGGCCGTTACTTCGAGGGTGCGCAGGATGGCCTCGCGCCCATAGGCTGATGTGCGCAGAATACTGGCGAGGATGGATCGGGCCAGCCTGGGATGTTCGTCGGCGAGGGCATAGATCAGCGCGGCAGACGCACGGGCGCGCTCGGCTGGTCGCCGGATTGAGGCGATGACCGTGGCAGCGTTGATCGTGTGGCCCTGTTCGGCCTGGGCTATCCCAATGGCGGCCAGGTAGCGGGCGCGATCTTCGCCAGGTGACAGCACCGATGGCTCGTTGGCAAGGGCAAGCGCCTCGTCGTTGGCTCCAGCGGCGATCAGGTGCGGTGCCATCACGATCAGGGCACGGGTACGCTCGACGGACGAGGTGATGGTCAGCGCTTTTTGCATGGCCAGGCGTGGATCGTCATTCCGGGCCTGTTCGATGCTCAGGTTGGCAAGGGCATGGGCCTGTTGGGCTGGGTCGGGGATGCGTTGGCACAGGGCCATGGCTTCGTCCCAGTGCCCGGCAAGCCCCAGATGACGGGCCCATTCAGTGTAGACCCAGGCCTGCTCATCTACGTCCTCGACCTTTTCCATGAGGCGATAGGCGGCTTCATATGCGCCGGTCTGAACCAGTGCAACGGCGACTTTTGCCATGGCCCGATGGCGTTCTTCGCCTGGGGGCAAGGTGTCAGCGAGCGCGAGCGCGCGTTCGGTACGCCCCAAGGTGGCGAGGGCGGCGGCGAGCGCTACGAGCAGTGGGGCGCGTTCGGCCTCATTCACCGCATCGATTGCGCGGGTTGCCTGTTCCAGGGCGAGCATGGCGACCAGACCGTTCAGGGTGAGGCGCAGTTCGATGAGGGCCGCAATCCGTGTCTCGACGCCAACGATGCTTTCGGCGGCACTGAGCGCAGCCCCATCATTGCCAAGCGCGGCCAGGGTGCGTGCGAGCGCGGCGAGCCCGCGGTCGCGTTGGCTTTGCGTGGTGAGGCGGGCGATCCGTTGACGGGCGGCGGCTTCATTGTGCTCGGCTTCGCTGCATGCGAGTTCGATTTCGGCCCAGGCAACAACCGTTGCGAGGGTGCTTGTGTCGATCAAACGTTTTCCATCGGGGTGACCAGCCCGTACCAGGGCGACCCCGACTTCGGCGCGCGCCCAGGCGCCCATTGTTTCGTGCATCATGCCACAGGCCAGAAGGCGTGCCTCGTCCCAGGCTCCGAGGGTTACCAGATGGCGCACGACCTCGGTCTCGACCATGGCCCGCCGCTCGAGGTGTTCAATCCGTTCGGTAATTGCCAGCGTCGCTTCCACGTCACCGAGCCGTAGGGCTGCCTGGGCAAGGGCCATATGCAGCGTTGCGCGGCTCTCGTGCCAGGTGCGTGAAAAGGGATTGGCTTCGAGATCGAGAGCCCGCGAGAGCAAGCGCATCGCGGTTGGACGCATCCGGTTGGTGTAACAGATCTCGCCGAGACGCCGCAAGATGACAGCTTTTTGGAACCCATCGGGAAGCCGTTCGACGTGTTCCATGACCTGTTTGAGGGCTACCTCCCGCCCGCTGTGCCCGATCGCTTGCACAAACGCTTCAGCGGTCATGGCCGGATCCAGTGTGCGTACGCGGCTGGCTAAGGTTCCCGTACGCAATGCCGTGCTGATCAGGTCGCCTAGCGATCCCAACTCGTCTGTCTGGTGGGTATTCGTTTCGACCAGCATCCGCAACCACCAGCGCACTTCATCATACGCATACCAGAGGGTGCCGTTACGTTCGTGGGTGCTTACCCAGGCCTGGTCTGGCTCAAGCCTGAACTCATGCTGGCTTGCCGCTGGTGGAGGGGCACTGGCTGGTCTAGATCTCACGGTGGGCACTTGTCGTTGCCCAGAGGGAATGGTTGCTGATGCCAGGGCGGCATGTCGTGCATACGCCTGGCGCAGATATGGCCCGGTTGGTTCATCGTGACGGACGGACTGGTGCCCTGACTGATGGTGGCGGGGAACGGTGACGTTGCGTTGTACCGCAAACTCAGCCAGGCTCTGATGCATGTGGGCGACTTCGGTCGGGGCGATGTGGGCAATCAGGGTAGGGATCGCCCGATGAACAAAACGGACAGTGCGCACCGGTGGCAGGGGGGGGCCATTGACATCAAGCCCGACCCGCGCCTCGCATGAAAGCGTAAGTAGCTTGCTTTGTTGCCACCTGGCAAGCAGCGGGATGGGATTATGCTTGAGCACGAGTGCGGCGAGGCTCGGTGGCACCGGTGCATCGGCGGCGGCCAGCAACAGCGCCAACTGACGCTCGGCTGGCGCGAGCCCCGCCCACCAGTGCCGCAACAGGGCCTCCAGGCCCTGCGGCAAGGTCTGAAGGGCGAGCTCTTTTGTTTGCAACATGGCAACGGCCAGCCGAAGATAGAGGAAATTGCCCTGGGCGGCGAGCAGCAAGGGGCCGATCCAGCTTGAAGGGCAGCCTGTGGCCCGCAGGGTCTGGGCCTGCACCAGGGTCGAGTCAGGATCATCACCAGGTAGGCACAAGCGTGCAATCGGGCGCCAGGGCGGGACAGTCCCCGGGCTACAACCAAGCAGGATGGTCACGCCCGGGGGAAGATCGATGAGCAAGGGTAACGGGCCAGGATAGCGAGGTTGGCCGGGCGGTGTAAGCTCATCGAAGGCCAGAACCACCGGGTGGTGAGGGTTGCACCGCACGAGATCGGCGAGCAGGCGTTCGAACGCAGCGGGATCGGTCGTGACGCTTGGATCAACGAGCGGCAAGCTTGGGCGATAGCACGCCACCAACTGCGCATAGAGCAGATGCAGACTATGCGCACCCGCCACATCGGCCCGCCAGAGAGGTAGGGGGCGACGTACCGCGAGTTGGGCCAGCAGGGTACTGACACCGCTGCCAGGTGGTCCTTCCACGAGGATCAGGCCACCTGGCGAACCATCGAGATACTGTTCAAGCCGTGCGCGTAGCCTGCCCCGCTCGTGGGTATGGGCGAGCGTTGTCTTGAGGGCCTCTTTGTGTCGCTGTAGCTCATGCTGGAGGGGGGCTGCCAGCATTGGCAACCCCTCGATGGCGACAAGTGCCGGAGCTACTGGAGCCACAACGCGACCTCACTGCGCTGCCTGGAAGAGGCGTACCGCCCTATGCTGATTCGCCCTTGACGGCCTCTTTCAGCGTACTGCTGGCGCTAAAGCCGGGCGTTTTGGTTTCAGGGATCGTGATCTTCTCACGTGTCTGTGGATTGACGCCTTCACGCTGCTGACGGTGACGAACTTCAAAGGTTCCGAACCCTGTCAACGTCACCTTTTCGCCTTTGGCGAGTTGCTCGGTGATCACATCGAGCGCCGAGTCAATGACCAGCTTCGTCTCCTTCTGCGACACCCCGGCTTTTTCGGCGACGGCCTTGATAAAATCAGTCTTCTGCATCGGTGCAGTCCTCCTTAGGTCTAGCAATGATAGTTTCCACGTATTCTACGGACGTACGATTTTTGCCCTTCGGGACGCAGTATACCGCACTTGTCAAGCCCCATGTCGCATTGTAATGCCTTGAACCCCTTTTTTGACTATACCATGCCTGTTCTAGGGCTTTCTAATGCTGAAAAAGCTACCTGACAATGGTGTAATCAGAAGGAAAGCTTTAACATAAAAGCACAGCCCATCGTATTCTAATACGACAGACTGCGCTTGCGGTGTCAATCTTATTGGCTAGGGAATGAAAGGCGGCCCCTGACGCCTGGTGCGGCACCTTCCCCATTCCCAGACCTATCTCTGTACCGCATTGCTATTGTACGCTACGGCAGGCCATGCTGTGAATAGCCCACAAGGAGGGGAATGGCTTAGTACCAGGAGTGCGGGCGACTAGCGCAATCGGGCTATTGGGACTCCGCACCCCTCACCACCCACCGAAAGCCTGTTCATCGCGGAGCAGCGCGAGGCGATTGGCAAGGCCGGTATAGCGCTCGGGGCTAAGGGCCAGTAGTTCGGCCTTGACCTCTTCGCGCACCGTCAGGCTGGCCACAAACTCGCGGAGCAGTTCCAGGCTGAGGGGCCGCCCGCGGGTCAGAGCTTTGAGGGCTTCGTACGGTTCAGGATAGTTCTCACGGCGAAGGATTGTCTGGACAGCCTCGGCGAGCACCTCGGGGTGAGCCATCAAGTCAGCCTGCATGGTCTCGTGGCGCACGGCAATCTTATGCAGGCCACGCAGAGTGCGCTGATAGCCGAGGAGGCTATAGCCAAACGCGACTCCGAGGTTGCGCAGCACCGTACTGTCGGAAAGATCACGTTGCAGGCGCGAGATGGGCAGTTTCCGGCTAAAGTGTTCGAGGAGGGCATTCGCAATGCCAAAGTTGCCTTCGGCATTTTCAAAATCGATGGGATTGACCTTATGCGGCATGGTTGATGACCCGACCTCACCGGCTTGCAGGGCCTGGGCGAGGTAGCCATCACTGATATAGCGCCACATATCCTGACACAGATCGAGCATGATGATATTGGTGTGTTTGAGTGCATCGCAGAGCATCGCGAGCGTATCGTGCGGTTCGATTTGGGTGGTCAGGAGCACCGGTTCAAGGTCGAGCGAACGTACGAAGGCTTTGGAAAACTTGAGCCAATCGACCTCAGGCAAGGCGGCAACCTGGGCCGCAAAGGTACCGGTCGCACCATTGAGCTTGCCGGTCAGTTTGATCTCTTTGCATGCATTGCTCGCACGCCGCAGACGCATAAAAAAGACATTAATCTCTTTCCCGAACGTCGTTGGCGTTGCGGCCTGCCCGTGAGTGCGGGCGAGCATCGCGGTCGTTGCCTCGGTATCAGCCAGATGGCGCAGGCGCTCGATGATCCGCCCCACCGCTGGCCCCATCACCATATCACGGGCATCCCGCACCAACAGGCTATAGGCCAGATTATTGACATCCTCAGACGTCAGCGCAAAGTGGACAGCCTCCTGCACATGCGTCAACCCGAAGCTTTCAAGTTGTTCACGCAGCCAGTACTCGACGGCTTTGACATCGTGGTTGACCTTGCGATCCCATGCGGCAATGGCTTCGGCAGACTCGTCGGTGAACTCGCGATAGAGGGCACGTAAGCGTGCCTGTTGGTGCGAGTCGAGGGCGGGGACAAAGGCGATCCCCTGGGCCCGGGAAAGAAAGATCAGATACTCAACTTCAACGCGTACCCGATAGCGAAAGAGGGCCGCCTCACTGAAATACCCAGCCAATTCGGCCAGATCACGACGATAACGCCCATCGAGGGGCGAAAGAGCGGCCATAGGAGCAAAAGTTGTAGTCATTCTTGCTGGCTTTCTTGCGACATTAGCCCTTTTGCATGGTTTGCAGCGCGGCGGCAATGCCGCTCTTCAAGCTGCCCTGCATATCGATGTCACTGAGATCAACATCAAGATGCACCAGGGTTTGGGCAATCTGTGGTTTAATACCGGTGAGCATGACGCGCGCCCCGAGCAGTTTCACGGCCCGCGCTGCCTGGATCAGGGTCTGTGCGACTTGGGTGTCGACCATGGCGACCCCGGTGATGTCAACAATGACCAGGGTCGCCTGGTAGCGCGCTACCCCTTCGAGCAGGGTCTCCATGACCTGGGCGGCCCGCTGACGGTCAATGGTGCCGATCAGTGGCAGAACCATAATTTCGTCGGCAATCGGGAGCAACGGGGTTGAGAGTTCACGCAGCATCTCGTGCTGGCTGTTGAGGATCTGTTGCTGGATCTGCTGGTTGTGCAGCGCGACGCCAAACATGACCGCGAGGCTCCGCAAGGTTTCGGCTTCGACTGGTTCCCAGATATGGCTGGTTGTGCAATCATCGAAGCCCATAAAGCCCCACCAGGTGTCGTGGACAAAGATCGGGGCCACGATCAAGGATTGGATATCTTGCTTGACCAGGAGTTCATGTTCATCAACGGGAAAATCGGCCACAATGCCGTACAAGAGTTGATTCTGGCTCAACAGGGTTTCCCATCGGCTATACCCAGCAGCTTCGTAAGGCATGTCTTGCAGATCGGGGTTGTCAATCTGCGGGGGGAAACCTGGGGCTGACCACTCGGCGCACTGGCTTATGGTGCGTTCGCCAGCCTCGTTTTCACCGTTGACAAAGATATAGGCACGGCTCACTTCGAGGGCGCGCCCAATCAATTCTAGCATCCGAGGGGCCTCTTCAAGCGGATCAAGGTGAAGTGAGAGCAGGCGTGATACTTCGGCCATCGCCGAGAGAACGGCGTCTCGTCGGTCGACAAGATGCTGGAGGCGTGTCAGTTCATTCTGAAGTTCGTCTGGAGATAGTGACATAGCTTGGTTCCTCGAATGACGTGTTTATCCGCTCCCTCGTTGGAGCGTGAAGATCGTGGCCTCGGGCGGGCAACCGAGCCGTAAAGGGAGCCCGCCTAGCCCGCGACTGACATAGAGTTGCGTCTCGTTGACGTGAAAATGGCCGCTTGCATAGTGCCAACCAAAGCGGGGTAGGCAGAATGAGCCTAAGCCTGGCAGACACATATGCCCCCCATGCGTGTGTCCCGAAAGCTGGACATCGATCCCGTGCCCACTGATGTAATCAAGCGCGTCGGGACAGTGCGCCAGGAGGAGCCGTACGCTTGCGCCAGGGGCGTGTTGCAGGGTAGCCTCGATATCGGGCACGCCGTCCCACATATCATCAAGCCCGGCCACAACCAGGGTCTCTTTCCCGATTGTAACCGGACGATGCTCGTTGATCAATATTTCGATGTCGAGATTGGTCAGGGTCTGTTTGATCTCGGGCACGCCTTCCCAGTAGTCATGGTTGCCAGGCACCGCGAAACGGCCCAGGGGTGCCCTGGGCAAGCCCTCGAGCACAAACGGGAGTTCGGCAATGGCGTGTTCGTAGCTCACGAAATCACCGGTAAAGACGAGCAGATCAGGCTCTTCGGCGGCCATCTGGTGGACGGCCCAGCGGCTATTTTCGGTCGTATACCGTAGGCCCAGGTGCATGTCGCTGATCTGACCGATCCGGAGGCCGTCAAGCGCCAAGGGAAGTCTGGGTAGGTTCAGGGTGATGCGTTCAAGCTGCGGGCTGCGCGGCTCGTACAAGGTAGCATACGCCAGACTTGTTGCGCCGATGCTTCCCAGCAAGGCGGTGGTTTTCAGGTGACCGGTTGCTAGCGCGGCGGTGGTGAGCACGCCCCCCGCGACTGTTGCGCCGATCCAGCGACGTGAATAGCGGATCTTGCCCGGGCTCGGGTCAAAGCGACGCCCCTTATGGCGGGGTTTTTGTGCAGTATGTGTCATCGTTTTCCTGGGGCATGCGGCCCCATGTGCTGTATATTCAGGGCTGAGGCTCTACAACCTATGTTTGTGCTGGCGAAAACGGCCTGCTTCGCTGGCCGTTTTCGTCAGGACAAACGAGATTCCTGGGGTCTGTAGCCCCAATCCCCATAAAAGGCTCTGTTGTAAGTATACTCGAAATAGATGACAACTCGGTGAAAAGCTGCGGTACAATAGATCATATGCCAGACTTTTCATCTACTGCCATTGCTGATCCAGTCGCCTTTGATGAGCGCCTGCGCCTGGTGCCCGACACCCCCGGGGTCTATCTCTGGAAGGATGCCCAGGGCCAGTTGATCTATGTCGGCAAAAGCAAACGGCTCCGTGATCGGATGCGATCTTATTTTGGGGCACCCCGTGGGTTGAGTGCCAAAACACGGCGGATGGTCAGCCATATCGCCGATTTCGAGATCATTGTGACGCAGAGTGAGCTTGAGGCGTTGCTCCTTGAAATGAATCTGATCAAGCAGCATCGCCCGCGTTACAATATTCTGCTAAAGGACGATAAGTCCTATCCCTATATCAAGGTGACGCTGCAAGATACCTGGCCGCGGGTCTTTTCGACGCGGCGGGTGGCTGATGATGGGGCGCGCTATTTTGGCCCCTATGCAAGCGCTGGCTCGGTGCGCAAGACGCTCGATCTGCTCAATCGGCTCTTTGCTTTTCGCCCTTCCTTCGAGTGCAAGGATGATAAGTTCAAGCACTATCGCAAGCTGGGCCGCCCCTGTCTCTACCACCAGATGAAACGCTGTCTTGGCCCGTGTGTGCCTGGTCTCGTCACTGAGGCCGAATATCGCGCTACGATCGAGGCGGTCTGCCGTTTTCTTGAAGGCAAGACTGATCAGGTTGTGCGCGATCTACGTCGCCAGATGGAGCAAGCCAGCGATGCGCTGGAGTTTGAGCGGGCGGCCTATGTGCGTGATCGGTTGCAGGCGATTGAGAAGATTTCGGAGCGCCAGCAGGTGCTGCGTACGGTGGATGAAGACCAGGATGTCATTGCTTTTGCCCGTGAAGATGGCAGCGCCGTTGTGCAGGTGCTCTTTATTCGTGGCGGCAAACTGGTCAATGCCGAGCCCTTCACGCTGCAGGGTACCGACGACGAGACTGATGCCGATTTGCTTGCGTCGTTTATTACGCAGTTTTATGATCACGCGCCCAACGTGCCGCCGACCCTGCTGCTCGCCGATCATATCGAAGAGCCGATGATCATTGCGTCGTGGCTCGAGCAGAAGGCGGGTCATCGGGTCGAGTTGAGTGTGCCGCGTCGCGGTGAAAAGAAGCAGTTGATCGAACTGGCGGCCACAAATGCCCACCAGAAGCTCGAAGAGGTGCGCCAGCAGTGGCTTAATAGCGAACAGCGGGCGGTGGCTGGCCTCAGTGCGTTACGTGATCTGCTCGATCTTGCGGCACTGCCCCAGCGCATCGAGTGCTACGATATCTCGAACACGCAGGGCCAGCACTCGGTTGCGAGCATGGTCGTCTTTGAACGCGGCGAGCCGCGCCCGTCGGCCTATCGGCGTTTCAAGATCAAGACGGTGGTCGGGGCCAATGATGTTGCCTCGTTGCACGAGGTGCTGGTGCGTCGCTTCAAGCGTGCCGCCGAAGCGCTCTCCAGCGAAGAGTCTGCGACCACCGACGAAGTTCAGCTTGTTCAGGCTGATCTTTTTGGGGGAGCGCGCACCGGCGCAGGCGACCCCGATGATGCTGCAGACAGTGTAGCCTCACCCGGGGCCAGCGATGCCGAGCGCGACGAAGCCTTGGCGAAATGGGCGGATCTTCCCGACCTGCTGCTGGTTGATGGAGGGCGCGGCCAGGTCAATGCGGCCCTTGATGCGCTCAAGGGGCTCGGCTTTGACCGCATCCCGCTTGCCGGTGTCGCCAAAGGCCCTGACCGCAATCGGTTTGATCTGGTGCTTCCTCATCAGCCCGAGGTGATTGTGCTTGAGCGCAATAGCCCTGTGCTTGGCCTGGTGCAGCGCATTGATGAAGAGGCGCACCGGTTTGCGATCACCTACCATCGCAAAGTGCGCAGCAAAGCAAGCCTCAGTTCATCGCTCGATACGATCCCTGGCATTGGCCCCAAACGTAAAAAAGCCCTGATCAAAGCGTTTGGCTCGCTTGATGGCATCCGTAAGGCCAGTGTCGAAGAGCTGGCGGCTGTGCCGGGGATGAACCGCAAAGCTGCCGAAGAGTTGAAGGGGATGTTGTAGCCTTTGGGGATTCTGCGGCTGCCCCGCCTCAGCGGGGCGTGTTACGCCCACGACGACCGGAGGGCCGAAGCACCGCGCTCATGGCCGTGCCATGCACGGCCATGAGCGCGGTGCTTCGGCCTTACGAGGGGCCGGTGACGCCATCGAGCGGCGCCGCAGCACCAGGGCAGGGAGGGGATGGCGGTCGCGGTCGCGGGTATCCAGGCCGTTCCATGGGTGGACGTGGGGGTGAAAGCCTTGAGTGGTGCGGGCCATACTGTGTTGGGCGCAGGCTGGCCCAGTGGCCCTGGGTTCTCACGTGCGCGAGAACCCAGCACGCTAGCGAGGGCTAGCCGAGGCAAGCCAGCAGCGCAGGATCGACGTTGCCGCCGCTGATGATGACACCGATGCGCTGACAAGTCGGGGGAACCACGCCCGTCATCACGGCGGCGAGGCCGACAGCACCGGTTGGTTCAACGACCAGCTTCATCCGCATCAGCAAAAAGCGCATGGTTTCCAGGACGGCGGTATCGGGTACAACCAGGATTTGCTCGACATACTGCTGAATGATTGGAAAAGTGAGATACCCAGGGGCGGTGGTGCGGATGCCATCAGCAATGGTGGTAGGCGGATCGATCGTCACCCGTTCACCGCAGGCGAGCGAACGCCGCACATCGTCGGCCCCTTCGGTCTCGACGCCAAAGATACGGAGCGTCGGGTGATGGGCTTTGGCGGCGATCGTGCAGCCACTGATCAGCCCCCCGCCCCCAACCGGCATGACCAGGGTATCAAGCTCGGGAACCTGGGCCAGCAGTTCGTGGGCAGCGGTGCCTTGCCCGGCCATAATCTGCGGATGGTCATAGGGTGGGATCAGGGTGAGGCCACGCTGTTCGGCAAGGGTACGGGCAAAGGCCTCACGGTCGGTAGTTGCCCGTTGATAGATCACCACCTCGGCCCCATAGTCACGGGTTGCGGCCAATTTGACGGGTGGAGCATCGTCGGGCATACAGATCACGGCGGGCACCCCGGCGAGTTGGGCCGCAAGGGCGACACCCTGGGCATGATTGCCACTGCTAAACGCGATCACGCCACGTTGCCGTTCGTGCGCACTCAACCGGCTGATCGCATTGTAGGCCCCGCGGAACTTGAAGGCCCCACCGCGTTGAAATTGCTCACACTTGAGAAAGATCGCCCGCCCGGTCACTGCATCCAGCGTACGACTCGTCATCACGGGGGTCACATGGGCCACCCCGTGCAACTGCGCGGCGGCCTGTTCGACATCAGCGAAGGTAACGGCAAACATCAAAAAACCAGCCGCTTACTACGGAGGGCAATGCTCTGGAGCAGACCAATCGAGATAAGCGTAATGATCATAAAACTACCGCCGTGCGAGACGAGGGGCAAGGGCAGACCGGTGACGGGCAAAAGACTCATATTCATGCCAAGATTGATCACCAGATGGCAAAAGAGCATGCCAAAGATCCCAAGGGCCATCAGGCGACCGAAGGTATCACGGGCCTGGTTGGCAATCGAGAGTGCCTGCCAGAGCAGGAAGGCCTGGAAGGTAATCAGCACGACGCCACCGAAAAAGCCCATCTCTTCCCCAATGACTGCAAAGATGAAATCGGTATGTTGTACGGGAACATAATTACCTTGACTGAAGAGCCCATTGGTCAAACCGGCCCCAAACAAGCCGCCCTGCGTGAGCGCGTTCATTGCCTGCACAACATTATAGCTATCATTGAAATCAACGAGTGACGGATCGTTCAGCAGATAATAAAAGGTGAGCAGGCGACGTTTCTGATAGTCATCAAGGAACGAATCAGATTGCCAGCCGATGTAGACAAGGGGCAGCATAATAACGGTGAGCGTCAGGATCTGTTGCCAGCGGATACCTGATCCCCAGGCCATCATGACCCAGATCGACGCGATCACAATTGCCCCGCCGAGATCGGGTTGTACGAGTACCAACAACCCGAGCAGCCCTGCAATCACCAACCCCCCGAGTTGCACCAACCAGCGGTCGTTGATCTGTTCAAAGCGCTGCCAATAGGCGGCAAGCACAATGATCAGTGCGAGTTTGGCGAGCTCAGTTGGCTGAAACGTACGGGCACCAATCTCAATCCAACTGCGTGCACCTTCACTGGTACGCCCAATAAAGAGTACCAGGATCAGCAAGAAGACTCCGATCAGATAGATCGGGCGCGCCAAACTCGAGAGCAACTGATAATCAAAGAACGTAAACGCGACCATCAAAGTGAGCCCAAGGCCCATATTGATCAAATGATCGGGATAGATGATATGCAACGGCACCCCTGTGCCGGTAACCGCCGTGAGGGTGGCGCTATAGACTGCCAGTGCGCCGAGCACCAGCAAGACAATCACACAGACCAGCAACGGCCAGTTATACTGACGCCAACGACGTATTTCCATACACTCACAACGTAACGATGCAAGCCATCTCAGGATGCCATTGGGCGCTCCATCGCGGTAGCGATGCGGGCGACCTGTTCCATCATGGCGACAAAACGATCAGGTACCAGCGACTGTTGCCCATCACAGAGGGCAAAGGCTGGATTATGATGCACTTCAACAATCAACCCATCGGCGCCGGCGGCAATGGCCGCCCGTGCCATTGGCAATACCTGATCCCAGCGTCCACTCGCGTGGGAAGGATCAACAATGACGGGCAAATGCGAGAGTTGCTTGATCATCGGCACTGCACCGAGGTCGAGGGTAAAGCGGAGCGTATCATCAAAGGTACGGATCCCGCGCTCACAGAGCACGACATCGGCATTGCCTTCATTGAGCACATACTCGGCGGCGAGCAACAGATCTTTCACGGTTGCGGCAAAGCCTCGTTTGAGCAACACCGGGTAACCCGAGCGTCCGACGGCGCGGAGCAGCGGATAATTCTGCATATTGCGGGCCCCGATCTGCAGCATATCGGCATACTCACAGACCATAGGGAGCGTTTCGACATCCATCACCTCGGTGATGACGGGCATGCCGGTCGCCTCACGTGCCTCAGCGAGAATACGCAACCCCTCTTCGCCGAGCCCGTGGAAGGCATAGGGTGACGTACGCGGCTTGAACGCACCGCCGCGGAGCATTGTTGCGCCGGCCTCACGGACAGCGTGGGCAATCGTCAGCGTCTGTTCACGGGTCTCGACGGTACAGGGGCCAGCGATGATGGTCACAGCGGGGCCGCCAAAAACAACCGGGCCGACCTGGACAAGGGTATCGCCTTCGTGAAACTCACGACTGACCAGTTTATAGGGTGATGTTACGCGAATAAGCTGGGCGACCCCGGGCATACGCTGGAGTCGGGTTGCCTGTTCAACCGGGCCACGATTGCCGGTGATGCCGATGGCGGTACGGGTTGGACCGGGCATTGGATGGGGGACATAGCCCATGGCCCGAATTTCAGCACAGACCGCCTCGATCTTGGCCGCATCGGCATGGGCTTCCATAACCACGAGCATACAATTTCTCTTTTGCAGCAGCGCGGTTTGCGCGAGAACTACCTCCGCAAACCACGCTTCTTGACGGGCAAAAAAGCCAGGGCAGTTCGCTTTTTGGCCCGTCCAAGCTTATTCGTGAATCCAGATATGGATGGCGCGCTCCCATTGACCTATGAGTTCTTCAGATTTGAAGAAGATCTCCGTTTCGCGCTCACCGTTTTCGGGCGAGTCAGAGGCGTGGATAAGGTTACGCCCGATTTCGAGGCCAAAATCACCGCGGATGGTGCCTGGTGCCGCTTTGGCCGGATTGGTTGCGCCAACCATGGCCCGCACCAGTTCGACGGTACCGGCTTTGCCTGTGACGACGAGCACCAGGACTGGTGCTGAGGTGATATAGGTGATGAGGCCGCTAAAAAAGCTTTTGCCTTCGTGCTCGGCATAGTGCTGGCAAGCCATATCTTTCGTCATCTGAATCAGCTTGAGCCCCTGAAAGCGCAGCCCACGTTGCTCGAGGCGTGAAAGGATTGGCCCGATCAACCCACGTTGGACTGCATCAGGTTTGAGAATAATCAATGCACGTTCCATAAGTTCCTCATTCTGTGTAGCAAGAATAATCGAGACCAGTATACCACACCCAGAACACACGGGGTAAATCTCCCTGCCTGTTCTGGGTATAATATCATGTCGCGGTGCGCCCAAAAGCCAGCATTGCTGGCTTTTGGGCGCACCGCAGGATTGCATTGGAGGGCGCTAACTTTTAGATCGGCACCGCTTCGCTGATGCGCTTGGCTGCCCGGCGCATCTCCATTTTCACGAGGCCGAGATTGACGGTACGCTGGGTAATGACGACCAGGATCAATTCCTTGGCTTCAAGGAGCAGTATCGAGCCATCTTTGGCGTCAATGATCGAGTCGACCAGCGTGCCGATGCCAATGCGTTTCGTTGCTTTGTCAATCTCACCAAAGACGGCGGCCGACATGGCACCAAGAATTTCGGCATCCTCTTCGTCGAGCAGGGTGCTCGAGACGACAAGCCCATCTTTACCAACCAGGAGGCTTCCAATGACCCCTTCAACGCGTAGCAGGTCTTCAACGATGCGGCGCATACCTTGACCTCTCGTAAACTTATGTTGACCAAACATGTCTGTGCTCTAGACAGGCGGCCTGATAGTGGATCCTGTTCATTGGGTGAACGTGGCGCCATACGCTTGCATGGCGTCGGTATACCGACCTTGTTTGGAATAGGCATCGCCTAGCAAGCGGGTCAATGGTTGTTTGATCGCCGGTTCTTCGATGCTTCCCATCAAGGTTTCGAGTTCGGATACCATCTGTTCAAGGCCTTGCCCGGCGCGAACAACGCGCTTGAAGGCCCGGGTCATAATTTCTGGCCGGTTCGTTTGTGCGCAGAGATGACCGATTGCCATTGCCAGGCCGTAGTTGTCTGGTTCTTCGTCGAGTTGTCCAAGATAATCATCGAGCAAGGGATCACCAGTTGGCACAAAGCCAGCAAATTCGGCGGTGGTAGCCAGGGCTGCCGTTGCTTCGGCTTGCCGGAAGCGCCGAGGTTGCCGCTCTTCCTCACGGTAGCGCCGTGGCGCTCCTTCTCGTCGGGCATACCGCTCTTCATCACGACTCAGTTGAGGCGATGCAGGTGGCACGGTAGGCGTGATACTTGCCGGACGTGGCGGCGGGGGTGGTTCGGCAAAGCGTTCGCTCATTGGTGGCAAGATGACGCGCGCCGGTGTGAGAAGTTCGGCTTCCTCTGTCGACGCGTCCCAGATATCATCCAGGTTATCGAGTGGCTCGGGCTCAAAGTCAGTATCAGCTGGATCTGCCTCGGTCACTGGCTCTTCAACCCGCGGCTCGGTGCGTGCGGTGACTCTTTCAACTGGGGTTGCTTCGGCCAGATCGAAGTCGAATTCGTCGTCGTCAACAGCCTCGGTTGCGCCTGGCCCGTCTTCGCCTGTCGCGTCAACCGTCGGGGCTACTGCCTCCTCATCACTAGATACGCCCAGGAGGCTAGCCTCCTCGACACTCGCTTCGAGCATAGCGATCTCATCGGGGGTGAGGCCAAGATCGCTGAGCGAGAAGGGTTCCAGTTCGGCTTCAGGCTCGCCTGTTGGTGCCATAACCGACCCTGGTTCCTCGGTTTCCTCAATGATATCGGCCTCGAAGAGTGCGATCTCATCGGGGGTGAGGCCCAGGTCAGCGAGTGAGAAGGGGGTCAGATCGGCCTCTTCGCCCGCTGGTGCGCCAGGTGCAGCGGCTTCTGGTTGACCGAGACTATCGAGCCCGAGGGCGGCAAGTTCGTCATCGCTCAAGCCGAGTTCGTTGAGCGAGAAGGGTTCAAGCTCGGTGGAAGAGGGTTGGCTTGCGGCTAGCCCAGCTTCGGCGTCAAAGACATCACCGATGGCTTCAAGTGCTTCGCTTTCGGCTTCACCTTCGAGGTCAATGACCTCATCGCCATCACGAATCTGGATGCCAGCATGATGGAGTGACCACGCCATCTGTTCGATCTGGTCGGCTTCGGCTTCAGGATCAGAGACCATGCTGATAATATCGGTCAGATCCACATAGCCTTGCTGCTGACCCAGGGTTGTCAGATGCCCCAGGGCAGCCTCTGGATCGTCGGCGATCTTGAGCGACGGTCTTTCGCCTGTCATTGACTCGAGGTTGCCAAGGTCAAGACCAGCCAGTTCTTCGCTGGTTACGCCCAGTTTCCGTTCTTCGGCATCGGGGGCAAACGCATCAAGATCACCGAGATCAAGATCATCCAGCGAGAAGGGCTGTACATCGCCACTGATGCCTTCGTCGTCGTGCTCGAGCGTGCGTGGCTCACCTGTCTCAAGGTCAAATTCATCAAATGAGAAGGGTTGGACGTCGCTTTCAAATATGTTGGTGAAATCAGTGTCGCTCTCGGTGGGTAGTTCAGCTGCTGCTTGATCTGTCTCAAGCATGTCTGGCGTTGCCTCTGCTGGTGCTATCGGCGGTTCAACCTGGGGGCTAAACGGGATTAATTCTGGTTCTTCACCGCGTGACCACCCGGGCACGATCGTCTCACCAGTGACTGGCAGATTGAACTGTTCCTGATTTGCTGCTTCGAGCGCGGCAATCTCTTCGGGTGAGAGGCCCAGATCGGCGAGCGAGAAGGGCGTTAGATCCACGTCCTCCCCGAGCGTCGCTTCAGGCAGTTCAACGCCCTCAAGCGCGGCAATCTCTTCGGGTGAGAGGCCCAGATCGGCGAGTGAGAAGGGCGTTAGATCCACGTCCTCCCCGAGCAAGCCCATTTCACCACTGGCAGTCATGGCTGCCCCTTCTGCAGCTTCGGCTTCCAGGGCGGCAATCTCTTCGGGTGAGAGGCCCAGATCGGCGAGCGAGAAGGGCGTTAGATCCACGTCTTGCTCAGGTGGGGGTGAAAGGGTGAATGCGGCAGGCTCGACCTCGGCATGTGCTTCAGCGGCGCGTTCTTCACCTTCACGAGGCAAACGAAAACCTGAAACGAAACGCTCTGGCTTGCCCGACGTCTCTTCACGCAGGGCGACATCATCATCCGAGAAATACCCAGCTGCTTCGGCCTCTTCATCATCAACCGGAGCCAGTGGTGGCGGTTCATGAGGGGGCCGCTCGGCGGCTTGCTGGGCCAATTTGCCAAAGATGCTGACGCCTGATGGCTCTGGTTCTTCTTGTTGACCAAAGCTCGTCCGTTCACGGGCTGCAGGTTCTTGCCAACTGAAGATTTCTGGCTCGTCACGCTCTGGAGCCTCTTTGTCGCCTGGCGTGGCCGTTGCCTCGTCTAACGAGAAGGGCTGTAGGAAGGATGGTAGTCCCTCAGGGTTCTCTTCGAAGTTGCTGAGGTCGAGATCATCAAGCGAGAATGGCTGCAGATCATCGAAGTTAAGATCAAGATCGGTCATCTCACTGAATGCTGCCGTTCCCTCTTCCTGAGAACCTTGGGTCTGGCGCATTTCCTGCCCTTTGCTTGCCTCTTCCGCGGCGATGGCAGCTTCAAAGTTAGCGAGGTCACCTTCGCTGAAGCCGAGGTCATCGAGCGAGAAGGGGGTCAGGTTGACGTCGTCCTCGGTGGCGGGGGCGGCGTCTTCGGCAGGGACGGCGGCTTCGAGTTGCGCGATTTCGTCGGCACTGAGGCCAAGGTCATCGAGCGAGAAGGGGGTCAGGTTGACGTCGTCGTCGGTGGCGGGGGCGACCTCTTCGGCAGGGACGGCGGCTTCGAGTTGCGCGATTTCGTCGGCGCTGAGGCCAAGGTCATCGAGCGAGAAGGGGGTGAGGTCGACGTCCTCGTCGGTGGCGGGGGCGACTTCTTCGGCAGGGACGGCGGCTTCGAGTTGCGCGATTTCTTCTGGGCTGAGACCAAGGTCATCGAGCGAGAAGGGGGTGAGGTCGACGTCCTCGTCGGTGGCGGGGGCGACTTCTTCGGCAGGGACGGCGGCTTCGAGTTGCGCGATTTCGTCGGCACTGAAGCCGAGGTCATCGAGCGAGAAGGGGGTCAGGTTGACGTCGTCCTCGTCGGTGGTGGGTGCGACCTCTTCGGCAGGAATGGCGGCTTCGAGTTGGGCGATTTCGTCGGCGCTGAGACCAAGGTCATCGAGCGAGAAGGGGGTGAGGTCGACGTCCTCGTCGGTGGCGGGGGCGGCGTCTTCGGCAGGGACGGCGGCTTCGAGTTGGGCGATTTCGTCGGCGCTGAGACCAAGGTCATCGAGCGAGAAGGGCTCGAGGTCGACGTCGTCTTCGGTGGTGGGTGCGACCTCTTCGGCAGGAACGGCGGCTTCGAGTTGGGCGATTTCGTCGGCGCTGAGACCAAGGTCATCGAGCGAGAAGGGGGTCAGGTCGACGTCCTCGTCGGTGGCGGGGGCGGCGTCTTCGGCAGGGACGGCGGCTTCGAGTTGGGCGATTTCGTCGGCGCTGAGACCAAGGTCATCGAGCGAGAAGGGCTCGAGGTCGACGTCGTCTTCGGTGGTGGGGGCGGCATGCTCTACAGGAGCAACATCTTCCGTAAACGCAAAGGCTGATGTTGACGGCTCAACATCAGAAGGTGCAACAGACTCAGCCAGAGGAGGCTGCTCATCAAAACTGAACGGCGTCACCCCACTCGCTTCAGCGAAAGCGGTCTCTTCTTCAAAGCCAGCCTCCATCGCCAGCAGACTAGCGAGGAAATCATCTTCATCATCAAAATCGCTGACAGCAGGGGATGGGGGCAGTTCCGGCAGCACCTCCTCAGCGGTCTCGACCGGCTCTACTGGGGGAGCGGCTTGCGCGAAGATGGCATCGGGTTCTTCGCCGAGCATCGTCTCGGGCATTGCTTCGGCCTGATCACGTCGAGCGAGCCAAGCAGCCTCGTCCCATGCGGGCACAACAAGTTCTGGGCCAACGATCCCAGGCATCGGATCAAAGAGCGCATGGGCGACCAGTTCATAGGGGTCGAGGGCCTGAGCGCGCTGCCAGTAGGCTTCACCGGCGGGATCGCCGCCAGCGAGGAGGATATAACCAAGGAGCAGATTTGCCTTGAGCACCTCGGGACGCTGGGCAAGGATCGCCTCACACAACTCGACCACGGCATCTTCCTGCCCATCGCGCCAGAGAGCCTCAGCGAGGCCAACGCGGGCATCGAAGCGATCGGGATGCTCCTCAATCACGCCACGGAACTCTTGAATAGCCTGAGGGAGCATATGGCCCTTGGCATAGAGGCGTGCGAGCCCGGGGCGGCTCAAGCGGAGGGTTGCGCCCTCGGCCCCCCAGAGATCGGTATAGAGGCGAAGCAACTGCCCGCGCAATTCGGGCATATCGGGCCGAATCTCGAGGGCCTGTTCAAACTCAGCGATCGCGTGTTCAAGCTTCCCCTGGCGTTCAAACGTAATCCCGAGGCCAACGTGAGCGGGAATGCTCTCGGGATCAACAAAGAGCACGCGGCTAAAGGCAGCCTCGGCCTGATCGAACTGACGTCCAGCGAGATAGGCCTCACCAAGAACCCGGTGAGCTTCAAGATTTTCAGGAAAGTGGTCAAGGATCTGCTGAGCCACACCAATCGCCTGATCGACCTGATTGGCCTCAAGATAGTTGCGGGCCTGATCATATGCGGCTTGCAGGCTCATCGTAGCCATGCGAACGCCTCCTGCTATACTTTGCAGAGCGGTGGGGGAGGAAACATCCTGAAGGTGAGCAGGGTACAACACCAGCTATCAGCATACTACCCCGCCTTTCATGCGTTAAAGTATATGCTGAATACAAGGCTGATGTCAAGGGGAAGCGAGCGTACGCCAAAAGACAGCGGCCATGAAGATACGACCGAGGGACGTGAGCACAAAGAGGAACGCGAGACCGGTCACTGTAACCAGCCCGAGACTGAGATGGATCTGGGCAAACCAGAGCGCGAGGCTTCCACCGAGGAGGCCAGCGATCAAGGTTCCGAAGCCAGTCACGGCCCCATAGCCAGCGATAGCGGAACCGCGATGGGCGGCGGGAGCGCATTCCATCAAGACATTGGCGAGTCCTTGGGTCAGGCCGGGCCAGAAGACGCCTGTAAAGATCGCGGCGAGCCAGATTGGCAAGAGATTCGTGGGGGTGGCGACGACCCATGCCAGGGGCAGCGGCACCGTCCCGATCATACATCCAACGAGCACCAACCGCGAGCCGAGGGTATCCTGCAGCCGTCCAATCAGCGGATTAAAGACGAGCGAAACCGCGCTGGTGACAATCACCGTGAGGCTAAGGGTAGCAAAACTGATGCCAAGGACGGTCAAGCCATAGGCAAAGAAAAAGGGCGAGGCAATGCCAGTCACGAGTGCCCAGCCGACATTCGCCATCACAAACGAACGAAACGGACGTTCCTGAAAGGGCGCACTGAACATCTTGGTGAGGCGCATACGAGGTTTGGGTTGCACAGGTGGTTCAGCCTGGCGATGGATCAGCAGTGCGGCACCGATGGCCGCGAGCACAGCAACCGCAAAAATCAGGGCATAGCCTGTTGCCTCACGGCCTTGAAGGCGAAAATGGTCAATCGTCAGGCCAGCGAGGAACGTGGTAATCATGGCCGACAGCGTCGCAACGGTATTGCGGATCCCAAAGTAACTCCCACGGCGACGAGGGGGCACAAGATCGGTCATCCAGCTCAGCCAGGCATTGCCGGCGATGCCATTGGCGGCATACGAACAGGCTAGCAAGGCGAAAAAGGTCAACAAGCGCGTATCTTCGGTCAGCGCGAGGAAGGGCAAGGTCAGGAGTGCGGCCCAGATCAAACGACCGACGAGGGTGCCGGCCAGCACTAGGCGGCGGCGATGCCCAAAACGATCTTCGAGATAGGCCGCGACAAACTGGGTCAACTGCCCAATGAACGGTAGCGCACCGAGGATCCCGATGTGCAAGCTATTGGCGCCGAGCAACACGGCAAACCCGGTCAAAAAGACACTGCCACCGATGGCCCCGGTGATGGCAAGGTGGACATTAGCGACCGCGCCTTCAATGGTTGAAAGGCGCAGGGCCTCCCGCACTTCGGCCTGAGAGAGGCTTGAAGAGGGAACTGATGCAACGCTCATAGTAGCCTGTTCAGGCTCGGAAGGGGCCGCAGCGAGGTTGTCGTGCGGCATCGCTGCGTGATCT
Organism: Candidatus Chloroploca asiatica; assembly: GCF_002532075.1. Classification (GTDB taxonomy): domain Bacteria; phylum Chloroflexota; class Chloroflexia; order Chloroflexales; family Chloroflexaceae; genus Chloroploca; species Chloroploca asiatica. Next base: position 38,068 of record NZ_LYXE01000110.1, on the reverse strand, counting down.
ACCCGATGCAGCGGTGGCAGTTCGGTTGGCGCATCAATCAACGGGGGCACGGCAACCGAAGGATCGATCGGAGGCTCGTCGGTGAGGAGATTGGCCTGAAGTGCTGGCTCGACATTGAGGGCATCAGAGGGAAGCGGAGCGGAACAAGATCCCGTGGCAAGGGCGCTCATAGGTACATATCCCCGAAATCAAAACCCTGGAACCATGTGTGAGAAACAAAACCCGCATGAGGTCTGACGGGCGCTCAACGGCACATGGCATGAAACCATCTCTTCTATGGTAATACCTGGGCGAGCGGTGTCAACTGTCTAAAGACTGAGATCGGGCTGAGGAGGCGCTATGTTATAATCCTTGCGCACATACCTACCCGATTAGGGAAGAGGAGCGCGGCATGAATTTTATCGATCTGGTACTGATTCTTCTCTTCATCGGAGCGATTGCGGCTGGTTTTTTTCAAGGCATGATCCGTCTCCTCATCGTCATTGTCTCGCTCTATCTTGCCATTGTGCTTGCCAGTCTCTATTATGCTCCGCTGGGAGAATTTTTTGTGCGCAGCTTTGGGACTGAGCGTTTTGTTGGTCAGTACATTGGTTTCACGATCGTCTTGATGCTTGCCTTTATGTTTCTCACGGCGGCCGGGATCTACACCTTTCGGTACGCCCAGTTACCGGGGAGCCTGGAATACGTTGATCGCATGGTTGGCACACTGCTTGGCATGCTCTTTGGCATCATCCTGATCGGGATTTTATCGACTCTGATGTGGAATCTGATGATTGCGCGGGGTGGGCAAGATATCGGACTGCCCATCTTTAGCATGCTTGGCAACAGCATTGCGAACTCATTTGTCTTGCGCTATTTTGCGACCGTGTTATTGCCATTGACGTACAGCTATATTGACCCCATTTTGCCTGAGGCGGCGAATTTACTGTTCATTGTCAGGTGAAGCTTGCTGAGGCGCTGATCCGCCCACCAGCAACGCTGGCGGGCGGATCAGCGCTCTTTACCCCTGGGCATCGACCGCGGCAAAGGCGGCGAGGTTGACGATATTGCGCACCTCATCGTCGGGGAGCAAAATATGCACCGAGCGATGCATGCCCATCAAAATCGGCCCAATCGCCTCGGCCTCACCGAGGCGCTGGGTCAACTGATAGGCGGTATTGGCGGCATCGAGATTGGGGAAGATCAGCACATTGGCCTTTTTGACGCGACTGAAAGGATAGAGTTGCTCGGTAATCTCAGGGACGAGGGCCGAATTGACCTGCATTTCGCCATCGACGGCGAGATCGGGGTGGCGTTCTTGCAGAATGCGGGCAGCCTCGGCCATGCGCTGCGGACCTTCTTCGTGGGGAGCGCTGCCAAAATTAGCAAACGAGAGCATCGCGATGCGTGGCGTGATGCCAAAGCGGGTGGCGACTCCGGCGGCAAGTTCGGCAATATTGGCAAGTTCTTCGGATGAGGGCGTGACATTGATCGCGGTATCGGCGAAGAAGACGACGCGGTCGTGAACGATCATCATCTCGCAGCCTGCGGCGCGGCGGACACCGGGGCGGGTTCCAATGACCTGGAGGGCGGGGCGCAAAGCTTCAATATAGTTCGAGGTAAGGCCAGAGAGGAAGGCATCGGCTTCACCGCATGCAAGCATCAGCAGGCCGTGATAGTTGGCCCGCATCGCCAATTGACGGGCCTCGATATGGGTTAGCCCCCGGCGTTTCCGTCGCTCGAAGAGCACCTCGGCATAGTGTTCGAGGCGGGGTGACTCACGGGGGTTATAGACTTCGGGCTGATAATCAAGGCCAAGGCGCTGGATATGATTGGCAATGACCTCGGGCCGACCCAGCAAGATGGGCCGACCAAGGCCCTGGGACTGAATCGCAGCGGCGGCGCGAATAATGCGATCCTCCTCACCTTCGGCAAAGACCAGGCGTTTTGGATTGCTGCGCGCCTTATTAAAGATCGACCGCATCAACGTCCAGCCCTTGCCGAGACGGCTTTCGAGAGTATCGCGGTAGCTCACAAGATCAACGTGACGGCGCGCCACGCCTTCTTCCATCGCCGCCTCGGCAATCGCCGGGGGAACCCAGAGCAAGACACGGGGGTCAACAGGTTTGGGGAGGATATACTCTGGACCAAACCGCAGACTATCGAGGTGATACGACTTGAGCACCGAGTCGGGGACATCCTCGTGGGCGAGGGCGGCGAGGGCGTGGGCGGCAGCGAGTTTCATCTTATCGGTAATGCGGCGGGCCCCGACATCGAGTGCGCCGCGGAAGATGAAGGGAAAACCGAGGACATTATTGACCTGATTGGGATAATCGCTGCGTCCGGTAGCGACAATCGCATCAGGTCGGGCGGCCCTGGCCTCGGGATAGGGGATCTCGGGGTCGGGATTAGCGAGGGCAAAAATGATCGGTTTTGGGGCCATGCCCTGGATCATTTCACTGGTGACGGTATTGGCAGCCGAGAGGCCAAGAAAGACATCGGCCCCGACGAGCGCATCGGCGAGCGTCCGGGCTGTTGTTTCTTGCACAAAGCGTGCTTTGAAGGGATCGATGGTGCCGGGGCGACCGGCGTAGATCACGCCTTTGGTATCACAGAGGGTAATATTGCCACGGGGCAACCCAGCGAGCACCAGCAGTTCGGCGCAGGCAATGCCAGCGGCGCCGGCCCCGGCAATGACGAGACGGGTTGCGGCCATGGTGCGGCCAGTCAACTCGAGGGCATTGATCAGGCCTGCGGTGGCGATAATTGCGGTACCATGCTGATCATCGTGGAAGACCGGAATATCGAGGAGTTCGCTGAGGCGTTGTTCGATATAAAAACACTCGGGAGCCTTGATATCTTCAAGGTTGATGCCGCCGAAGGTGGGGGCCAGGGCCTGGACAACCTGAATGATCTGGTCAGGATCGGTCAAGTCCAGCTCAAGATCAAAGACATCAATATCGGCAAAGCGTTTGAAGAGCAGTGCCTTGCCTTCCATCACAGGCTTGCTCGCCAGGGCACCCCGGTTGCCCAGACCGAGCACAGCGGTGCCATTGGTGATCACGGCGACGAGATTACCTTTCGCGGTATACTCGTAGGCGAGTTGCGGATCGTTGGCAATCTCGAGGACAGGAATGGCAACCCCTGGCGTATAGGCTAGGCTCAAATCGTACTGGGTTAAACTTGGTTTGGTTGGGACGACAGCGATCTTGCCCTTCCGTCCTTCGGAGTGATAACGCAGCACTGAATCACGCGAAATATCCATAAGATGGCTCCTGATCCTGATCATTGGCACGTACGTGTGGTAGTGTACCACGCCTTGGTGACACAAAAATGCGAGGCAAGCCATGCTTGCCCCGCATTGTGTGCGGACGATGGGGAATTATACAGCGATCAGGAGCTACGCATACTCTTCTTCAAACTCACGCCAGCGCAACGCACCGATGCCAACTGTACCTGCCGTTGCCCGTTCCTGGAGCATATGCACCAGGTTGAGATCTTCGGCCTCGCGGAGGGAGTGCAACACTTCGCGCCACAGATCAGGGCTCAACACAACCGAGGTGATGTTGTTGCGGGAGTCAACAGTAAACTGCACGTTGCGGGCGAGTTCTTCCGTTGTCATGAGAGCTACCTCCATGGTAGAGAATATGGGACGGCGCCTGGTAAAAGTGAAGACGGGTCGGGCTATGATGCAGGCTGTGATTATATGGTGCGCCGCTGTTTCTCATTGTAGAGGGGCGAGATACAAAGAAGGTTCAAACATTTGCGCTCACGACAATTGGTCCTCATTGGCTTGATGTTTGTCGGTTTTATCAGTCTGGGCCTACCTGATGGTCTGTTGGGGGTCGCGTGGCCTTCGATTGCCGCCACCCAGGAGGTTGGGCTTGGTGCGCTGGGGTATCTGCTTGCTGCGGCTTCAGTTGGCTTTTTGACGGTGAGTATGTTGAGTGGCCGCATCCTGGCTCGGCTGGGGGTTGGGGTCTTATTGGCCGTGAGTTGCCTGGTGACAGCGCTGAGTCTGCTTGGCCTGGCGCTGGCCCCGGCGTTCTGGATGCTCTTGCCGATGGCGATGTTGCTGGGGGCGGGGGGCGGCGCGATTGATGCCGGGTTGAATACCTATGCCGCCGCCGCGACCAGCCCGCGGGTACTGGCCTGGTTGCATGCCTGTTATGGCTTGGGGGCAGCGGCGGGGCCATTCTTGATGACGGGCCTGCTGGTGCGTGACCAACCCTGGCAGATCGGGTATCTGCTGGTGGGAGGTGGGCAACTGGTGCTGGCGCTCGCCTTTTTCTTGAGTCGGCAGCGCTGGGTTGCTGATGGGCCGGTCACACACGCACACGCTGTGCGTAGTCCCGTCGCGTTACGTACCACTGCCAAGTTACCGACAGTCTGGTTGAGCATCCTGGTTTTTGCGCTCTACACAGGGCTTGAGGTGAGTGTTGGGCAATGGACTTACACCCTGTTTAGTGTCGGGCGCGGGTTTGACCCGGCCAGTTCAGGGCAGTGGGTTGGTTTTTACTGGGCTGGGTTGACGTTAGGACGGGTAGTCGCGGGCATCGTGGCGGGGCGTTTCAGCCAGACGACCCTGCTCTGGGCGGGGAGTTTGGGGGCCACGGTGGGGGCTGGTTTGATTGGCTTGCTCGCGGTGCCGTGGGCGGGCTTGATGGGCATGCTCTTGATGGGTTTTGCGCTCGCGCCGATCTTTCCTGCGTTGATCGCGACGACGGCGCAACGTGTGGGGAGCGTGCATAGTGCGAATACGATCGGCTTTCAGATTGCGGCAGCCAATCTGGGGGCGGCGTTGCTGCCGTGGGGGATTGGTTTAGCCGCAGGGCGTTATGGTGTCGCTCTGATCGGCCCATTGATCGTAGGCGCGGCGCTCATCTATCTGGTCGTTTTTGGAGTGATGATGCGGAGCGGGGGTGGTGAGCGCCCCGTGGAAACGTCCGTGGGATAGGTCTGGTTAAGCCACGGGGTCGCTGATGGTTGGCGTGGGATGGGCCGGGGGTGCCTGGGCGATCTTCAAGACGGCTGTGACGCGCTGGTCGCTGGCGGCCTCGGCTGATCGCCTTCATGGAAGCGACTGGTTGCCACATAGTAACGTAACAAGGCTTCGATCGCTAGCTCGAGGTGGGTCACGGTGTCGCCCCTGGCGGCGTGATGCCAGGCCGCCCGGATATTCGCGAACTGGCGGCCCAGTTGCTGAACGGCATCACGAGGCGCGGGTCCAGCAAGGGCGTCCAGGCTTGCAATGAGCAACTTGAGGTAATAGCTACTATGCGCCATACGTACAGCGCCCTGTTCTGGGTCATTGGCGAGTTGTTCGTTGGCGTAGTAGCGCAGCATCTCGTGCAACTCGTAGTAGCCCTGATCGCTGGTACGCAACAGCGATTTGCCGAGGAACAGATCGAGCGCATAGCTTGACGTACCGGCAACGCTCCGCGCCGCTTCGGCGGTGAATGATCCAGAGAAGATCGCCAGACGACGGTAGCTACGTTGCTCAAAGGGATCGAGCCGTTCCCACGAGCGTTCAAACACCGTGCGGAGGCTCTGGTGACGGAGCGGGGCATCGTGGAGGGTGGATTGCAAGCGATCACGATCATGTTCAAGGAGGGCGGCAATCGTTGTGCAATTGAGGTGTGGGGTGAGGCCGGCCGCCAACTCGATGCCAAGTGGCAACCCTTCGAGGATGTAGCAAATCTGGCTTATCGCGAGCAGTTCTGAGGAAGGAGGTGGGTCGGCATATTCAAGGTGAGCGAGACGGAGGAAGAGTTGGATCGCGCTATAGGTTGTGATGGTGACGGCTGGATCGACCTGTGCGAGGGGATAAGCGAGCCCTTCAACCTTGAGGCATACCTCGTTGCTCAAGCTCAGGCGTTCACGTGACGTAACGAGGAGTTGCACGCCTGGGGCAGCCGCAAGAAGCGCCTCGACGAGCGCAAGGCCCTCATCCCGGACGTGCTCGAAATTGTCGAGCACCATCAGCATCTCGCGGTTGGTCAGGAAATTGAGGAGATCCTCGTGCGGGTTGCGTTGGCCAGAGAGCGGAAGTTGGAGCACCTCGGCGATCGCCTGCCCCAGATCGGCCCCACTGGTGAGATTCGCGAGGGGCACAAAGCAGACTCCATCGCGCCAGGCGTAGTGCTGGTGGGCGGCCGTTGCCAGGGCGATGCGTGTCTTGCCAACGCCTCCTGGCCCAAGCAGCGTGACCAGGCGAAGGGGGGCAACAACCAGATATTGGTAGAGCAGACCAAGCTCATGTTCGCGTCCGACAAGGGGAAGGGTTGAGGCAGGGAGGGGCGGCGGGCCACGCAGGCGCGCTATGCTGATGCGTGCATAGAGCGCATCAGTCTCGGGCATAGGGGTCAGCCCCATCCGTGCATGCAAGATCGTCTGGCAGGTCGCGTACTGTTCGAGGGCCGCCGTATACGCGCCTTGCTGGGCGAGCAAGTGCATCAGTTGGCGATGTGCCTGTTCGCGGCATGGATCAAGGGCAAGGAGCTTGCGGGTGGCCGTAATAGCCCTGGGCCAGGCACTGTGGCGGGTTGCCGTGGTGATCAGAGCATCGAGGGCACCGAGCACCCGCCCGTGGTACCAGGTGCGCCGTTCGTAGAGCCATTCAGCAAAGGCGAGCTCGTGCTCGATCGCAACTCCGGCCATAAACTCGCCACGATAGAGCTGGATGGCCTGATCGAGCGTGTCAAGACTAGTTGGGTTGTCGAGATCATGAACAGTGCTGAGGAGTTCTTCAAACTGCTCGCTATCAAGTTTGACCAGACCCTTGGGATCGAAGGCCACACTCTTGCGATCGGACTGGACATACCCGGCGGGGAGCGTTTTTTGGAGATTATAGAGCGCCATGCGCAGATTAGCCTGAGCACGTTCTTCGGCCATGTCGCCCCAGAAGAGCCCGGCGAGGGCACGGCGCGAGTGCATACCACGATGAGCGGCCAGATACCCCAGGAGTGCAAGGGATTTTTCGGGGGTAAAGAGGGCTGCTTTGTGTCCATCCACCACAAGTTGCATGGCACCCAGCAGAAAGAGCATAACAGCATTTTAGCATGAGTCTTGCTTGTATTGACGTTGCGTTGACGGAACCTCCGTAAGATAGAAAGCATCCACCTTTTCTCGGCGTGACGCTTCATGCAAGGCATGAGTAGTGTGTGAAGTAAGTTTTCTGCTCTCGGTATTGGCTTCGACAAACTCAGCCAACGGCGGACGATGGGCGTTGCGAACGGACGGAGGCTGAGCTTGTCGAAGCCTAGTGCCGACTTCAGTTGGCTGAGCCGGAAGCCGACTGAAGTCGGCACTACCTGGTTTCATTCTTAAAAGCCATGAGCCGGCTGAAGCCGGCACTCCCTTCGGCAGCAGAGCAGAAAACGTACGTTACAGACTACTAATCAGAAGGAACATAACCTATGCGCTTGATTATGAGGTTGACCCTGGCGAGTCTGTTCTTTTTCACGCTGGTGGGCAGCGTGCCACTGGCACCACCTTCGGCTTCAGCGCAACAGGGTGGCTCGATTCCGTTGCATCGTCCTGGGCAGCCTTCGAAGTTGACGAATCTTGAAGAGGTACTGGCCCAGAACCCTGGGCTTGATCCGCTTGCTGGCAGCGCAACGCTCCTTGATGCGGCCGACATTGTGTTGTTTTGGAATGGACCGACGCCAACAAGCACGACGCCGGATGATGTTGCCTACCACACCTTTTACGATGCGGCAGGCCCGGTCTTGCCGGTGACAAGTCCCTTAACGAATACGATCGACGCTGGATGGGCGATCACACCAACCGAGGCCCTGAGCCGTAACGTTGGCCCGGATGTTGGTCGTTTCCAGCGTAGCCCGATGGATGTGGTCACCTTCAACCTTGATGGCAACCTGCGCAGCAATGTGGTTGGTGCGTGGCCTGATCGTGAGCGCCGGGTGATCCTGTTTGTGCCCGAGTTGCAGGGGGGCGAGCAGGCTTTTACCTGGGAGCGGGCGTACACTGCTACGTCAGGCATTACACTGACGCGGTGGAGCGACGAGATGCGGCTGGCTGCGGGCGATCTTGATGCTGATCGTTCTGACGAAATTGCGCTGGCGTATCAGGGGGAAGACGGGCAGTTGCATCTCGAGATCTTTGATGGCAACGGGGGCCTCGAACTTCGTCGGCGTGCGGCGATAGCGGTGCAGGCTCCCGCCTCCACTTCCTCTAATATGCTCAATTTTGATCTGGCGGTTGGCGATTTCAACGGCAACGGGCAGAGCGAACTTGCGCTTATTGCGGTCGAAGAGAATGTGAACGAGAGTGGCTACTGGGGTATTTATGTTCAATTCTTCACCCTGGTGAACGATACGCTGGAGCCGCGCCTGAAAACGTATCTGGTTGGACCAGAGGTGGTCGAGACGCTGGTGTCGAATGCTTCGCCTGGCAATCTGGCGGTGGCTGCCGGCAATTTCGACGACGACGTCGCGCTGGAGCTTGCTTTTGGCTATGGGATCAATAGCAGTGACAAGCGTGAGAGTTTCGCCGGCATTTTCGATGTACGCGCCGATCTTGGGGCGGTCACGGAACGTGATCGTCAACGGGTTGATCAGAATGGAGCCTCCTTTCGCACGATCGCCGTTGGTGATATGAATCTCGATGGCAAGGATGAACTTGTTTTTTATATTGAAAACAACCTTCGGCTCTATCGGATCGATGATCAAGGCAAGCTTGCCCTGGTTGATAGTCTGACGTCGCTTGGAAATCGGGGGAGCAGTCGTCGCCCGGTGGCAATGGCCGATCTGAACCGCGATCTGCGGGCTGAAATTGTCGCGGTGAACTATCGCTACAGCACTGGCAACCAGCGTCAAGAGACCCAGGTTATCGTCTATGGGGCCGACCTTGACGTGGGAGGCAACATCAGCAGGGTTGTCGAGCGTACGCAACTTACGCATGCGACGGTCAATCAACCTTGTTGTTCAACGGAATATGCATTGGCGCTTGGCGATTTTGATGGCGACCGCGTGCGGCTCGGCCCGCCGGTCTATCGGCGTGAGACGAACGTGGGCCAGGTACTGGCGATCATCAACGCGCCGCCGAGTCATTTTGACATTCTGCCTGACGGCACCGAAATCAGCGTCAACGTCTGCCAGAACCCGAACATCCCCAGTGAGTGTGCGACCAGTGTCTATTACGAGACAAGCACCGCGACCAGCGAGATTGCGGTTGACATTCAACGGAGTTGGACCCTGGGGAGGAACAGTACAGAAGATGTGCAGGGACCGTCGGTGATTGACGAAGTCATCAACGAGATCAAGCGGATCAATGCGGCCCTCGTCCCACCAACTGATCCTTCGGCTGAAGATCTGATTCGTTATATTGAGCAAAATGTGATCAATCTGAACGGGCCTGAAATTGTGACGCGGATGATTGATCTGCTCAACAGCGGCAACAACGTGCTTGGCTCGCATGTTGCCACGAGCATCGAGCGCAGCTATGGCACCAACTTTGAGAAAGCCACCACGAGCATCGAGACGGTACGCCTGCGGCAATCGATTCTGGCGGGGCGTGACGACGTCATCATTCGTACCGAGAGCGACTATGACACCTGGGAATACCCGATCTACACTGATGAAAGCAACACCGTAGGCGGGCATTTGCTGGTCGTTTGGCCGGTCTGTGACAACAACCAGTGCAACGTCAGCGCCGAGACGATTGTGCCGGGCAAACGGCTTGCGTCGGGCTACATCCCTAGCCATGAGCCACTGAATCTCTTGTCGTACCCTCGTGAGGCGCCACCGAACTATCGCCTGTACAACCGGATTGCGCAGTTTCGGCGGGTCAGCGTGGGCGAACAAGTCACCGAATTTGAGTTGACATTGAGTAAAATCCGCGAAGACCGGGGCAGCAACAGTCGTTCGCAGAACATCGTCAACGGGCGCGAGGTCCAGACAGGCGGTGCCGAAGGCTCAGTCGAAGTGAGTGCCGGTTTAGATTTTGGGTTCTTTCAGATCGGCGGCTCGGCCTCGTCAGATTACAAGCGGCCCTACTTTGTCGAGCGCTACAGTGATGAATACGGGTCGGAGCGGATCTCGAACCACGAATTCCGCCTTCAGGAAGATACCGTCGTGCGGATCAGGATTGGTGCATTGACCGGCGAGGCGGTGCGCTTCCCGTATCGGGTCGAACCATTTGTCTACTGGTCACCTGGCTTCAACGCCTTTGTGATTGACTACGCTGCCGAGCCCATTGTTGAGCCGGGCAATGGCTGGGATCAGTATTACAACCAGCCTGATCCGGCCTTCAACCTCCCGTGGAGGCGAGGCGATCAGGGCGATGCGCTGCGGCGCTACACCCGCGAGATCCGAGTGCTACCGGCCTTGCCTGAACCGAGAGAACAGGTACGTGTGCAGGTACCGATCCACAACTATGGCCTACAAGATCAGAATCAGAGCTTCAGCGTAGCCTTCTATCTTGCCGACAGTGGTTCGACGAACCCACAGAACCCGCCTGGCCCGGATCGCCTGATTGGGCGCACCGTTGTTGACGGCATCCCGGCGCGAAGTTCGGTGAACGCAGAGGTGAACTGGATCACCCCGGCAGAGCGGGGGCTGTATACGATATACGCCGTGATTGAACCTACCGCAGGGCAACTTGTGCAGGTTCGTGACGACAATGATGCGGCCTACGGGTTCATTAGCGTTGGCAGTAGTGGACAAGGCCCCCTGGTGCCACAGGCTTATCTCCCGTTTGTGCGGCGCTAGAGACGTTGTCATACTTGCAAAAACGCGATGATAAAGGCCAGCTTCGCCGGCTTTTATCATCGCGTTTTTGCATATAAATTCTAATCAGACTTCTCCATCAGCCAGCAGGCATCTACGGGAAAATGGATCGCGAGCGTCTCACTGATGCGCGGCAGCTTGAGCGTATGTTCGTTGAAAACATCGAGCGAGAGCGGATGATGCTCGATGCGTAGACCGATACGAACAATTGACCCCAGGTAGGTGACCGATTCCACCTCGCCGTTGAGGGTATTAGCGTCGGGCTTTGCCCCAAGATTGATCTCTTCGGGGCGGACAGCGAGTTGCACTGGTCGCCCATTGAGCTGACCAAAGCGCCCGGCGCGCAGGGTCTGGCGACCGAGGCTTACGACCCCATTGGCGGGATTGAGCACGGTGACCGGCAGCAAATTGATATGCCCAACGAAGCGAGCGACGAACTCGGTCGCTGGTGCATTATAGATTTCAGTTGGGGTACCGACCTGTTCAATCTTGCCCTTGCTCATCACCACAATGCGATCGGAGAGCGAGAGGGCCTCTTCTTGATCGTGGGTCACATAGATTGTCGTAAGGCCCAACTGGCGTTGAATACGGCGGATCTCGTGACGCAACTCGAGGCGAATCTTGGCATCAAGCGCCGAGAGCGGCTCATCGAGCAAGAGCAACTTTGGGCGAATGGCGAGGGCGCGGGCGAGGGCCACGCGTTGCTGCTGACCGCCTGAAAGTTGGAACGGATAGCGCTGGGCAAACTCCTCCATCTGGATCAGCGCGAGCATCTCGTGGACGCGCTGCATCATTTCGGTTTTGCTTTTGCTCGTGATTTTCAGGCCATAGCCTACATTGTGCGCGACCGTCATATTTGGAAAGAGCGCGTAGGACTGAAAGACCATCCCCACATTGCGTTTATTGGGAGGCGTATTGGTAAGATCGGTGCTATCAATCGTAATGGTGCCTGCTGTGGGTAATTCAAAGCCGGCAATCATACGCAAGGTGGTTGTTTTGCCACAGCCGCTTGGCCCGAGGAAGGAGATAAATTCCCCCTGGGTCACCGCCAGATTAAAATCCTCGACGACAACAGCTGGGCCAAACGCCTTGCGGATATGGCTGAGTTCAAGATGAGTCATGTCTTCTCCCGCACCTTATCTTCCAGTCAACTGTCGGGTTGTGCCGCCCCGACTAACGAGCTGGAGCAACCCGAGGCTAACCCAGGTAAGGGCGTAACTAATAATGGCCAATGCAGCCGGCTCATAGGCTTTGGTCAACCCCAAGAGCGCCATATAAGGAGCGAGGGCGGGGCGTACCAGGAAACTGGCGAGAATAAGTTCACCCATCACCGTCGCAAACGAGATGAGGGCCCCACTGAGGATCGCAACGCGGAGATTCGGCACAATCACATAGACCAGCACCTGGAACCAATTTGAGCCAAGGCTTTGGGCGGCTTCGGTGAGGGTTCGCACATCAAGAGCGCGCATGCCGACATCAATCGCCCGGAACATAAAAGGCATCGAAATCACCACATACCCAGCCACAATCAGCATATCAGTCGTCAAGGCATGGAGCGTCAATTGGAAGGGAGGGCGTGAAAACGTCCGAATCAACCCGAAGACATAGACGATGGTCGGAATGACAAAGGGCAAAATCGTGATAATCTCCATGATGGGACGGGCCTGGGGCACCTTCAGATACATCCAATAGACGGTTGGCACAAACAGGATAATGCTGACAATAATCGTGATCAGGGCCATAAGGGTCGAGTACCGAAACCCCTGCCAGAAGCGAGGATCGGCAAAAACGATTTCATAGGCCTTCAGACTAATGGTATTGCGTTCCATGCGCAACGAGAAATCGAGCGTTCCATACATCGGCAAGAAAAAATAGAGTGCCGCCAGCACGATCCAGAAGATTGCCCACCAGTTGATCGGTTGTGCTTTCATACTTTCATCCACCGTGACGCCTGACGCTGCAACATACTGTAGGCCACGATGGTGATGGCCATAACGACCACCATGCCTATCGCCATCGCATACCCTTCGTGAGGATTGCCGAGTACATCCCCACGGATCTGTTGACCGACAAAGATTGTGACCAGCGGAATGCTACCGCCCGTCAACGCCTGAGCGGTCGCGTAGGCGCCAAAAGCATTGCCAAAGAGCAGAATACTTGCCCCGAGGATCGAAGGGGTGAGCACCGGCAGCGCAATATCGCGCCAGTACTGCCAGGTAGAAGCCCCCAGATTCGCCGCCGCTTCGCGCCATTCTTTGCGCATCCCTTCGAGCGCGGGCGTGATGGTCAGCACCATCAACGGGAACTGGAAATAGGTATAGGCCAAGACGAGGCCGGTCAGACTATAGAGACTGAAGCCGTGGTCATAGGGATTAAAGGGGCAGATTTGCGTGCCATCCGGGCCAGCAAAGCAGACCTCTTTGAGCAGCGCCGTCACAAAACCAGTGCGTCCGAGGGTGGCAATAAACGCAAAGGCCAGTGGCACGCCACCAAAATTGGCTGCCAACCCGGAAAAGGTCATAATCAGACTACGCATCCAGCGTGGGGGATGACCAAGGGCCACGGCTGCCGCTACGAAAAACCCAAAGAGGCCGCCGATCACGGCGGTGAGCAAACTCACCTGGAGGCTCGTCATATAGGCTTTGAGCACAAGAGGATTGCGGAAAACGCTGAGATTTTCGAGGGTAAAGAGACCTTTATTGGTGACAAAAGCACCAGTAAAGAGATTCAGCGAAGGAATGATCAGAAACAAGAAAATGAAAAGAAAAAACGGCACGAGGCCGACCCAATTCCAGAGCGGATGCTCGCGCCAGGCATTGTTACGATAGCGCGGTGGGGGGGAAGTGCTCATAGCAACGTTTGTCCCTTTGCAACGTGGAGGCACAGCAAAACACAGAAGGACACGGATGGACGAAAACCGCCCCATCCGTGTCATCCGTGGATTGTCACCAACACGATCTACTTGATATCGAGACCAACAACGCTATCCCACTGGGTCTTGATCAACTCACGGGCCGCGTTCAACTGGTCGGCATTGGGCACCACAGCGCTACTAATGATCGCGGGGTCGGGCAGTTTGGCTTTGAGGTCATCGGGTACGACCCCACGTTCGAGCATATCGGCAAGGCGTGCGGGGGCGCAGTAGCCCTGCATCCAGATCGTATGACCTTCGTCTGAGTAGAGAAACTCTTGCCAGAGGCGGGCCGCAGCGGGGTGGGGCGCATACGCGCTGATCGCCTGGAGATAGAAACCGCCCCAGTTGACCGACGCAGGATAGATAATTTCGAGCGGCGGATTGCCGTTAAAGGACTCGGCATTGGCGAGGGCCAGGTAATTCCACTGGAACGTGATTGGTGTTTCGCCCTTGGCGATCGAACCAGTATTCGCTATCAGAGGCAGCAAGTTGCCATTGGCATTCAATGTTTTGAAAAACTCCAGACCAGGCTCGATATTATCGAGCGAACCGCCATTCGCAAGCGCCGCGGCATAGACACTCTGGGCGGCCTGGTTGGAGGCGCGAGGATCGCCAGCGAGGGCTACCTGGCCCTTATATTTCGGATCGAGCAAATCGGGCCAATCCTGGGGCACATCTTGAATCACATCCAGGTTGACCTCGAAGACCATGACGCCGTTGTAATCGGTGTAATAGTAGCCATCGGGGTCTTTGAGCCCATCAATCGTATCCCAGGTCATGACCTTATATGGTGAGAGGAGACCTTCATCCTTGGCGAGCGGGCCGAAAGCCGGGCCAACGTCAAGCACATCGGGGGCCTGGGGGCCTTTGTTTTCGCGATTATCGCGGACAGCCTGCAATTCATCAGCGGAACCGGCTTCGGGGTTGATTGAATTGACCTTGATGCCATACTTTTCGCTAAACGTTGCCATCATCGTGCCATAGTTGCACCAATCATCAGGCAAGGCAATGACATTCAATTCGCCTTCTGCCTGTGCGGCCGCAATCAGAGCCTCCATCCCACCACCTTCCGTGGCAGAGGTCATGGTGCTCCAGTCAATCGCAGCAGGGGCGTTTGTTGAGGCAACCGGGGCGGCAGGAGTTTGTGAACCACAGGCTACGAGGAGGATCGTAGCTACCAGCAGAAGGGCCAGGCCATGGGCGAAACGGGCGACTTTCATACGCTCTCCTTAACTTGGATGCAAGTGAGGTTTCTCACCTTGCAATTGTAGTGATCTTGTAGATCAGATGTGTTAAGGAGGCATGGTTTTTCGATTAAGTCTTGATTAACCTTTGGCTGGCGAACGATGGTGCCATCGTTCGCCAGCCGAACCTTGGCGTAGGGCGGCCGCCCTACGCGTTACTACGCCAGCACTCCTCCCAAGGCCAGTCCTGCTAGCACCAGGATGGCAAGCATCGTGATGATGCAGAGACCGATGATACGGGCTTGTTGAGCGCGTTGCCGCCGTGCAGTGCGCAGGTCGACGGCTGGCAGGGTTGGCACTGGTTGCGCACGGCGGCGACGGTTGCGTTGGGCGATGTCGACAACCCGGCGGATATCGGCAAGCCCTACCCGGCGTCTGGCTTGCAGTGGTTCCTGGGCCTGAGCCAGGACGACATGCACGACCTCGGGCACATTCAGGTCGGCAAAGAGATCGGTCAGCACCAGGCTCAAGGCATAGATGTCGCTCGATTGGTCGAGCGGCAACCCGGCATACTGTTCAGGGGCAGCATAGCCGGGTGTACCGATACCGCGCAACTCGGGCGGGTCGCTGGCACATGGGCGGGCGAGGCCCATATCGAGCAAGATCACGCTGCCATCAGCCTGAACCATCACATTGCCGGGATGCAGGTCGCCGTAGATCAGATTGGCCTGATGGACGAGGCTGAGCGCCTGGATCAGCGACGCGGCGATGGTGAGGGCTCTGGCTTCGGTGAGCGATTTGGCCTCAAGGATTGCATCAAGCGTCTGGCCTTCGATATAGGTTTGCACCATATACCAGTGAGCCTGCTCACGGTTGATGGTGACGAGCCTGGGAAACGGCCCGTCAAGCTGGGCGAGCGTTGCCGCCTCGCGGAGGAAAGCGAGCAACGCATCATCGGGGGGCAAGCCTCGCGCGGTGGGCGCGAGGCTTTTCACGACACAGACGGTACCCGTGTGACAATCGTAGGCGCGAAAGACGTGACTCATTGCCGTGCGGGCGAGTTGCGCCTGAAGGATAAAGCGTCCGCCAATCATCAGATCAAGGGGGCGTTCGTTGGTATAGAAGCCGGTTTTGTGTTCTTGTTCCACAGCTCTACCCCCTTTCTGTTGTCTTGAGGTCACGTAATCATCAGGACCCGTCGTTGTCTTTGCGTCGACATCATCTCGGCCTGGCGTGACATAATCATCGTCCGAAGCAGCGTAAAGTCTCCGAGTTCATGCATTGTCAGCGGGCTTGCGCCTGCCCCGACGTGGATCGTGCCATAATCGAGCATCCGCGCTATGAACGGTTGGTGATAGTCGGGCGTACATGTCCAGAGCGGCAGGCTATAGGTGCGCACTGCCAGCACCCCATAGCGGAAGATCAGCAGGTCACCCTGGATGCAGACCGCTTCGGTGCGATAGCGAAGGAAGACGAGCAGCGCCAGGGCCAGCGGGATCAGGGCTACCGTTGCGAAGACGACCTGTTCGACCACGGCGGCCACGCTCACGATGATGACGGCACACCAGAAATAGGCCATCATCCTGAGGGCAACCCAGGGCATGTAGCGACGAAACACGTACGTGGCACTTGTGTGACGGTTGTGACTTGGCATCGCGTACCCCTTTCTCTTCTTCCCGATACTTAACTGCCATGCGAACCTGACCCTCGTTGCCACGACGCTTTCTAAGGCTATCTGTGGCTCAGTCTAAGCATACCGTACAGGGATAAAGATACCCTCGTAAGCTGCTACGATTTACCATCGTAATGCTCACAAGGGCAGGGATTTTCCTATGCAAAAACTCACAAGACGCTCTCAGGTGGTGTGTGTGCCACCAGGCCAGCTCCGCTGGCGTGGTGGCACGCAGAGGGGAGGGCCGCCGCCAGGGGAGGGCACCCGCCAGGGGAGGGCCGCCGCCAGGGGTGCCCGTACAGGGCCGGGGGCCGGGGCCGGTGTAGGGGCCGCCGCCAGGGGTGCCCGTACAGGGCCGGTGGCCGCCGCCAGGGGAGGGCCGCCGCCAGGGGTGCCCGTACAGGGCCGGGGGCGGGGGCGGTGTAGGGGCCGCCGCCAGGGGTGCCCGTACAGGGCCGGTGGCGGGGGCCGGTGTAGGGGCACCCCTGGCGGGTGCCCTGGCGGGGTGCTGGCCTAGAGTTTGAGGCGATAGCCGCTCGAGCGGACGGTTTCGAGGTAGATGGGGTGCTGAAAATCGGGTTCGATCAGTTGACGCAGGCGCGAGATGAGATTCTGCAGGGTGCTTTCATTGCGCTGCACATCAGCCGAGGTTTCAATATCTGGCATTTCGAGGGCTTCACGCAGCAACTCTTTTTTGGTGCAGACCTTGCCGCGGCGCTCGTAGAGATAGACAAAGAGGCGCAAGAGTTGGGGCGTAAGCGGAACTTCGCGGCCATGGATGGTCACGATGCGCTGATGCTGATCAACGGTGACATGCTCTTGTTCACGGGTCAGATCGTCATAGATGAGGGCGGCACAGAGCAGACTATGCACCAGTTTGATTAGGATGCCGGGATCTTCTTGATTTTCGACGGGCGTGGCAAGGAGATGGCGCAGTGCCGCGAAGAGCACGCCGGCGTGATAGGCTTTGAGGTCACGGATGGGGCTGAGGGTACCGGCGAGGTAGCGCACCCGGGTGATCGCACGCATCAATTTCTGCACCTCGGGGTCGAGTCCGGTCATATCGGGAGGTGTCGTGAGATTGGGCATCGCGAGCAGGGCGGTTTCGCATTTGAGCCGGGTGCTGAGATTGATGGCGGACGAGAGTTGGAGGCGCAGACTATGCTCGAGCAGGGCGTAATCGGCGCAGAGGGGGCCGCGCGTCGCGTGCGCAAATTCAATGAGGGTACACCCTTTGCGTTCGGGGTCAACCAGCACCGTTTCGAGGTCAACGGCCCCATTCACCGTGCCGACCAGATGCTCGCTCCCCGAGATCAGATACTCGACGCGCAGGGCATTGGTTGGCAGGGCCAGGCGGCGCACGGCGGGTTCGGCATCGGGCAGGTGGAACTCGATCGCCTGACCGACCAGATTGATCCGAAAGGCCCCCAGGCGCAGGGTTGCCTGGGCGAGGGTTGCCATGCACTGTTGCAACTGGCGTTCTGCCGAAGTTGGGCTGTCTGTGTGCAGCCACGTGCGAAAGAAGGCGGCGGCTTCTTTGGGATTGGTCACAATGGGTGCACGTGCAGACCAGGGCTGGACGACATGGCGCAGCAGGTCGTCGAGCATCTCGGTCATACTTGCGGCGTCGGCGGTGTGGTAGAACTCACGGAGCGACACGCTCGACGCGAGGCGCACCCCGTGGAGCAGATAGGCATAGGCGGTGTATCCGGGGATGCGGGCGGTGAACTCACGATGCAAAACGCGGGCATCGCCATCTTTGGGGGCATAGTGCTGGCGATGTTGTTCATAGACCGTAACATCCGCTTCGCTTCCATAGACCACCAGGTAGTGTTCATGGCCACGTTCGGGGTGATTGCCGCGCACTTCAAGGGCGACGCGCCCGTGCGTCGCACTGATGACCCGTTCGATGGTAATCTCTTCGTGCTTGCGGAAGAGCAGGCGTAATAACTCGTCAATCTTTTGCGCTTCGACCATGGGATCTTCTGACGTCGGGACAATCAACTCGGTCAGGCGGGCGAGCGACAGGCGTTGCCAGACGGGGAAGCGTTCACTAAAGCGGATCTTCAATTGCCAGTTAATCGGTGCATGTTTCGTCAGGGCATCCTGGATGCGCCTGAGCAGATGCTCGAACCCATCCAGCTTGAGCACATAATCAACAATGAACCCATTCTCGCCGGCAGCAGGGAGCGTACTGTAGAGGGTATCAAAGGAGGGGAACTTGGTAATAATGATTTTAGGGATGGCGGCATCAAGTGTTTTCGCCAGATCGAGCCCACCGTCTGAGGGGTCGCCATCCCCAGTCAGGCAGAGATCAAGCAGGACAAGATGAATGTGTCTTGTCTCAACAATCTGCCGAGCCTCATCCGGGTTGGTTGCGGTATAGACGTGAAAGCCGTGCAGCGCAAGCAACTCACCGATGGTCTTGACCGTTTCTGGTACATCATCCACAATCAGAAGGCTATAGTTTGACATAGGTCTCAACCCCTCCTGCGGTCGCTTCGCTTATGTTGACTCCTCGATGGGCAACTCAAGCATCATCGTCGTACCCTCGGGCCCGGTCTTGACCAGATCAACCCGTCCCCCATACGCCTCAATAATGGCGCGTACCATCATCAACCCGGTGCCCCCGACGCGGCCCCCCTCGGGACGTAAGACCTGCTCTTTGAAGATGAGCGGCTTGATGGCTGGTGGGATGCCGGGGCCACTGTCTTCGACTGTCAACTGGACATGCCGATCGCTGCGCCGGGTGGCAAGGCGCAGATGGCGCGTCGGTGCCTCACGCATCGCGTCAATTGCATTACGGATCAGCATTTCGATCGCAATGCGTAAAAGTTCTTGATTCACTTGCACACTCGCCTGGGCATGCAGATCAAGTTGTGGTGAGGCAATCGTCGCGGTATATCGTTCGAGAATCCAGAGTTTGTTGACACAGCGACGGACAAAATCATCAAGCGGGGTTGTTTGCACGCCTTCGTCGGCTTTGAGGGCCGGGGTTAGCGAGCGATCAAGGATTCGTCGGGCATTGACATCAATTTCACCGAGACGCACCTTGATCCAGGCCTCGAACGACTGGCCTGCGGGAGGCCGCATTGCGGCCCCCTGCACCTGGTTGCGGATATTCTGGGCATAATCTTCGATTTCGTGGCGCCAGACATTCACCATTGTCCGCATCCATTCGAGGCTGGTGCGCCCGCCGACGATGCCTCGCATCGAAGAGAGGGCCTCGATATGGTCGGCGTTGTGCAGTGCTGACGCAATTTGCCCGGCGATAATGCCAAGCAATTGTTCATCATCGTGAGCAAAGGCGGCCTGCCGCGGGCTTTGCACATCAATGACCCCGAGCAGGTCTTCTTGCTCATTGCCCCAGGTGATAGGGACACAGAGTTCCGAGACCGTGCGGAAGGGCTTGTCGGGCACGAGGTCAAGATAGTCTGGTTCACCTTCAAGTTGATGGACGTTGGGGCAATTGACCACACGGCGCTGTACGGCCACATACCCACAGATGCCTTCGCCAAAGGCTTGTGTGATCGTCCCCCCGTGGCTCTGCGGTGAACTCCAGGTTGGCTTGAAGGTAAGCACCGGGCGTTCATCATGGTGGTGAGCGGCCAGGCGAACGGAAACCAGGCACCCGCGGAAGATTTCGGTTGCGAGGCGATGGCAGAGCTGGTGGAGGAAGAGGTCAATCGGCTGGTTCATCGCGACCCGACGGCCCATCTCTTGGACCAGTTCGAGACACGCATAGAGGCGGTTGTGTTGCAAGGCAGTTGCGGCATAATCGGCCAGCAACTGCAACGCGTGCTCATCTTCCTCATCGAAGGCGGCCTCACTGGGATGTTCCAGGTTGATGACACCGAAGACCTGGTTGCCCAGTTTGATTGGCACAGCTAATTCGGAGGTCACGGCGGGATCGTAGCTAAGATAATCGGCATCATACTGAACATGATCAATGCGAATGACCTCTTTGCGTTGCACGGTGCGCCCCGTGATCCCAATCTGAGGTCCGTCCAGATCAATCTTGCCAACCTGATGGTGCAGTTGCTCCAGATAGCTTCCCGGATGGGCCGCGGTGAACCGCAGATAATTGCCTTCGACCATCGCCAAGTGGCTGAAACTCCGGTCGCGCACTTCGGGCGAGATCAGCAAGAGCGATTGCTCGGCGATGCAGTCGAGGGTCAGTTGCAGCGAGGCCGGGTTGGGTGTGGTGTGGACAAGCGAAGCAGCGACGGCATGGCCGGCCTGGCGCAGGGCTTCAAAGGTTGAGCGTTGGCGCTCACGTTCACGATAACACTGATCACTTCGGATCGCAATAGCTGCCTGGTTGGCGAGCAGGGTCAGATGCTCAAGCTCTTCGGCGCTAAACGGGTGTGGCTTGCGGTAACTCACAAAGAGCGCCCCGACGCGCATGGTGCCACAGATCAGCGGGGTTGCAATCGTCGCGACAATCTCTTCGCGGCGCACAAAATGGGAAATCCCAAAGCGCGGATCGGTACTCACATCATCGATGATCAAGACCCCGTCGTGATGGATCACCTGGGCAACCAGGGATTCGCGGAGCACCCGCACTTTCTGGGCCACACTGCGCGGATCGAGCACCCCGCTTGCCACCGGGGGATAGGTCAGTTGGCGTTGTTTGGCGTCACAGACATAGATGACCGCCGTATCGGCATTGAGGAGGGTTCTGACTCCTTCGACAATCGAACGCAGCGCCTCTTCGGGATGTTCAAGCATACTGGCACTGGTCACGAGGCGCATGGTTTCTTGGGCGGCATCGAGGCGACCCTGCGAGAGCCGCAGCCGATCGAAGAGCGCAGCTTTGCTGAGCACCATCGCTGCCGAGTTGGCAAAGAGCCGGGCCTTGTTCCGGTCTTCGGCGGCGAAGCGTTGCGGTCGTTTATAGACGACGGTCAGGAGACCGAGCAGGATCCCACGATGTTGCAACGCTACGATTTGCAGGGCACGGGCACTGGTCTGTTCAAGCAAGAGCGCCATTGGTTGATCGGGGGCTGTGGCTCCCACCGGGCCGCGGAGATCCGACTCGGCGTACCATCCTCCACTCAGGGCCTGATTGAGCAGGCGATCGGTACGAGGGGGCTGCAACTTGAGTTGATGCCAGACATCGCGCGCCAGTTGGTAGCCAGCCGAGCGGGCTGGCTCGATCTGCCCACTGGCTGCATCGTATGACCAGACGACGGCTGCGGTGCCGCCAAGCAGGATGCACCCGTGGCGGGCGACCTGCTCAAGCACATCATGCCAGGTCTCGGCCCCACCGATGCCTTCGGCGGCATGCCGGATCTGCTCGAGCAGCCTGATCTGGGCGGCGTGTTGATAGGCCAGCGCCACCTGATTCAGATAGAGGCGCACCGCTTCAAGCTCGGCGGGTAGACTCGGGTGGGCTTCGTGCCAATGGATCCAGAGCACCCCAAAACGCCGTTCGCCTATCATCAAGGGCAAACAGGCTGCGGCACCAACGCCACGCTTGAAAATGACCGGTTGCAAGCGATCCTGGTACTGCATCGTCTGATCAAAAATCTGGGGCTCACCACTCCGCAGCACCTCCATCGAAACTCCATCTTCACGCACGATGGACTGTGCTTCAAAGATGCCGTCGCGGCTCGAGATGGCGCGGGTCACTTCACCGAGATCATTGATCAGGATGATGCTGACCCACATTGCCTCAACGACCGCACAGACCTGGTGGACCGCAGCTTTCAGTACTTGTTCTGGGGTTTCTGCTCCCCCCGAGACCGCTTTATGGCTCCCTTCGAGCAGGGTATGGAGGCTCTGTTGGGTTGCTTGATACTGGCTGACCAGATTCTGGTTTTTGAGGGCTACGGCGATGGTGTGGGCAAAGGTCAGCAACGCTTCACTATCATCTTTGGTGATGGTGGCCTGGGTAAAGGCATTGTCAACGATGACCATGCCTTGGATCTTGTCACCGACCATCAGCGGCGCGATCGCCGTTGGCCCGCGAGGTGTCAGCACATCGAGCAGGTGTGGCGGCAAGAAATGATCGAGTTCGCTGCCAGCCAGCGTGATCGTACGTGGTTCAAGCAGAATCGTGCGTAGCAGGTCGGGCTCATCACGTGTGAGCGGGATGCGCAGCGCATTGATGCGCGCAAAGAGCGGTGTGGGCGGCAATTCCTGCGTGCTCAGGTGCTCCAGATAGGTCTGGAAGGTCGTCATCCCATCCTGTTCAAGGGTTGCCCAATCCTCGTTGGCCTCTTCAAGGCTGACATGGCCGATGCCCATGTGTCCGATCAGATAATCCTGGCGTTCATTGACCAGAAAGACCATGCCACGATTGAAGCGTAGCCCGTAGCCAGCGGTAATCGCGGTCAGAAAGGCATGCAACATCAGGTCTTTCTGGGTGGTTTCCTGGCAAAAGCGACTCAACTGGCCGAGCAGGGCCATGCGCCAGACAACGCGCTGTTCACGACCTGACAACTGGGCGGTTTGCAAGACCGAGGCGGCTTGCCAGACAAAGCGCTTCAGCACCGTCAGGTCGATCGTTTGCCGGGCGTTATCGCGGCGTACGCCCCCGACCAGCACGACGCCGACCAGTTCACCCCCGCACTCGATGGGTGCGGCATACGCGTTGTGCCAGCGATAGAGGGCCAGTGGATCAGCCGGGTCATCGGCAAAGGAAGCGCTGACTAGGGGCGCACCGCTTTGGACCACACGCCCAGCCAGCCCGATGTTGGCCTGCTGCACATAGCCGAGCAGGGCTTCGGGTAAGCCACAGACGTGGGCGATTTCGATTTCACCGAGGTGGGGCCGTACCAGATAAAAGACGCCCATCGTCTGGCGCAACATATCGACGGCCAGCCGGAGGATTTCATTGCGCAGTTGACTCGCATCATGATCGGCCCGCAACGTGCGGACAGCGCGTTCCATCTGATCGAGCCGGTTCTGATGGTATTCGTTCAG
The DNA here is from genome assembly GCF_002532075.1 of Candidatus Chloroploca asiatica. Lineage (GTDB taxonomy): Bacteria > Chloroflexota > Chloroflexia > Chloroflexales > Chloroflexaceae > Chloroploca > Chloroploca asiatica. The sequence continues at coordinate 14,641 of NZ_LYXE01000110.1, read as the reverse complement.
TTCTTGCTGGCGGATGCGGTCGATTAGCGGGGCCGTATGGGTGGCAAGATCCTCGATCAAGGCACGATCGGCTTCGGCAAAATCTGACGTGGGCGTAGCCACGCCTCGTCCTAGTTCAAGCAGACCCACCAGACCATCACGATGGCGCAGGGGCATCAGCACGACGCTGCGCACACTAGAGGGAAGCCCGGTTTGGCGGCCCCATGTCTGAGGCTGATTGATCACGGTAAGCCCCGTCTGCTGAACGGCACTGGCTAATTCGGGCCATGCGTTGATTACCATCGTTGTCCCGAGACCGGGATGCCAGGATAGGCCGGGCACGGCCTGACTTGCCTGGAGGATCAGTTGTTCAGCGGTGTCGGCAAGATAGATCCGGCAGCAGGCCAGATTCAGGCTCTTCACCAGTCCATCGCCGAGGCTCCGCAAGGCCTCAGGCAGGCCATCGGCCATCGTGAGCAATTTGCTAGCCTGCACGAGCAACGCGTGGTGGGTCTGCGCTGTTTGCAGGGGGCGCAATTCTTCGAACGTGATGATGATCCCGTTTTGCGCTTCCCCCGGGAGGCGACACTGGCGCGCACGCAGCTTGACCGGCAGTGCTTCGTGGCGAGCGTTGTAGAACCCGATCTCTTCAACGTGGCACGTATCAGGCTTGCTAGCGAGTGAGCGCATTAGACGCGGCATGGCTTGAGAATCAACCATAAGGTCGGCGAGGGTCTGTTCAGCGAGGGTTGCCTCGGTGTAGCCCAGCAAAAGGGCGGCACAGGGTGATGCGGCAATCAGTTTACCGGCGTGATTGGTCAGCAGCATGGCCCCGGGAGCCTGAGCGACGAGCGCCGGCCAACCAGTGTCGGGTGTGGCTTGGGGCGGGGCGGCGGTCGGGCGGATGAGCGTCGTGCGGACATTGGCAAAGAGTTGGTTGATCCGCTGCGTGAGTTGGGGATCCTCGTCGCGTTGTTTGGGCAAGGGAAGGGGCGGTTCGGGCAGCGGCGGCGGTGTCGCAAGCTGATTGGCGATGGACGGCACCTGTTCGTCAAGGCCCGGGCCACGCATCGTCTGCACAAGCGTTTCGAGACCGGTGAGCACGTGTTCGAGCTGCGCCGCCGTGACCTCGCGGGTATGATGCAAAAGCGCATTGCCAAGGGCAAGGGCGGCATAATCAGCAAACAAGCGCAACAGACTGGCATCCTGGGTCGTAAAGACGCGCCCACGTTCGGCATCAACAAAGAGTACCCCAACGGGCTGCATCTGCCAGCGAATTGGCACCGCAATCACCGCCTCGAAGGGGCTCACATCGTGATAGGTGCTGACCCGTTCGGTCCAGTTGGCATAATCAGAGACAATCAGGAAGGGGAGATCTTCGGTGACCAGCATGCCAACGATGCCTTCGTGTTGATGTACAGTAGCCGCCAGCGGGGAATCGGCATGCCCATAGACCCCACCGAGAGCAAACGTCTGCTGGTGCGCATCATAGACATAGATTCCGCCACCGTGGGCATGCAACTGTTGTGCCGCCTGCATCACAATCAACTCAAGCAAGAGCCGCTGATCGTACTCAGAGGTAAGGGCAGTGGTCATCGTCCGCAGCATTGCGGCCTGTTCCGCGTGCTGTTGAACTTCACGTACAAGCCTGGCCTTATCGAGGGCATTCGCAATATGTGCGGCAAAGACGCGGCACAAATCAATATCCTCATCGGTAAAGGTATACGCACGTTCGATCGCATCGAGACTAAACGAGCCAATGACGCGGTCCTGGCTGACCACGGGTACCACGAGGATCGCACGAATCGCAAAGCTCGCAAAGGTCTGGGCCACAGAACCAAGTTCTGCCGGGGGTGTCTCGGGCACGGCATTGAGCAAGATCGGTTCTTGCTGATAGATGAGCCGCTCTTCGGCAGGAATGCCGCGTACTGGGATCCGCGTTCCGAGCGTCCCCAGATCAGGGAATTCAGCCACGACCTTGCCACTATCACCATCGTTATCAAAAAGCACGAGCCCGCTATGATCAACATCGAAGAGTTGCACAGCACCCTGACAGATCTGCAACAAGACCTGATCAAGATTCGTAGTTTTATTAATTTCTGATGCTGCGGCTTCGATACTAATAAGCACATGCTCTGACCGCTTCATAGGCACCCCATTCCCTGCGGATGAAAACATCTAGCGTAGCATAGCAGATCTGCTACGCTGCTTCCTCGTAATTTCCTCTCAATTTGGGGTTGCATGGTCGCAAACGAGGCTTGTTTGGCCGGCTTTGGCGCGGCCCGTGCCGGCAAGTTTACTGGTTTGTGAATGAAGCTTTCTGGCGTCCTCAGCCGTCCACGAATGGGGGCCACGAAGCAACGAAGACGTGCGTCACCACGCCTGTCTTCGTCTCTTCGTGAGGGTTCGTCGTGGTCGGCGGCGCTACCGGGAAATGTAGTTCCCAGACTATCAGGTGAACTTGTGGGGTTGGGCGAGGCCTTGGTGGACGAGGAAGAGTTGGTTGACGAAAGCCGCAGCCAGATTACTCTAGGCGGAAACTCGCACAGCACGCTCATATCGCTGAAGGCGAGAGATTATGATCAAAGAGCAGTTTCATGCGTGGGCCACAAGCAGATGACGCTCCCGGTCAGCGGCATAGCTGAGACACGCCTGAATATCCTCTGCGGTGAGGTAGGGAAAGTCATGCAAAATATCCTGGGGCGTCATGCCCGCCGCGAGGTAAGAAAGCACATCATAGGCGATCAGGCTACTCAACCCAGACCGGCTTTTTGACGCAAAGGCGCGAAGTTGCGCAGGGTTGCTCACCTACGCTAAAAACTTTGCGCCTTTGCGTCAAAATAACCACCTTATTTGCAAGGTATTGCACCTAGGCCGGCGGGCCGCCCGCGCGCTGCCAGATTTCTAGGATTGGGTACAGGCGCTTCAGATCGACGCCCTCCCAGGGCACGTAGCCATCAAAGCCCTTCTGGAGTTTGAAGATGCCGAAGCGACAGCCTAGCGGGTGGGCGCACAGCGGCGGCGCGTGCTGCAAACCGGTGAAGCAGCGCAGTCCACAGGTATGCACAGGGAAGATCGCTGCCAGGTCGCACTCCACGGCGCCTTGCCACCTCGACAGGGTGACCTCCAAGACGCTGCGCAGCAATTGCTCGCGTGCAGGCTCAGCGGCAGGTAGCGCCGTAGCGGCAATGATCAGACTCACATCAAGGTCTGACTCAGGGCGTGGTCTCCCGCCGATCCCGCGGGACCCAGAGAGAACCAGGCGCTCGACTGCCGGGTGGAGCACAAGGTTGGCCGTGTCGAGCAGCGCGGCCGTGTTTGGCAGATACTGGGTCAATCCGGGTGCGAAGGTCGTGATCAGCAGAGCGTCTGGCTCGGGATCGGGCCGCTCAGTAACCATCTTCATCCCTCCTTGAGGGCCTGGCGCAGGTGGACGAGCGAGCTGTTCCCGCCTGAGCAAACCAGGCCGACCTTCCGCCCTGCGAGGCGCTCGCGCAGGTGGAGAGCCGCCGCCAGCGGCGCTGCCCCCGCCCACTGAAGTCGGCATTCCCTGATTTCATTCTTCAAAACGATACTCCTGAAACAAAGATCGAGCCGGCTTTTCATGCCACATTGTCATCCAAATACAAACCGGTATCCAATCTCCCCAGTTCTTCCCGGCGCTGCTTGATCAATTCCAGCAATTCGCTCTCGGTCTTGCCTTCACCTTGGGCTATCGCGAGCAATGTCTCAATCATGTCGGTAATGCGAATATCAAGCTGCTCTTCGCTGTCTTGATCGATCAGGCGGGCATGATCGCCAACGAGTTTTTCGAGGAGTTTGTCTCTCAACTCAATCCCTTCGAGTTTCCGGGCCGTATGTGCCACGCCTGCAACATATGCAACGGATTGGTCCCGAATAATTCCGCTGCGCGGCTGCCTAAAATCAGTTGCGTCTTGATCGCGTTTCGCCCTGTTGCAGCGGTAGCAAAGCGCCTGAAGATTTCTTTCGTCATCGACGGGCATCATGATATTGTCTTTTGCCACATAACCGTGCTTGTCAGCCTGGCTTTTGGGGACGATATTATGTTTCGTCAGCGTTATTTTTGGCCAACGCATCAAAATTTTGTCGTAATACGCCTGCACGCCCTCATCATAGCCACTTAACGTTTTGGCTAATTCAGCCCTCGTCGATGTGCCACCTCGCTCAAGCAAATGCAGGATGACTGCGGGCTGATACACGTCAGTCATCGACATTGTGCTTTTTATGAAAGAGATAAGCTCTGAGATGTTGCGCATGGGCGTTTTTTTCGTTGGCTGCGCTGGTTAAAAATGAAGAGGCGTCATCTGGTAGCCATCGAGAAAGACATGACAGATGCGACCACAGTGGCGGTAGGACAAGTATATACGACGTAGAGATACTTTTGTCAAGTGAGAATGAAGTCCTCTGCGAAGGCGATTGCATAACTAATCTTCCAAGCACCGATGCCAACGATTCCTCGCTGAGGGCGGGGCCTCGCGGCGACGCAAGCAGCGCCGTGTCTGTGCGCCCTGGCTTGCTTATGGTAACGCAGAGCCGCCGAGGCGGGGAGACGTAGAGGTTGGCGCACCACCTCTCTGCGCTTCTGCGCCTTTGCGCCTCTGCGTTAAACCGAGCGGGCAATCCTCGTCCCACCTGACAGGTCGGACGAGGATCGCCCGGCCCCTGGCTGATGCAACGTCCTCCTGATCATCTGCGTCATCTGCGGACACTATCGAACCCTACCGGGACTTTGCATCAGCTCTGCTGCACGGCATGGGGTGGCCCGCTGTTTCGGCAGGAGCGTGGTAGACTAGAGGTGGAAATACAAGATGGAGCGCCATACCGAACCGATCTTCCCGGCCGCTATGCAAACGCGGCTCCAGGTGCTGCAGGCAGCGATCTGGGTCGCAGCACCCGAGGCCGAGGAGGTCATCAGTTACTAGATGTTCCGTCTCCACGGCAATCTCGTTCCCTTCGCTGCGGTGCTGGAAGCCGTTGCAAGCCAGGATGGTGAGGTGTAACTGGTATGGACGATGTGTTTGCAATGATGTTTTGGATGGGCTTTTTGTGTTGTTTGCCGGTGCTGGTCATTGGCGGATCAGTTGGTTTTGTGGTGTACCGCAACACGCAGCGACGTGCGGCGAGCGCAGCGATTGCTCAGGGGTTGGGCTTGCAGCCAACGGCCAGGGCCAAGCAGATGCAGTGGTATGAGGGGCGGTTACCCAATGGTCGGTTGTGCGCCTATGTCCCTATCATCTTCAAGCGTACCTCTTACAACTATGAGGGACAGCGGCGCGGTAGCTACGTCTCGGCGGCGCGGCTGGTGCTAGAGGTCAAACGGGAACAGCCTTTGCATGTCAATGTCTTCCGTCATGAGAACTGGAGCCAGAAGAGAGCCCCGCTGGACAGTTTTGCGACCGCCTTCGCAGCCGACAATGGCAGCAAACTCACCAGTAGCCAGCAAGCAGCCCTGCTCGGCTTTGCCCAGACATACCCCAGCGCGACGATTTGGCTGGGTGACCGCGCAGGAGCTTCCACCGATGTGTTCAATGCCCCAGAGGTCATGGCGGGCTCTACCAGTTTCTTGCTGTTTGAATACCAGGTGGTCAACCCGTCGCCGGAAGAGATTCACGTGAAAGTGGTCGAACTCAGCCAGTTAGCGAGTCTGTTCGAGACATGATACGCTTGGAGCATCTCTATGCCTTACCATAGCCAACGCAACTACCGTGGTGATGCCGACCGCGCTGCCACCCTGGATCTGTGGCTGGCGGCTAGGGCTATTGGCCAGGGTGATCCCTGGCCTGGTTTGCACATGCTGGCAGCGGCCCTCACACAGCCAAGCGGTGCGCAGCTCTGGTTTGATCAGCACGACGAACTCGTAGCGGCGTCACTCCTGCTCGAAGGGAGCGTCCTTGTCTGGGCGATCCGTCCGGGTGCCGATGACGAGGCCATCGAGGCGGCACTGATCGACTGGGGGCGGAGGCAGGCCCATGGCGGGGGACTCTTTGTGCCAGTGCGCGACGACGACCTGCGATTGGTGCATCTGCTTGAGCGTAGCGGCTTCGAGGAGGAGCCGTGGCAGATGCTGCGCATGGTTCGCATGGTGCTCGATCCACTGGCGCCGCCCAGTCCGCCGTCAGGCTGCACGATCAGGCCTCTCACCCCTCCTCAAGACCTTGCGGCGGCTACTGCTCTGCACAGCACGATCTTTGCTGGCGATCGCAAGCAGATCAGCGAGCGCCAGCAGCTTATGGCCGCGCCGGGCTACCATCCCCAGCTCGACCTTATCGCGGTCAGCCCGCAGGGCGAACTGGTTGGCTACTGTCTGGGCATGCACGGCCCAGGCGCGGCGCAGCACCATCCGACGCCCCCTGGCTGGCTCGAACTGATCGGCGTGGCCGAGCCCTGGCACGGGCGCGGCCTTGGACGGGCCTTGACCCTGGCGATGTTGGAAGCTATGCGTGCCGAGGGTCTGAGTCACGTGTTGCTCAGCGTCAGTGACAGCAACCCCAGCGCCCGCAGGGTGTTTGAGCACTGCGGCTTCCGAGTGCGTCACCGCATCCGCTGGTATGTTGATGCAACAGGGTAGCTGACCCGTCTTGACGCAAAGACGCAGAGGCGCAAAGTATCATATGCAAAGAGCCCTCTGCGCCCTTGCGCCTTGGCGTCAAAAACCGGCACCGGGAAACTCAGACAACGCGAGGATTTGCGACGTCTGATGAAGGTGGTGCTGTAAATGGACAACAATGATGCGGAAGGTGTCAAGGAGACTGTACGTGACAAACCATGCCGCAGGCGACGTGATGATGATCGAGCGCAGATCCAGATCGCGGCAGCGCTCCATCAGGCTGATCAGTTCACGCTGCTCGGCGGCAAAACGCACCATCACATCACCAGAAATAGTGGTCGTGCTCGGAAGGAAGACCTTCGGTGCCTCAACCCGCCCTTTGGCTCCGGGTACCAAGGCGCGAATGAGCAACGGGCCAAACAGCCCCGGCAGCAGCGGCACCTGCTCCCAGAAGGTAGGCTTCCTGGTTCCCGCGAGGATCTGCTCAATCGGCGCAAAGTAGCATCTATTCACGGTCATCACATGCTCAACGCAATAGCCGATGCTCCATTCCTCGGGATTAGGCTGCCAATTCAACTGCGCTTCATTCAGATGGCCAAAGCGCCGCACGAACTCGGCGCTTACGGCGGTTGCTTCGGCGATCAGGGCGGGCAATTCAGCGGTCTCAATCGTGATTGACATACGCCCTCACTTCATTGTCTCCCTTGATCAGCGCGGCGGCGGCAGCGGCTTGCCGGTAACCAGCACGAGCGCCAGGCCATCGTACCCCTTGCTGCCTACGGTCTGAAGCGCGGTCGCACGTACCCCAGGGTCATCAGCCAGCGCGGCGATCAAGGTGCGTACGCCTTGCACATTTGGATCGGTGCTGTTCGCGTCGACCACGGCCCCACGGCGCACGACGTTGTCGGCAATGATCAAGCCGCCTTGCCTGGTCAGCGCCCGCGCCCAGCGGAAGTAGGCCGGCATGTTGGCCTTATCGGCGTCGATAAAGACCAGATCGAACAGCGGCATCCCCGCCAGCGTGGGCAGCGTTGTCAGCGCCGGACCGACGCGCACCTCGACGACGGCGGACAGCCCGGCACGCTCCAAGTTGGTACGCGCTACCTCAGCATGGCCTGGATCAGCCTCAAGCGTGATCATCTGTCCGCCGGGAGGCAATGCTCGCCCCAGCCAGATCGAGCTGTAGGCACCGAGTGTGCCGAGTTCGAGAATGCGCTGCGCCTGCAGCGTGCGGGCCAGGAGGTACAGCAATGCGCCTTGGGACGGCGAAACACTGATCGTCGGCATGCCCGCAGCGTCACTCGCCGCTAGCGCGGCCTCGAGCGCAGCATCCGGTGGCATCAGCATGTCGCTGAAGTATTGATCGACGGTACTCCACTGCTCGTTGGTCATTCGTATGATCCTTGTTCATCAAGAGAGCGCAGGAACGATTGCGCCAAGCGTTCATTGTTCCCGAGCCCATATGCTAGCTTATTCTACCACGCCAACGTGGGCGCGGCACGCCAAGGCGGATTGGTAACAGATGACTATCTCGACTTCTGCACAGAGCTGACCACGCAGACGAAGAACTCGACTTCATCATCAACTACGACATCAAATACCGCATGGGGCGAGAAGCGAGCGACGGCGGGGAGGATTGACGCAAAGACACAAAGACACAAAGAATAATATGCAAATAAACCTTTGCGCCTTTGCGTCAAAAAAAGCCGTCCAACCCACCCTCCCTTGCCATGCACTGGCAAAAGAGGGTATAGTTACCGCAGTTTCCACACCTTGATTAAAGAGAAGACCAAGTATGGCCAAGCCTGTTATCTTGACGGTTGATGATGACCCGAATGTGCTCAGTGCGGTGGCTCGCGATTTACGGCGTCGGTATGCGGAACAGTATCGCATTGTGCGCGCTGATTCGGGGGCGGCTGCGCTCGAGGCGACCCGTGAGTTGCGTCAGCGCGGTGAGGCGGTGGCGCTCTTTCTGGCTGATCAGCGTATGCCGGGGATGAGCGGCGTTGAGTTTCTGGCGCAGGCGTTGCCGCTCTTTCCCCAGGCGCGTCGGGCGCTCTTGACGGCCTATGCCGATACCGAGGCGGCGATCCAGGCGATCAATAGCGCCGCTGTGCATTACTATCTCTTGAAGCCCTGGGATCCCCCCGAAGAGCAACTCTATCCGGTACTGGACGATCTGCTGGAAGAGTGGCAGGCGAGTCATAGCCCGATCTTCGAGGGCATTCGCCTTCTCGGGCATCGCTGGTCGCCCGAGGCGCACGCGCTCAAGGATTTCCTGGCACGCAACCATGTGCCCTATCTCTATTTTGATCTCGAAACTGATCCGCAGGCCCACGAGTTGCTCGAACAGTATGGGCAACCCGCGCCGACACTGCCCCTGGTGCGCCTCGTTGATGGGCGCTGGTTGGTGGCACCGACGGTCGCCGAACTCGCCGATCAGGCCGGTCTGTTGCGCCAGGCCGCGCAGACACACTATGATCTGGCGATCGTCGGCGGTGGGCCAGCCGGTCTGGCCGCCGCTGTCTATGGTGCCTCGGAAGGCCTGCGCACCGTCTTGATCGAGCGCGAGGCTCCGGGCGGGCAGGCCGGGACGAGTTCGCGGATCGAGAATTATCTCGGCTTCCCTTCAGGTCTCAGCGGGGGCGATCTGGCCCGGCGGGCCGTTGCGCAGGCGCGCCGTTTTGGCGTCGAGATCCTCTCGCCCGTCGAGGTGATTGGGATGCGCATTGATGGACCATACCGCTTTCTTCAGCTGAATGACGGATCGGAAATCAGTACCTTTGCCGTTGTGGTTGCGGTCGGGCTTTCGTACCGCAAACTCGATGCCCCCGGGGTCGAGCAACTGACCGGGGCCGGGGTCTACTATGGCGCTTCGTTGACCGAAGCGCTCTCGTGCCAGGCGCAGCCGGTCTTCATTGTGGGGGCTGGGAACTCGGCGGGTCAGGCGGCGATCTATCTGGCTGAGTATGCCGAACGGGTGATCATGCTGGTGCGCGGCGACTCGCTGGGGGCCAAGATGTCGCAGTACCTCGTCGATCGCATTGAGGCGAGCCCTCATATCGAAGTTCGCCTCAATAGCACAGTGCATGCGGTGCATGGCAGCGACCACGTCGAGGCGGTGACGGTGCGTGCCCCGGATGGGAGCGAAGAGCGGTGCCCGGCGGCGGCCCTCTTTATCTTTACCGGTGCCATGCCGTGTACCGAGTGGTTGACCGATATCGTTCATCTCGACCGACAAGGTTTTATTCCAACCGGGCCACAGGTGTTCGAGGATGGTCGGCGGCCAAAGGGGTGGGATGTTGACCGTGAACCCTTCTTGCTCGAAAGCAGCGTGCCTGGCGTCTTTGTCGTCGGCGATGCCCGCGCCGGCTCGGTCAAACGAGTAGCCTCGGCGGTTGGCGAGGGCTCGATTGCGGTGCAGTTTGTCCACCAGCACCTGGCGCGTCTGCGTTAGGTCGGGGGAAGGTCAGGGCTGATGCAAAGTCTTCCTGATTGTCCGCAGATTACGCAGATTACGCAGATGGGGAAGTCATAATCTGCGTAATCTGCGGATACTTAGCGGTATGAGGTTCAGCAATGCTTACGAGCAGTGAATTGGCCGGTTTGCCCCTCTTCGAGGATCTGACCGATGATGAGCTTGCGTGGGTCTTGGCCAATAGCTACGAGCAGGCGCTTGTGGTTGGTGAGGTCTTTATGCATGAAGGCGATCTGGCAGATCGTTTTTATGTGGTGCTTGAGGGTGAACTGCAAATTGCGCGGATGCTCGATGGTACCCGCAAGGTCATCGGCACCACCCCGCGGGGCATTATTGGCGGCGAGATTTCGCTCTTGAATGCAGTGCCGTCAATGGTGACGATCCAGGCGATTGTGCCATCACGCGCACTGGTGATGGGGGTGCAGGCCTTTCGCCAGATGTTTGCGGCGGCTCCAACGCTTGGGTCGAAGGTGCTGCAGATCGCGTCGCAGCGGATGTACGGCTTTGCCTCGATGCGTCAGCAGCAAGAGAAACTCGCGGCACTGGGCCAACTCTCGGCAGGCCTCGCGCACGAGTTGAACAACCCGGCTTCGGCCGCGCGCCGCGCTGCGGTCTCGCTCCGTGAAATGTTGCCCTCGCTGCAGGCACGTGCGTTGCGTCTTGGCGTACACCATCACCACCTACCGCTTGAGCGCTTGACGGACTTTCAGGCTCTCTTGATCGAACGTCAAGAGAACCTGCCGCCCCTGTCGAGCCTCGAACGCTCCGATTACGAAGATCAGTTGGGTGATTGGCTTGACGACCACGGGGTTGCCGAGGCGTATGCGTTGGCGGCCCCGCTTGTTGCGGCAGGCGTCACAGTTGATGAACTTGCCGGGCTGATCAGCGGGCTCGATGCAGCCACGTCCACCGAAACGCTCGGCTGGATTGCCGAGGCTGCCACCGTTGATGGGCTGCTGGCCGAGCTTGAGTTGAGCACGCGCCGTGTCGCGGAACTGGTCGCAGCGGTGAAAGCCTACTCGTATATGGATCAGGCTCCTATTCAAGAAGTTGATCTAAATCGCGACCTCGCCCACACCCTCGTCGTCCTGCGCCATCGCCTCAAAGGGATCACGGTGATCAACGAGTATAGCCAGGATCTACCGATGCTCATGGGGCGCGGTGGCGAATTGAACCAAGTCTGGACCAATCTGATCGTCAATGCCGCCGACGCGCTAAAGGGGAGCGGCACAATCAAGATCATCACGCGCTGCGAGCACAACTTTGCGATGGTCGAAATCGCCGACGACGGCCCCGGCATTCCCCCCGACGTCTTGCCGCGTATTTTTGAGCCCTTTTTCACCACCAAAGGCGTTGGTGCCGGAACTGGCCTGGGACTTGACATAAGCTACCGGATTATCACCCAGCACAACGGCACCATCGAGGTCCAATCGCAACCCGGCGCGACCCGTTTCATCGTGCGGTTACCAGTGAGTGCTTCCGGCGCGAGCGCGTAGGGGTGTATACTATTCCTGGAGACAACGATGAGCTCCTTCAAATAGCCTAGTAGTGTGTAACAAAAGTTTTCGGCTCTAGGGCTTGGCTTCGACAAGCTCAGCCAACGGCGGACGATGGGCGTTGCGATAGGGCTTGGCTTCGACAAGCTCAGCCAACGGCGGACGATGGGCGTTGCGATAGGGCTTGGCTTCGACAAGCTCAGCCAACGGCGGACGATGGGCGTTGCGATAGGGCTTGGCTTCGACAAGCTCAGCCAACGGCGGACGATGGGCGTTGCGATAGGGCTTGGCTTCGACAAGCTCAGCCAACGGCGGACGATGGGCGTTGCGAATGGACGGAGGCTGAGCCTGTCGAAGCCCCCGCAGAGATGCTTCGCTGCGCTCAGCATGACAAGGCTGCGAGCATGTCAGAAAATGTACTTCCCAGACTACTAGATAAGGATGAATCGATGCGACGAACAATGCTTCTCTTCTTTGCGCTCTTGGCCGCCTTTGGGTTGGCGGGATGCGGCGCAACCACGACCCCTGCTGCGGCCCCACCGCCTGCTGCTCAGGTTCCGCAGGTGGCCGAAATCAGCGTTCAGCAACTCAAGACCTCGCTTGACGCCGGCAACCCAATCTTTCTGCTTGACGTACGAACACCCGCCGAATTCGCGGGCGACGGACACATCCCCGGATCAGTGCTAATCCCCGTCGAAGAACTGGCCTCGCGGATGGCCGAAGTGCCCAGCGATCAGCCCATTGCCTGCGTCTGTCGTTCTGGCAACCGGAGCCTGACCGCGTGCAACATGCTGGCGGCCAACGGCTTCGACGTTGAACTCTACAGCATGGCCGGCGGCATGCGCGCCTGGATTGCTGCCGGTTTCCCGTACGAGTAGACCATAACCAAAACGGTCGGGAGGGTCTCAGGGAGGGCAAGCCCTCCCTGTTCTTATCTCCTCGGCAATGCAGCAAGCGCAGCTTGCAAGCATTTAAGGCACCCAATACGGGTAGATGTCATTGCCCGTGTCGGCAAAGATCTGTTTGAGGTTGCTGCCGTCCCGGTCGATGAGGTAGATCTTGCTCAGGCGCTCGTCGGATGTTTCGCGCATGGCACTGAACATCAGGCGTTGCCCGTCGCTTGACCACGAGGGGGTGGCTGCGTTGCCGAGCCCGTTTGTCACGCGCTCAGCCGGCCCGCCCTGCACGGACATGCGATAGATGCTGCTCTCGCCATTGCCGCGACGCTCCGCAAAAGCGATCATGCGCCCGTCGGGTGAGACCGCCGGTGCGTTGAGTCGGCCCTCGGTGCGGTAGATCTCGACCGGCGCTCTGTTCGCGTCGAGCGGCAGAAGCATCAGCGCCGAACTGGTTTGTTCCTGCACCACATAGACCAGCGCTGTGCCATCGGGAAGCCATGCCGGGTGGTAGTCCTGGCCGGGACTGGCCGCAAGGACGCGGGCGTTGCTTCCATTTGCATCCATCACATAGAGATCAAGATTTTCCAGTGGCCCGGCATTGTAGGCGATGCGTCGCCCATCAGGGGAAGGCATCGGCGTGCCGTAATTCCAGCCTGGACTCGGCGGCATCAGTTCCCGCCGCTCCATCGTGGCGAGATCGAGGCGCGCAATGCCATACGCATCCCTGTGCTTGAAGAGGTAGACGAGATAATTCGCAGCAGGCGCAAAGACGGGGGCCAGTTCATCCTGGGGGCTTCGGGTCAAGTTCCACGGCGGCCCGCCTCCCGCATCCGCCAGAAAGAGGTCGTAGCCACCCTCACGATCCGAAGCAAAGACCAGCCGGCCCGAGGGAAGTTCGACCAGGGGGATGAGTGGTGGCGGCTGAGGCGTGTCTGGGCCATTTCCAATGACAAAAAAGATGATCACGCACATCAAAACGAGAACCACCAGACTCGCCAGCATGTCGGCGGGCGTCATCGGTTTCCCTGACGAGCGCTTGATGAGCGGGGGGGGATCGCGCAGGATCAGCAGCGCTTGCGCGGCGCTGGCCGGGCGATCAGCGGCCCGGAGTTGCAGCAACGCCATGATCGTCTTCTCTAGGCGAGGCGGGACGTTGGCGAGGTGACTGCTTGGAGGTGTAAGCGCAGCACCACCGAGGCGTGCGTACACGTTGGGTGGACTTTGCCCAACGAGCAACTCGTAGGCAATCACGCCCAGACTGTAGAGATCGCTCTGGGAGCTGGTCGTTTGACTCTGAGCTTGCTCTGGTGAAGCATAATCAGGTGTTCCAATGCCCTTGGCCATTTTCTGCGTCACATTATCCAGTTTGGAAATGCCAAAATCAATCAGGATATAGTCGCCTGTGTTGTTACGGATAATATTGCGTGGTTTCAGATCGCGATGAACCACCTGGTGCTCGTGGCATTTCTGGAGCTGATCTAGCATGACGCTCAAAAAGCGCTCGACACTCTCGGGTTTCCAGGGGAGTGCGCGCACCTGATCGAGCGTCTTGCCCTCGATATACTCCATCACCAGGTAGACTTCAGAGCCCTCCTGGTAGGCCCCGTAAAACCTGGGCACAAAGCGCAGCCCTGCGAGGCGCTGACTGATCGTCTTGATCTCATTTTTGATCAACTCTTCCTGCGAAAGCGTCCCAGGCACGAGCTGTTTCACGGCCACATGTCGATGTGACTTCTGATCGTGTGCATAAAAGACAGTGCCAAAACCGCCTGAGGAAATAGTCCCGCTCAACAGGTACTGGCGATTCACGAGTACCACCCGCCGACACTTCTTACAGCGCCCCTCGCGAGTGTAGCTGAGGGGGGCGCGACAGTGGCAACAAGTTGTGGTTTGCGTCACCATATAGTTCGAGGGAAAGGTGCTGTGTTTTGTGGAGCGAGCACGCACACAACGGCTTATACCAACTCATGATGTTTGCTATAGAAGGCTCGTTTTTGCCGTCTCATTAAACTATACTATTCAACGTACCGCGAATAGTATGCATGACAGCAGTATACCAGTTATCTTCATCAAGATACCCATCCTCATCTGGATCATCGCCCTAAGGTAGACTACAGGGCGATTGCATCTTCCGTGTATGCACCCCGCCAGGGCACCCGCCAGGGCACCCGCCAGGGCACCCGCCAGGGCACCCGCCAGGGCACCCGCCAGGGCACCCGCC